>NZ_VIGO01000025.1:0-343 GCF_009299785.1 Brevibacterium sp. CFH 10365 | reverse complement strand
TCGGCCATGACGTCGGCATAGGCGGCGACCTCGGCACGGAAGTCTGCATCGGACTCGGCCAGCGCCCGAGCCTCGGCGAGTTCGTCGTCGGTCAGCCCGCCCAAGGCCAGGCCGGCGGCCAGATAATCACGATCGGTGCTCATCGACTCGCCTCCAACTCGTCTCGCAGCTTCTTCATTCCGTCTCTGATCCGTGACTTGATGGTACCCAGCGGCACCTTGAGGTCCTCCGAGATCTGGGTGTGGGTCAGACCCTGATAGAAGGCCATGACGATCGGCCTGCTCTGCTCCTCGGGGAGGATCTTCAAGGCGGAGACCGTCCGGTCCGACTCCGCTCGGTCGAT
>NZ_VIGO01000024.1:0-364 GCF_009299785.1 Brevibacterium sp. CFH 10365 | reverse complement strand
GGGGGGTGTTGTCACCGGGGTTCGAAGGCACCAGGGAAATCGCTGATAGGGGCCAGAACCACTGGCAGAACACATGCCTTGAGCCCGACCGTAACGTGGATGCCGAACCTTGGAGCCACCCAGCACTACCGGCCAGCCGAACCACAACCAATATCCGGTCACATGAGTCGAAGAAGATGAGTGACATGATCACCAACCACGCTGACATCGACGTATTCATCGGCATCGATGTCGGCAAACACAACCACCACGCCGTCGCGGTGGATCGCGACGGAAAACAACTGTTATCGAAGGCGCTGCCGCAGAACGAAACGAAACTGAAAGCCCTACTCACCCGGCTTTCCAAGCACGGCCAGCTGCTGGT
>NZ_VIGO01000023.1:0-406 GCF_009299785.1 Brevibacterium sp. CFH 10365 | reverse complement strand
GCCGTGATGATGCCGGAGAAGTGACATCGAGCAGCACCGGCCAGGGGCCGATGTCGCAATCGGCCCCCCTGGCCTCCCCTTTCTCGCCCATCCGATGGATATTCTGCGAAACGACGTCCGAAGGGATGAGAACATTGGTCAATGAGCTCAGACGATCCCACGGCGATTCAAGACGGACCCCCGGGGCACCCAGCCCCATCCAGAAAGCCGGCCCCAACCTCGACCGACGACAGAACGGCCGACTCCGGACCGGTCGACCCCAGCGGTCAGCTGCTGGTCAGAGTCGCAGCGGGCGACGCGGTTGCCTTCGAGCAGCTGTTCACGGACCAGTCGAGCATCCTCATGGCCGTGATCGTCCGGATCGTCAAGAGCCGATCTCTCGCCGAGGAGGTCCTCCAGGACTGCT
>NZ_VIGO01000022.1:0-407 GCF_009299785.1 Brevibacterium sp. CFH 10365 | reverse complement strand
GAGTCCGAGATGCCCGAAGAGTCCGGTGATGCCTCGATGGCCGATACCGACCTCGTCGGTTCCGGCTGCTCGACCTACGCCGAGGAGAACCCGGACGGGGCCGGATCAGTCGAGGGCATGGGCCAGGACCCCGTGGCCACTGCCGCCTCGAACAACCCGATGCTCACAACGCTGACCAAGGCGGTCTCGGGTGAGCTCAATCCCGATGTCGACCTCGTCGACACCCTCAACGGCGACGAGTTCACGGTCATCGCCCCGGTCGATGACGCCTTCGCCGATGTGCCCAAGGACGACCTCGATGCCCTGGCCAAGGATTCGGACCAGCTGACGAAGGTGCTGACCTACCATGTCATCCCCGGTCAGCTCTCCCCCGATGAGATCGCCGGTGAGCACGAGACCGTCGAAGG
>NZ_VIGO01000021.1:0-434 GCF_009299785.1 Brevibacterium sp. CFH 10365 | reverse complement strand
GCCGTGATGATGCCGGAGAAGTGACCGGAGTTACCGCAGAGAGAGCACCACGATGCAGTGGCCGGGAACCGATTCGCAGCAACAGGATCGGCTCCCGGCCGCCTTCGGTTCCTCGCCGGTTCGTGCGGCCTCATGCGACCGCCGGCTGACCGTTTCAGCAGCATACGGCCCGATACCTGCGCTCGCCCCGCCCGACTCGCTCACCTGGGAAAGGTGTGATCGGTTTCTGCATGCATGGCATGATTGGGCAATGAGCTCTGATCACCAGCCGGCGGATTCCGCCGATCCCGGCGGAGCCCTGCTGATCCGCATCGCCGACGGCGACCGGTCCGCATTCGAAGAGCTGTTCACCACCCACTCCCGCATCCTCATGGCCGTCATCGTGCGGATCGTCAAGAGCAGATCCCTGGCCGAGGAGGTCCTCCAGGACTGCT
>NZ_VIGO01000020.1:0-486 GCF_009299785.1 Brevibacterium sp. CFH 10365 | reverse complement strand
AGCGACCCCTTCTATCCTGACGGATAGTGGGGCTAGTTAAAAGGTAACGGGCGGAAAAGGGGACTAGCCTCGATTTTTCACGGTATGGCTCAGGCTCATGATTCTGGCGCTATGGAGCGCATTCGTTTCTGATTCTGCCATTCGGGCATGACGCGACCACCGTGTCTCGCCACGGTCCGGCGGGGGCTCCCGACCCCAGTGGTTTCCTCTACTCGATCGGACACGGACACCAGCATGGCTATCCCGGTTCGGGTCCTGGTAGGGCTCGTAGTCGGTTCAGGCCGCCGACGATGTCTTGAGCGAAGCGGGCGGTGTTCTTCATATGCACCACGGCTCGGCGAGCGGTCCTCGCGATTGTGGCCGGGATCGTGTAGAGGTGCATGCGCAGTCGCTTCGGCTCCCACCGCCGAATCTCGTGACCGGAGAAAGCCAACATCCCACTCCAGGCCTGGAGATCTCCGGCGAGGGCGACGATGGCCAACCAGA
>NZ_VIGO01000002.1:0-587451 GCF_009299785.1 Brevibacterium sp. CFH 10365 | reverse complement strand
TGAGCCACACCGTGAAAAATCGAGGCTAGCCACATCCTGCATAAACCTAGCCATTGCCAATGCCGCGAACACCACGGTCAAGTGCGCCTCGATTGCGTCCCTGGAGCGATGGAATATCGGTCTCGCCCGCAGATCGGTCTTCGACATCCGAAACGGCTGCTCCACATGCCACAGGTCGTGATCATTGCCGATCACCTCGACTGCCGGCATGATGAGCGCAGGAATTTTCGTGACGTATCCCTTATAGCCCGATAGCTTCATGGCCCGCCTATACGAGGACTCGTCGAAGGCCTTCTCCTCATTAGTGTCTTTGACGAACCTGGCCTTCTTCGCCGGTTTCTCACCCGCGAAGATCGCTAACGCACGATTGCGCTGCAGGTTCAGCGTCTGCTCATCACGCATCGCCCGTTTACGCCGGTACTGCCACACCACCCGCCACGAATCAGGATGCTCATCAGGTGTCCACACAGGTTCGCGCTTCCTCTTCACCCTCTCCGGGTCGAGTCGCTTGATGCCTTTCGGGGTGATCGTGTCGATGATCTGCCATCGTCGGCGTATTTGCCGTTCCACCGGAAATGAGTCGCCAGATCGTGTGGTGCCTTCTTCTGCCTGGACCCGACGATGAACCGCAGCCCAGCATCATCGAGCTCCTTCAAGTTCTTTGCCGAGAGCATGCCGGCATCAGCAGCCACGACCATATCCTCCACACTATGCCTGTCTTGGAAGGCTTTGATCACGGGAATGATCGTGTGCGTCTCTGCCTGCGATCCCTCGAAGCGCCCGATCTCGAGTGGGAACCCGGTCCGATCGACGAGGAGACCGACGACAATCTGCGGGTCGACGCGACGTTCTTTCGAGTACCCGACTCTGCGCAACTCGTCTTCCTTCTCAGCCTCGAAGTACAGGGTTGTCACGTCGTAGCGGAGGAGGCTGATTCCGGTGGTCGCGACGCTGTGATCCGAGCACTTCCCCGCAATGAGTGACCGATAGTCACGGTCTCTTGCTCGAGCCAGGCAGTTAAGGAACGTGTTGTGGTGGGGCGGGTCAATGCCGAGCTCAGCAAGGACGCGCAGGCTATCGGCTTTCTATGTCGGTTCAACCAGGCGCGCCAAGACGAGGTGGAAGAAAGCCTGGTCATTGACGACCTCGTCAAACTCCAGGCGCTTCCAGGATTCGGCGATCGCGTCGATGAGCACAGACGACCGCGATCCGACCACGGTTCTGGCGCGCGGTGGACTAGCCTCATCAGTCGGCAGACCCAGTTCGAGTTCGAGTTGTTCCGCGGCCCGATACTAGGCGAGTTTCTCTTAACCGGTTGCGAGCAGAACGGCCAGTTCTGCTGCGGTGTGGGCGGATCCGAGGTGTTCGAGGACGGTGACTTTCCCACGAACTTTCCGAACAGTTTGATCGCCTGTGGCCCCGGAGCCGTTGGTGACTTTCCGCAGGCGAGGCGACATGAACCTATCGTAGACAGCCCGTTAGTGCCCCAGAAACACGAACTTCAAGTCCGTGACCAGGAAGAACATCACCAATCTCTCTGAACTCTCAACTAGTTGTGGAAGCCAGGTCAGGGCCAAGAACTCACCGCTAAGGCATCAGGCCCAGTGCCGGTAATCTTTCGAGTAAGAGTTCCGCGCTATCAGGAGTTTCTGCGGGATAGCATCAACTTCGGTCGTCCCAGGTGAGGAGTTCATTGAGCGATCGGGGGCTGCCACGGTCTGTTGCTGAATGTGCGGGATAGATACGGGGTCTTAGTCCAGTCTGCGTTTCTGGACTCGAAGCCACCGGAATCGATATCTAGTGACTGGCTATGTCTGCGCCAAGCAATAGGATGATTGCAATGGGTTCATCCGACCCAGTTTCGTAGTTGTTTGGCAAAGGACACGAACACATGACTCCCACTACAGGTCAGGCGCAGCGCGCTGAACTCCACAAGACGATCTGGCGGATCGCCAACGACCTGCGCGGCAGCGTCGACGGGTGGGACTTCAAGAACTACGTGCTCGGCACGCTGTTCTACCGCTTCATCTCCGAGAACCTCACAGCCGGCCTCAACCGCGAAGAAGCTGAAGCCGGAGCTACAGGGTTCGACTACGCGGCTCTGTCCGACGACGAAGCTATCGACGCGAAGACTGACTTGGTCGCTGAGCGTGGCTACTATATCGCCCCATCGGAGCTGTTCGAGAACGTTCGTCGTGATGCCGAGGACAACCCGAACCTCAACGAGACGCTGGAGCAGGTCTTCAAGAACATCGAGGGATCAGCAAACGGTACTGAGAGCGAGGACGACCTCAAGGGTCTATTCGCTGACTTCGACGTCAACAGCGCAAAGCTCGGCGGCACCGTCGACAAGCGCAACAAAAAGCTCGCGAATCTCCTCAACGCGATCGGCGACCTGAACCTCGGATCGTTCGCCGATAACAAGATCGACCTGTTCGGCGACGCCTACGAGTTCCTCATGCAGATGTACGCCTCCCAGGCCGGCAAGTCCGGTGGCGAGTACTACACGCCGCAGGAAGTCTCCGAGATTCTCGCGAAGCTCACCATCGTCGGCAAGACCTCTGTGAACCGGGTCTATGACCCCGCCTGTGGATCCGGTTCCCTGCTGCTGAAGTTCGCCAAGGTTCTCGGTAAGGACAACGTTGGTGGGTTCTATGGTCAGGAAATCAACCTGACGACGTACAATCTCGCACGGATCAACATGTTCCTCCACGACGTTGGCTATGAAAAGTTCGACCTCGCTCACGGTGACACTTTGACGGATCCGCAGCATTGGGATGACGAGCCATTTGAGGCGATCGTGTCTAACCCGCCTTACTCCATCAAGTGGGAGGGCGATGCGAACCCGCTGTTGATCAACGATGAGCGGTTTGCCCCGGCTGGAGTGTTGGCACCGAAGTCGAAGGCCGACCTGGCATTTACCATGCACATTCTGTCGTGGCTGGCCGTCAACGGGACCGCAGCGATCGTTGAGTTCCCCGGCGTCCTCTACCGGGGTGGTGCGGAGAAGAAGATCCGCAAGTACCTCATCGACAACAACTACGTCGACGCGGTCATCCAGCTCCCGCCGGACCTGTTCTTCGGTACGACGATCGCGACGTGCATCATCGTGCTGAAGAAGTCCAAGACCAGCAACGATGTGCTGTTCATCGATGCGTCCGCGGAGTTTGAGCGTCAGGGCAACAAGAACAAGCTCACGCCGGCGCACCAGGACTCGATCCTCGACCTATTCACCCAGAGGGAGGATGTCGAGTACACGACGAAGATCGTCAGCAACGAAGACATCGGTGCCAACGACTACAACATCGCAGTGTCGTCGTACGTCGAGCAAGAGGATCTCCGCGAAGTCATCGACATCACCGAGCTCAACGCCGAGATCGCTAAGATTGTGACCCGCCAGCAAGAACTGCGCACATCGATCGACGAGATCGTCGCGGACCTGGAGGGCACGAAATGAGCCGCATCGACGACCTGATTGCTGAAAATTGTCCTGAAGGTGTGCGATCCTGTCCTCTGGGCGAGCTGGTGCGTATCAAGAATGGCAGCGACCACAAGCACTTAGCAGACGGCGAAGTTCCTGTTTACGGGAGCGGTGGAATCATGCGGCATGTCGATATTGCGGCAGCGGAAGGTCCCTCTGTGTTGATTCCGCGGAAAGGGTCATTAGGTAACCTCTTCTATGTTGACGAGCCTTTTTGGGTTGTCGACACTATATTCCGCACTGAAATTGATCAGACGTTGATAGAACCCAAATTTCTTTATCATCAGTTATTGACGATGAGGCTTGGCGAGATGAACCAGGCTGGCGGTGTTCCTAGTCAAACCCAAAGTGCTTTGAATAAGCTGCGTATCCCTGTGCCGCCGTTGGAGGTGCAGCGGGAGATCGTTCGCGTCCTAGATACGTTCACGGAGCTGGAGGCGGAGCTGGAGGCGGAGCTGGAGGCGGAGCTGGAGGCCCGACGCCAACAGTACGAATACTACCGCCGAGGACTGCTCGATTTTGGCCCAGATGTACAGTGGGTGACACTTAGCGATATAGCCGAATACACGAACGGGAAGGCGCACGAGAAGTTAGCTGACCCTGACGGCGTTATTCCGATGGTTACTGCACGTTTCATTTCCCGAAACGGCGAAGCGAACCGATTCGTGCGAAGCGAGGACGTACTGACTCCTGCGCTGGCTGGCGATTCTGCTCTTGTGTTGAGCGATCTGCCGAATGGACGGGCGCTGGCAAGAACTTTCTATGTGGAACACGATAATGCATATGCAATAAATCAGCGGATTGCGAGGCTGCGAGTTAAAGACTCTAATGTTGTATTGCCCAAGTTCTTGTTCTATTTCATGAATCGCAATCCGGGTTTGTTAGTTCATGATAATGGTAGCGACCAGACTCATCTAAGTAAGGGTCAAGTGACTGGTCTTAGGTTTCCCGTTCCACCAATCGTGGAACAGCAACGCATCGTAGATATTCTCGACAATTTCTATGCTCTCGTCAATGATCTGAATGTCGGTCTCCCAGCAGAGCTTGATGCTCGTCGGAAGCAGTACAAGTATTACCGAGACAAGCTGTTGACGTTCGATGAGGCTCCAGCATGACCAATGTTCCTCCGCGCAAGTACGACCCGATCGCCGTCTCCGCCGAGAGCACGGTCGTCGCCGAGTACGAGGCGGACCCGAACAGTGCTGAGTCCTACCAGTCCGAGGCCGCGCTCGAGAGCGAGTTCATCCGCCTCCTGCAGTCCCAGGCGTATGAGTACCTGACGGTCACGACAGAGGCAGAACTCGTCTCCAATCTGCGTCGGCAACTGGAAGTCCTGAACCACATCGAGTTCAGTGACGACGAATGGGAAAGGTTCTTCTCCCAGTGTGTGGCGGGGAAGAATGATGGCATAGCCGAGAAGACCGTCCGCATTCAAGAAGACCACGTTCAGGTGCTCACGCGCGATGACGGGTCGAGCAAGAACATCAGCCTGCTCGACAAGAAGAGCATCCACAACAACCGCCTGCAGGTGATCAACCAGTATGAAGTCGCTCAAGGCGGCAGCACCGGCGGCACCTATGCGAACCGGTACGACGTCACCGTCCTCGTCAACGGCCTGCCGATGGTCCACGTCGAGCTCAAGCGCCGGGGCGTGGACATCCGCGAGGCGTTCAACCAGATCGACCGCTACCAGCGCGACAGCTTCTGGGCCGGCTCCGGTCTGTTCGAGTACGTGCAGCTGTTCGTCATCAGCAACGGGACGCTGACGAAGTACTACTCGAACACGACTCGCAGCCAGCACCTCGATGAGAGCCAGAAGCCTGGGCGGAAGCGGAAGACGTCGAACAGCTTTGAGTTCACTTCATGGTGGGCCGACGGGACGAACAAGCCCATCCGGGAACTGACCGCGTTCGCGAAGACGTTCTTCGCCAAACACACCCTGTTGAACATCCTCACCCGGTACTGCGTGCTTACCGCCGACCGGCTCCTGCTGGCAATGCGGCCGTATCAGATCGTGGCGACAGAGCGGATCCTGCAGCGGATCGAGGTCGCGACGAACTACAAACGCCTCGGCACCGTCGACGCCGGAGGGTACGTGTGGCATACGACGGGGTCGGGCAAGACGCTGACGTCGTTCAAGACGGCCCAGATCGCCTCTCGGCTGTCGAGCGTGTCCAAGGTGCTGTTCGTCGTCGACCGCAAGGACTTGGACTATCAGACGATGCGGGAGTACGACCGGTTCGAGAAGGGTGCGGCGAACTCGAACAGCTCGACCGCGGTGCTGAAGCGCCAGTTGGAGGATCCGAGTGCGCGGATTATCATTACGACGATCCAGAAGCTCTCGACGTTCATCCGCGCCAACAAGGGCCACCCCGTGTATGACCAGCATGTGGTGATCATCTTCGATGAGTGCCACCGGTCCCAGTTCGGTGACATGCACACGGACATCACGCGGGCGTTCAAGCGCTACAACTTATTCGGGTTCACCGGCACACCGATCTTCGCTGCCAATGCCGGCAGTGGCGGGAACCCACAACTGAAGACGACAGAGCAGGCCTTCGGCGACAAGCTGCACACCTACACGATCGTCGACGCGATCACGGATAAGAACGTGCTGCCGTTCCGCATCGATTACGTCAACACGATCCGCGTCGGCACTGTCATCGACAAGCAGGTCTCCTCCATCGACACGGAGCAGGCACTATTGTCGCCTGCCCGGGTGGGCAAGATCGTCGACTACACGCTTGAGCACTTCGACCAGAAGACGAAACGGTCCTCGAGCTATGAGCACTCAGTCGTCACCAACGTGACCGCGCCCGCTCGGACCCGCCGCCAGGCCGAGGCATTGCGGGAACGCAAGCGGGTTCGCGGGTTCAACGCGCTTTTCGCGGTGGCCTCGATCGATGCCGCCCGCCGCTACTACCGCGAGTTCCAGGTTAAGCAACAGGACGTGCAGCCCGATCGTCGGCTGAAGATTGGGCTGATCTACTCCTACGGCTTCAACGACGCCCCGGACTCCGGTGACGGGATCCTCGACGACGAAGCCTTCGACACCGAAGGACTGGGCTCGGACGCCCGGAACTTCCTTGAGGGCGCGATTGCCGACTATAACGAGATGTTCGGAACGAGCTATGACACGAGTTCGGACAAGTTCCAGAACTACTACAAGGACCTCTCAATGCGGTTGAAGAACCGCGAGATCGACCTCGTCATCGTCGTGAACATGTTCCTCACCGGCTTCGACGCCACCACGTTGAACACGCTGTTCGTGGACAAGAACCTCCGCGCGCACGGGTTGATCCAGGCGTACTCACGGACCAACCGGATCCTGAACTCGGTGAAGACGTACGGCAACATTGTCGCATTCCGCAATCTCGAGGATGAGACGAACAAGGCGCTCGAGCTGTTCGGCAACAAGGACGCCCGTGGTGTTGTGCTGCTCAAACCGTATGGCGAGTACTACGGCGAGTACGCCGAGAAGGTCTCCGAGCTGCTGCAGGACTTCCCGCTGCATGAGCAGATAGTGGGGGAGGGGGCGCAGAAGCGGTTCATTGAGCTGTTCGGACAGATCCTGCGCTTGGAGAACATCCTCACGTCGTTCGACGACTTCGCAGGCCACGAGATGCTCACCGAGCGCCAGGGCCAGGACTACCGCAGCACCTACCTCGACCTGTACGCCGAGTTCCGATCGGACCGCGACGGGGAGAAGGAACTGATCAATGATGATGTTGTCTTCGAGATTGAGCTAATCAAGCAGGTCGAGATCAACGTCGACTACATTCTCATGCTCGTCGCCAAGTATCAGCAGGCCCACGGCAATGGCGAGGACAAGGAGATCCTGGCCGAGATCAACCGCGCAGTCGAGGCGAGCCCCACTTTGCGGAACAAGAAGGACCTCATCATCGACTTCGTCGACACCGTCTCGATGGAAGCCCAGCCGTCGGACCAGTGGACTGAGTACGTCCGTGAGCGTCAGGACCGCGAGCTCTCACAGATCATCACGGAGGAGAAGCTCCGCGAGAAGGAAGCCCGCGAGTTCGTGGACCGGTCCTTCGAACGCGGTCGTGTCCAGGAAGGTGGGACCGAACTGTCTCAGATTTTGCCGCCTACGAGGCGGTTCGGACAGAAAACGGGTGACTACAGTGGGAAGCGTCGACGTGTGCTGGACCGCCTTCAGGCCTTCTTCGAACGATTCTCGGCGCTGTAGGTGGCCTCTCGGCACGCTAAGCGGCGTCAGAACTAACAGGCAAGGACAGTCAGTAACTCGACTATCCTGAACACATGTTCTCGACGATGAGTTCACCGTGAGTGTCTGCGCGGTCGTGTGGTGTGACCGGGCTGCAGCGGCGAGGGGCCTGTGCGAGAGGTGCTATGCCAGATACAGGCGCGGGCTTAGTCCGATTGATACTCGGCGCTATACGACGCGGGAGACAAAGGAGCGAGTTCGGTTCGAAGCCACCGAACGTCGTAAGGCTGGTGAGGGTATCGCTGACATTGCAGTCTCGCTGCGCGTCAATGAATCGACGATGGGCAAATGGCTGCGGGAATGGGGAGTGCGGCCGACGACGGGAAAATACGGTCAGTCGCTTGCGCAGAACCAGTGGAAGCGGTGGACTCGCGAGGAGGCCGTGATCGCCTACACCCGCACCGATCTGTCGATCGCCAAGCGCGCCGAGCTCCTGAAGCGCTCATACACGGCTGTTGCGGGATTTATCCACGACTATCAGCAACGACCGAACGACCCGTACGGGATCAAGTAGCGCCGGTGGCTCAGCTCCTATGCATAGTGACCCGCCCGACGGTGACTGCACGGAAGCGATCGACGACCTCGGGCTCGTGCTCGTCGCGTTGTTGACGGCGCTGGGCAACGATGCCTGACTTAAAGAAGGAGACCTACACGATGACTGAGCCAATGGAGGCTTTCGAACACTGGTGCGAGGTGTGCGGCAAGACCGAAGTTCTGCCGTCCGAGGAGGCATACCGAACAAGGTGGGACTTCCCACCGCGCATGGGGCAGTGGGGTGTCATTAGTCCACGGACCTGCCGGACGTGTCCGATGAACCGCACCGTCTGGTGGGCTATGGCCATGGACGGTTACGACGCGAAGCAACTCGGTCCCGCGCAGAGGGAAGTGGCGGCACGGATCATGGCGGAACGACTCGACGGGTATGGCCATGCTGGATGACACAGCTGATGGCTGTTGCCATTACGTCGGCTGGAGGCGTGAGGGACTGCTGAAGGCCCGGCACAGGATCTGTCGCATCTGCATTCCTCGGCACAGTCGACAGCTCGGTTGCCTGCCGCCGAGCGAGTCCACAGGATTCGAGCCGACCGCTGGATTGGATACCCCAAAGCAATCGAGGCGGTGGCACGGTTGGAAACGCTATTGACATGGCCTCGAAAACAACGCATGCCCAATCTGCTGTTGGTGGGGCCGACGAACAACGGCAAGTCCATGATCATCGAAAGATTCCGCCGTCAACACCTACCGACGACTGAACCGGACCGTGAGAACATTCCTGTGCTGTGTGTGCAAATGCCTTCGGAGCCGTCCCCGTTGCGGTTCTATACTGCGATCCTCGCAGCCCTCGGTTCACCGTTGCGTCCGCGACCCCGTGTCATCGAACTCGAACGCCTCGCTCTCACCCTGCTGCGTGAGGTCGGAGTGCAGATTCTGGTGATCGATGAGTTACACAATGTGCTCGCCGGCCGCGGTGATGTCCGACGAGAGTTCTTAAATCTCTTACGCTTCCTCGGCAACGAACTACGAATTCCTCTCGTTGGCGTCGGTACCCGTGAGGCATACCTAGCAGTACGATCGGACGACCAGCTGGAGAATCGGTTCGAACCCTTCGTGCTGCCTGTGTGGGAGGTTGGCGAGGAAGCTCGATCGCTGTTGGCCAGCTTCGCGGCAGCATTTCCGCTGCGGCATCGATCAGTCATCTATACCGACGATATGGCACAGTACTTGCTGGCTCGCAGCGAGGGAACGATCGGCGAGCTTGCGCACCTGCTGACTGCGGCGGCGGTCGCCGCTGTCGAATCCGGCACCGAGTCGATCAATCATCGAACGTTGACCATGGCTGATTATGTTGGTCCAACGCAACGTCGGCGACTGTTTGAACGCGAGTTGATGTGACCTCTCGATGGCCAGCCCATCCCCGGCCGATAGTGGGTGAGGCTCTTACCTCATGGCTGTATCGCATCGCCCATCGGTACACGATCACCATTGATGACCTCGCCTTCGATCTTGGCCACTGCTTCACCCGTGATACGGATCTTGACTTGCACCCGCCGGAGGGGTTGGTTGAGCAACTGGCCGTCCGGACCGGAGTGAGCACGGAACGCATTCGCAGCATGAGCATCAGCGGGTACACCCCGTGGCTCTTGGACGATATCGCACCTGGCCCTGACACGTTCACTACCTACACCCGGCAACTGGCCGTCCTCTTGCCCGAGCGGAACCTACGCCGCCGGACGGTGGACTCGTGGAGAGCGTGGGTACCGCTCACTATTGATCGGCACTACCGATCCTGTCCACAGTGCGCGATCGATTCCGTGCCGCCTCGCCCCTATCTTGTTACGTGGTCGCTGCCGCTGATGCTCTCCTGCCCCTTTCACCATTGCTGGCTTGAGCGTCACGACGGCCCACCGGGATACTACGCGTGGCGTGAGCTATCGAGCGTTCCTGAACCGCAGGAGGCCCCGCCGGCAATCGGGCGAATGGATAACAGAACGTGGCAGGCACTAATTACCGGATTCGTCGACCTTCCACGACACCACATCCACGCCGGCGTCTGGTTTCGACTGCTCCGGACGCTCATCGACGAACTTGGAGCAACCATGAGTGATTGCGGTGCCGCGCAGCGACTGACCCGTAAAGTATGGGAACAGTCCGGGCACCGAATCCGAGCCGGCCAAGCAAAGTGGCAGCCCATCGAAACACTGACACCTAAGAAGCAAGAACAAACCCTTGAAGCCGCAGCGGTCGCGATGAGCCTCCTCGAAAACGGCAACCTGATCGGTCAGGGCCGCGAGGCCGGACTATTCCTTCCGGAGCCCGACGCCTCTATCGATCCACGGGAACCACAACCGAGGGAGGCACCTGCATGGCAACCGAAATCCCTTGGTCAAGCTCTTCATGATGCCGTTGAGGAAGCCAAGGCCAATCCTGATAGCGCACGACAGCTCTTTGACTTCATGACTCTCTACCGCCGCGACGATGAGTACATCGAACAAGTCCGGACCAATTTCGCCGAACTGGGTATCTATCTCGACGACTTGTCACATTAACTCTCGTCAGACCCGTCTGCGACACGTAGAATAAATAACGGGTTAAGTGACATTTTTCTGATATCGGCAGCGCAACAGTGTCAGTTTCAGAAGTCGTTTGCACGGTATTCAGAAGTCAACTGCACACCTGGAACGGTGACGACTTATCCGATTGGAAATCACACGAGGGTCCTCCGGCCGATCATGGGTGGACACTACAGCAATCACGGGAGAATCGATCCCGATCGAGGTCGCCCCTGGGGACGCGATCCTGGCCGGGTCGGTCAATGGCACAGGCACCAGCCCCTGCTGTGCCCGGCCCATCGCCCGGTCCTCCAGAGCATCGGCAACAGAGAACGGAAATGCGAACGCTGCTGCCTCTCCGACGTGGCCGAGCACGACAGCACCGATCGCGGCAATCGTCATCAACAGCCCCACACCCAAACGCCCGCGCCCGGTAGCTGCGAACTAATGCTTCAGCGTGCCGGGATAGATGACGATCTTCCGGCAAATTGAAGGAAGGTTTGAAGAAGTGGAGATTCCCGTCCCTCTCTGCTTCTACGTATCTGGCCGTGCCTTTTCGACCTCATCGGCATTGATCGACAGTGTGGAGGTGGGCTGCCTCCTCCACGAAAGAGACAACCCACCTCCATGTCTGCCGTCAGCCGCGTTCGGCCACGGTCGAGAGCCCTCCCATTCCTGGGACTACTTGGCTGGCGTGATTTCGTCTTCGACGACCCACTTATGGTTCGTCATCGTCATATCGCCCATATCAACGTCGACCATGTACACGGTTTCATCGGTCGAGTTGTCGATCGTGGCTTTCGCGCCCTTCATTCCGGGCATATGGTCGGCATTGATCGTCACCTTGGCACCGTCTTTCAAAGGAGCCTTGTCAGGGTTGTCGAGTTCTTCATGAACGACCCATTTGTGATCCTTCACGGGATCGCCACCACCGGTGGGGGTGTAGCTGACCGAATAGGTTGTGGTATCGAAGGCACCCGAAATTGTTGCCTTGGCCCCTTCCATGCCCGGCATGTGATCGGCCGTGAGAGTGACTTCATCACCCACGGCGTACTTTGGATCCGAGGCTTCCTTGATGCCCTCTGGTGGGTCGCCACCATCGGCGGCGTGCGCATGGCTTTCACTCGATGGGGACTCGACCTGTGTCTGCTCCTGGGACGGCTGCGCCCCTTCGTCCTCCTCGGGGCTGGAGCATCCAGACAATGCCAGAGCTGTCGCGGCTGCGATCGCCACGATGGATGTTATTGGTTGAAACGTTTTCATAATGCCTCTTCTTTGATTTCTGCGACTTTAACGAGCCGGGATGTTGAGATTCTGGACGCAATGCGCTTAAGGATGAAAGCTGTCTTCCATTCAGGGTTCATCCCCGTATCTTTATGGTCATGGACTTCCATCGGGGCGCCAGGGGCACGTGTCCCACACTGAGTGGCGACGCGTCAGGGTAAAGAACCGGACTGAATCGAGGCGCGCCAGATGAACTCGAATTGCCAGGTGGGTGCCCGGCTGAAGGCGAGTCAACGGTTTACGTCCTACTGATGGAAAGCTCGCCCGGTGAGGGAGAGGGTGGGTGATAGGCCATCGGCTGCAGCGGTGGGTGCGACGGGCGAGGTGCGTCGGCGAGCCAGCCGATGGACGACGGCGGTGGTATCGCCATTTGGTAGTAGGGAGAAACGGTGAGGCAACCCTCAGGGGACGTTGTATCAGCGGAGCAATGCCCGAAGTGACCTGCCAGGGGCGTGGGTACTGCGTCAGTGTTGTGTGATTCTGCGGTCCGGGGAGCTACGTCAAATCCTGCGACGCCCTGCTGCTGCGGTTCAGCGATATGAGACGAAAAAGCGGATCCAGGCGTCGACACGCTGACGACAGCACGAGTGTGAGCGGTTCCGGTCACGCACACCAGCACGGCCAGCACCAGGAGAAATACGATCATACGCGGCCGGACAAGCCCGAGACGGGCGAACGTGTGCGCGAGCAAGCGTCACCTCCTGTGGCCGAGCAAACATGCCAGTATGATCCGCCCGTGACAGGACGAAAAACGGTTGCGGGGCATGTAATGCGCCCGTGCCAATAATACCCCCGGGGCGTAGGTGGTGGGCAAATTGTTGGTATTCCTGCGTGCGGATTGGCGAGCAATAAGAGGTGTAGCCGCACATACGTAGGAGAACCGGTCTCATTCGCCAGTTCCAAAGAAGCTACTCTCCTATGTCAACGGCAATATCCGAGATCCGGTAGCGATCAGTGTCCGAGCGGCCGCGTTCACGTTTCGGGCATTTGGTCCGGCCCGGGCGTGGAACGCCTGTGGCGCAATTCGCCAAAAACGACCTGTTGTGCAGTTCCTGCGTCGGCATCGGCGTTAAATCAGCATCGGCCCCCCAAAAATCTGCCAGAAAAGGCCAGCGCCGATGCCGAGGGCCAAGCTGGTCACCGCCGCTACAGCAGCGGTCGCTGCAGGCCACCTCGCGGGCTCCGACGATGAGGGCGAAGTCGCTGAATCCGTGCCCATGGGCATGAACATCGGGCCGAACCACCTGAGGTAGTAGAAGAGGCTGAGCAGACTGTTGATCATCACCACAAGGGCGAGCCAGCCGTGGCCCCCATCCCAAGCAGCGGTGGCGGTGGTGAACTTACCGACGAATACCGCTAACGGTGGGATACCCACCAAGCCCAGCAATGACGCCAGCAGCGCCACCGCCAATCCAGGGCGAGTTCTGACCAAACCACGGTATGCAGACAGGTCACGGAACGTGGGAAGGGCAGCGGTGACGGCAAAGGCACCGATATTTGCAAGAGCATATGCGGCGAGGTAGAACAGCATCGAGGGCAGGGCGAGATCGCTGCGCCCGACGGACGAGATGGGAACGAGCAGGAATCCGACTTGGGCCACCGTCGACCAACCAAGAAGCCTGCGCGGGTCACGCTGCCAGTAGGCTGCGAGGTTGCCAAGAAACATTGAGGCCGTGGCCAGTATCGCCACGACGATCAACCAGGAGTCGTCTCCCACTGACACCGTGCTCACGAGTCGATAGAAGGCGATGAGTGCCCCGATTTTGGGCACGGTGGTGAGAAAGGCCGCTGCGGTAGCACCGGTGCCCTGCGCGGCGTCGGGCACCCAGAAATGAACGGGCACCCCACCTGCTTTGAAAAGTAGCCCGGCGAGCACACAGAACACACCGACACCCGCAGCAGCGGTAGGTTCCGCCTGCAGTGTCTGTGCCAGGCGCGCGTAGTCGGTGCCCCCGGTCAGTCCGTAGAGCACCGTAACTCCAAGCATGAGCATGATCCCGGACAGTGCTCCCAGGAAATAGGTTTTCATGGCGGCTTCGGCCCCGGCCGCCCTGCCAGTCAGCCCCACGATCGCGTAGAGAGGAATACTGGCCAGCAAAAATCCTATGATCAGAACGAGGAGATCGGTAGCACCTGCCAGGACCATCACACCGGTCGTGGCAAAGAGCAGCAAGGCGTAAGTATCCGATTCCCGAGGTGAGCCAGCGAGCTCGCCAGAGGCGACCCCCAGGACTAACAGGGTCGTCAGCGTAACAATCACTCGGGCAACCCCCGTAGCGGTGTCGACTGCAAAAGTGCCGGCGAACGCAGCTTGTGGCGGTCCCGTCATCACCAGTGCGGCTACGATCGCAGCACCGATCAGCGCTAAAGCAGCCACGGCACGGCTAACCCATTGCCGGTAGCGAGGCAGGAACGATCCGCCCAGCAGGACGACGAGACCACCAACAAAGAGGATGATCTCCGGAAGCAACAGTGTCGGGTGCATCTGCATCGACGCGTCCACTGTCTACCTCCCCACCAGATTCACGAGGGCAGTCGAGGCCGGCTCGATGACACCGAGAAGCGTCTGAGGCAGGACTCCGATGAGCACGGACAGCGACAGCAACGGACCGATCGACCACAGTTCTCGGCCACGAAGGTCACCAAACCCGATCGCCTGGCCCTGAGTGGAGCCGGTAAAGACTCGCTGGAACGCGCGCAAGAACAAGGCAGCCGTGACCAGGATCCCCAGCAGTGCGATCGCAGTGACCGGGGCGACCGCGATACTTCCGGCAAAAATCTGGAACTCAGCAATGAATCCCGACAGCCCAGGCAGGCCCAGAGACGCGAACGACGCGATCGCGAACATCGCCGCAAAACGCGGTGCAGGAGCCGCCAAGCCCCCATAGGAGCTCATGGCGTAGGTTCCAGCTCGAGCTTGCATCACTCCCGCCAGGAGGAAGAGCGCGGCGGTGGTCAGCCCGTGGCTGACCATCTGCACGACCGCCCCCGTCACAGCCACGGAACGGGCCTGAGCACTGTCGTCGCCGACGAGACCGACCGCACCCAAAGCCAGGATGATATAGCCCATGTGATTGACCGAGGTGTAGGCGATCATCCGTTTCAGGTTCGTTTGGGCCAGGGCCACAAACGCCCCATACAGAACCGAGACGATACCGACGATGATAATCACCCAGGCCCAGGATTGCCACGCCTCGGGCAGAATCGGCATAGCGATGCGCACGAACCCATACGTGCCCATCTTCAGCAGCACCCCAGCCAGCACAGCCGATCCGGTCGCCGGGGCATCGGTATGAGCCGGGGGCAACCAGGTGTGAAAGGGAACAGTGGGTGTCTTCACTGCCAGCCCCACCAGAATCGCAGCCAAAATCATCCCCCCTGCCATCGGGTTGCCTTTGAGAGGGTCGGCAGCGACGAGTTGAACAATGTCAAAGGTGTGGGGGTCTGAGAACACGTAAAGGCCGATGAAACCCAACAGCAGAGACAATGACCCCAGGAACGTGTAGAGAAAGAACTTCAGTGCCGAGCGGGCCGCGTTGCCATGGCCCCATCCGGCGATGATGAAGTACATGGCCACGATCGACAGGTCGAAGAACACAAAGAAGACAATGAGATCGGCGGCCACGAACAACCCGAGGCTGACGCCTTCGAGGAACAGAAACAGTGCCGTGTGTACCCGAGGCCGATCGGTGTTCTTCAATGCGTAGATGGCAGAGGCGAGGAAGACCACCGTCGTCATCGCCAGCAGAGACAAAGAGAGCCCGTCGACACCGACGTGATAGCTGCTGTTGACTCCCGGGATCCACGGCACCTGCTCGTCGAAGGCCAAACTATTCGGACCTGGATCTTTGTAGCCAGCCCACAGGATACCGACGAGGATCAGCTCCACGGCGCTGACAACCACCCACACCCAGCGGGCCGCTGCGGGCCCGATCGCGGGCACTGCCGCAACACCGGCAGCGACAATCAGGGGCAGGAAAACGATCAGACTGAGCATGTTCATCCCATCACGGTGTAGAAGGTCCAGATGACAGTACCGGTGGCGAGCACCACGACCATCTGCAGAAAGTACTGGTGGATCGCCCCGGTCTGCGGGAGTCGGGCCAGATGCCCGAGCCGGCCGATCCGACTGGCAATGGCAGTGACACCCTTATCGACTCCGTCGTCGTCGGCCCGGGCCACCGCGTGTGCTATCAAGATGGTGCTTTTGGCAAGGACAGCGACAGATCGGTCCACCACGTAGTCATCGAACCACGCCAGAACCCGCGCCAAGACCAATGTTGGGCGGACAATAATGACATGCGCGGCCGTATCCAATCCGAGCCAAGCACGTGCCCACCGTGGCTGCGGGGCACGCCACCAAAACATCACCACCACTACGATCACAGCGATCGCCGCTGAGGTAACCAGTTCGACTACCGAAACCTCACCCCGGCCACCGAGGACCTCGGTGAGGACACGCCCGAGTGGGGGAAGGGCGAGCACACTGAGTGTGGCCGCGCCGAGCGCGAGCACAACCAGTGGAGCTTGTTCCAGAACCGTTATCCCGCGAAGGCCCTTCGGACGAACGCCTGCGCGCGCACCGCGGGTCCATATCGTCGACAAAACCTTGCCCGCATAGGCCGCGGACAAGGCCCCCGCGACCAGTCCTGCTGCGTAGAGTAACGGTGAGGATTCGAGCGCGGCTGAGAGCACGGAATCTTTCGTCGCCCACAACGACAAAGGAGCGATTCCGGCCAACGCCAACGCCCCGACAGTCGCGGTGACACCGACGACCCGCCATCGGCGCGCCGCGCCTCGCAGCTGCGCCAGATCCTCGGTGCCCAACGCCTGCAACCACGCTCCCGCAACGAGAAACAACAGCGCCTTGACTGATGCGTGCGCAACCAAGTGGGCTGCTCCACCGCTAACGGCACCGACCCCGGCGGCAAGGACCACGAAGCCCAGCTGGGCAACCGTCGAGGCGGCCAACAATTGTTTGAGGTCCCGCTGCCCCAACGCCACGAACCCCATCAGCACCGCAGTGCCCACACCCGCCCAAGCTGTCACCGGTCCGGCCCAATCAGTTGAGGCCAGCAACGGTTCGATCCGCAGCAAGAGATATCCACCCATGGCGACCATCGTCGCCGAGTGCAGCAATGCGCTGACTGGGCTCGGGCCCTTCATCGCGCCTGAGAGCCAAAACGAGAATGGCAGCTGCGCGGCCTTACCCAACGCCGCGACCACAATCCCTGCCGCGATCACGTGTCGCCACGGGTCGGCAACCGAGGAAAGGTCGGTCAGCCTCATGCCGACTCCCCCGGCCAGAGCGGCACCGGCTGCGACATACAGGCCCAGGTCGGCGGTACGAGTTGTGATAAACGCCGTCAAACCTGCGGAGACACGGGTGGAGTCACGCCACCAGAACCCGATCAGGGCGTACGACGTAGCCCCCATCAGCTCCCAGGCGAACAGGAGCGCCGGAAGGCTTGCCGCTGTCGCGGTCACCAAAGCCGCGGCAGAGAAGATCAACATCAGTCCAAAGAAGCGAGACCGACCTGCGCGAATGGTGCCCGCAGCGAAGACCAGGACCAAAAACGTCACTGTCGCAACCATCGGCACAACTAGTCCCGCAAGAGCGTCGACGTCCAACGCGAAGTCGGCACCCGCGAGGAACGGGTAGGACACCTCCGGGCGGGTGGCAGCAGTGAAGAACGCCCCGATCGTCATCAGCCCGGCCGTCGCCACCGCGATCAACCCCGCACCGCGGTCGGCCCGGCTTATCACGAGCACGCCACCGACGGCTGCTGGAAGCACCACCATGGCCACGAGTGCCGCCTGCGGCCCGATCACTGAGACAACTCCTGAGACATGTCGGTCATATCCGTCTCCCGCCGACGATGCAACAACACGGCCACAGCAAAGCCCATCGCCATCTCCACCGTCATCGCAGCCAATATCACCAGCAACAGCACCTGTCCCGACGGGTCCGGTGCCAAAAACCACCAGAATCCACCAGCAGCCAGCAGCACCCCGTTGATCATCAGTTCCAGGCCCATCATCACCATCACGACAACCTGTTGAGACAGCGCACCGTAGAGTCCCACCGCGAATAATGCCGCAGCCACCACCAACACAGCTTCGAGAGTCATTGCTCCACACCTCGGTCCCAGGCATTGTCGACGTGAGGGCCACGCAGGTCATCGCCAAACCGGTCATAGCGAGTCCGATGCGAAGCCAGGACGACACCGGCGACGATCGTGGCGACCATGACAGCGCCCACTCCCGCCATGACCAGCATCTTCTCACCCATAATCTCCAACCCGAGTGCGCGTGTGAGGTCAGCAGGTGGCCCACTGCGACGCTGCGGCCACGGGATCAGAAGGGCACCTCCTGCCAACAGCACGAACACCGCGACTGACGTTGCGATTGCAGTCTTCTTCCCATGAGTCATATCCATGGGCATAAGTGCGGGATTCATCCCCATGAACATCACCATGTAGACAGCCATCACCGCCATCTCCATGACCATCATCAGGATCGTGATTAACCCCAGATAGTTCTGTTGCAGCAGGAGAATCTGCACACCCACGGCGATGAACGACACGGCCAGTGCATATGTGGCGCGCGCCATGGAATCGACCACGAACACGGCAAGACCGCTCGCCACAGCGATTATGGCCAGGGTCCAGAACGCAATTCCGATCAGCATGCTTCAGCCTTTCCCGACAACAACGACAGACACGACAAGGTCCTGAATCACAATGGCTGGGAGCAGAATCGTCCACCCGATCGTCATAAATCGATTGGGACGCAGGAAGGGAATCTTACGGCGTAGCCACACGAGAACGGCCAGGACTGCCATCGTCTTCAGCAGCACCCAGGTCCAGCCCGGCAGCCATGGTCCAGCTCCTCCTCCGAGGAACATGGGAACAGCGAACGCCGACCCAGCGGCCAAGAACAGGTAGCGACCGGCATGGAAGACCAAACGATCGACGGCGGACAACTCTGCTCCCGCACCACCAACGATGTCGGTGGCCACGGCCGCGGCGAACGGCCCCCAGACCGAAAAGCCCATCACTCCGATCAGATAGATCAGGAATGCCACAGGCATCCATACTGCGAACCACAGCTCGTCCTCTTGAGCGGCGGCAACGGCACCGACTCGGAGGCTGCCAGCGGCGATGGCCGGGGCTACCAGAGCAAACATCAAGGGCAGTTCATAGGCCAGGCCGTGAGCGAGGAACCGATAGCCGCCTATGAGACTGTGCGTCGAATTGGCTCCCCACCCGGTGATCCACACCAGCGCCCAGACCATAACGTCGATGGTGTTGAACCACACCACACCGACATCGAGATCGGTCAGCGTCCAAGAGCCGAAGGGGATGACAGCAATCATCAGGAACGCGCCGGTGAACATTCCCATCCCACCGGTTCTCCACAGCATGGTGTCTGCGGCCACGGTGGTGCGCCTGCGCTGACGCAGTAGCCGAGCGAAGCGATTGTGCACCCATCCGCCGTGAGCACCGTGAGCGCGGGCCGATAGACCCGCATCGAGTGCGACAGCGAAGATCGCGAGTCCGCACAAAAGGGCCCCGGCTACCACAGACCACACGGCAGGAACGGTCACTAGATTACTCTCAGTCATGCGCTACCCCATGAGCCGGGAGGGGTTGCAGATTCACACTGGCAACGCCAAGCCGCAGGGTCGCGAGTTCGAGACCGATGACCAGGTCTGGCAGGACCTGCCAGGAAACGTCGTCGTCAACCGTCGGGCCCCCACCGTCGACTGCGACCTGAATTCGAGTGAGGGTGCGAAGCATTCGATCATAGGCATCTCCCCGGCAACTAGCAGGCAAACCGTATCGTTGACATTCGAGATGATCAAGGACGAGGACTCTGCGCAGGGACCCGCGCAACAACCACGATCTCCGGATCGCACGCTGCAGGCGTTCGAGCCCATCATGGGCCTCGGAATGATCACCGCGCAACAGGTGGTCCCTGGTCTGGCGGGCTCGAGCAGCCAGATCGTCAGCTCCGGCAAGGGCCAGCAGCGACATCACGTTGTCGCACAGCATTGCAGGGCTGAGTCCAGGAGCAGGCACAGGTGAAGTGTGACCATCAACGATGGAGGCGTCGGAGTCGACGACCACATCGCCTTGCAATGTGCAGTTCATGGCCAGACCGGCTGGCCAATAGGCGAGGATCGGGCCAAGTGTGAGGTGCAAGACATCCATCTCAAGACCGTCTCGATCCGGCCCGCCTTGAGCTAAGGGGATCCCGCCGGGAGACATCTCCATGTCACCATGATCGCTGTGATCCATTCCGCCGTGGCCGCTATCGTCGATGTCGGCGTGGTCACTGTGGCCCATGTGACCGTGGCCATTGTGGTCCATGTCGGTGTGGCTGTCGTGGTCCATTCCGCCGTGATCGTCATCCATGGTGTCGTGGCTACTGTGGCTCATGGCGTCATCGCTGCCGTGGTCCGTGTCATCGTGGGGAAGCCGAGGTTCTTGTGGCCGCGAACTCGCGTCATGCTTGTGGTGCGTGGTGTCGATGTAGAGGGTTATGGCATCGTCGAGAGCAGAGCTGACAGTACTGGTTGAGGGCATATCGGCATGAACCCGGGGCCCGGGCATCTGTTCCCAGAGTCGGTCCACCAATTGTGTGAGCTCGGGCCCCGGCACCCCACAAACTGCGAGCACGTCCGCATCTGCTGGACTCCATGCACGCCGCCAGCCACGACGCAGCATCTGGTCTTCGAGTTCCACCCGCGTCGACCACTGACCCGGCACCTCGACGACGAGCACCCGAATGGCGGGCACCGCCAATTTCGCCAGCATCTGGGTTATACCCATCGGAAGGCCCCTTCCCGCCAGGCCCACGCGACGGCAACCAGGAGCGCTCCAAGAAACAGGAACATCTCGATCACAGCAGAGATGCCCTTCTCGGCCACAACGACCGCCCACGGATACATGAACAACATCTCGACATCGAAGGCGAGGAAGACGATTGAGGCCAGGTACCAACGCACATGAAATCGGGACAGGGCGTGTTCTTGTGGAAACCACCCAGACTGTGCTGGAAGCACTGTCAACGATTGAGCATGCACGCTGGTAGTTCGGTGAAGACCGTAGATGAGCACGACAGCGATCATCGCAAACAGACCCATACCTAGGATCCCGTACATGAGAGACCGTCCTTCCCCGCCATTGAGGCAAACACAACCAACACTGACCAGTCGGGTCAACAGCGTGCGGCTGGCTCAGCTGCGCATCAACCGACTGATGGCTTCAGACACTTCGTCGAGCTTGTCATCAGCGTCTGCTCCACCGTCTTTGACCGCGTCGACGACGCAGCTGCGCATATGGTCGTCGAGGAGACCTCGGGCAACGTTGCGCAACGCGGATTGGATGGCCGAGACCTGAGTAAGAATATCGATGCAATACTGCTCTTCATCGACCATCCGTCCGATACCGCGCACCTGGCCATCGATGCGCGCCAGACGTCGTTGGTACTGCGCTTTGTCGCGAATATATCCGTGCTCATGACCAGCACCATGGCAAGCGGAAGCCTCTTCAACGTCGTTTTCCTGTGGGGGTGTGATGTCGATCGAGTCTTGCGATTTCGCCATTGGTTGCTCCTCAGACTTCATTCCATATTGGAAAGTCGTGATTGACCCGAACCGAATATGAATCAGGGCAGGTGGTGCCCGAAGGGCTGCAGGTAGGGATGCTAGAAATCATCGGCTCTATGCCGGTACCGCTTGATAGCCGGCTTCCTCCACCGCATTCACGATGGCCTCAGGGTTAACGTTCGTTGCCGACGTCACGACGAGCCTTCCGGTCTGGTGGGAAACCTCGACGTTGGTCACGCCCGTTATCTCCTGGACTTCCTCACGCACAGACATTTCGCAATGACCGCACGTCATCCCGGAAACGATGAACTCACTGTTCTCACTCATCTTGGACCTCCATCATTGAATACCTAGGGTAGGTATTATCTGGGGCTGACGATATACCCATAGAGGGTATGGTTGTCAATGGAAATCAGGCCAGTTATATTTTGTGGCACATGACACGAATGTGACCTGCGGCAACGATCAGTCGTATCCGATCATGACCGTATGAGGCAGAGCCCCGAGTGGGACGTAAGGAGATGATGTGAAACGACGAGGAATTGCCATTGCAGCGCTCACACTGCTACTGGCTGGTTGTGCAGCCGACGATTCTCAAGAAAGGTCAGAGGTCGATCCGGTCTCGTCGGAGGAATTTCTCTCCGATCACGGACTGGCAGGAATGGACGCGGTTGAGGCCATCGACCATCTTGACCAGCTCGCAGTCACCGATCGTCCAAGCGATCTGATGGCATCGATCTATCCTGATGAACTCGTGCTAGCGGGCGAAGCGCAGGAGGTGACACTCGATCTACCAGCAGAGAAATCATATGTGTCGATTGCCCCTTATGTGAACACCACTCACGAGTGCTTCTATCACAGCCTCACCACCTGCCAGGGAGAACTCGGCAACGAGGACCTCGACGTCCAGATCACCGATAAGTCCACCGGCGACGTCGTCGTCGATGAACCAGCGACGACCTTCGATAACGGTTTCGTCGGTTTCTGGGTACCGAGCGATATCGAGGGAACCATCAAAGTCAGCCATGAAGGCAAGACTGGCTCTACCACCTTTTCCACCACCGAAGATGGTGCTACCTGCGTCACTGATCTTCATCTCACTTAGGCCGCATTCGCCGTCTTGCGGCTACTTGATCCAGAAGCAGCGGCCAGCGAAGTCCGCTTTCCTCAGTCTGCGCTTCGTTTTACCGCTCGAGGAGCTTGGCCCCATCGGTGCGGAGCTCACCAGTTGGGGAAACATGGCGGTATAACGTCTGACGAGTTACCCCAATTTCCACGCAAAGGTCACCGACATTGGTGCCGGGTTGTCCCATCGATGCCATTGCGAGGCGAACTTTGGCCGGGGTCATCTTAAAAGGCCTACCTCCCTTACGACCCCGCGCGCGCGCCGAGGCCAGACCAGCTTTGGTGCGCTCAGAGATGAGTTCACGTTCAAATTCGGCCAACGCCGCAAAAATTCCGAACACCAGTTTGCCCGACGCCGTGGTCGTATCGATCGCAGCACCTTGGCCAGTAAGCACCTTAAGCCCCACCCCCCGCTCGGTGAGGTCATGGACGATGTTGACCAAATGGCGCAAGTCTCGGCCAAGACGGTCGAGCTTCCACACGATCAACGTGTCTCCTGAACGAAGAGCCTTGAGANTCGGTGAGGTCATGGACGATGTTGACCAAATGGCGCAAGTCTCGGCCAAGACGGTCGAGCTTCCACACGATCAACGTGTCTCCTGAACGAAGAGCCTTGAGACATGCGATCAGTTGTGGTCGGTCGTCCTTCTTGCCTGAAGCTCTGTCTTCATACAATTGCGCATCATCGACACCCGCAGCAGAGAACGCGTCCCGCTGGAGATCGGTGGTCTGCGATCCATCAGCTTTCGACACTCGAACGTATCCAACCAGCATGTCCATACCTCACCACTTATACGTTCGTTTGTGTGACACTCCTGGGGAACCTCTCTGATCGTCAGAAATTGTCATTTAACCCGTTACTTATTCTACGTTGCACAGACGATACTGACGAGAGTTATTGTGACACTTCATCGAGATGTGTAGCTGTTATTCGCAGATGGCGGTACTTCTGCTGAGCTATGTGGCGGGCCATGCTGTCGCCGAGTGGTCATCCATCACGACCACCCCGCCAGGAATGCTGTCACAGCGCATGACCTTCGGGCTTCCGGTCGCCCCATACTCTTAGCATGCAAACCATGGGTGTTAATCCACGCGCCGAAACCTCGGAACTGGAGTCCGCGCGGTACAGGGTGTACTTCTGGACCGGCACCGCCTCCGATGAAGGGGAGGTGGGGCGGACGTCCATGAAGTGGTCGCGGCGGAGGCGAGCCTTGGCGAACGCACCTACACGCTGTACGCGTGCGCGCCTCGGATGGGCGCGGCCTGGTCCGCCTGGCCAGGGAGGGATCCCGTGCCCCGAAGTGGCTGATGGCATCGCTCGACGCTCTTTCCCGGGGGCGGCACCGCTGCCGCCATCGGACGCAAGGCCCATGGCGGGGTTCCCCCAACGGAGTGGGCATGCCGCTCGATGTCCCAATAGTCTTGCGATAGCCTGAACTTATGGAAATGGCCTGTGCAGATTGTGGATGTGTGGTTCAACGCGGCATAATCGTGCACGCTTGCGATCGCCATCCAGATTGTTGCTGCCGGGATGTGCCGGTCGCGCAAGTCGGTGACACTGCGGGCGAATAGCCCCCGTCGTGATGGGCGCTCAACGCGACGGCGTCGGGCGGTGCGCGACGACCCGGGGAATGAGTCGGACGTAGGTGACCATGCCGACGAGTTCGACCAGTGTCTGCGTGACCACGACGACCGCGACCAGGGACAGCGAGTCGGGCAGTGCCAGGGCGAGGGGCAGTATAACCAGGGAGTTTCGGGTCGCCCCGGAGAAGACCAACGCTCGCGTCGCCGGTGCTGCCCGACTCGCAATCCCGCAGGCACGCCAGATGGTTCGACACGTTCGAGCGCGTCAACTGGACACAGATCGCGGCCGAATCATGCGTGCCAGTGCGAACATTGTCACGCTGGGCCGCGAAGTATTGTGCTATCCCGACCATCGTCCGGATCACCGCAGGCAACTTCCGACTCGTCGACCGTTTACTCCCTCAGATCGAACGCATGCAGACCGTGAACGACCTCAACGAGTTGACACCCGAGGTTGTCAGAGGCAGCTCGGCAGGCTCTCCTTATCGGCCACTAAACGCCGCGAGAAACGTGCCATTTACCGCTGCGACTCACAAATGGCGGTTAATCGCAGCTTGGATTGGCGGATTTGCTGTCGCGCAAGCGGATTGCAAGCTGACACTGGCGCTTTACGGCGGGGTGATGACATTTCGCGCAGGCGACTTCTGACATTCCGCAGCGTTGTGCACACGAGTACTGAACGACCAGTATTCAATAGCCGACAGCAAAACACCGAAAACACGGAGCTGGATGTGCAGTCGGCTCCTAAAAACGACAGCGAGAGTTGCCACGACCGAGCGAGTCTCCTGTCTCATAAAACTAAAGATTTTCGAGCAGGTCTTTGCTGCCTCTTGAGTCCTCCGAGGCAGATGTGTCAGTGAACATCCACCTCAGACCACGGTAGAAAATCCGCCAATGAGCCCCTGCAGTCCGTTGACCCATTGAGTCCAGACTCCAGTGATCAGCAGTATTCCGATTCCGATGAGAACGGCCCCTCCAGCACGGGTAATCGCGACGTGGTGATCTTTGACCCACCTCATGCGGCCGCCTCCTCTGATGAGTAGCAAAGAGACAAGCAGGAAGGGAATGCCAAGACCCAGGCAATAGCTGAGGGTCAATATGGTTCCGCGAAGCAAGGCACCGGATGCTGTCGGCCCGAAACTGGTCGTCAAGGCAAGTACTGCCGCTAATGTCGGCCCCATGCACGGGGCCCAGCTGAACGCGAACGTTCCGCCGAGAAGCGGTGCTCCCCACAGTCCCGCCTGAGGGCGGCTCTTGATACGCCACTCCCGCTGGAGGAGACTCAACCCGCCCATGAAGATGATCCCTGCCACGATGACGATCGCACCCATGATGCGATTGATCACGTCCGCCCAGGCGCTGAGAAGTATCCCTGTGAGAGAAAAGACGAGTCCAATTGAGACGAAGACTGCCGAAAAGCCGAGCATGAACAAGAACACACCGATGACCACGCGGAGTGTCTTCTGATCTTCGAGTGACTTCCCGGCAAGTCCAGTGACATAGCCAAGATAGCCAGGCACCAGGGGTAGCACGCATGGCGACAGGAACGAGATGATCCCGGCGATCACTGCAATCGGGATTGCCAGCAGCATCGGGCCCGAGCTTGCTATCTGTGAGAACTGTTCACCGATCGTTGCCACAGCGATCACGTGTCCTTGGTGATTACATCGGAAATAAGGCCGTCGAGAGTCGAGCGATCGACGATCCCGACGACGCGAGCAGCAGGACGGCCCTTGGAATCGAGAATCACCGTCGACGGTACGGCCTGCGGTGGAAGAAGACCGCTCAAGGCCGCCACTGCCCGCCCTTCTTTGTCGAGCATGGACGGGTAGGTGATGCCGAATTGTCGAGCAAATGCGTTTGCCGCGGCAGCTTCATCTCGGACATTGATTCCCAGGAAGTGCACTCCCTCCTTGCGGAACGATTCGTAGCTTTCCTGAAGGTCTGGAGCCTCTTCTCGACACGGTGGGCACGCTGCGTACCACAAGTTCAATACCACTGGGCTACCCTGCCATTCTTGTAAGTCGAAGGCATCCCCGTTCGTCGTGTTTCCGGCCAACTGCACAGGTGTTGAGCGCTTCGATTCGGGAATCTGCGTGATCACCCCCGTGCCTGCCACGTACCCCTGATCATTTGATCCCGAAGAGTCCCCAGCGTTCTTGTCGGAGGGTGCGCATCCGGTGATCGCTGCCAGCATGACAGCGAGCAAAGCGCTCCCGTAGGCCAGGCGGGAAAAGGATCGAAGTCGCGATCGCTGCGCATAGGTGTTTTGCACGTTGGCTCCTTGGGCAGTATGAATTCTTAAGATAATTCTACAATTCGTAGAATTCAGACTCGAATCACATGGCCTGCCAGCGGGGATATGGATCACAGCTGTCTAAGCTCACCGCCGAGCAGGCAGGAGGGTGATGGCCATTCCTTATTGGGCATATCCGCTTCCGCGCCGCAGCGCTTACCGTTGAGCCTCTTTGTGTACCACTGTGGGTCAAAAACGGCTTCACGGTATCGGTGACCAAGCATGCGACTCTAGATTACACATAGGTCAGCTGGCACTGTATAGTTCAGTACATGCTGACTATTGCTTCACGCCTCGACGTCATGAACCGGCTCGGCCGGGCTATGGCGGATCCGACGCGCTCCAAGATTCTGATGACGCTGCTCGACGCTCCGAGTTACCCGGCTGTGCTCTCTCGAGAGTTGGAATTGACGCGTTCGAACGTGTCGAACCATCTGACCTGCCTGCGCGATTGCGGGATCGTGGTCGCTGAGCCGGAGGGCCGACAGACGCGATACGAGATCGCCGATCCGCACCTCGCTGCTGCGCTCGTCGCGCTGGTGGACGTGACGCTGGCCGTGGATGAGCACGCGCCGTGCGTGGATTCGGCGTGCATAGTGCCGGGGTGCTGCGGAGCGGGGGCCGACGCGTGAGCGCGGCGTGCGGCTGCGAGCACGAGCCTGCTGCCACGGCGGGAGAGGAAATCGAAGAAGTAGAGAGGCCCTGGTGGAAGGATCGCGGAATCATGGTGCCGGTGTTCTCCGGCGTTGCGTTCCTGACCGGGCTGATCTTCGATTGGTCCGCCCTCGAGATCCTGGGGCTTGTGCTGTTCTGGATCGGTCTGTTGCTGGGCGCGTCGACGTTCACTCCGGGAGCGATCCGGAAGCTTTTCAAGGGCAAGCTCGGTATCGGGCTGTTGATGTCGATCAGTGCGATCGGCGCTGTCATCCTCGGGTATGTCGAGGAGGCTGCGGCTCTGGCGTTCCTGTATTCGATCGCTGAGGCGCTGGAGGATAAGGCGATGGACCGCGCCCGGGGCGGGTTGCGGGCGTTGCTGAAGCTCGTGCCGGAGACGGCGATCGTGTTGCGCGACGGCGTCTCCGTCGAGGTCCCCGCGAAGGAGCTGGTTGCCGGGCAAATCTTGCTCGTCCGCCCAGGCGAGCGGATCGCGACCGATGGGATCGTCCGCTCGGGGCGCTCCAGCCTGGATACGTCGGCGATCACTGGGGAGTCGATTCCGGTCGAGGTCGATCCGGGTGATGAGGTGTCGGCGGGCGCGATCAACAGCTCGGGCGCGCTGGAGGTCGAGACGACTGCGGCGGGCACCGATAACTCGCTGACCACGATCGTCGAGCTGGTGGAGCAGGCACAGACGGAGAAGGGCGAGCGTGCTCGTCTCGCGGACAGGATCGCCCGTCCACTGGTGCCCGGCGTTCTGATCCTCGCTGCGGTGGTCGCGATCCTTGGGTCGCTGTTGAGTGACCCGGATGTGTGGATCACGCGTGCGCTCGTCGTGCTGGTCGCCGCCTCTCCATGTGCGTTGGCGATCTCGGTGCCGTTGACGGTCGTCGCCGCGATCGGTGCGGCGAGCAAGTTCGGCGTGATCATCAAGTCCGGTGCCGTCTTCGAGCGCTTCGGCACGATCCGGCACGTCGCCGTCGACAAGACCGGCACCCTGACCCGCAACGAGCCCGCGGTCACCGCCGTCCTGACCGTGGACGCCGTTGCTGAGACGCAGGCGCTGGCCTGGGCGGCGGCGCTGGAGCAGCACAGCACGCATCCCCTCGCGGCAGCGATCACGGCATCTGCACCCGGTGTGCCCGCAGCTGCGAACGTGACCGAGCAGACCGGATACGGCGTCGAAGGCATTGTCGACGGCGCTCGTATCACCGTCGGCAGCCCCCGCTGGCTCGACGCCGGCGAGCTCGGTGGCCAGGTCTCAACCCTGGAAGAGCAAGGCATGACCGTCGTGATCGTCCACCGCGACGGCTTCCCGGCCGCGGCGGTTGGTGTCCGTGATGAGCTGCGCCCTGAAGTCTCCGAGGTCGTCGGCACGCTCGCGGATCAGGGCATTGGGATGACGATGCTCACCGGAGACAACGCCCGGACCGCTGGTGCGCTGGCTGGCCAGGCGGGCATCAATGACGTGCGCGCGGAGCTGCGTCCCGAGGACAAGTCTGCTGCGATCGGTGATCTGTCGAAGGTGGGGTCAGTCGCGATGATCGGTGACGGCATCAACGACGCCCCGGCTCTCGCGGCCGCGGATATTGGCATCGCGATGGGAGCTACCGGCTCCGACGCAGCGATCGAGTCCGCCGACGTCGCCTTCACCGGCCACGACCTCCGCCTGATCCCGCGTGCGTTCGATCACGCCCGCCGTGGTCGGCGGATCATTAATCAGAACATCATTCTGTCGCTGCTGATTATCGCCGTACTGCTCCCTCTGGCCCTGTTTGGGGTCCTGGGGCTCGCCACTGTCGTCCTGGTCCATGAGGTCGCGGAGGTCGTCGTGATCCTCAACGGTCTGCGTGCTGCCCGCACCCGCAGATCACGATTGGAGAGCTGATGCTCACGACCATCGGATCAGCGATCGGACTGTTCGCTGCGACCAACATCGACGACATCGTCGTGCTCACAGTGCTGTTCCTCGCCTCTCGCCGAGGCCAGCTTCGTCCATGGCAGATCGTCGTGGGCCAGTACCTCGGGTTCATCACCCTCGTCGTGATCAGCGTGGTCGCTGCGCTCGGTCTCACGATCATCCCGGATGAGTGGGTGGGATTCCTCGGCTTGATCCCGCTCGGCATCGGTATCTGGGCCCTCGTGCGCGGCTTGCGCCGCAACGGCGATGACGATGACAAGATCGCCGCGGTCGGGCTGTGGGGCGTCGCCGGGATCACGATCGCCAACGGGGCCGACAATATCTCGCTCTACACGCCCATTTTCCGCACCAGCTCGCCCGGCGACGTCACGATCATGATCGTCGTATTCCTGATACTCGTCGCCGTGTGGTGCGCGGCCGGACGCCTAATCGGAACTCACAAGGCCGTCACCGAAACGCTCGAACGCGTCGAGCACTGGCTCGTCCCGGTCGTGTTCATCGGACTGGGCCTGTTCATCCTGGTCGAGTCCGGCGTCATCATCCGCCTCATCGAGGCCCTCGCATGACCCCGGACGCGACCTCCGACATTGAGCCGGCGTCGGTAGAGCCGCCGCAGAGGGGGCGCTGGCGGCTCACCGCAGCGTCGCTCCTGCTGGCCCTGGTCGTCGTCCTAATCGATCAGGGAACGAAAGCGTGGGCCCAGGCCACGCTCATCGAGGGTGAGCGAATCCCGCTGGTCGGTGACCTGCTGGGCTTGCAGCTCGCCTACAATCCCGGCGCGGCGTTCTCCTTCGGCGAGGGGTTCACCTGGGTGTTTGCTCTGGTGGCCGTGGCCGTCGCCATTGCCGCGCTTGTCTTCGCGTTTCGTGTCCGACGGCCCGGGTGGGCGGTGGGGATCGGTGCGCTCGGCGGGGCCGCCGCCTCGCACGCCGGAGACAGACTCTTCCGCCAACCAGGATTCGCGCAGGGGCACGTCGTGGACTTCCTCGCCTACGGCAACTGGTTCATCGGCAACATCGCTGACATCGTGATCGTCATAGTAGCGGTTGCAGGAACGCTCTTCATGATCCGCGACGACCAGAATTGAAATGATGACCAATCGAGATCAGGCTGCAGTATCTCGACGGCCGCTCGTACTGGGAGGTGCTCGACCGCAGGATCGCCGAAGCACTGTACGTGCGCACCAACGCGAGCAAAAGAGCATCGAGAGTTCCGGCAGGCGGATCAGCATTTACAGTGAAGTCAGCCGCGGTCGAATTTACAATCACAATCGTGAGAACGATGCCCTAAGCCTGGATCCAGCCAAGACTGGGCGACCAGTAGTGACTGGATATGTCTTTTGGGTTCTGGATAGCATCATGATGCCTTCCGTTCTCCATCGCTGTTCTCAATATTGTGGCTTCCAGACTGGTGCATGAGATTGCAAGGGCGGTTGTCATTGTCATTGAGCGCAGAACCGTTTACACGAACCGCAGTTTTTCCACCCATCCGATGTGAGTGATGCCAGCATGATGCCATCCTCGAAGACCTACGTGAAAGTGAGCGACCGTTGAGCCGCAGCGTGAAAATCTCCCTAGCAATGATCGGCGTCGCCGCCCTCGTCCTCGCCGGTCTGCTGGTGTTCAATGACGACAGCAACGAACCACAATCGGACACCGCACCCACCAGTGCAGACACCGCCGACTTACTGGTCCGCGATGACAGCCCCCGCCTGTCTAAGGGAGGCGAAGCAGTGTTCGTAGAGTTCCTCGACTTCGAGTGCGAAGGCTGCCTGTCTCTTTACCCGGTCATCGAGGACCTGCGAAAGGAATACGGGGACCGTGTCACATTCGTCGTGCGACATATGCCCTTACATAACAACTCCGTCAACGCAGCCCTGGCCGCCGAGGCGGCTGCTGAACAGGGCGAGTTCGAGGCGATGTATCAACGCTTGTTCGAAACGGTAGACGAATGGGGCCACCAAGAGACATCACAACGCGAGAAGTTCTACGGCTACGCCAAGGAACTCGGCCTGGACATGGACCAATTCACCGCATCCTATGATGATCCGGCCACTCTCGAACGCGTTGAGCAGAGCCAGAAGGACGGGCAGGCCCTCGGTGTCACCGGCACGCCAACGTTCTTCCTCGACGGCGAGAAGCTCCAACCCGAAAGCGTCACTGACCTGGAGGAAGCCTTCGATGCTGCCCTCCAAGACTGAGACCGGCAACGAGACGGAGACACAAGAAGCCCCGGTCACCTCGCCCCATGGCCTGGCAGCGTTGTTCGTCGTAGGCGGGCTCATCGGGTTGATAGCGGCTGTGGTGTTGCTGGTGGAGAAAATGACACTGGCAGCCAATCCGGACTATATCCCCAGCTGCAACGTCAACCCAGTTCTCTCCTGTGGCTCGGTAATGGCGACTCCGCAAGCCGCGGCATTTGGTGTTCCGAACCCGATCATCGGCGTCGCAGGCTTCGCCATCGTCGCGGCTATCGGCGTAGGTCTTCTCGCTGGAGGGCGATACACAGCCTGGTACTGGGCCACCATTCAGATCGGTGTAACGTTCGCGGTCATATTCGTGCACTGGTTGATCTATCAGAGCCTCTACGTCATCGGGGCTCTATGTCCTTACTGCATGGCAGTGTGGGCAGTGACGATCCCCATCTTTTGGTACGCCTCTACCCGAAACCTCAGATCACTGAGCAAGGAAACGAAATGGATCACTGCGCTCAACGAATACCGGGGAGCGATCCTGACCGGCTGGTACCTCCTCATCATCGTTTTGATCGCCAACCGCTTCTGGGACTACTGGTCCACTCTCGTGTGATCCTCAACGCGATGAGTCGTCACCGCTCTAGGTAGTCTCGACGACCACGATATGGACCGGAAGAGACTCGCCTATTAATCCTTCTCGACTTGAGCCGCCATCTCAGTCTGTAAAATAGCCGTCGTTTATCACTGAAGTTCACAGTCACAATTAGCGGTATGCGGCTTGGGTTGGCGGCTTTGCTGTCCCGCAGGCGGATCCTCAACTGACACCGGCGCTTTATACCCTGGGATGACGTTTCGCGCAGGCGACTTCTGACATTCCGCAGCATTGTGCACACGAGTACCGAACGACCAGTATTCAATAGCTGACTGCAAAACACCGAGAACACGGGACTGAACGTGCAGGCGGCTTCTGACAATGACAGCCGGTGTGTCACGTAAACGAACGTATAAGTGATGGAGTGTGTAGATGCTGGTTGGGTACGTTCGAGTCTCGAAGGCTGACGGTTCACAGACAACCGATCTCCAGCGAGACGCGTTGTCTACTGCTGGCGTCGATAATGCGCAATTGTATGAAGACAGAGCTTCAGGCAAGAAGGACGACCGACCACAACTGATCGCATGCCTCAAGGCCCTACGTTCAGGAGACACCCTGGTCGTGTGGAAACTCGACCGGCTCGGTCGAGACCTTCGACATCTGGTCAACATCGTTCACGATCTCACTGACCGCGGCGTCGGGCTAAAAGTCCTCACCGGCCAAGGCGCGGCCATCGATACAACGACCGCGTCAGGGAAGCTCGTGTTCGGGATCTTTGCTGCCCTTGCCGAGTTTGAGCGCGAACTCATCTCCGAACGCACGAAAGCCGGCCTTGAATCTGCCAGAGCGCGAGGACGCAACGGTGGCCGTCCCTACAAAATGACTCCGGCCAAAGTACGCCTCGCGATGGCTTCCATGGGCCAACCAGGAACCAACGTGGGTGCACTGTGCCAGGAGCTCGGGATCAGTCGCCAAACCTTGTATCGACATGTGTCACCGACAGGCGAACTGCGCGACGCTGGCCGCGACGTCATGTCGGCAACCAAACGATAGTCAACCCAGTTCAGGGCCGTCGTCGCTCGACGACAATCGTGTCGCGCCAGCGGCCGGCAAGTGGACCATAGGTCATGTAAGCAATACGTTCTCGCCGTCCGACAGTTCGAAAGCCAGCGTGCTCGTGGAGACGAAGGCTGGCGGTGTTCTCGGGAAAGATCGACGACTGTATCGTCCAGATGCCACGTTGGTCGGTGAGACTGATGAACTCAGACAATAGCTGAGTGCCGACACCTTTGCCTGAAGCATCGGGGTGCACGTAGATCGAGTGTTCGACGACGCCTCTATAGACCTCGCGAGACGATACCGGCCCAGCGCCCACCCATCCTAGAATTCTCCCATCTGCATCCACGGCGACACGACACAGATCCAGCCGCCTGGTTGCACAAAAGTCCTCCCAGGCGGCTGGTGGAGCAGCTTCGAAGGTGGCGTGGCCGGTCTCGATTCCCGTGCGATACAAGTCCTTGACCTCGGACCAGTCAGAGCTGACCATCTCTCGAACATGGAGGTCACTCATGACATCAGGCGCGAATGAAGTATCTCGACACGCCTGCGGATGTCGTCGCGCACGAGGCGCATGCGCTCGATGCCCTCGATTCCTCGCTCAGACGGCTCGTCGGTATCCCAGTTCTCCAATTCTGTGCCCGCAGGCACCTCCACGGTCGCTTCACGTCCCAAGGTGATGACGATATCGGCCGCTTTGAGCTCAGCCTCGTTGACAGGCTTTGGACTGCCGTGACTGATATCGATGCCCAGCTCGTCCAACGACTGCACCGAGAGTTGGTTGAGTGATTGACCGGGCTTTATGCCAGCAGAGACCACATCGATCGTGTCGCCGGCGAGATCGCTCATGAGCCCCGCGGCCATTTGGGACTTTCCGCCGTTTTTCACACAGACAAAGAGAACGCGTGGTGGAGTTGTCATCGTGTCTCCTGGTATGCACTGCGTCCGTGCTCCAAGCCGGTCGGAATGCCAATCGAGACCGGCTCAGCGGGCGCACCGCAGCACGAATCAGCCTCGACAGTATCGGCAACAGGTGCGTCACAAGAGGACCCAACGTCGGCTGAACACACGCCTGTTTCAGGAAGAACCAATTCGACTCTCTCTGCGGCAGCCTGATCGCCTGCCAGGGCTGCAACGATGGAGCGGATCTGCTCGTATCCGGTGAACATCAGGAACGTGGGCGCACGACCGTAGGACTTCATGCCCGCGATATAGAAGTCCTTCTCCGGATGCGCCAGCAGGTTGGCTCCGTGGGGCGGAACGGTTCCACAGCTGTGATATTCGGGATCAATGAGCGGACCCAGCTGTGTCGGTGCTTCAACAACAGGATCGAGTTCGATGCGGATCTCGCGCAAGAAGTCGAGGTCCGGCCGGAATCCGGTGGTCGGGACGACGCAGTCGACGTTGAGCGAGACTGACCCGTCGGGCGTGGTCCCTGAGACAGTGAGTCCATCAGTGGTGTTGAGCTCCGTAATGGTCACTGACGTGTGGACGTCAATGCGCCCGGTCTCGACGAGGTGGCGCAGACGGGTGCCCAGCGCTCCACGAGCCGGGAGCCCATCCTGGTCACCGCCACCGTAGACGCTGGCGGGGTCGGCTCCGCGAATTGCCCAGCTGATACGTGTGGTCGGTTCTGCTTCGTTGAGTTCCCCGAGAGCCAGCAGCGTATTTGCAGCCGAGTGCCCGGCTCCGACGACGAGGACGTGTCGGCCGGCGAACTCATCCCGGTCTCGTCCAAGAACATCGGGCAAAGGCGAGGTAACCAGTCCGGCTTCCCTTGCCGCAGCCTCACCGATAGCTGGAAGGCCCGCTTGGCCGAGAGGGTTCGGGGTTGCCCATGTGCCGGAAGCATCGATGACGGCACGTGCGTGATGATCTTCGATCACTCCGTCGGCAGTCTGGGTGCGGACGAGGAAAGCCGTGGCATCGCGATCTGGTGTGCGTGTCCGGTCCATACCAAGACGGCTCACAGCGATGACACGTGTCTGAGTGCGGATTGCATCGCGCAGCTGTGGAGTCGCGGCCAAGGGGGCAAGGTAGTCGTTGACGAGTTCAGTTCCGGTCGGCAGATAGTCACTGTCGGGTTCTTGCCAGTCAGTGCCTTCGAGGAGAGTCCGAGCGGCGTGATCAATGTTGTACTTCCACGGGGAGAACAGACCGATATGGCCCCATTCGCTGACGGCTGCTGCCGGTGCAGCACCGGCTTCGAGGACGAGTGGTTTCATCCCACGCGTGACCAGATGGGCGGCAGCAGCTAAGCCAACCGGGCCAGCGCCGATGACGACGACCGGAAGATCAGCGAGGGTCGAGTTCTCAGGCATAATGAATCTCCTTCTTAGCAGTGGCAAATTGATCGATGAAAACCGGGCGAGTAACCACTTTTCCGCGGAGACCGTATCCACGAAGTCTCCTCACGGACAATCGCCGACGAAGTCTCAAACTCCCACCGTCAAACATCGATGTGTGTCGATATGTATTCAAGCACCACGTATCGACAAATGTCAATGTCTTGGCATAATAGAGATGTGACGACTGAACAGACTCTCCCGGCCGCAGAGCCGCTCTCGTGCTGCCCGTCGCTGACGATGAGACCTTTGGACCAGGACGACGCGGTGGAATTTGCTCGGCTCCTCAAGGCCGTGGCGGATCCGACCCGATTGCGGCTGGTGTCGCTGGTGGCGGCGAATGCGAGCAACGAGGCGTGCGTATGTGACCTCACCGAACCCGTCGGGTTGGGCCAGCCAACCGTGTCCCATCACTTGAAGATCCTTGTCGATGCTGGGGTACTCGACCGCGAGAAGCGCGGCGTTTGGTCGTACTATTCGATCAAGGCGAGTACTTTGGACAAGCTGGCTGCTTTCCTCTCTCCCGCGTGACCAATCGGGTGACTGGGCGACCGCGAGGTGGTCTTGCCGCGCTGTCTGCCTCGCAGATCACCAGCTGGGGGTTGCTGTACTATTCGCTTCCAGTTGCGGTAACGCCGATCTCCCAGGACACGGGGTGGAGCCCCACAGTGATCACTGCTGCTCTCTCTGCTGGTCTCATCGTCTCAGCTGTGGCAGGCATTCGAGTCGGGCGCATCCTCGATGCCAGCGGTCCGCGAACGGTCATGACGGCGGGTTCGGTCATCGGTGTTGTGGCGTTGTTGCTGGTGGCGTGGTCGCCGTCGCTTCCCGTGTTTTTCACGGCGTGGATCATTGCTGGATTTGCACAGTCCGCGGTTCTTTATCCTCCGGCATTTGCTGTCATCACTCGGTGGTATGGGCCCGATCGAGTCGGGCCGTTGACGACGCTGACATTGGTCGGAGGCCTGGCATCGACGGTGTTCGCGCCCTTGGTGGTCGCCCTCATTGATGGTCTCGGTTGGCGCGGCAGCTACGTGGTGATGGCCGGTGTTCTGGCTGTGGTCACGGTGCCATTGCATGCTCTTTTCCTCAATGGGCGTTGGTCTGATAATGTTTCCTCGCAGTCTGCTGCGGTCTCCAAGGCCGAGGTGAGGCAGGTGACTCGCACACCGAAGTTCATCATCTTGCAAATCGCCATGGCAGTGGCCACGTTCACTTTGTTCGCGGTGACGATCAACATCATTCCGCTGTTTCTTCAACGTGGCATGGGCTATTCACTCGCCGCTGTGGCCCTCGGGCTCATCGGTGCCGGACAGGTCGTGGGCAGGATCGGATACCCCCAGTTCGCACGATCGACCTCGGCACGCACACGCACGGTCACCATCTTTGCTATGGGTGCAGTGAGCCTGTTGACGCTGGCTCTCGTGCCTGGTCCGTCATGGCTGCTGATCGTGGTTGCGATACTTGCCGGTGCTGTGCGGGGCTGTCACACGCTGCTTCAGGCCACAGCGGTCTCGGACAGATGGGGGACGAAAAACTTCGGGACGATCAACGCAGTCTTCACCGCACCGATGACGTTTGTCGGTGCCTTTGCCCCTGTGGCCGGACCCGCTTTAGCAGGTTTGCTGGGCGGATATCCTGCTATGGCAATGGTGATGGCGGTATTGCTCATTGGTGCTGTCGGGCTGACGACTCGATCCTGATGTGAAGTTCCAGGGTTCTCTCGTCCACGGTGTTGCCAGCGGTAGTACTCGATCCGTATTGGTACCGTGGTAGCTACTGTGCTTGAGTGCTTAACACGTGTTTGCTCACGTCCGCGACAGCAGACTTCGCTGTGCGGGCGGCACCGATGATGGTCGCGGAGGCAAACCCCGTCCAATCGCCATACCCCAACAGGTGCAGTCCAGAAGCATCGATGCTTTGAGTCCCCTCTGTGACTGGATGCCCGTTCTTCCAGGTCAATTCGAGCCCATTGAGATGGTTGAGGTGTGGTTTGAAGCCGGTGCACCAGATGATGGCATCACAGCTGTACTCGCTACCGTCGGCCCACGAGACCCCAGCCGAGGTCAATCGCTCGAACATCGGCAAAGCGTTCAGGTCACCACGGTCGCGTGCAGCCCGAACGGGCGGGACCATGACGATATCGCCGAGCCCCGACACACCATCGTGGTCGCGCCCGGCCCGCTGGGCCGCCTCGCGGGCGGTGGCAACATCGAAGAGGACTCGTCCATCGACGTCGTCAGGCATGAACCGTGGTCGGCGCTGCGTCACCCACAGTGTCTGCGCCACGGTCGAGACTTCCGCGACGATCTGAGCGGCGGAGTTCCCACCGCCGACGATGACGACCCGTTGGTCGGTGTAGTCCTCGGGCGAATCGTATTCCACGGTGTGTAGCTGCCGTCCCGTGAAATCCTCACAGCCCGGATAGGCCGGAACATATGGGCGTTGCCATGTTCCGGTGGCGCTGATGACCGCCGTGGTCTCTAGGGTGCCGGTATCGGTATCGACGAACAGTTGCCCCCGGTCCTGGTAGACATTGCTAACGTGGACCGGTCGGTGAACCGGTAGATCGTAGCGGTGTTCGTATCGGGTCAGGTAATCAATGACATGATCGGCGGTGGGAAACGACTCGCCCTTCTGCGCAGGCATCGGCCAGCCCGGCAACGGACTGTACCCGGCCGGTGAAAACAGACGCAACGACTGCCACCCGTGCTGCCAAGCTCCGCCGGCGCCGGCGTGGTCGTCGAGAATGACGAACTCGAGACCCGTCCTGCGAAGAAAGTATCCTGCTGCGAGACCCGCCTGCCCACCGCCGATGACCACGACATCAGTCACCCGATGCACTCAATCTTGACCAAGTAGGTCAGCCACAAGCGCCTCGATGCGGGTCTTGATATCGTCGCGGATCGGGCGAACCGCTTCGATGCCCTGGCCTGCTGGGTCATCGAGTTCCCAGTCCTCGTAGCGCTTTCCCGGGAAGAAGGGGCATGCGTCGCCACAGCCCATGGTGATGACCACATCTGAGTCCTGCACAGCCTCGTCTGTGAGAACTTTCGGCTGCTCGGCGGTGATGTCGATGCCGACTTCGCTCATCGCCTCGACAGCGATTGGATTGATGTGTTCGGCCGGGACCGATCCAGCCGAGCGGACTTCGATGCGGTTGCCCGCAAAATGGCGCAGATAGCCGGCAGCCATCTGCGAACGGCCAGCGTTGTGGACGCACACGAACAAGACAGAGGGTTTCTGGTCAGCCATAGGGGTGGTCTCTCTTTCGATCAGTTAGTGAGGGAATCAAGTAGGGCCTGGACGCGGGTAGCAAGGTCGTCGCGGATGAGTGCCACGCCCTCGGGGGAGGCCAATGCCGGGTCGGCGACTGACCAATCTTCGTAGCGCAGGCCGGGCACGATGGGGCAGACGTCACCACAACCCATCGTGATCACGACATCAGCCGCACGGATCGCGTCATCGGTCAGTGGCTTCGGGAACAATTCCTCGACGTTCTCCCCGTCGATGTCGCTGATGAGTTCGGCAACATGCGAGTTGAGTCCTGCCGCCGGAGTCGAACCAGCGGATCGGGCGATTACGCGGCCCCCTGAGAGTTGGCGTGTCAGGGCCGCGGCGAGTTGGGATCGGCCGGCATTGGCGACACAGATGAAGAGCACCTGCGGAGGCGCGCTGGCTCTGTCCCGGGTGATGTCAGCCAAGCGTTGCTTCGCGAAGCGCTCGGTCAAGGGGACGAGGTAGCGAGTGATTTTCGCCGATCGAGCCAGCGCCGTGTAGGAATCGCGCACGATGCCGGTGACAGTCTCTGGCGACACACCAGCTGACGCTGCCGATAGGTCTGTGATCAAACGGTTGATGTGGGCATCCATGTCGAAGGCACTGACAGCCACTGTCGCCTCAGGCTGCGGGTTTGGTGCGATGACGGTAGGGGCAAAACCTTCCAGTAGAGCGCTCACAGCGGCCTGGCGTCCGGCTGCGATGCGATACCAGACCCAGGTGCCGCGACGTTGAGACTCGAGCAGCCCCACTGTCTTCAGTACTTTCAAGTGATGAGAGACAGTGGGCTGGGAAACGTCGGCCAGCTCTGCAAGATCGCAGACACATGACTCTCCACGAGGGTCGGTACAGATCGCTGAGAGCATCCGTAACCGCAGAGGGTCAGCGAGTGCTTTGAGTGTTCCGGCAAGCGTCGTCGCGACGTCGACAGCAATGGCGTGGGATGGATCTGGGGCACACGTTTCATCGTCAGTGGGGATCATAGTGGTTTCAGTCATGACGATTTCGCCTCCACAGCGTAGGGGTCAGTGCGGAACCATGCTTTCGCGGCCCAGAGCGAAACATAGACGAGTCCGACCAGAACCGGAACCTCGATGAGAGGGCCAACGACCCCAGCCAGGGCCTGTCCACTGGTAGCACCGAAAGTTCCGATGGCGACGGCAATGGCGAGTTCGAAGTTGTTGCCTGCTGCGGTGAAGGCCAGTGTTGTGGATCGAGCGTAGCCAAGACCGAGGCTCTTGCCGAGCAGGAGCCCGGCGAACCACATCAGCGAGAAGTAGACCAGCAATGGCAGTGCGATTCGAACGACGTCCAAGGGCTGGCTGGTGATCTGTTCGCCCTGGAGTGCGAAGAGTAAAACGATTGTGAACAGGAGACCGTAGAGCGCCCACGGTCCTACACGGGGAATGAACTTCTCCTCATACCACTGACGGCCGCGACGTCTCTCACCGATCCATCGGGAGGCGAATCCGGCGATCAGTGGGACGCCGAGGAAGACGAGCACGTTGAGAGCGATCTGGCCCATTGACACTTCCAGGCCTTGAGTATCAAGTCCCAACCAAGTGGGTAGGACGGTGAGGTAGAACCAGCCGAGGACTGAGAACATGACGACCTGGAAGACTGAGTTGATCGCGACCAATACGGCCGTTGCTTCTCGGTCACCGCAGGCGAGGTCGTTCCAGATCACGACCATGGCAATACATCGGGCCAGGCCAACGATGATCAATCCCGTGCGGTATTCGGGGAGGTCTGGCAGGAACGTCCAGGCCAGAGCGAACATGACTGCGGGTCCTGCGAGCCAATTGAGGACCAAGGACGAGATCAGCAGTTTCTTATCGCCGGTGACGGCGGCGACCTTGTCATAACGGACTTTAGCGAGGACGGGGTACATCATGACCAGCAAGCCGAGGGCGATGGGTACTGAGATGCCGCCGATTTCCAAATGTGAAAGAAGCTCGGAGACCCCGGGGATCAGGCGGCCGAGGAGGAGGCCTGCGATCATGGCCAGGCCAATCCAGGCCGGCAGCCACTTGTCTAATGTCGACAGGCGTGCAGGTGTCGTCTGTTGTGTGGTGGTATCTGCAGTCATGCCAGGAGCTCCTCGATCTTGTTCACGATGTCAGGGCGCGGGTGTGCACCGATGAGGACGTCGCGTCGTTGGCCGTTACGGTAAAAGCCGAGCGTAGGAATGGATGTCACTCCAGCCGCTGTGACCGCTTCGGGATTGGTATCAGCGTCGATCTTGACGACCTTGACTCGTCCTTCGTATTCGTCAGAGAGCTGGTCGAGTATCGGTGCGATCTGCTTGCACGGTCCACACCAAGTCGCCCAGATGTCGACGACCACGGGAATGTCGGAATCGATGACCTCGGTTGTGAATGTGGCGTCTGTGACAGTCGTCGTACTCATGCTGGGACCTCCAACAGTGTTTCGGTGTGGGATATGTCGGGTGTGGCAGAGAGGAAGTGTTGGGCATCTATGGCTGCTGAGCAGCCTGTGCCAGCAGCGGTGATCGCTTGCCGGTACCGGCTATCGACGAGATCACCGGCGGCAAACACTCCGTCTTGGTTCGTGGCTGTCGACGGGTGAGTGACCTGTACGTATCCATCGGAGTTCAGGACGACCTGTCCGGTCAGGAGCTCTGAGCGCGGATCATGGCCGATCGCTACAAATACCCCCGACACCGGCAGGGTCCGTTCGGCCCCGGATACGGTATCGCGCAATCGCAGCCCCTCGACTTGAGTTTGACCGATGATCTCGGAGACCTCGCTGTTCCAGGCGACCTCGATCTTCTCGTTGGCCATGACTCGGTCGGCCATGACCTTCGAAGCGCGAAACTCCTCGCGCCGATGCACGATTGTCACCTTGGAGGCGAAACGAGTCAGAAACAGCGCCTCTTCCATGGCAGAGTCGCCACCGCCGATGACGGCGATCTCTTGTTGTCGGAAGAAGAAGCCGTCGCAGGTTGCGCACCAGGACAGGCCGTGGCCGCTCAATCGATCCTCTTCGGGCAGGCCGAGCTTGCGGTAGGCCGATCCTGTAGCAAGGATGACCGCGCGGGCGTGGAATGTTTCACCCAGGCCGGTTTCGACGGTCTTGACGTCACCAGTCAGATCGAGACGGATGGCGTCATCAAAGATGATGCGTGCACCGAACCGTTCGGCCTGCGCACGCATTGCCTCCATCAGTTCCGGGCCCTGGATTCCATCGATGAAGCCAGGGAAGTTCTCTACTTCGGTCGTGGTCATCAGTGATCCGCCAGCGGTGACGGAACCAGCGAGGACCACCGGAGACAAACCGGCCCGGGCTGCGTAAACAGCGGCGGTATAGCCGGCAGGGCCAGACCCGACAATCACTAACTCTTGAATCGACATGCTTCTATATTGACATAGATCAATATAGAGCGCAACTGCTAGATCTTCCACCAACTCTCATACCCTTTGCCAATGCACTGGCTCATCTTCAGCGCCAATGCCTACCGAGGGAGTGCCTCATGTGCGGGGACTGCTTCAGAAAATGCCGCGTGACAGGTTGAGCAACAGATCTCCCGCCCGTCCGGCAGCAGCCTCGAGGGGGCGCCGGTACCATTTCGATGAATTCGCACTTCTTCGCAGATCGTTGCGTGTTCTAGACACAGGCCGACACCGCAATGGACACACACCGCGACTGCCCTCGCCGTGATTTGCTCGCTGCTCGCGTGCTCCCAGCAATTCATAGTCATCCTCCCTGATTTGAGAACTATCGATATAGAGCCTAATTGGCGCATCGATAACCGTCAATGTAGAGCGCTGATGCGACTGAGCCATCCGGTTCGCTAGTGCCGCGGAGGCGGCCGCTCGCACAATTGCATTCTCGGCGGTGGCACTGCGGGAAGTTTGAGATCTCAGCCTAAGCGGCTCGGGTTTGAAGCCCCCGCATCCGGCAAGGTTGCTGCCAGAATGTGAGCGGAACACGGTAGCTGTCTGAAGCTGGCCCTAGGAAAGTGCGTGCAGTCGACATCTGAAAGATGTGCAGCCGCCTTCTGAATCTGACATCTGCGATGTTGCACAAACGTGTTCCACAAGTGAAGACGAACCTCTGACGGGAATTGACACATGATCCGTGCGAACCAGCACGCGAGGATCATGTCCCGTCCTGATCTGGCTCCCAAATAGGAGAGAAACTAACCAAAGCTCTGCTTCAGCCGAGCGCAAAGTCATCAGTGCGATATGTGATGAGCCCCTGCATTGATGTGTGCAAATGTCGAATGTAAGTTCCAAAACATCTTGGCAGGCAGGGGCGTTCCAAGGGCGGATGCTTCCAGGAAAGTTAGATGCACGAGCCAGCCATCGCGATACGAGGCAAGAAGTTTCGAGAGTCCGGAGTGAGTCAATGTCAACTTCGTTTGACCGTCAAATGAAGACAAGCTCCACGAGACTTTGGTGGCTGGCTCATCCGGAAACTTCCAGGTGTAGCTCAGGGTGCGCTCGACTTCATAATCGACAACTGATGAGGTGCAGTGATAGCCGTCGCCGTGGTCCACAATGAAGGAGGCTCCTGATGCCACCGCTCCATGCACGAGTTCGCCGAGCCATTGTTTAAGGTAGGACGATTCAGTCAGCTGCCCCCAAACACGCGAGGTTGAAGCATAGACCGACCATTCTAGGCGCAGGAACGATTCATCTGTCTGAAGCAAAGTGAGTGGCATAAATCTACACTACATTTACTTATCATCGCCGTGGGGACAAAATCGATCTCGTAAGTCAATCAACCTGAAGGTAGGAAATGAGAGTCATCTCGCACGCTTTCACCATGGTACCGACGAACGACATCAATGGATCCGTTGCGGTTCATGTTGCGGCAGGGCTCACAGTGCTTTGGCACCCCGACTCTCAAACAACCCTGTTGGGCGCAGATCAGCGTGCGTGCGTCATGGTGGAGGACGATTCCACGGAGCGTGACCTCGGACCCGGCCCAGTCCTATTGGTTGACGACCTATCGACTTACCGCATCGACAATGAAGCACGTTGGGCCATCCCAGTCATGAACGTGCCCGTCGGGAAATATGCTGCAATTTCTCACGCCGGGACCATTCTCCGGTATCTCGATCTAACAACGTGTGAAGATCGCGTACGAACCTGGTTTGATAACTAACAGAACCTATAGGTCAAGTCTACGAAGAAGTCGCTTTCAGCACATCTACCCGCTCCCAGCAAGTACGTACTGCCCTCCGCGCTGCACTGACTTCGCGATTCGTGCATAGGAGACACACCCTAGTTTGCAATGGTCTGTGGACATCGCTGATGTCGCCAACCTATGGTACATCTGAACCCATGAGTTCGTCTCACCCCAGTTCCCGCAGGCTCGGTTATGGTCGCGTCTCCACTGTCGGTCAGAACCTTGAGCGGCAGCTCGACTCCCTCAAACGGGCCGGATGCTCACGAATCTTTTCCGATACCGGCTCGGGGGCAAAGGCGGATCGTCCAGGGATCACGGCCCTGCGTGACCACGTGCGCCCGGGTGACACCGTATTGGTCACATCCCTCGACCGCCTTGGACGCTCAATGTCGGGCATTCTCAGCCTCATCCACGAATTCGCCGAGGAAGACGTCTCCGTAGAGACTCTGGACGGTTTATCCACCGACCGCCGCAAACCGGGGGGCAAGATCCTACTCGCCGTCACAGCGGCTATGGCAGAGGTCGAACGCGACCTCATCATCGAGCGCACCAACGCTGGTTTGAAGTCCGCGCGCGCCCGAGGACGTATCGGTGGTCGCAAGCCACGACTGACGCCGTCGCAGGAACAGGCGGTTCTTTCCGTTGTCGACGGCGGACAGCAGAGCCTGACAGCCATAGCCGATGACTTCAACATCTCCAGGTCAACGCTCTACAGGATCCTCACGCGGCACCGGAACAAGCCAGGCCCCGGTCCTGCTGTAGGTGGACCGGGGCCTGACTGACGCTGTGACTCAGTGCAGTTCTCACGTGCCCGGATACATGGCGTTTCCTTCTCCGTCCGACGTTGCCGTCAGTAGCTTGACCTTGCTGGTCTGGTCGACGTCTTCAGGATTGACCTCGACCATCTGAATTCCCCACAACCGCTCATTTGAGCTGTAGTCTCCACTCCGCGAGTTTGCCTGAACGACGTCGCCGACGCCAACAACCTGCCACCACGTGTCGCCCGGCAAGATCAGTTCGTTCTCGCCCATCAGGTGTGACTCAACGACAGGTTCAGATCGCTCGGACAGGAACAGGCCCCGCTTCGGCGAGAGCTCGAGACGCAGACCGTTTTCCTCCACGTGATCATTGAGCCACCGCGGTTCCCCACCGAGGCTTCCAAACCACCAAATCTTGGTCGTAGCCGATCGTGCGTGCTCATACCGCACAATGTCCCCGACTTGCAGCGACTGGTGCTGCTCGAACGACCACTGCGCCCATTGATCCCACAGTCCTTGGCGGACAAATTCAGAAGAGACCCCATAAGGCCGCATCTCCTGGTGGTAGACCACGATCCCGTCCTCAATCTCCAAATTTACTTCGGGGTCGTCGAAGACGTCCTGGATCTCGGGTGGACGCTGGTGATGCTTGTACGCATGTATCACCGACTTATATCGTTCAATGACTGCCTCATTCGCGATCTCCTGCCGTCCCAACTTCTCCACCGCATCAGCACTCACCAGTCGCCGTTGCGTCACTGGAGCAAAAGGGCTCGGAGTCGGAGACTTCCTCTCCTGAATCTTCCGCGCCTGAGAATCCACCCAGTTCTCGAACGAGTACACAGGCATCATCGGCCCGTCCTCGCGCGGCACGAGTGAGATCTCATCGAATTGCATTGCTGGATACTGCTCAATCATGGTCTTGGCCAACCACCCGTCCGGTGGCAACCTCCACCCTCGAGCACCCCTCTGTGCGCGCCACTGTGAAACAAAGGGGGCGACTAACTGCGTAGCCCCATAGAGGCGAATTTCGTTCAGTTCTCGATAGGCATGTCGTTTGCTTCGGGTTGGCAGCTCCCCATCCCAGATGGTTTCGAGCTTCGACACCCGTGGCTGACTATCCGTCCACCAACTGTTGAAGTCCATGTCATGCGTCGTCAATGGGTCGAAGTGCTCTTCTCGTGCCAGCCACTCCGACAGGCGACTCTTTGTTGCCCACTCGTGATACCGACACCGCGTGCTCTCCGTAGTCCTTGTACACTGCTCCACCAGACAAATTCGGCCATCCATGCGTGCATTTCTCACGTCGTCAATCCTTTCACTCTGACTTGTCAGCGATCGTACTGGTGACCCATGACACGATTTTTTTTCAACCTCACGAGCGTTTCACTCAACGCTGGGCACAGCAGTCGCCGGCTGTGTCGAAGGCGGAGCATATAAGTCCGGTGATACTGGTTCACCTGGGGACCGTGCCGCCTGGGCCTCGACGCTCTTGAGGTTCTCCTGGAGCTGCTTGATCTTGCCGTGAGCATCGATCAATCGTGCTTCGTGGACCTTCAGATCGTCCTCGTGTGCTGAGCTTTCCGCCGTTTCGACAGCGGCCGAGAACGCTTCCAATCCGGTCGAGCACATTGTGGCCACCCGTTCCAGCTCATACCGGTAAACACTCAACGCAGGAGAGAGCTTGTGCTTATCCGTGGCCTCACAACGCACGCGCTCCACCGCCGCTGCTGTTCTTTCCTCGATCTGACTCGTGATCTTCTTCGCCTCGTCGCCGAGTCTCTGCGACCGTTCCATCCGTGCACTCTGAGCGGTCGCGGCTGCTTCGGACTCTGTCTCGTTCGTCGCCGTCTCAGACACGCTCGACAGTCGATGCCCTGTCTCTGTGTACTTGACCGTCTCCGGTTCGCTCACGGTCACGCCTGACCTCGTCGGAGTCACCGCGACCGACGTCACCGAATATCCGGCCTCGGTCCCGTCTCCATTCGCCTCTGGTCCCGACTCCCGCTTCTTGCGCTCCTCAGCCTCCTGCATCTCCTTGATCTTCGCGTCGATATCAGCCAGTTTCGCCTCCGCCTCGGCCAGCTCGTCGGCATGTTTGAACGGCTTACCCAACTGCTCACCCACGGCCTCCAGCGTCTGCTCGGCCTCGTTCTGGTTCGCCACCAGCCGATCTCTGACCTTGTCCAGGCCAGTGACCTTGTTCTCCAGTAGTTGCGCGACATTCCGCGGCGCTGAACTCTGCGGATCCAGCACGGCGTCGAAGTCGATCTCCACCTGCACTGATTCAGGCAACGCCCCGGTGTCTTCCAACGTCAGAAGGACTCGTCGACCCGTGGCGTAATCGTGTCGGAAGTCGACGTTGACGAAGAACCCACCAATCTCAATACGGTTGCCCTCCCCATTGATCAAACCGCCACCGGGCCGAGTGAATCCCTTGATGTGCGAGTAGATCGCCTCCGACGCATCCCCACGATTGTCGTACTCGACACCGGCGACCCGTGCTCGGAAACGATCACCCTGGGTGTCGATTCGCCGTGTCAGTGCCTCTTCGACGGCAGGCAGGATGCGCTTGATCTGCCCGAGCCGCTGCTCAGCCGAACTGCGGCGGAACTTCAACGCCGCCTGCGCCTTGTCATGACCGCGTGCACGCCGCGACAGCTTCTGCACCGTCACATCGACTTCGGTACGTTCGACGAGCAACGGGTTTCCGGAGGATCCAGCCATCATCTGCTGCGCATCCAGCGCCAGGTCGCCGGGATCATCGAGCTCTCTGACATCGAGCCGGCCCCGCATCACCTGAGCGATCGCGGTGGCCTTTCGCCCGATGATGTCCCAGGACGTGCTGTCGAACGTGTTCTCCGTCGCGTACCGGTAGATCTGGACTTCACTGTTCTCGTTGCCCTGCCGCAGGATCCGTCCCTCACGCTGTTCAAGCTGGTCGGGTCGCCACGGACAATCAACATGGTGCATCGCCACAGCACGATTTTGGATATTGGCTCCGGTGCCCATTTTCTGGCTGGATCCTATGAGCACGTCGATCCGGCCCTCGCGTGCATCCCGGAACAGATTCGCCCGCTTCTCATCGTCCTTGGCCTCGTGGATGAACCGGATCCGCGACCGGTCCATCCCGTGCTTGGCCACCAGATCGGACTTCATCTGGTCATAGGCATTCCACTCACCATCAGTCGGCGTCGACAAGTCACAGAACACCAACTGCAGCCCACCCTTGTTCTCGGAGACATCAGTTGTGCCGGGAACCAGGTATTCGTTGTCGCGGTTCTCTCGCCAAATCGACGCGATTCGGCGAGTGACGTAGTTGAGCTTCACATCACCGCTGAACTCGAGGCCGACCATGCGAGGGTCCAATGCCACCTGTCTGCCGTCGTTGTACACGGTCAGGTGGTTGTCCTCGCCTTTCTCTGGTCGACCCGACAGCTTATCCAAGCGTTCTTCGAGGTACTCCATGTACTGTGCGTGAGCCTCGGTGCGAGGGATGACGACCATCTCGGGACGGCGGTCACCATTGGAGTTGACCACCTGTTCGGGCACCGGCAGGTTCAGATCCTCGGCACGCTTCACATCGGCGAACTGCTGCCATGACGCCAGCATTTCGGGGACGTTCTTGAACTTCGCGAACCGAGTCCGCTGCTTCAACCGACCCGCCGCGTCACGTTCGACTCGAGTCACCGTCTCACCGAACGTTGACCCCCACTGGTCGAAAGCGCGCACTCCGGCCTCTTCCAGCAGATCAGGACGCAGATACCGTGTCATCACGTGGGCTTCGCTGATGCTGTTGGCAATCGGGGTGCCCGTGGCCATCGTGACCACCCGCTCACCATAGGTGTCCCGCAGGTAGCTGATCTTCAGCTCCATGTCGGTGGCCTTCTCGGATCCTTCGATGAAAGCACCGGCAATCGAGGTCGGCGTGTGCAGATTCTTGAACTCGTGAGCCTCATCAACTGTCAGGTAGTCAATCCCCGTGGCCTCGAACGTCAGGTTCGTCTCGTCAGCGGCGGCGAGAATCTTCTCCAACCGTGCTTCCTGCTTCTTCTTCGCGTTCTCGATCTGCTTGACCGTGCGGTTCGTTTCGCTCTCCGTCGACGCTTCCATGGCCGCTTTGGCTTCGTCGAGCTCGGCGGTGATGTCACGGAAATAGCTCTTCGCGGTCTCCGGTTTCACGCCCAGCATCTTGAACGACGAGTGCGTCATGATGATGCCGTCCCAGTCGCCGGTAGCCGCCTTGGCCATGAATTCCCGGCGCCCAGCCAGACTGCCTTTCTTCACTGCCAGATCATCACTTCCGGCAGCAAGCAGCCGCGCGTTGGGGTACATCTCCTGCCACTCGCGAGTGAACTGTTCAAGCATGTGGCCGGGAACCAGCACGGCAGGCTTGGTGACCAGACCGCGCCGTTTCAGCTCCATCATCCCCATCACAGCGGCCCCGGTCTTGCCCGCACCCACGACATGGAACAACCCCACTGCCGGTTCGGCGATCATCCTCGCCACCGCCGTGCGCTGATGCGGTTTCGGTACCCAATCATCGACCAGGCCGGGGAACGTCAGTCGCTCGGCCTCTGGTGTGTAATCACGGGGCACGAGTGAGTTGAAGCGGCGGTTGTAATCGGCACTGAGTCGTTCGGCACGCGCAGGATCGGCAAACACCCAGTCCTCGAACCGTTCGGCGATTTCCTCGGCTTTCGCTCGTGCCGCCTCGGTCTCGGTCGGGTTGAGGACACGGGTCTTATCCTCCATCGTGTCCATGACCTGGATCTCCGCACCGGTGAGCAGGTGGCGGTAGATGTCATAGACGGGCATTCTCGATGTGCCCCACTCCGTGGTGGCCTGCACCGACTGGCGTGCACCGGCATATCCGAACTTCACATCCCAATAGCCTGCGCCGGCCTTATGCACGGTCGCCCACCAGTCCCCGGCGATCTCTTGCAAGAACGCCTCATGATCGGACGCCGGAATCCACACCGCCCCGATAGTCGGGGTGATGTCCTCAATGGGAATATCCTCCGGGATCACCGACTTCAGTGCCTCGGCATTGACCGTGTACCGGTCATCGTTGACCGCAGCCGCCTCGGCCTCAGCCAGTTTCCTGCGCACGTTGCCGGACAGGTATTCCGCCCGTGTTGCCAGGTCTCCGCTGGTCGGATCGTCGAACACGAGATCGCCGAGCTCTTCGCGAGCGGTCGCTTCGTCTGTGCCCAGCAGATTCGCGATCCGCCCGATCTCGGCCTTGCCCTTGGCGTCCAGGCACAACCCGAGGGCTTCTTCTGCCGTGTCCGCTCCCAACAGGGGCCGGTTCTGCTCGACGGTGCGCTGGTGCAGAATGTCTGCCGCGACGGCCTCCCCGGTCTCGTCGTTGTAGGTCTCCAAGGCTTTCGTCAGTGACCACAACGGATCATCGCGCATGACCTGTGCCGGTTTCGGGTCCTGCCGCACCTGCACCCGGACCTTTTCTTTCTCCCCGGTGTCGTCGTTGTCAACCGTCACCGTCTGCCACTTCGTTCCGTGCCGATTGATCGGACCGAACTTCGCGACGTGCTTTTCCCACACGGCCCGTGTGTCTTCGCGCAGTGCGACCAGTTCCTCGGTATCGACCGGAGTGGCCACCTGTCCCTCGATGAGGGCACCGGCACGGTCTCGAAGATCCATGAGTGACCGAACCTCGGCCATGGCATTCTTCGGCACCTTCACGTCCACGTTCTCGCCGTCGACGACGCGCACGAAATGACCTGGTTCTGTTTCGACGATCGTTCCCGGCCACTGGCCCTCAGCCAGTTCGACGGGAGTCTCACGCTCACGCTCGGCCAGCATCTCCGCCGTGGGAGCCACATACCCGCGACCGCGTTCGTTGGCCGCATCGACGATAGCGGTCAGCCGCTGCCGCAGCAGCTCCGGTACCTGCTCCAGGCTTTCGGCACGCACGTTGATCTGCGATTCCCGGAACGTGCTCGCCTCCAGCTCGCCCAGAATGTTCTCTGGGTGGTCATGGAAATACCGATTCATCAAGGGCCGTGCACCGGCCTCACCGAGGTCCGTCGGCTGCGTCTTCACCCACCGCAGAGTCTCCGGTGTGGGATCTTCACCGGGCAGGCGTTTGCGGAACACGAGCACATCGGTGACCACTTCGGTGCCCGCGGTACGGCGATGTGCCCCAGTCGGCAATCGCACCGCGCCCAGGAAGTCGGCCTCGCGGCCGATCTCTGCCCTGACCGCCGGATTCTTCGCATCCATGGTGTAGGCCGACGTCATCATCACCGCAACACCACCGTCGTGGAGGCCCCCGACGGCTTTGCGGATGAAGTGATTGTGAATGGAGAATCGTTCACCCGGATTCCACGATGGGTCGAAGACGGGAAAGTTGCCGAACGGGACGTTGGCAATCGCGGCATCGAACTGGTTTGGCCGAATCAGGGTCTTGCCGAACGATTCATTGCGCACATCGGCGTGCGGATACAGATACGATGCGATCTGCGCTGACAGTGGGTCGAGTTCAACTCCGACCATGTTCATTGACTCTGGTGCCGAGCCGATGAAGTTACCGGATCCACACCCTGGTTCGAGGACGCGGCCCTCGGTGACTCCCAGACGCTCCAGCGATGACCACATTTCGGCCACGATGGCAGGGGAGGTGAAGTGAGCGTTGAGCGTCGTTGCCCGTGCCGCTTCCCACTCGTCGTCGGTCAGTACATGCCGCAGCTGGTCACGTTCGCTCGACCAGTTCTCTTTCGCTTCGTCGAAGACATCGGCCACGGCACCCCACGATGACCACCCGGCCAGGACTTCCTGGTCCTGACCGGTCACCGTCCGACCGGACTCGGTCAACTCACGGACACGCTCAATCGCGGCCAGATTCGCCTGAAACCGTGCCTTTGGCCCCGAGGGCACATACTCTTTGTCCCGGTCAACGACGAACCTCGGCCCAGCAGTGTCCGGTGTCGTGTCCGCCTCTGTCCGGTCATGACCGGTGTCCGTGACCGGACGAACATCGTCGCCGGTCACGGACACCACCTCGATATTGTCCGACTCGAGGAAGTCGGTCAGTCTCAGTCGTCCAGTGGACTGCCGCTCTCGTCGACTTCCGGTGGATACCGGTCGAGAACGACCTCCTGCCACGCGATCTCCTCGGCCTGCCGCCGATTCGCCCGACTCTTCCCGATCAGCAGCAACGGATTCGCCCGCTCTTCCGCGCTCGGCTGCACGCCCTCCGGCTCCAGATCCGCGATCACCTGGCTGCGCCGGCTCACGTACTCGTCGAACATCGCCGAATAGTGTTCCGTCGGGTTCTGGATCGCTGCTGCCCTGCTCGGCGCGAACCTCTCCACGTACTCCCGAATCCTCTGGCCCTCGGCCATCTTCCTCACCTGCTCCTGCACTCTCAGCTCGTGGCTCCGACACGAGCTCCTGTTTGACACTGAGCACCGGCTGTTCCGATGCATCATCTGAAAAAATGAGGTCAAACAGACCCTCAGCGTCGTCAAACTCTTTTTTCGCCATTCTGCCTTACCTCACAGATTAGAACATACATACGATTACGTCAATAGTGGGCTTGATTGCCCAGGGGTGTTGTCGCGCTACCGGTCTAGACCTACCGTTGGGCGCACACTCGGGCGTGGTGGAATCATGTGCTCAGCTCCCCGTACCCGAGTCTCCAATTGGCTGAGCATCTGCGACTGTCGCCCCATCACAGCACTGTCGGACAACTCTCTGCGCGGATCGACTGGAGGCATCGGCGGGATACCCAGGACATGCCCGTGGGCCGCACTACTGCGCAGCGCTTCGCGCGTGCGTGGCGGCAAACCCCCAGCAGTTCCGGTCCCAGGCGCATCGGCCACCGTGTTCTTCTGCCACTGTGATTGAATGCGCTTCTGTTCAGGACTCATGCGCATCGTCACCTGTTCGCGAAGTGCGCCTCCCTGCACGTCTCGGTCCCTGGTGCGTTTGCAGACGGATCGGTTTTCTTGGTGGAGCGCGTCGACTGCTCTGATGTAGGTGCGCGCACGTCCGAGAGCTTGTTCTCGGTCAGGGTCCCACTCGCGGGGGTCTTTCGGAGTCAGCGCGATGGCTTCTTCCAAGCCTGCTGCCTGAGTCAGTCGGCCCGCTTTGGTATTCAGCACTTCTTGATCCATGCCAGGGTATTGTGACCGCAGTGTTCGCTTGACCGACGCTGCCAACGGTGCTCGCCCGGTTGTCGCGGCTGTGAGTACAGCCGAATATGCGCGCATCGCCTCGGCCCGTGCTTCGAGCATCTGCACCCGTCGTCGGTCCGCACCGGCACGGTGAGCTTCGGCAGCACCTTCTCGATAGAGTTCTGCGGTGTACCGGCTTCGGTCGATCAGCGGGTCCATCCCGCCGCGCACAACTTCATCGGCATTGCTCTTCATCCGCAGATCCTGTGCTCTCTTTGCTTCTCGGACCGTGTCCATCATTCGTTCTCGGATCTCGCGGACCATCCGGTCAGCACGATCAACATACTCATTCATGACCACCGCCTCCTACAGTCACCGGTCAAGACCGGGGTCTGTGACCGGTCGCGCCACGGTGTGACCGGTCATCATGTCCAGATCGGGGCCGGGCGTCGTGACCGCTCGTGACCGGTCACGTCCCATCTGCTCGTCCCACGCCTTCGTCTGTGTTGTCCCGTTTGACCGGTCAATGTAGATGAGGTTGCTCGCTGCCTCAGCGACAGGGGAGTCCTCGGCCGCGAGAGCAATGTTTACCTGCTCAGATCTTGTCCGCACTCGTTCGGACACCGATGCACCGCTGCTAGCGGCTGTCCATGCTTCGGTGACCATCCGTGACCGGTCATAGGTGGAACCGACTTCTCCCAGGTCGACCGTCCGTGCCCGGTCCTGGATTTCGTATGCCTCCCAATATCGGTCGAGGGCAGAGTCGACTGTTTGCACGTCGGCGGTGGGTGTCCACGACATCAGCGCGGCTTCTTTGCTGGCCGATTTCACGGTCCGCATGTCTTCGCTTGCATCCAGACTCGCAAGTTGGGCGTGAGACAGCTCATCGCGCATCGCTCGCTGGATGATCGCCCACTCATGTCCTCCAGTAGTGGGGTCCTTCGCGGCGACCAGCGCATCGCCGTAGCGTTCCATCACACCAGCTTCAGGCGATTGGCTGTCGAGGATCGTCGCGGCTTCATGTGCGTCACGGGCTTGACCTGTGAGCAGATTGGACATGTCTTCCATGTATTGGATCTGACTTTCGGGTGCTCGGGTAACCCGTTGTCCCATCTGTCTGACGACCCGCACTCGCGTGGCCATACGCTCTCGGATTTGGTTCATATCTGTCTCAGCCACTGTGCTCACCTCTCCAGCCCGAACGAGGTCTCAATGTCAACGCTCACTGTCGGCGGTTGGACCTCATACACCCACGTCTGCGTCTCAACCTCGGTCACTATCTGCTTTTGCTGTCTAACGAGCTCATCCGGCGACCTCTCGCTCACCGTCGGAGGGGGCACTGGCATCGGCGGTATCCCGTTCGACGCTGAGTAGTCTTTGGCCTCTGTGCTGTTGTGGCCAAGCCCGTCTTCGCGCACTGGCACCTTCGTGTCGATCCTGCCCCACCGGTCACTGATCGCCTGCTGTTCCTCGCTCATCGTGTCGTAGCAGGCCTGCATCAGTGCCTGACCTCGAAGTGCCGCTGTGGGACTACCGTCCTGTGTCTCTTTCATCACCGTCAGGTCCATCCCATCGCGTGCCCCCGAGGCCTCGATGAATTCGTTGACCCGTGTTGCGAAGTCGTCTCGTTCGGGGACCCACGTCTCTGGTACTTTCGGAGTCAGGCGCAGTGCCGCTTCCACGCTCGCGGCCTCGGCCAAACGGCCAGCCTTGGTGTTCAAGATGGCCTGCTCTTCATGGGGGAATCGCTCTCCGAGGCTTCGCCGCATTCCTGCCATGAACGGTGTTGTCCGTTTGGCCGCAAGTGCCAGCACAATCGAGTATTTCTGTAGCGCAGCTTCTTTGCTCGCCGCGGCACGTTCGTTGACTTCCAGGAGTTCGCGTGCAGCCTCGGCCGCGTTGGGACGCTGTTGAGCCTGTTTGAAGTCCAGTGACGCCCGCCGATATTTGCCCATCGCCGTCTGTACATGCTTATCGGCCTCGCGTGCCTGTTGCTTGATGTACTGTTCGGCTTCGGCCCGCCGCCTCGGATTCTCTGCCAACCGTTGACCGTGGCGCAGGGCGTCGACGATACGGCGGCGTAGCAGATGCACCTCATCGTCGGCCTCGATCAGATCGGCACCGATCATGTCTTCCGCGCCTGGATTCTCATACCGTCCGTGGTGTTCTGCCCACCACTGGTTGATGTGATCCCGCGCCGGGACACGAGTGCGCCGCTCTGGGTTGCGCGCATCTCCGATGGCATCGGCCACGACCCGTTCAAGAACTTCGTCGTTAAGCTCGCCGTGGTCCCACCCGAGATGTTCTTCCATCTGACCCATGAGCACCCCGGACGCTTCCAGCCGGTCGATGTCCCCATACGCGGTTCCCACCGCTGATAATCCGAACACACGCTGGCGGGGGTACTCGCCAGTTTCGGCTTTCGCCTGTCGGCGCAGCACGAAGTCATAGTCGGTCAGTGCCTTCTGCCGTTCCCAGCGCACCGTGATGTCATAGGGTGTGTTCCCTGGTACGCCCAGTCGCAGGGCCTCACCCGGTGAAGCGTCAAGCATCTTCGAGTGCAGCGCAACAACTTCTGCCTGTTTCATCGTGATCTCCGTATATTCCCGTGGCTCTCAAAGCCTGTTCATTCCGACGCTTGGTGCTTGGGCAGGCTTCGGGGGAGGCACCAAATGCGCTGGGCTGGTCCCGCTCGCACCCGGTCCCATTGCGACGTGTTGAGTACCCGCATGTGTGTTTCTCGTTCTCAGGGGTGCCCCACTGGCCCACGGCATGGGGGGCACTCCTGTTTTCGTCAGCGCTCGTTCAATCTCCTGGTCGGCCACCGAGTGAGTGGTTCGCACCTGTTCTCGCCACCGCTCGCTGTCTTGCAGTTGCTGGGAGTCCATGCGTTCGTAACAGGCGATCTGCAAGGCAGCACCGCGTGGATCTGCTGTTGAGGTACCTGTGACTCTCCGCAGACCTGTCGCGGCGCGTTCATTGCGTTCCTGCAGGGCCGCTACGTCCGCGATGAACTGATCCGATGCTTCAATCCGATGCGCAACGGTCGTATCCCACCGGGCGGGGTCGGGTGGGATCAGTCGTGCTGCCGTTTCCAAGCTCGCCCGTCGCGTGAGTGCTCCTGCGTCTGAATCCAGAACCACCCGGCTCGTGTCCGGTAGTCGCTCCTGCAACGTGGCCGCGACACTGGCCAGGTGAGGGGTTTGTGCTTGCACTCCGGCGTCGATTGCCCTGCGAACCGCGCCGAGTTCGACTGCGCGTCGTCGTGCTTCTTCGCCGCTGGGACCGACTGTTGCGTTCCGGTAGGCTTCGCGTGCTCGGTCTAGAACCGGCAGTGTGCGTTTGAATTCTTGGCGCAAGAATTCCTCCGCGATGGCACGTGTGCTTCTATCGATGCTCAGCTCTCGTGCCTCAGCTAATGCCGCGCCAGCCATCCGGCGTACAGCGCGGACGTGTTCGTCCCCCATGGTGAACGCCGCCTGAGTTCGCTCTGACATTTCAATCACCCCTAAGTTGCGTTTAGCGGTTCAGTTCGGCACTGACACCCGCAGTCGCCGGTGTCGGGGGAGGGATTAGGTGCGGTGCCACCGACGGAGCCGGTGCGCTGTTGTGCATCGTCACCGGCTTAGCTGAGTTGAGCGCACCGACGACGACACTGCACTGGTAAGCCACCCGCTCAGCGACGGCGCGCTCGTCCTCCACCTCCTGTGCGGCCTCTCCACCGTCGAGTCCATAGTCGTTGCCGCTCTGGATAAATTCGATACGCTCTTCCGCCTCATAGACAGTTCTGAACTGCACGTCCTCGGCTCGCTGTCGCAGCTCGATGCGTTGTTGTGCGCTGACGGTCACGTCGACGTCGTTCTCGCCCTCGATCACGGCGTGGTCGAACGCCGGTCCCATGTATGCACGGCTTGCTACCCACACCGGGCGAGGCAGCTTGAAGCGCACGTCTGCGTGCTGCTGAACAGACTCGTTCGGAGCCGGGAACGAATCAATCTCGACCGGGACGCCATTGCGCAATGCCCACCAATCACTCGTCGAGTCAGCCGGCACTTCGTAGGGGACTTCCACGAACGATTCCTGTTCGAGATCAGCGCCCTCAGGCACACCCTCGGACACTAATCTGGTTTGGTGTGCTACCGAGTATTCGAGCTTGGTATACGCGTCCTCCATGGACATCGCATCTCGATCAGTCCGTTGGCAGCTGACTTTGGTCCGCGACCCGATTGCTTCGCGCAAAAGATGCCCTGCCGCTACCGGCTGTTCATCGGGAAGTTCCGACAACGGAGGCTGGTCAGCCACCATCCACGCCGCGACATCTGCGTCGTGGGCTACCAAACGTTTGACTCCTGCTCCGTCAGCGGCTAACCAGCCTTTCGGCGAAGGCGGCATGCACGACACGGGGGCTTCAATGCTTGCCTGTTGCATCAGCCCCCATTCTTGAGTCTCACGAAGCTCGGGAAGCTTTTCGGGACTGACCACCTCGGCGGTCGTCACCGACATCGCAGCCAACCATGGTCGGTAGTCGTCAACAGCGTTGACGACCGAGTCTCTGAACGCATTCACATGTGCCGCGCGTGCGCTCATCTCCTGTTGAACTTCTTCGACTCCCGACAGTTCGGAGACTGCCTGGTAGTGGTCGCTTGCGAGGCTGACTGCCCTGTCCGTCACGGCCTCTCGGAGGTCATGGCGCAATCGTTTGTCAAGGCTGTCACGGTCTCGGGCCGGATTCTTCAGGAGTCGTTCGTGGGCGTCGGCGAGAGCGTGGATCACTCGACGTCGCATCGTCGTGACGTGCATGTCGGCGGTCCGATTTAGTTCGTCCTGAGAGTCAACCATCGTCAGTTCACCTTTTCGTGTTCAGTTCTGCACAGATACTTGGTGATGTGGCTGATCGGTCGACCCGACACCGAGTGTGAGTCGCGTGCCGGGGCGACCGATCGATTCGACATCTTGGGTGCGCCTCATCGGCTGAAACCGGCGTCAGGGGCCTGGTTCGGGGGTGGGGGAGCGGTGTACTGCTGCTGGACTGGCTGACCTCGATCAGCGAACTGCTGGGAATGTTGCGGATACGGGTCAGGGTTCTCGCCCCAACCGTGTCCCGCCGCCGCACGGGCCATATCCTGAGCCTCAGGCGCGTGATCGTATCCGACGCCTTCCTCGCATCCTGGTGCTACGCCGCCGCGTCCGAGTGAATTGTGCATAAACGACGCGGACACGTCTTTGGCGAAGATCTTGTTGCTCACACGCTGGTTGCCTTCCCCGTCGACGTACGGTTTCGGCTTGTAATTGCCTTCCACCGTCACCCGCTGACCGCTTTCCAACGATGCGAGCAGGTTCTCGCGCAGTCCTTCTTGGTCGACAGTGACCTCGTATTTCGTCGGTTTCGCGTCTTTCCAGACTTGCTCGTCTCCGTCGAAGTACCGTTTGTTCTCCAGCACTTCGAATGCCGCGAACTGTGTGCCATTGTGTTCAACACGACGCGGATCGGCTGCAAGATACCCGGTGATCTTTCGCTTGTCGGCCACTGTGACCGCCTCCTTCATCAGTCGGATGCACTGTGCATCTCACTGGGAGTTCGGTCACAGTCACTGTCAGCATTGGGTGACAAACATTTCCACCAGAAGAACGGTGAAAGCGGTGGCCCGTCCTTTCAGGCCACCGCTTACCCTCGTTCAGCCCCGCTGGGTTCACCAGATCAACTACGGTTGGGCTCCGCCTCAAACAGCGCGCGTGCTTTCCGACCCATTTGGCGGATCCATCCTGAGTTCTCTGGGATCGCATGGGCCTCGTCGAGGATGATTGCCGATTCGTATTCGGGCGGCATCGGCTCTTCACCGTGCGGCCCATCATGCCCCTTTCTAAGGCCGCACAGGGTCAACACAAACGCGAAGTCGTCACCGTCCTCATTCGCAACAACGAGCTGGAACTCCTTGAAGCACTGCATTTCTTCCAACGCCCATCGGGCCTCGGAGACTTCCACTTCTGCCTGTCGAGCGGCGTCAACCGCCAGGCGCAAGTCCCGCGCCGCTTTTGCGAATTCGGTCTCTGTCACCATCGCTTCTTCCTTTCTCGTACTCTCGCTGCTCGTTCATACCCACCGAGGTAAGCCCGTGCCCATCCAGAACAAGTCGTCAGTCTGGTGGCCGCCGGAAGCATCGATCGCTGATACGTGAGCGTCTAACGCAGCTCTGAAGCTCTCATAACGGCCCTGCGGGAAATTCGCCAACGGGGTTTTGCGTTTCCACCCATCGGAGTACTCGTAGATCCAGCAGATCTCGTGACCGTCGAGATCCTCAATCATCCAGGCTCCACCGTCTTCGTCAGCAACCTGGATTTCAGTACGAAAACACGTACCAAGCCGGTGCTCGAACGTTTCTCTCTGTTTCATCGTGACTTCCCCTTTCCACTCGTTTTCTCAATCGTTCACAGGTGGCTCGGGTGAGTCTTCTTCGTCGTCGGGTACGCCCCACGGTCCATCGGGTGTCGCGGCTTCCTCCCACACGAACGACCCTCCCGCAGGCACGTGAGTCGCGGTCACCGTGACACTGAAATCGTTCGCTCCCGCGATGCTTTCACCGTCGAGCTCCACCTCGCTTGTGTTCGTTCCCGTCCGAACGGGTCCGACTCCGAAGATGTCGGACTCTCCGATGAGTTCGCCCTCGGCGGCGATGAGGCGTACTCGACCGAATGACGGGTCTTCGTCGACAGCAGGACGGTCGATGGTTGCTGTTGACCGGCGTGTGAACACTGTCTGTTCCCACAGGTCTTCGTCGTAATCGCGAGTTTCGACCACCGGTTCCCGGTGCTCGCCTTTCCCGCACGACCCCAGTTCTTTCACCATCGGTCGAAGCCTATATTCGAGCATCGACTGTAACTGCGGAAGCCACATCCACATGGCATTGACCGTGGGTGCTTTCTCTTCCCAGGTCTTATACTCCAAGTTCATTGCCGCGTGCAGTTCGGCCACGATCTCGGAATGCCGAAACCAGCAGTTGGGGATGATGGCCGAGGGGATTTTGAACTCCGCGATCAGCCAGTCGACCCAACGACGCAGACCGACCCACGCTTCTTGCTGCAGTTCCTCGGGGATCTCTCGCCACCGCAACCCCAACCATGCAGGGTATTCCGGTCCGCCCATCCCACTCAGCAACGGGTCCTGGTATGACGACGTGTCAGACATGATCTGTTCAGGGTTAGTCAAGCGTCCCAGCAGTTCGTCGAGGTCGTCATCACCAGTGCCCTTAGTGCTGTCAGCTTCCGTCGATTCCAGATCACCTGACTCGACCGATTCCGCGTTGTTGAACTCGTCTTCGTCACTCACCGTTGTCACTTCTCTCCGAATGCTTGCCGACGGTAGCTGCGTTGACCCGTTGTCACTGCCGAGGCCAGTCGCTCGATCATGCGCCCGATGGCGCGGACCGAACGCCCCGGCCCTGTGTCTTCTTTCATCAGCTCGTGGACTGCCTGGTGGCACACATCAGTGCACAGCCAATAGCCCACATCATCGGCTGTCCGCTCCGTCTCACACCGCGCCGCGTCGTCTTCGTCGCGACTGATCGAGTGCCACTGAACCTCAGCGAATCGCCCGCATACTTGACACAGCATCGGTCGCTGCATCCCTTGGTCGCCTGTTGTTCTATCCACCGTTTTTCGTTCCTTTCAGCCGCTTCAAATGGGCAACGATGACCACTGTCGCCCGGTATCTGTTCCACCCGTAGAATTCGCGTCGCCGGTCCATCATCCGATGCACCGCCTGATGATCTTCCCGGCACAGGGGCATGAGATCCCCATCGGCCTCCTGTGCGCTCCAGGTGCCATCCTTGTGTTCGGTCACTCCGTCATAGGACACATGGTGCAAGTCGAGAGTTCCTGCATCTTCGAGACGGATCCCGCACACCTGGCAGGCGGGTTCAACCCCCTCGGCGCGACGGTCTCGGAACCATCGTTGCCGCCGCCAGTGCCATGCCTGGGTCCGCAGGTACTTCCTGTACCCGCTCGACCGTGTGCGATGTAAACCCAGCCTGGACATGATGACCCGTCAGAACATCCGGACTGACTTCTGTGGCTTGTCCTCAGCGGCGTCCGGTTTCGTCTCGTCGACCACGCTCGATTCGACAACTTCGCCCGTGCTGCCCTCCCACGACACGGCCTCATTCCATTGCCGATCAGAATCAGCGGACTGAATCGAGTCCGCGAACAAGGACGACGCCGAGTCGATCTGGTCGGCATCCTTGCGGTTCCAGTACTGGCTGATCTTGACGACCATCGGACGACGATTCCGGTAGAACAGGACCGCATACCCGAACGGGATCCGTCGCAGATCGGCGACTGGTAGAACCGCCTTATCGACGATGCTGTCGGACTCACTCGATCCTGATTCCTGACGCGACTTTGATACTCGAACCACGCGCCGTTCGCCGGACAGATCCGACAGTTGCCGCAGATCGTCAGTGTTCGACGCACCACCGAGCTGCTGTTTGACCGTTGCCGCATCGTAGAGAGCCGACGCGGCCTCACTGCCCCAGGAATTGCGGACCTGGGCCATTGACTGAAATACCGCCAGAGGACAGATCCCGACACCACCACCATCGGCCATCAGCGTTGTCAGTCCATCCCACGCAGTAGTGATGTTCGCGATCTCGTCGAGAACGAGCATCAGCGGGGGATCCAACCTGGATTTGTACCGCTGCGCAGCGATCTCACGCGCACGCTCCGTGATGGCGTCCATCATCGCGATAAGGAACGGTCCCGCAGAGGTGCCACCGGACTTCGTCCCCATAATGTAGAGGGTGCCCGATTCGCGAATGAACTCGTCGATGTCGAATTCTTCATCCTTCGTCCTCGGATTGATGACATCACGCACACTGGACACGGACAGACCGGCCACCGCGTTCGAGACACCGAACCATTTGTTGCCACGCATCTTCGGATCCTCGTTGATGTCGGACTCCAATGACGTCGCCCATCCGGCCTCAGCCTGTCCCCGGTCCTCCCATTTCCGCAGAATCTGCACGGCTTCTGTGGCCTCGGGGGCAGAATTGCCCCACCGCATGACCGCCTCAACACCCAGTCCTTCGAGTGCTGCCGCGTGTAGCAGCGACTGCATAATCAGCACTGCCGGCGACTTCCACTCAGCGTTCGGGGAGTGCTCCGATAAGCCTGCCGCGCTGATGAGCGAGTTCGCTCGCTGGTTCGCCGTCTGACCCCGTTCACAACCGGTCACAGGCGACCATTTCAGGGTCGTGGCTTTACCGGTCAGACCTTGCGGATCGAACAGCGTCACCGGCCCCTTCTTCGCCCGCAGGGGAGCAGTCATCGAGTAGTTGTCCGCGCGGGTCGATGTAGTGATGACCGGGCCGGGAGCGTCGAGGATCGCGCTCACGAGCACGTTCACGCCTTTACCTGAGCGGGGAGGACCGATGAGGATCATCGAATCTTCCATGCTCACGTAGATGGTTACACCCTGGCTGATGCCGAACTTCACAGTGCCCATCTCAGGAGTGATCTGCTTCTTCGAGATCGTGGGGCGCACCTTTCGGGCCATCTTCTTCGCAGCCCGCTTGCCCAAGTTCCGTCGCACTTCCCACCACTTGGCGATCCCGCGGCGCTGACGCAGTTCCTCCACGAAGTATTCGTCTGACTCGACTCGTATCTGGTACCAGATGATGCCGCCGACGACAGCGACGAGAATCAGCCCAATGATGATCGCCCACGCTGTGATGATGCTCCATGTTGGTGCTGAGCATCCGTCGGCAGTAGTGCCGAACACCCTGGTGTCGCCGGATGAGATGAACGACAGGACGTCGAACACGCCATGTGGCTTCGCCCATGCACCACACGCGAGGCGATTCACCACCATCGCTATCCCGGTCAGAGCCGCCAGGACCGCCAGCACCCCAACCACTACGACGACCAGGAGGTCCTTGCCGGAGTGGATGAACCCCTGCCTGCCTTCTCTTTCTTCGAACATCACGCTGCCACCCAATCGTCGACTAGGACATTGCCGAAGTCATCTGTCTTCGCCTCAGCACCAGTGCGCTGGTCAGTATCCAACAGAGGTTCTTCTTCACTCGTGAGCTTGTTGTAGACCTCGAACGATGCCTGCCCCACACGCCACAGGCCCTCACCTTTCTGATACGACCGCAGCTTGGTGCGCTCTCGTTCGTTGAGCTCCAACTGGTTGGTCGTGGCCTTCAGCGCGGCCGCGTCCTGCCGGTAGATCACTTTCACATCAGCGTCGGCCAGCAGCGAGTTCGCCATCGCCGCCATCTGTGAGCCAGCATCACCGGCCATGTCGAGGTCGGTGACCTTGTGCATCAGCAGAACGTTGAAAATGCCGTAGTCACGCGCCAGCTTCCAGTTCTCGACCATCCGTTCGAGGTCGGCCCGGTTCGTCACCGAGTCCCAGCCCTCTTCGTAGACGACGATGCGCTTACCCGAATCCGAGTTCGACACCATCGCTTCCAACCAGGCCGCGCAGCAGATCGAGACCATTCGCCGTGCCGTCGGCGTGGCCCCGCGCATTGCCGAGGTGTCGATGGATACTGCTGGTGCTTCTGACTGGAACCGCTCTGTCGACTCACCGTTGAACATTCCGGCCACGTCGCCGGTTGTCATGCGTCCCAGTGACAAGGCAATGTCTTCACATGCCGACGCGATCTTCGCGCTCACAGAGGCTTCGACGTCTTTCAGGCCAGTGATGACGTCGGAGATGATCGGCGACCGGTTCTCGTCGGCGGCATACTCCACGGCCTGATCGACGCCCAGTTCGAGGGCGGCATGCTCGGCGGGAGTCAGTTGGTCCGCACCCGTGAGTACCTTGAGCAGCGTTTCGAGGATTGAGAGCCTGCGAGTGCGAACAACCAGTGCCCACTTTTCGTCGGTCATCGGTTTCCCGAGCCGGTCAACACTGGGTCTGACACCCTCATCCAGTGGATTGATGCACGTACCCAAGCCGGGACCGACCTGGATAACTGGACCGCCCAGGCGTCGGACCACGCGAGTCCACTCGCCTTTGAGGTCGGATGCGACCGCGAGCTTCCGGCCCGCCCCGACCATGCGCATCGCCATCGCTTTGACCAGCGATGACTTACCTGTGCCGACCGTGCCGAAGACGATCATCGACATTCCGGAGATGATCTTGCTGTCGTAGAGTTCCCAGGGGTCGAAGTTGAAGGCACCACCACCGTTGAGGTCCTGGCCGATGAAGTTTCCCCGCGTGCCCAGAGATGGTCCCGATACGAACGGAAATGCTGTCGCGGCAGTATGTGCGGCGACCTTGACTCCACGATCTTTCAGCGTCATCGCCCCGAACCCGGACTTCGGCGATGGATCCCCGCCGCCTTTGAATTTCTTCTTCGGGAGGTCATCGTCCTTCTTGACCCTGGACGCCTGCGAGTCTTCCCACTCTTTGTCCTTGATCAGGTCACGGACTTCGCGGCGCTGACGGCGACGGGTCTTGCGGTCCCCGTCGATGACGGCAAACGCGCCGTGCTTGCGCTTTCGCATCGGTTACACCTCCAGCTTTCCAAAGGGCAGGGCGCCAGCCATGAACCCTTCCTCGGCCTGCCCATACAGGATGCGCAGTTCCAGATTCGCCTCCGCCGCACGGGTCTCCAGGTCCGCGCAGTTGGCGTTGAGCTCACGGTCGGTCTCTGCTGTGACGGTGATGACGCAGCTGAGCTTTAACGGTGCGTGACCTGCTGTGACCTCATCCTCTTCCTGAACGAGGTCTTGGATCTGCCGTTCCTTGCGCGCGGTCTGCTGCTTGCCGATCTTGTCGCGGATCTTGTCATTGGACGACCACGTCGCACGGTCTCGCTCGTTGGCTTTCAGTGCTTTCGCTGTATCTCGCGGCTTGATGTAGAGACTGACCGTGTGCCGGAAGTCTCCTGCGAACACGAGCTTTTCCAGGAATCCCAGACGTGCTTGCGAGTGCGGCCACTCGGAGATCTTGTACGTCCGGTGCAACGCTCCGTCCGATTCATAGGTCTTGATGTCTCGCGGGGCTGCGTACATCGGGCCTGCCTGCCGGACAGCGACACCAGCTTCTCCACGTTCGGACACCTGAATTGCGGAGTCGGGATCGAACGCTGTGCGAGTGCGTGCAGCCAGAGTATGCGGGGAGTGCCACTTAGTGACGTACGCCCCGGAGGTGGGGATCGCGTTCTCGATCGTGCCCATCATCGACAGAGCTGTCTCCATGAACCCGGCGACACCGCCGCCGGCGGCGACGATGCGTTCGTTGAGCTTTTCCTTGCTCAGCACCACAGCCATCCACATATCGTGCACTGGCTGGTTCTCCACCGACATGATCGTCTCCACCAACGACTGATGCATGAACGGGTCCACATCGGCTCCGGCCTGACGTGCCGTCTCTCCGTCCTCTGTGGTCACTGTCGGGGCTTTGAGAATCTGTTCTTCATACCAATGTCGAATCGACGCTCCCGAAATCATCGTCGTCTGATCAGACAGCTGCACGATGTCAACACCAGGGATACGGGCAATCGTCGACTGTACGCTGACCCATTCTCTGAGCCGATCTTCCTTCTCTTCGAACGAGTTCAGCTGGAACGCCTTCTCCGTCATGACTTCAGCCACGATGGTGGCGACTTTGAGAACAGGGTCATAAATGAAGGCTCCACCACCGGGCAGCTGGTACACCAGCAATTCACCGAACTCACCCGGCAGAGACATGCGAATGGGTTTTCCTGGTCGAATGCGGTTCTTCTTATCGCGGGGAGTGTCATCTCCCCGGCGAACCGGTCCGTCCATGATTTCGAACTCGGGTCCTTCCACGATCTCAACTTCTCCATCGTCAGTGAAGTCGACTTCAACACCGTCGTCTTTCTGCACGAACTGGTCGTTGCCAGACCTCTGCCGCGACTTCGAACGTGTGAAGATCCGTGCCCACCCGATCAGCGAATTGCCCTTGATCCGGGGGATGCCGATTCCGCCGGAGACGATGACTAAACCAATGGCTGCGGCCAAGCCCCAGGGGAAGCCATTGATCATCACCACGATGATTCCCACGACGGCCCCGGAAGAGATGAAGATGACCTGGTCGGTCTCCATCCCGAAGATGACGCCCGTTGATTCTTCGCGTCCGTACTTCGCGCCGTCCCATTCGCTCTCGATGGGTTGTGTCGAACTCATGTCACTTTCCTCCTGTCAGGATTCGACCGCCTTGGCGGACACCGCCGCCGACTTTCCTGGCCCCGTTACTGGTGAAGCGGACGACAGAACGGGTGGAGTTGGCCAGGCGTTGCTGACCTCCGCGCATCATTCCGCCTGCCGCGTTCTCGAATTGATGTGTGCCGCCTCCGGTCATGAAGCTGATCATGGCCACGACGAAGACCGGTGCCAGTGCCGCCAGCAGTACCAGTGCGATTCCGGCGATCATCATTACCCAGTCGGTGCCAATCGAGGCCATGGTGATTCCGAATTTCACTATCCCGGCCGCTATCGGTTTCGCCAGCAGCAAACCACTCACGAAGCTGGCCCACTTTGTGAAGATTCCTTGGCCGACCTCCCACGTCAGGGAGAACACCGCCACTGGCAGGAACGTGGTCGAGACCAGAATGACTAGCGTTCTCAGCAGCATCATCAGCATCAGCACGATGCAACAGGCCAAGACGACCAAGGCAACGATGAACGGCAGAATGATCTTGCCTGGTTCGTTCTCGATGGTGCCCCAGCGCCAGACCTCGAAGCCGGCATCAACCATGACTTTGCCCTTGCCGTCATCGGCAGTCGGATCCCACCAGAGTCCGAAGAGCCGCAGGATGGCACCTACACCAACGTCGTCACCGGATGTGTCCCCTTTACCGACCTCGAGTATCCATAGTGAGATCTGGTCGAAAGCCAGCAGGAGCATGTACACGATGCCCGATATTGCGTAGGTGGCCGGGACCGCCAGGATTGATCCAGCGAATGCTCGCAGCATGCCTGCCGTTGAGGACCGCACCACGGAGGTGACGACCTGGAATACGAGGAAGATGACGAGAATCGGAAGCATCGCCATGACCATGACGTTGAGCATTCCGGGGTACTCGACGGTGTGCTGGTAGGTGCCGTCGGTGTAGACCTCGATGCTGCCGCCCATGACGGCGACCCACCAATCTGCCGCGCCTCCGTCTTCGCTCATTCCTCCGACGGTGAATGCGCCTTTCAGTGACTCCCACGCGCCGACGGCGAATCCGTCGATAGCTTGCGCCAGCAGAGCGCGGAAGGACTCGCCCCAGTCATCGAGCGGGAGTTTGATCTTGTCCAGCCAATTCTCTGGGGCTGCCATAATCTCGGTCATTTCGGTCACCTCCTTTCTTGCAGATCGTGCTCAGGTGGTCAGGCGAACAGGTTGAATCCGGTGAAGTACATCACCATGGATGCCGCCGATCCGAGCAGGACGCAAACGCCGATGCCGACAAGTACGCCCATGACTCCGAGGCTCTGCCCGCGACCTGCGCCGAAGGCTTTCGAGGCACCCCAGACGATGGCCGCAATCACGATGAACGCGACGGTCAGGATTGCGCCGGTACCGATGATCTGTCCGGTGATGGTGCGCATGAATCCCATCCAGGGGGCATCCATGCGAATCTTCACGCCGGTGTCGGTACCTTTGGAGATCAGGTTCGTCGTTGCTGCAACGAGTTCAGTGGTGTGCGAGTGCATTGTGCTTTCCTTTCTTCGCCCCGGTCCTCTCCGATGGGCCGGGAAATCTGGGGAGTGTGCTGTGGTCTGTCATTGCACTGGGATTCGGAACATGCGGTACCCGTACTGTTTTGCTCCGCCTGAGGGGTCGTGGTTGCTTCCCGATCCGGTCTTGTAGAGCTCCCAGAAGATCACTTCGACTGGAGCACCCTTAGCGGCGTGGAAGTTCTTGTTGTCGCACTTGCCTTTCGTCCCGTCGGGCAACCACTGGATTCGCGAGTACATGGGAGTGTGCTTTTCCATGTACTTGGCGCGGTTTTCTTTCCAGTCCTTCTTGTCGGGCATGTCGCCGAAGCGTCCGCCCCAGGCAATCGACTTGGTCCAGACCTTCTCTGCCGCCATTTTGTCGGCACCGATCTCGCGGATAGCCTTGCCCATCTTTCCGGCCTCGGCTTCCGTGGGTTTGTACTGCATACCCTCTTCGTCGTCGGCCTTATCCTTCTTCCCGTCGAGATGCTTATCCGAGGCAATGGAGACCAGCTCTTCACACTTCGATGACTGGGATTCACGGTCGACGCGAATGGTGCGTTGCTTCGCCGCTTCCGGCAGAAGGTCTTCGGTCATGCTGTCTTTGGTCGAGTATTTGATTGCTCCGCTGATGCTTGCCAGGATCACGCAGGCAATCACGACCAGAACCACTCCGGTCTGTCCTCTACTCGTTAGCCGTGCACTGCCGAATGCCTTACCACCGGTCCAGACATTGCCGAGGATCACCGCTGCCGCGACCATGATCACGAGTGAGGTTCCAAGCACCCATCCCGCGACGGTGTCGAGGTCTGAGTTCGGCGGGTTGATGTCCAGCATTCACGGTCTCCTTGACCATCGAAGTTTCATCCGACATCTGTGTTTCCGCGCTGGGCCTGGACAATGTCTGTCAACACACAAATGGTGGGTGCCCTTACCTTGGGCACCCACCATGACTCCTTCTGTTCAGCCGCTCACGTTGGCAGTGTCGTCTCCATCTGTCGTGTTTCGATTGCGACGATGAGGTCTGTTCTGGCCTGTTCCAGTTGATCGGTCAGCGCCCGCAACTGGATCTTTTCTTCCCAACCGAGACCACCTGCGTCGCGGCGACGACGATGAAAGGCGTAGAGCCGGTTCTGTAGCGTCTCGACGCCGAAGCCGAGATCCGCCACGTCGGTCAGGATCCGTTCATCCACACTCCACCACTGTTTGGGCACTGACCACGTGTCGCTGTTCTTCGTCCCTGAATCGATGAAGACATGGAAGATCACGCACATAATGCCAGCCGGCACTCCCACGGTGACGACGAAGCCAGACACCGCCAGCATGGCGGGTACGTCCAGGCTGGCACATCGCAGGATCCCCAAGGTGGCTACTGCGGCCGTCGCGATCAGCACGACTGCACCACCGTGGCGCTGCCACAGGGTGGACTTCCGCACTCGCACGTCCACAACTGACGATTCATATCTGTCGTCGAACCAGTCGCGCCGCGACCAGTGCCGTTCGACTCTCCACTGAGTTCCGTACTTCATCGTCGTTCCCCTCATCTACACGTAGGCGTTACGGACTATTCGCCACATGCCCGATAAATGTTTGTCACCCCGGTCTTAAGTGACGACGAGCACGATGACGATCAGCCACCCCAGCAAAACGACGATGGTCGCCGCTCCCATGATCAGTCGGCCACGAAGCCCGTGTAGCCACCTGGGAAGACCTTTCGGTGCGTCGTCGTCGCGTGGCATCGTTTCCAGCCACTGATCCCACCAGGCACCCAGCAGATACGTGAATCGCATCCACAGTCGCTTACCCCACCAGGGGCGCTTGGCCGGGCGAGTGTCCTCCCCGCTGTCTCCCAGATCAATCGACAGACTCGTCGTTGACTCGTCGGTTTCTGTTCCAGTTGCTTTACTCCGTCGACCTCTCATGGTCACTCTCCTTCGGTCGTCTTGGCTTCGAGTACACCCAGTGCCACCTGTAGAAGTGTTCTCGTGATTGGCAAATACTGTCTGGCAGTGTTGGCTTTCCACCCGGTCTCGGCCACCACATGATCGACAGTGACCTCCGAGAGGCGTCCTGGCCAGGTCTGAATGGCCGCGCTCACCTGTCGCGTCCACGCACCTGCCGATCCTTCTTCGGGAAGGCAATCGAGCAGGTCCGACAGGTGCACCTGACCGACCAGTTCGGCACGTTTCTGCTGTGCACGATGGATGACCTGGCAGTGCAGCTCGAAGGATCGTTTGCAGTCACGGATCCGCTGTGCTGAGACTCCGAACTTCTCTGCTGCGTCGGCGGCGTGAGAATCGAAACGCACGTAGGTGAGGAACCCGACGATGAAGCTCGCGGTGTCCATCACCGATGCCGCCGCAGCGACGACCGGCTGGAGCCATGACGTAGTGGCCAGCTGCTCGGCCACCGCGACCGCGAAGTCATCAACGACTTGGTCTGCTGCAGTCGCGGCCAAGCGCTCGAGGATTTCGTCGGGTGACATCGAGTCATCACCGTCGAGGATCAGGTGACCATGTTTGCGAGATTCAATGTCGACGCGATCAGCTAGGCGGTACTTCGCGATCTGGTTGATCCAGGACTGGAGACGACCACGCTGGGGATCGAACTTCTCCCGGCTCTTCCACGCCGACAACATCACCTCTCCGGCCACGTCATCAGCCCACTGGCCGAGGTCGTATGACCGCATCCGAGGCCGGATGATTCTGTCCGTGGCGATGTTGACCGCGGCCAACAGTTCTTCGTTGGTGAATCCAACCTGCTGTGTTGTGTTCTCTGGTTGCTCTTGCATGACTCTCCTCATCCGATTGACCGGTCAGATGACCGGCCAATCGGTGATCTCGTCCGGTCACGTTTGACCGGCACGTCGATGATGGTGACCGTCTGGTCCCGGTCAATGAGGTCGCGGACATCAGGGTCCAGGGCTTCATAGATCGACCGGTCGAGCATCTTGGGGAAGTCGAGTTGCTTCCGGCATCCGGGACAGTTGTGAGCTCTCCACCCCGAGTCCGCGTGGTGTGGGATCGGGCACTTACGGTCATCTGCTCGGTCATGTCCGGATGACCGGTCGCCGGTCATGTCGGCACCGAAGTGGTCCATGACCGCTTCCTGCCAGTCGTGACCGTCGTTGACCAGGCTGCGGCGGACGAACGCGTCCGGGGAGCCGACCGTGCGAGCTGACCGACCGATGATGGCCTCGGCCAGCCACACAGCCCGGTCACGGTCAAGGGTGACCGTCCAGTGTCCGGCCACGACCGCGACCAGCTTGTCCAGGTCCACCTCACCTCGGGCATTCGCCACTCGGCACGTACCGAACCGAACGGGGTAGGTGGGGGGTGTGTATTCTTTCGGATCGCTTTCGTTCTTCGTCGTCGTCTCACCGGCTCCTGCCGGTGACCGGTCCTCATCACGTGCGCTGGGACTCATAGACGACGATGACGGTTCATTGATGGTTAAAGACGGGCGCGCGGAAGAGTACCGCGCGTGGGACTGGTCATGGTGACCACTACCAGTGGTCATGGTGACCACTCCCGCGTGGGACTGGTCATGGTGACCACTACCAGTGGTCATGGTGACCACTCCCGCGTGGGACTGGTCATGGTGACCACTCTTGAATTCTCGGGAGTGGTCATGGTGACCACTCCCGCGTGGGACTGGTCATGGTGCCCACTACCAGTGGTCATGGTGCCCACTCCCGCGTGGGACTGGTCATGGTGCCCACTACCAGTGGTCATGGTGCCCACTCCCGCGTGGGACTGGTCATGGTGACCACTCTTGAATTCTCGCGGATCGGAAGGGTTATCCACAGGTTCGCCCCCTCTCGTGTTCTGGCGACTGGTCATGGTGACCACTCTTGAATTCTCGCGGATCGGAAGGGTTATCCACAGGTTCGCCCCCTCTCGTGTTCTGGCGACTGGTCATGGTGACCACTCTTGAATTCTCGGGAGTGGTCATGGTGACCACTCTTGATTTCTCAGGGGTCCCGTTGGTCTTGGCAATCGGTGCTTCGACGGCCTCCGTATGGAGGAAGTACCCGTTGCCAGCTGGTGCTCCGCTGGGACGGTAGCGGCGCTGCCTTGAGATCAGCCCGAGTTCCTCGAACCGTGCCAATGCTCTCTGCACGGTCGACTGAGACAGGCCGGAATCGCGCACGAGAGTCTTCAACAGGGGATAGGCGTACCACTGTTCGACCTCATCACTCCACGACGCGTTATCGGCCAGGAGGAACAGCACGAAGCGTTCTGACCCGTTGAGGTCATACGCCGGGAATACCTGCCGCCTGGCCCAGGTCATCATCTCCACAGCCATGGTTCACGCCCCCAAACATTCGCTCGTTGCGGGTAGAACCTGTTCAAGGTGAACGGCACGCTCGCCGGTTGCCCGTCCGGATTGATCGCGAATCGGTACACCGCGTGGTGTTCTCCGAGCATGTCGAGGTGGTGCTTCACTGCCTCTTCTGACAGTCCAATTGCTGTCGCGAGGTCTTTCGTGGTCCAGTTGCTTTCCCACTGTTCGTTCACGCTCGCAGCCAGGACGCGCAGCAGGCTCATCTGCTCGGTGCACTGCGTGATCCCATCACCTCGACGGTGTACCCATTCAGCGGCATCACGCCGTGCCATGGTGATGCGGTCGGCGTGCTGGCTGGCTACCGCCATGATTGCTGTCCTCTCTGTGTTCACTGCCGTTGGCAGAGCCTCGTGTTTCACCTGGAATCTCATTGAGTAGATCGAGTTGACCTGGCACTTCGATCCCTTCGTCGGTGCTCTGTGAGTGCATTGTCATCACTTCCTCGGTGGTCCCTCTCACTCACGGTCTGGGTCAGTTTTCGATACGGCCTGGTGCCTGGGTACCGTTCAGCCACGGTTGTGACGTCACCCAGTCGACGAAGCTTGTTCCCACGGCCCACCACCACCTCAGGTCGAGAAACGACAGTATTTGTGGGCCGGTCTCGGAGACGTTCGTGAACGTTCCAACTCCGAGAAAGAAACCGACCGCCACGAGCGCGATCGCACTGATGCCCCTCATTCCTGCTCTCCTTTGCCCAAGGCCCCAGCAGCGCTTGTGTTCCGTTGATGCTTCGGGCGGCTCCAGATACGGACCATCAAACGCGCGATCACGACGAGGACTGCACTGGCCACCGCAAACGGCATCGCGATGTACAGACCCACGATCAGCAGGAACAGCGGCACAAAACCGATATTCACGATGGCGACATCGATCCAAGGCGAGATGCCTCCTTCGCCCGAGAGAAGGGCCAAGGTGACCGCGATGCCGGCCATACCGATGAGGACCAGGAGTCGCTTTGTGGAAATGCGGCCTGTCTTCGACCGGGCACTCATGGCCAGGATCCACCAGATGATGAATGCCACCGCGAACAGCGCAGCCAGGTACAGCAGGGACACCTCCTGGACGTTCTCTAGCGTCTCCGTCGTGGTCGGCCAGTCAGTGCCGAACCACGGTGAGAACTCAGGTTCCATGAACGACGGCATCATGACTCACTCTCTGTGAAGATGTGGGGGTGGGACTCGCGCAGTGCCGATAGGCGGCGGCGTCCGGTCTTGTCGCTGAAGCCGAATTCATTCGCGAGATCAGCCCCGGACGTGTCAAGGCCCTGTTCCGTTCGCGTGGCGATGAACTCCACCACTTCGTTGAGATCGCTGTTCTTCGGCTTCGGCGATGCAGGTTTCGGTTCTGGCGACGACGCCGCTAGAGGTTCTTCGGCTGATGGCTCTGGCACGCTGGCCAGCTTGGGAGACTGGGGCAGTGCGAAGACCTCGCCGCGCTCTGCGGCCTGTGCCGCCTGAGTTGCCAGTGCTTCACGCTGAGCACGAACCACTTCGAGCTGGGTCACGTGCTGTTCCCTGGCAATCTCCGTTTCCTGGCGTGCTCGCTCACGTTCAGCTTCGACTTCGAGTTGCTTCCGCTCGCGCTCGGCTTGTGCCGCCATCCATTCGGACTCTTCTTGCAGCTCTCTACGGCGAGACAGGGGGTCTTCGACTGCCACTCGTGATAACTGCTCGGTGGCGGCGAAAACGGCCAGGGGAACCATGCCTGCGATGACTGCCCCGACGATGGCCTGCCACGAGTCGCGATTCGCGGTCCCAAACGTCAGGGCGTGGGAGGCATTCGCTACCACCGACAGTGCGGTGAACGTGCCCAGGAGCATCCATGATGGCCATGTGCGTTCACCGCGGGTCTTATGGATCAGTACCGATCCGGCGTAGACGAGGATCGCGGTATCAATGAACGCAGGCACTGCCCAGTTCATCCAGGTCGGCAGTCCCAGCCAAGACGCGACTTCCATCAACGTCACGAACGAGATTGCGAACGCTACCAGTCCCGCGAACGCGACTCCGATGGTGATAATGCGGATGAATTTCGGGTCGTCGGGATTGATTCGTGACGACCGTGCGCGGGTTACAGAAATAGTCGCCTCCCGACGTGTACTCTGGTGTTCGCCTGCAGTTTCTGTAATAGCTCTTGCATGACTCTCAGGCAGGGCGGTCGTCTCGTTAGGGGCGACCGCTCCCTCGTTCTCGTGTGGTGTGTTCTCAGCGATTGCGCTGCTACTCACGTTTGCCTCCTTCATCAGTCGTCCTCGACGTTCCGGTCACCCGTGATCATGCTCAGGTTCTTGACCGCCTTCCGCATGGAACCGGCAGTATCTTGGTCGGTCAGCACTGACCGGACACTTGGTCCGCTGCTGTCCATCGCGGTCAACAGGTCGGTCAGCACGGCGACCGTGTCCGCGACGTCCTGACCGAGGTCGGTGATCTGCTCCAGCTCGAACTGGTCGCTGTTGGCCAGACCGGTCGCGAATGCTTGTTCCAGGAGTTTGGACTTCTTCTTGACCAGGGGCAGAGGTGCACGTGTGCCTGCGTGTAGTTCGTTGACCACCCGGACTATGTGCGCCCCGGACAGTGGAGCGTCCGTGCCGGTCATGGTGACCGTGATTGGCTCGATTCCAAGGTCTGATGCCAGCCGGTCAGTGTCCGGTTCTTGACCGGTCATGCGCCATGACTCTTCGACAATGACCTCGGCATCCACGATGTCCTCTGACCGGTCAGCCGGGGGAGTGGGACGTTGAGGTTGGTAAGACTTGCCGTCTAGACCGATGACCGGGGCCCGAACGGCGGGTGGATCATTTCGCTCACCTGCGCCGGCCGCGTCCTCAGGTGTTTCATTTGAAACACCTGCATCCCGCAGACGGCGGTACACCGTAGGGTGACTAATATCGACCGCTGATGCGATCCCTCGGGTGCTCATCCCCGCTGCCCGAAGCTCGGAGATCACTTGTTCTTCAAGGTCCTTCGGCGGACGCAGGCTGACATCTCTAAACTCATTGTCGAGGTAGTCCTGCCAGGAGTCGTACCCGAGAGCCAGCCAAATTCGTCCCTGCCACGCGGTGGAGATCTTGACCTGTAGCGATCCGTAGTCACTTCGCAGTTCGTCTGTAAGCTCGCGTGCCTCTGCTTCAGAGAATTTTGATTCCAGTGCGAGGGCCATCATGCACCTACCGGCTTCGGATCGCCATTAGGAGCGAACGGGTCGTCCTCTGTTCCTTCGAGCAAAGTTGCAATCGGAATATCCCACGCTTGCGCCAGCCGCAGCAGATCCCCGATCCGCCAGTCTGTATCGCCGGTCATGCGTTTCGACACTGAACGCTGACTTGTATTCAGAATCTGAGCAACGTCACCTTGTTTGAGTTCTCTTCGGCCCATCTCGGCGAGCACGTTAGCTCGCACCTGCCTTGTATATCTCATGGTGCCACCGTATACACATAGGTTTTACCGGTCAACGACGTGTAGATCTATAGGTTCTGGGTGTGTCGCAATATCGTTTACATTGAGCCGGTTTCGATCTACGCTGGACTCATGACTATTGGAGAACTGCAGTTAACTGAGAACGAGAGAGTCGGGCGTGAGGTTGCGGCGTGGATGACGCGGTACAACCTGCGGCAAGCAGACATTGCTGAGATCCTTGGGTTTGCCCAGCGAAATGTGTCGAAGCGGATCCGTGGCGAGATGCCATTTCGAATCGATGAGCTGCTCGCCATTGCCCGGTACATGGGCATCTCACTTTCGCAGCTGCTCGGTGAGGAGATTGTGAATGAGAAGAACCCCCAGCCAGTTGAACTGACTGAGGGTTCTGCCACCTTGGTGGCGGGGGGAGGATTTGAACCTCCGACCTCCGGGTTATGAGCCCGGCGAGCTACCGAACTGCTCCACCCCGCGGCGTGTTCTTAACTTTACACGAGGGGTCACCGCACGGCCAAACCGAATACAGGTGACCTCCGCCACATGGTCACTTGCCGTTCACCTGCAGGGGTTGCATGTGGTTGAAAGTTGAACTATAGTCATTCTTGTACTTCAAATTTCAACCAAAAGGAGAAATCATGACTGCTCTGCCTCAGGGACTCGCCGCCGGAACCTGGAACATCGACCCCATCCACTCGGAGTTCACCTTCACCGCTCGCCACGCGGGTGTCTCGAAGGTCCGCGGCCACTTCGAGGAGATCGCCGGCAGCGTGGACGTCGGTGAGACTCTCGAAGACAGCACGGTGTCTGCCGAAGCCTCCGCGGACTCGATCAGCACCCGCAACGAACAGCGCGACGGCCACCTCAAGAGCGGTGACTTCTTCCTGGCCGAAGATCACCCGAAGCTGAGCTTCAAGTCGACCGCGATCAAGGCCGACGCCGCTGATGAGTTCGAGACCGTCGGCGAGCTGACGATGCGCGGCGTGACCAAGGAAGTCGCCTTCGCAACCGAATTCGCCGGTGTCGCCACCGACCCGAACGGCAACCAGGTCGCCGGTCTCTCGGCCACCGCCACGGTCAACCGCAAGGACTTCGGAATGTCCTTCGAGGCCGTCCTCGGCGGAGGAGAGCTCCTCGTTTCCGACAAGATCAAGATCGAACTCGAACTCGAACTCGTCAAGGCCTGATCTGCACTGAGGCAGTTTCTGCCTGAACGGCGACAGCGCCGTCAGGCGGCCAGACTCAGCCGGCAGTGTCACTGCCCGATACAGAAGGGGCGAACCGCATCAGCGGTTCGCCCCTTCGTCGGTCCCTGCTCAGAGGAACCAGCACAGGCTGCATCGCTGCGGCCTCATCTCTCCCGGCGGTGAGCCCGTCAGCCGATCATGGCCGCTGCCGCAGAGCGTCCGGGCTCTCGCGCAGATGCCCTCCGAGGGCGATGAGCAGCTGTGCGCCCGAGTCCACGTCGGCGACCGATTTGCAGAACGAATACCGGATCGAGGACCGATAGGCCTCGTAGGCCGAGCTGCCCGGCCTGCACAGCGCTGGAACGGGGATTCCGACCATACCGAACTTCCTAGCCAGAAGAGCATTGAGCTCGAAGGCATCGAGATCCGTCAGCGCAGAGAAATCCACCACTGTGAAGTAGCCGGCCTGCGGGGTCGACATACCCGCGCCGGGCACTGTGCGACAGGCGGACACGAGCACCTCCGCACGCGCCCGCAGAGAAGCCCGATTCTCTGCGACGAACTGCGAATCGCCAGTGAGCATATCGGCCATGCCGATCTGCATCGGACCACCGGCTGTGAACGACAGGAACTGCTTGACCGTCTGAATGGCCTGCCGCACCTCGGAGGCGGCGATGACCCAGCCGATCTTCCACCCCGTGGCGTTCCAGGATTTGCCCGCCGAGGAGACCGTGACGACACGTGCGGAATCCCCGATCGCCACGGCGGGAGGAACATGCCCCTGATCGGTGAGGACGAGCTGTTCGTAGACCTCATCGGAGAGCACCCAGGCGTCGACCCCCGCGGCAGCACGACCGATCCGGGCGAGGTCAGTGCCGGAGAAGACGAAGCCGGTGGGATTGTGTGGGGTGTTGACGAGGAAGATCGCAGGATCGACCTCGGCGACCACCCGATCGAAGGCCTCCCAATCCGGGGCGAAGCCTCCGTGCCCATCGGGCAGGATCGGGACCGTGTGCAGCGCACCGCCTGCAGCGGCGATCGCCGCAGGATAGGAATCGTAGAACGGTTCGAATGCGACGAGGGAGCCGCCGCGCGGCAGCAGAGCCAAGATCGCGGCCGTCAGACCTTCTGTGGCACCCGCGGTGTAGAGCACCTCCTCCGGGGCCACCTGCTGACCGAAATCCCGACCGCGCTGGGCAGCCACTGCCTCGAGCAGTCGCGGGAAACCCTGACCGGGGGCGTACTGGTTGAAACCGGCCCGCATCGCCTCGGCGGTGGCGGCGATGAGGTCCTCCGGCGGTTCGGTGCCCGGAGCACCCTGACCGAGGTTGACGGCACCGACCTCCGCAGCGAACTTCGTCATCTGCCCGTAGATCGTCTCACCGATCGACCCGTCAGGGTTCGTCAGACCTGCGGAGTCGGCCATCGCATGCCACAGCGGGGCCCTCATGATGTCCGGCATCACGACACCTCCGCAGGAGCGACCCGGCCGAGCCGATCGAGAGCGGCCTCATGGAGTCGTGAATTGCTGGCCAAGGCATTGCCGCCGAAGGGACCGGGGACACCGGCCGTGTTCGTGAAGGTGCCTCCGGCTTCGAGGACGATGGGCACGAGCGCGCCCATATCGTAGAGCGCGAGTTCGGGTTCGCAGGCGAGGTCGACCGCACCCTCGGCCAGCAGCATATACGAGTAGAAGTCGCCGTATCCGCGTGTGCGCCACAGCGTATCGCAGAGGCCGAGGAACTCATCGAGGATCCCGAGTTCCTTCCAGCCCGACAGCGACGAATACGACAGTGAGGCGTCGGCGAGGGCATCGACCGACGACACGGTGATGCGTTCGACCGGGGAACCGAGTTCTGTCGCGAAGGCGCCCTGACCCGATTCCGCCCACCACCGGCGCCCGAGCGCTGGAGCGGAGACCACACCGAGCAGCGGCCGGTCGCCGTCGTAGAGGGAGATCAGCGTCGCCCAGACGGGCACTCCGCGGACGAAGTTCTTCGTCCCGTCGATGGGATCGATGATCCACCGTCGCGATGAGTCCCCATGTGCCCCGAATTCCTCCCCGAGCACGCTGTCATCGGGTCGGACCTCGGTGAGGCGGCCCATGATCGTCTTCTCCACCGCACGGTCGCATTCGGTGACCGGGGTGAGATCGGGTTTGGTTTCGACGGAGAAGTCCTGTGCTCGAAAGTGCGGGTGGCTGATGGCATCGGCGAGATCGGCGAGTTCGATCGCCAAGTCGAGGTCTTTCATGCCTCCAGCCTATCCAGTCGAGGGCAGCAGCCGGCGCAGGGACTCCAGCCGTGAGACTCCTCCGGGCCCGGCTCTGCCGTCGGCCACCCACTCATCGAGGCGGCAGCCGGGGGAGTCGGCGAGGTGCGTGCATCCGCGGGGGCAGCCGGCCGTGGCGGCGACGAGTTCCGGGAAGGCCGAGAGCAGGGTCTCCCGATCCACATGGGCCAGGCCGAAGCTCCGAACGCCCGGAGTGTCGATGAGCCATCCGCCGCGCTCCAAGGGCAGGCACACGGCAGAGGAAGAGGTGTGACGTCCGCGGCCGGTGACGTCGTTGACCTGGCCGGTGGCGCGGTCGGCGGCGGGAACGAGGACGTTGGTCAGCGTGGACTTGCCCACCCCGGAATGGCCCACGAGGACGCTGATGCGTCCTCGGAGGCGTTCGGCCACCTCGGCGTGGGGTTCTGCCTCGTCCCGGGCCGCGTCGTTCTCGGCGACTGTCGTATCGGTCGGCTCAGCATCGGGATCGATGGAGGACTCGACGATGTCGATCCCGGACGCGGAGAAGCGTTCCTTCAGTTCCGTCGCCGGCCGCAGATCGGTCTTCGTGACGATGAGCAGGGGAGTGATCCCCGCATCGAAAGCCGCGACGAGAGCACGGTCGATGAGGCCGAACGAGGGTTCGGGGTCGATCGTGGCCGTGACGATGCCCATGACATCGACATTGGCCACGAGGACGCGCTCGGTCGGGTCGGTGTCATCGGCGCTGCGGCGCAGCAGGGTCTGCCGTTCGGTGATCTCGACCAACCTGGCGAGAGTGCCCTCCGCACCCGAGGTGTCGCCGACGAGGCGGACGATGTCGCCGGGCACGATCGCCTGTCTGCGCAGGTGCGAGGCTCGCACAGCGGTCACCGAGGTGGCCCCGCGAGACCGTTTCCCCTTCCTCCGAGCCGGGGGAGTCGACGGGAAGTTCCCGTCGTCAACGGCGAGGATGACGCGGTAGCGGCCCCGATCGACCGCGGTGACCAAGCCGGACGCAGCGTCCTTGTGGTCGGGGCGGTTCTTCGTCCGGGGACGTGATCCGCGTCGGTTCGGCCGGGGACGGTAGTCCTCGTCGCGAAAGATCTTCGCCATATCAGGCTCCGGGGGTGAGCATGTCTTCCCACAGCTGGGTGAAGTCCGGCAGGGTCTTGGCCACGGTGCCGGCGTTCTCGATGACCATTCCGCTGTTGCGCAGGGCGAGGACGGCACCCGCCATGACCATGCGGTGGTCGTGGTAGGTGTGCCACAGCGCCGGGCGAAGCTGGGTGGTGCCGGTGATCGTCAGCGCCTCGGCATGCTCGACGACATCGACGCCGATGGCACCGTACTCTCTGGTCAGAGCCGCCAGGCGATCGGTTTCGTGCCCGCGCAGGTGTCCGATCCCGCGCAGCTGCGAAGTGCCTTCGGCCAGCGCCGCGAGGGCCGAGACCACGGGGGTGAGCTCGCCGACGGCCGACAGGTCGAGATCGACCGCTGTGAGCCTCTCCGGTCCCTGCACATGCAGTCCGTCCCGGTCGAGGCGCACCGTCGCTCCGAAGGCCTCGGCGATGTCGCGGAAGCCGTCGCCGGCCTGGGTCGTGTGCACGGGCCAGTCGGCGATGGTCACGGAACCGCCGGTGGCAAGGGCGGCTGCGGCGAAGGCGGCGGCGTTGGAGAGGTCGGGTTCGACCTGGACGTCGAGTCCGCGCGGCAGTCCGGGTTCGACGATCCAGTGTTCGGGCTCGGGTTCGCTGATGTCGACGCCGGCGTCCCGGAGGACTTCGATCGTCATATCCACATGCATCCGACTGGGCACCGTGTCGGCAGTATTCGTCAGTTCGAGGCCCAAGGGCATGACGGGTGCGGCGAGCAGCAGACCGGAGACGAACTGGCTGGAGGCGCTGGCATCGATGCCGAGATGGCCGCCGCGCAGCTGCGAGTCGGCATGGATCGTCATCGGCAGCGTACCCTCGGCAGACGTGATCGATGCACCGAGTTCCCGCAGAGAATCGATCGTCACCGACATCGGCCGCACTCGGGCCTGCTCGTCCCCGTCGAGGACGACTTCACGCCCGGTGAGCGCGGCGAGCGGAGGGATGAAGCGCATCACGGTTCCGGCGAGACCGCAGTCGATGGTGATCGGAGACGAATCCCGCACAGCACCGTCTGCGGGCACATCCGAACCGGTGAAGGGGATCGGCTCGATATGGAGCACATCGCCGTCCTCGTCGATCACGGCACCGAGGCGGCGCAGGGCTTCGACCATGAGCAGGGTATCGCGGCTGCGCAGCCATCCCTTGAGGTCGGAGTCTGAACGGGCCAGCGCTGCCAGGATGAGATACCGGTTCGTCAGAGACTTGGAACCGGGAACGGAGACAGTGGCAGAGACAGCGGAACCGGCGACCGGCGCCTGCCAGTCGCCGGTCACCGGGGGAGTGTGCGTGGAGATGTCAGTCAACTCCGAGCGCGCTCAGAGCCTGCTTCGAGGTGTCCTCGACACTCGACCAGAGGTCTTCGGCTGCGTGTTGGGTGCGCCACCACAGACCGGGACGTCCTGCGGTGTCGACGGCAGCGAGCAGGGCGCCGCCGAGCATCGAGGTGCGCAGCACGGTGCGTTCGTTGCGGGCCTGCTTCTCCTCCTTCGACGTCGCCTTGTCGGCAGACAGACGTTCACCGACAGTGTCGAGCAGGTAGGTGCCGACGAGGATCGAAGCGCTGAGGCGCGGGAAGCGGCCGATGGCCAGCAGCGAACCGGCGGCGACCTGGGCCACTCCGGTGGCACGGGCGAGAGTCACTGCGTCGACGGGGACATCGACCTGTTTGCGGGCTTGGTTGAGGAGCGGGCCGACGGATGCGGCCGCTGCCTCCGGCTTGCGCAGTCGGTCGACGCCGTTGAGGATGTAGCCGGCGGCCAGCATGGGCCGTGCGATAAGACGAATGGGAGACACAGTGGTCCTTCCTACGTGGCGGTCATCTCACTGGCAAGCATAACTGCTGCGGCGGGAATAGTGGGACGCCAGTCCGATGTTGTACCGGGTGAAGCCATTCGACGGGTGCAGACGGGTGCATCCGTCGCGAAGTCGACAGGCAGAAGGAGAAGTCTATGAGCGCCACTGCCGTCCTGGAGAGAACGGGCGTACCATTGACTGCGATGACCGAATCAGTCAAAGAAGTCCCCGAAACCGAGGCCGAGAGGTCGGCTCGTTTCGAGCGGGATGCTCTGGAATATGTCAATCAGCTCTACGCGGCTGCTCTGCGCATGACCCGCAATCCGGCCGACGCCGAGGATCTCGTCCAGGAAGCCTATGCGAAGGCCTATGCGGCCTTCCACCAATACAAGCCCGGAACCAACCTCAAGGCGTGGCTGTACAGGATCCTGACGAACACCTTCATCAACAACTATCGCAAGAAGCAGCGCCAGCCGAAGGAACACGGCAGCGAGGACATCGAGGACTGGCAGATCGCGCAGGCGAACAGCCACTCGTCCTCTGACGGGCGTTCCGCCGAACTCGAAGCCCTCGACCACCTTCCCGACACCGACGTCAAGGAGGCGCTCTCGGCGCTGCCCGAAGACTTCCGCATGGTCGTCTACTATGCCGATGTCGAAGGCCTGCCGTACAAGGAGATCGCCGAGATCATGGAGACGCCGATCGGCACGGTGATGTCGCGACTGCACCGGGGGCGTCGACAGCTGCGGGAGATGCTGGCCGATTACGCTGCCGAACGCGGTTTCGTGGATACCGAGGGAGGTGCGAAATGAGCAACGAAGGATGCTGCGAAAGCGTCAGGGCCGAGTCTCTGACGCGCATCTACCACTACCTCGACGGAGAGCTGACGACGACGGAGATCCGTGAGATCTCTATCCACCTCGAACAGTGCCCGTCGTGTCACGACGAGTACGAGATCGAAGCGCTGCTGAAGGAACTCGTACGACGGTCATGCAGTCACGATCGGGCACCGATGGGCTTGCGCGAGAAGATCCGGCAGCGGATCGCTCTCGAACAGAACTCCTGACCGGAGACCCGGACCCACCACGGGAACACCGGACACAACGAAGGCGGGAAGAGAATCGAATCTCTTCCCGCCTTCGTCATTCACTGAGCGAATCAGCGAATCATGCGTTTGGACGCTTGCCGTGGTTTGCTTTCTTACGGCGGCGATCGCGACGCTTACGGCCACGCTTGCTCATTGTGCCCTCCTTTGATAGACGGTTAATTGTCTCATGATCGCCCGAGCAGAGCAAAGTCGGACCTGGTCACAGACCTTGCCGAAACGGCTCGAGGAGATGGTGCGCTCGCGCGCCGTGGATGGTTGCTCGGCTGTTCGCGCAGACGCTGCTCAGCTGTCGCCGAGGACGTCCTGGACCCCCAGCCAGTTGAACCAGCCGCGGTGCAGGACCAGCCAGGCCAGCAGACCGTAGCCTTCCTGCCCTGGCAGATGGTTCCGTGACGAGGCGACCTCACGCTGCCATACGGGATGACCGAGGAGCGGAGTGAAGGTGTCGACGTAGGTGATACCGCGCCTCTTGGCCACATCGGAGAAGCTGGCATTGAGCTCGGCGATGCGACGATTGCGGTCCCCGTCGTGCTCCGGCGGTGGGCCGAGCACGAAGGTCGAGACCTTCCGGGCCAAGGCCTCGTCGAGGATGTTGGCCACATCGAGGCGAGCCCGGGCCACCGAACGACCCGAATCGAGATCCCCGGAGCCCAGAGCCAGCACCAGACGATTGTCTCCGTCGGGAGTGAACCGCAGAGACGCCTCGGCGATGGTGCGTGCATGGAGCCCGGCGGTGTCCTCAGCCGGCACCGCCAGCGGATACACCTTGAGCTCCGGCACGCTCGGCAGAGTCCTCGCCGTCACCCGACCGACCCACCCGAGACCACGGCCATCGCCGTGGCCGGCGACCAAAGGGCCTCCGACCACGGCGATGGTTGTGGTGATGTCGCTGCTCACCGGCTGAAGACCCGGTCGACGAGTTCCTTCTGCTGCACATCGTGGAAGTGCTTGAGCCCGGTCGAGGTGGCTGCAGAGGCTGCACGGGAGATGACCTTGACCTCACGGCCGCCGAGGAGCTCGGGCAGATGCAGGGCCATGAACGGCCATGCACCCTGGTTCTCCGGCTCTTCCTGAGCCCAGACAATCTCGGCATCGGCCGGGAAGCGGTCGAGCACGGCGGTGATTCCTGCCTCGTCGAGCGGGTAGAGCTGCTCGAGGCGGACGAGAGCCATCTTCGTGTCGTCGTCCTTCTCGCGCTTGGCCTTGAGCTCCCAATAGAGCTTGCCGGAGACGAGGACGACGCGCTCGACCTGCGAGGCATCGACATCCGTATCGTCGATGACGGCCTGGAACTTGCCCGAAGTGAATTCCTCCGGCGAATTCGCCGCGGCCTTGAGGCGCAGCATCGACTTCGGGGTGAAGACGATGAGCGGACGCTTGTTCGTCGTCGTGGCGTGGCGACGCAGCAGGTGGAAGTACGAGGCGCCCGAGGACGGATAGGCGACCGTCATATTGTTCTCCGCGCACAGCTGCAGGTAACGCTCGATGCGGCCCGACGAGTGGTCAGGTCCCTGCCCCTCATAGCCGTGGGGAAGGAGCATGACGACACCGGAGTTCTGCTGCCACTTCTGCTCGGAGGAGGAGATGAACTCGTCGATGACCGTCTGCGCACCCTGTGCGAAGTCGCCGAACTGAGCCTCCCACGCCACGAGGGCGTCCTTGCGCTGCACGGAGTAACCGTATTCGAAGCCGACGGCTGCGTACTCGCTGAGCAGGGAGTCGTAGACCCAGAAGCGGGCCTGATCTTCAGTGAGGTTCTGCAGGGGGGTCCACTCGTTGCCGTTGGTCGAGTCGATGAGCACCGAGTGGCGTTGGACGAAGGTTCCGCGGCGGGAGTCCTGGCCGGCCAGACGCACCGGCACGCCGTCCATAAGCAGCGATCCGAAGGCCAGCAGCTCGGCGAAGCCCCAGTCGATTCCGCCCGACAGCGACATCTCCTTGCGCTTCTCGAGCAGCGCCCGCAGCTTCTTGTGAACCGTGAAGTCTTCGGGAATCTCGGTGAAGGCCTCGCCGATGCGCTGGAGCATCTCGGGGCTGATGGCCGTCTCGGCATCGTTGAAGGTCTCTATATCGCTGGGCTCGTAGGGAGCGTTGAACGCTTCTCCGTCGTAGGGGCCGGTCTCGGCCTCCTTGGTCTCGGCGAAGGCCGATTCCAGCTTCGACTGGTAGTCCTTGAGCGCCTCGGCGGCCTCTTCGTCGGTGATGCACTTCCTGCCCACCAGCGATTCGGTGTAGAGCTTGCGCACCGAGCCCTTCTTCTCGATGAGCGAGTACATCGTCGGCTGGGTCATCGACGGATCGTCGCCCTCGTTGTGGCCGCGGCGGCGGTAGCACACGAGGTCGATGACGACGTCCCGGTTGAATTCCTGGCGGTATTCGAAGGCCAGGCGAGCGGCCCGGACAACGGCCTCGGGATCATCGCCGTTGACGTGGAAGATCGGGGCGTTGATCGACTTGGCCACGTCCGTGCAGTAGAACGAGGACCGCGCCGAGGCGGGGGGAGTGGTGAATCCGACCTGGTTGTTGATGATCACGTGGACGGTGCCGCCGGTGCGGTAGCCGCGCAGCTCGGAGAGGTTGAGCGTCTCGGTGACCACGCCCTGACCGGCGAATGCGGCATCCCCGTGGACGAGGACCGGCAGCACGGTGAAGCCGGACTCGCCCTGGTCGACGAGGTCCTGCTTGGCGCGGACGATGCCTTCGAGGATCGGGTCGACGGTCTCGAGGTGGCTGGGATTGGCCGCGACGTAGACGCCGGTGGTGTTCCCCGACGGCGAGGTGAAGGAGCCCTCGGTGCCGAGGTGGTACTTGACGTCGCCGGAGCCCTGCACGCTGTCGGGCGACATCGTGCCGTCGAACTCACGGAAGATCTGCGCATAGGACTTGCCGGCGATGTTCGTGAGCACGTTGAGACGACCCCGGTGGGCCATGCCGATGGCGACCTCGTCGAGACCGGTGTCGGCGGATTGGTTGAGGATCTCGTCGAGCAGGACGATCGCGGACTCGCCGCCTTCGAGACTGAAGCGCTTCTGGCCGATGTACTTCGTCTGGAGGAAGGTCTCGAAGGCCTCAGCAGCGTTGAGACGTCCGAGGATGTGTCCCTGCTCGGAGCGGGTCAGCTCCTGGTGGGGCACCTCGATCTTCGACTGGAACCAGCGGCGCTGGACCGGGTCGGCGATGTGCATGTATTCGAAGCCCGTGGTGCGGCAGTAGCTCTCACGCAGCAGTCCGAGGATGTTGCGGAAGGGCATCATCGGCTTCGAGCCGAAGCCGCCGGTGGGGAACTCGCGTTCGAGATCCCACAGGGTCAGACCGTGCTGGTTGATGTCGAGGTCCGGATGGGACCGCTGCCGGTAGACGAGGGGATCGATATTGGCCATGAGGTGGCCGCGCGTGCGGTAGGCGTCGATGAGTTCGATGACGCGCGCAGTCTTGTTGACGTCGTCCTGGTCCTCTGCGGAGACGTCGGGAACCCAGCGCACGGGTTCATAGGGCAGGCGCAGGGATTCGAAGACATCGTCGTAGAAGCCGTCTTCGCCCAGCAGGTAGCTGTGCACGAGCTTGAGGAACTCACCCGAGCCGGCGCCCTGGATCACGCGGTGATCGTAGGTCGAGGTCAGGGTCAGCACCTTGGACACGGCCAGGGAATTGATGGTCTGCTGGCTGGCGCCCTGGAACTCGGCAGGGTAGTCGAGCGCGCCGACGCCGATGATGCAGCCCTGACCCTTGGTCAGACGCGGCACGGAGTGGACTGTGCCGATTCCGCCGGGGTTGGTCAGCGAGACCGAGGTGCCGGCGAAGTCGTCGGCGGTGAGCTTGCCCTGGCGCGCCTTGTCGACGAGACCGTCGTAGGCATCGACGAACTGGCGGAAGGTCAGTGTTTCGGCCTTCTTGACATTGGGCACCAGCAGAGTGCGGGATCCGTCCTTCTTCGGCACGTCGATGGCGAGACCGAAGTTGATATGGGCGGGCGAGATCATCACGGGCTTGCCGTCGCGGACGTCGTAGGAGACATTCTGCGAGGGGAAGTTCCGGAGGGCGCGGATCACGGCGAAGCCGATGAGGTGGGTGAAGGAGACCTTTCCACCGCGGGTGCGCTTGAGGTGCGAGTTGATGACGATCCGGTTGTCGATGAGCGCCTTGGCAGGCAGTGCCCGGACCGAGGTGGCGGTCGGGACTTCGAGCGACTCATCCATGTTCTTGGCGATGAGCTTCGCAGGGCCGCGCAGGGGAGTGATCGTCTCCTCCGGTGCGGGCTTCGGTGCGGTCTCCTTCGGGGTGACCTTCGGCACGGACTTGGTCTCGGCCTTCAGCGTCTCGGATTCAGCCGAGGACGGGGTGACCCCGCGTGAGGTCGCCGGCGCCGCAGCGGGGGCAGAGGCCTTGGCATCCGATTTCTTCGCAGCCGGCTTCGCCTCCTGCTTGGCAGCGGGCTCGGCAGCGGACTGAGCGCCTCCGCCGTTCTTCTCGTACTTGTCGAAGAAGGGCCACCAGGACTGGTCGACCGAATTCTTATCTGACTTGTACTGCTCATACAATTCCTCGACCAGCCACTCATTCGACCCGAAGTCTTCAACGGTGCGGTTCGGAGTATTGACGGACACGGCGTTGATCGCCTACTTCCTGATTCAAGACTTGCTGCTTAACGACATCTCCAAGCCTAACGTGATGTGCCATCGAATGTGCAGTTAAGGGACAATAGTGTTATGCGTTTCATCTCAAATGACCCGAACAACGATCTCACCTACTCCGATGTCTTCCTCGTGCCGAATTCTTCGGCGCTGACGTCGCGCTTCGACGTCGACCTCACCGCAACCGATCCGACCGGGTCGACGACCCCGCTCGTCGCGGCGAATATGACCGCCGTGTCCGGTCGTCGGATGGCGGAGACGATGGCACGTCGCGGGGGTCTGGCGGTGCTGCCCCAGGACATCCCGCTGACCGCGGCCGAGGAGACCATCGCCTGGGTGAAGAGCCGCGACCGGATCTTCGAATCCGCACTTCGCTTCGCGCCCGAGGACACGGTGCTCAACGCTCTGCACGTGCTCGCCAAGCGTCCCCACGGCTTCGGTGTCGTCGTCGACTCCGCGGGACGCCTCGAGGGAATCATCAATGCCGCAGATCTGCGCGGCGTCGACCGCTTCACTTCGGTGGCGGAGCTGTCGGACTCCTCACCCCATGTCATCCGCGCCTCCGAGGTCGACTGGGAGGACGCTGCACAGCTGGAGTCGCTCTTCGAGTCGATGACCGAATCACGTGCGGAATTCGCCGCCGTCGTCGACGATGAGGACACGGTGCTCGGCAGCCTGACTCCGAACTCGCTGCTGCGCTCGTCCATCTATACGCCCAATGTCGATGATCAGGGACGGCTGAAGATCGCCGTGGCCATCGGCGTCAACGGCGCCGCGGTCGAACGCGCCACGGCTCTGGTCGAGGCCGGCGCCGATGTCCTCGTCGTCGATACCGCCCACGGCCACCAGGTGAAGATGCTCGACACGCTCTCGGCGATCGCCGATGCCGAGCTCGGGGTGCCGATCGTGGCCGGAAACGTCGTCACCGCCGAAGGGGTCCGCGACCTCGTCGCCGCCGGTGCTCAGATCGTCAAGGTCGGGGTCGGTCCGGGAGCGATGTGCACGACCCGGATGATGACCGCAGTCGGTCGTCCGCAGTTCTCCGCAGTGCTCGAATGCGCCGAGGCGGCTCGCGAGCTGGGTGCCCATGTGTGGGCCGACGGCGGAGTCCGCTACCCCCGCGACGTGGCCCTGGCGCTGGCGGCCGGAGCCTCGCAGGTCATGGTCGGATCCTGGTTCGCCGGCACTCATGAATCCCCCGGCGACCTGCTCGTCGACGGCGAGGGCCGGAAATTCAAGGAGAGCTTCGGAATGGCTTCGGCTCGGGCCGTGGCCAACCGGACCCGCACCGAGTCGGCATTCGCGCGGGCACGTAAGGGACTGTTCGAAGAAGGCATCTCTTCGTCGACCATGTACATCGACCCTGAATCTCCTGGGGTCGAGGACCTGCTCGACGGCATCACGTCGGGTGTGCGCAGCTCCTGCACCTACGCCGGAGCCGGTGATCTCGCGGAGTTCGCGCGCCTGGCCGCTGTCGGAGTCCAGAGCGCTGCCGGCTACGAAGAGGGCCGACCGCTGTCGGGAAGTTGGTAAGATCTCCTCATGCACAGTGACAGTCCCGGCCGGCGGGAAGCCGGCACCCCAGATGATGACCCTCACCCCGCGAGGGTCTCACACTTCACCTGCTCTGCTCTGCAGATCGCGAACGGCGGGGACAGTCACTGATGGAATGGATACTCCTCGCCCTCGCGCTGCTGCTCATCCTCGGCACCGGAGTCTTCGTCGCAGCCGAGTTCTCACTGCTGACTCTCGACCGCCATACCGCCGATAAGGCGGTCGAGGAGGGCGTCGTCGGCGCGAAGACGCTGCGGCGCTCGATGACCCACCTGTCCACCCAGCTCTCGGCGGCGCAGGTGGGCATCACGATCACCACACTGCTGACCGGTTACCTCATGGAGCCGTCCTTGGGCAGACTGTTGGCGCCGCTGTTCGAAGCCTGGGGCGTCGGTCCCGGCCTCGCCGCACCGATGGCGCTGACCATCGCCCTCATCGTGTCCACCGTGGGATCGATGATCTTCGGTGAACTCGTGCCGAAGAACCTCGCCATCGCCGTGCCCCTGGCGACCGGCCGCATCGCAGCTCCGATGCAGTACGCGTTCTCGATCGTCTTCAAACCCGTTATCGTGGTCCTCAACGGCACAGCGAACAAGATCCTCATGTCGATGGGCATCGAACCGCAGGAAGAGGGCTCGGTGGGCCGTTCTCCGGAGGAGCTGACCTCTCTCGTGCGCCACTCCGCCGAAGAAGGCGTGCTCGACGAACAGACGGCAGGTCTGCTGGAGAGGACCCTGAGTTTCTCCGAGCGCACCGCAGAAGACGTCATGACCCCGCGCACACGCATGTCCACAGTGGACAAGGACACCACGGCCCGACAGATCATCGAACAGGCCCGGGACACCGGATTCTCCCGTTTCCCCGTGGCCGCGGAGGACAAAGACCACATCGTCGGCGTCGTCCACGTCAAACAGGCCTTCGCCGTGCCTCCGGGCAACCGCGACGACGCCTACGCAGGAGGACTGATGACCGAGGTCCGTGAGATCCCGGAGACTCAGCGTCTCGATCCGCTCCTCTTGGAGCTGCGAGCCACCGGCCTGCAGATGGCTGTGGTCGTCGATGAGTTCGGCGGCACCGCCGGAGTCGTCACCCTCGAAGATGTCGTCGAAGAGCTCGTGGGTGAGGTCGCCGACGAACACGATCGGATGCGTGTCGCGGCGAGACCGGCACGCGACGGCTCCTGGATCGTGCCGGGTCAGCTGCGACCCGATGAGATCTCGTCGACGATCGGCGTGACCATCCCGGAGGACTCGGACTACGAGACTCTTGCCGGCTTCGTGCTCAAGGAACTCGGACGGATTCCCGAACCGGGTGATGAAGTCCGCACCGAGGATGCCCTCATCGTGGTCGAGCGGATGCACGGCCGGCGCATCGAACGCCTCCGGGTGGTGCTCCGCGCCGCCGATGCGGGAGCCTTTGAAGCAGGAGGTGAGACCCGATGAGCGCCGATTGGTTCGGACTGGTCTGGCTGGTCGTTCTGCTGCTGGGCAACTCGTTCTTCGTCGCCGCCGAATTCGCGGTGGTCGCGGCCAAACGCTCACAGATCGAACCGCGTGCGGCCGAAGGCTCTGCAGCGGCGAAGACAGCCCTCTACGCGATGGAGCACGTATCACTGATGCTGGCGATCTGCCAGCTCGGCATCACCGTGTGCTCCCTGCTCCTGGGCAACGTGGCCGAACCTGCCATCCATCATCTGCTCGCCGGTCCGCTCGAGGGTCTGGGCATCCCTGCGGGACTGTCCTCGACGATCTCCTTCGTCCTGGCACTCGGCGTCGTGACCTACCTGCACGTGGTGATCGGTGAGATGGTGCCGAAGAACCTGGCTCTGGCGGCATCCGGTCAGGCAGTGATGCTGCTGGCGACACCGCTGGTGTTCCTGGCCAGAGTCTTCGGCTTCGTCATCCGTCCGCTCAACGGACTGGCCAATGGGATCCTCCATCTGTTCAAGGTGGAGGCTCGCGACGAAGTCAACGAGGCCTTCACGATCGAGCAGGTCGAATCGATCGTGGCGGAGTCGAAGCGCGAGGGACTGCTCAGCGACGACACCGGACTGCTCAAGGGCGCCATCGAGTTCAGCGACAAGACCGCGGCCGACATCATGGTCCCGATGTCCGAGCTGATCACGATCTCGGACAAGGTGACCCCGAACGAGCTCGTGACCCTGGTCGGAAAGACCGGTTTCTCTCGGTACTTCGTCGTCGGTGACGACGGGTATCCGCAGGACTATCTCCACATCAAGGATGTTCTCTACGCCGATACCGATGAGGCCTTCGACGCTCCTGTGCAGAGCAAGCGCTTCCGCCCGCTGTTCACGGTCACTGCCGATGACGAGGTCGAAGAGGCTCTGGCACAGATGCAGAAGGTGGGAATCCACGTCGCCCGCGTCATCGACTCGCAGGCACAGGTGCTCGGCCTGCTGTTCCTCGAAGACGTGCTCGAAGAGCTCGTCGGCGAGGTCCAGGATGCGATGCAGCGGGGTCGATTCGACTTCCGCAGCTGAGCATTCTCCATCGGCCGAGCCGCCCGGCTCACTTGATCGCAGCGACGGCGGCCCCCTGTCAGAGGCAGGGGGCCGCCGTCGCGCGGCTGTGCCTGCGCAGGTCGGGGAGGACGCCGTGCGACGGGGAGTCCCTGGCGTAATCGAATGTGTAACGGATGGTAACGAAACAGTGATTCAGAACGCCTGGAGTAGGGCAGCTGTAGTGATCCGTAATCAGTCATCTTCAGCGAATGACCTGGTCACACGCTGTGTATGAACTGAAGGTGACATTCTGTAACGATGTCGTTATAGTGTTGTGACATAAGCTTTCGGTTGCCCGGTGCAGGGCCTCCAACACACAATCTTCACCAACAGTATGGAGCACTATGTCGAGTGAGCTCTCGACCGACGAGGCGCCGCCGGTTCGCCGACGTGATCTGCGCAAGCAGAACGCCTCCTCGCAGGTTTCGACCATCACCTCTTCGCGGCCCGTGACATCGCAGTCGCCGCGTAGCGCATCCGCCGCCCTCTCGCCCCGTCGTGCGGCCATGGCCGCGGAGGCCCGCGCCGCCGCGGGTTCACCGCGGCGAGCCGCGATGACCGAAGAGGCTTCGCGGCCGCTGACTCCCGCGGGACACACCTCGACGCTGGCCGCGGCCCGGCTCGGCACCCGCGGCTCGGACGGTTCGCTGCTGCGCTCGGTCCGTCGTCGCCAGGTCACGACCTTCTCCGCTCTGGCCACCGTCTCGGTCACCGGTACCGCCATCGCCGCTGTGATGGTCGCCGGAAACATGAGCGGCAACCAGGAAGTCAAGGTCGATGAGACCGCCGCTCAGTCCGAGCCGCGCGCGATCAACGCCGAATCGGTCTCCGCTGACATCAAGGTCGACGATGACGACAAGACCTCGATGACCATCGGCGCCCCGAGCGCCAAGCAGACCAAGGTCGACGCCGCGTCCCGTGCGATCACGAAGACCGTTCTGCCCGGCTGTGACGAGGCGGCGCCGAAAGGCGATGCAGGCAACGGCGAACTGCCCGACGAGTGGCTGTGCGAGATCGGCGTGGGCAACCACAAGCTGCGCTCCGACGCGGCCGTGTCGTTCGCGAAGATGAACGCCGCGTTCAAGAAGGACACCGGGAAGGATCTCGCGGTCACCGACTCCTACCGGTCGCTGGAATCGCAGGTCTCGGTCGCCGCTCGCAAACCCGGCTTCGCAGCCCGCCCCGGAACCTCGAACCACGGTTGGGGACTGGCGTTGGACCTCGGTGCCGGAACGCAGAACGGAACCGGTCAGCAGTACGAATGGCTCGTTGCCAACGCCGACAAGTACGGGTGGGAGAACCCGGACTGGGCCAAGCGGAACTCCTATGAGCTCTGGCACTGGGAATACGTCCCCGGACGCAAGGCCATGAAAGGCGCCTGATCCTCCCGAACACGGCTGACCACAGCCCCCACGAGACCGCGTGCAATCCTGCGAGGACTGCACGCGGTCTCGTTTTGGTCGGCGGTGTCCGACGGTGATAGGGTTGCATCCGTTGCCCGCGTAGCTCAGTGGATAGAGCGTCTGCCTCCGGAGCAGAAGGTCGTAGGTTCGAATCCTGTCGCGGGCACCACCACCGCCCATCTCAACTGCTGAGGTGGGCGGTTCTGCATTCGCGGCCCGAGTGGTCGGCGCCGCAGACAGGATCTAAGGTAGTCGGAGACGAGACCCGAACCGTGATTTGAGGCATGCGATGTCGAAACCTGCTGATGAGCCCGGCTGGACGAGCGCGGGCGATGACGACATCGTCCTCCGGGCGCAGGGCCTGCGCAAGAGCTTCGGCCGCGGCGATACAGCAGTCGATGCGCTCGACGACATCAGCGTCGACTTCGAATCGGGGCGCTTCACCGCCATCATGGGCCCGTCCGGCTCCGGAAAGTCCACGTTCATGCATGTCCTCGCCGGCCTCGACCGCGTCGACTCGGGGTCGATCATCATGCGCGGCAGGGATATCACCCGGCTCAACGACCGTCAGCTGACTCAGCTGCGCCGTGACCGGGTCGGCTTCATCTTCCAAGCCTTCAATCTCGTGCCGACGCTCAGCGCAGAGCAGAACATCGAGCTGCCGGTGTCTCTGGCCAGAAAGAAGATCGATCGCGAGTGGAAGGCAGAAGTCGTCGAACGGCTCGAACTCGGTGATCGTCTCCAGCATCGACCGCATGAGCTCTCCGGCGGTCAGCAGCAGCGAGTCGCCGTGGCCAGGGCCCTGCTGACTCGACCGGACGTCATCTTCGCCGACGAGCCCACCGGAAACCTCGACTCGCATGCCGGGGCCGAGGTTCTCTCGCTTCTGGGGCGTGCCACGACTCTCTACGGTCAGACGATCATCATGGTCACTCACGATCCCGTGGCGGCCTCCCACGCCGGTCGGGTCGTTCTCCTCAAGGACGGGCGTGCCACCGGTGAAGTCCATCAGCCGACCCGAGAGAGCGTGGTCACGGCGCTGAGTGAACTGAGTTCTCTGTGATCGCAGTCGCCCTCGCGCAGATTCGGATCCACTGGGCCCGGTTCCTCGCAATCGGCCTCGGCATCGCCTTGGCGGCGGGATTCGTCGCGACGACCCTGATCATCAACTCCTCGCTGCAGGACAGCCTCGAACACGCCGTCGGCCGCTCATTCGAGAAAGCCGACCTCACCGTCATCCCGGACAGAGACGTCTTCGTCGGCGGAGACGAGGCCGCCCCGCTGCTCACGCCCCTTGCCGAAGTCGAGGGCGTGAAGACCGCGTCTCTGTCGGCGCGCACCGTGAGCACGGGGCGGGGTGCCGCGTTCTCCGAAAGCTCCTTCGCACTGTCTCCGGTGTCTGCCGATGAGCGACTCGACACTTTCGACATGGTCTCCGGCCAGCGACCGGAAGCGACGACCGACCTCGTGCTGGACACCCGCACGGCGAGGGATCTCAACGTCGGAACCGGTGATGAGATCCGCTTCACCGTGGATGCGGTCCCGGTGGAGAGCGGGAACGATGACATGCCCATCTATCGGGGTCCGAGTCAGAGCAGTGTCACCTTCTCGGTCGTCGGAATCGCCGAAATGGGCCAGGACCCGGCACTGCCGGGGGCCACTCGGGCGCTGACGACGGCGTCGGGCTATCAGGAGTACTTCGCCCAGCAGGGTGACGTCATCGCCATCCAGATCGCCCTCGATGACGGCGCGGATCCGGAGACGGTGCGTGCTCAGCTGCAGAAGGTCATCGACGGTTCGGAACTGCACGGCAGCCTCGAAGCACTTGCCGTGGACGACGCCGTGAAGGCGAAGACCGACCGGCTCTCCGGCGGCAACGCCGTCGTCACCGGAATTCTGCTCGTATTCGCCGGGATCTCCGTCATCGTGGCCATCCTCGTCGTCTCCAACACCTTCTCCGTCATCGTCGCCGGTCGCCGCCGCGAATTCGCCCTGCTGCGCTGCCTCGGCGCCACCCGTGTGCAGATGTACGGCTCCGTCGTGGCCGAGGGACTCTTCGTCGGAGTCCTCGGATCAGTCTTCGGCGTCCTCGCCGGGGTCGCGATCAGCCGCGGACTCATAGCCGCAGCCGTGCGCTACTGGCCGGAGGAGTTCCCCTACGACACGCTCACCGTTCCCGTCTCCGCCTTGGTCAGCGGCGTCGTCGTCGGTGCCCTGCTGACGATCGTGGCGACCATCCGCCCGGCCCGCAGCGCCATTGCGGTGACGCCGCTCGAAGCGCTCCAGCCCTTCGACGTCTCTATCTCACCCAGGACCCGCGCTCGACCGCGCCACCTCGTGGGCCTGGGCTTCATCGGTGCGGGCATCGTCCTCGTCATCGTCTCCGTCTATGCGGTGTCGACGACGCAGTTCTGGATCCTCGGCGGAGCGCTGGGCGGTGGACTCGTCGTCACCGGACTGGTCATCAGCTCGGCGAAGATCATCCCGCCCGTCGTCGCGTGGACGGGGGAGGTGCTGTTCAGCCCCTGGGGTGTGCCCGGACAGCTGGCGACCCTGAACACTCTGCGCAATCCGCGGCGCACCGCGGCCACGGCCACGGCTCTGATCATCGGTGTGACCCTGGTGGCGACGATCCTCGTGGGCGGGATGTCGACGAAGGCGACCCTCAGCCACGGACTCGACCAGCGCTATCCCGTCGACATCTCCGTGCCGCTGTCGGGACTCGTCGACGATGGCGAACTCGATGACGTGCGCGAGATCCCCGGTGTGTCCACCGCGGTCATCGCCCACCGCGCCGAGGCGGTCGAGGAGTTCAAGGGCTCCCGACCCGAGGTCTTCGTCCTCGACCCGGACAGTGCCGAGACCGTGCTCGGGGACGCAGCCGCCGATATCGTCTCCGGTCGGGTCACCGTTCCCGAGGACTATCCCGACCCGACTGTGCGCGTGAGAGGACTCACCGAGATGAGCGTTCCCGTGTACAGGGACGGGCTCTCCAGTCTCGCCTTCTTCACCACCCCGGAGATCGGCAACGACCTCGGCATCTCGGCAACGACGACGGCCGTGCTCGTTCGCCTCGATGAGGACGTCGACGTCGACGAGATCACACGCATCCGCCAGTCAGTGGCCGAAGCGCTCGACGTCTCCAGCGAAGAGGTCGGCGGCTCCGCCGTCGCTCGGGGCGCCTATTCCGAACTCATCGACGTCATGCTCGCCGGAGCCGTGGCCCTGCTCTTCGTCTCCGTGGTCATCGCGCTGATCGGAGTCTCGAACACGGTCAGCCTCTCCGTCATCGAACGTCGGAGGGAGAACGCACTCATGCGGGCGCTGGGGCTGAGCATCTCGCAGCTGCGGTCCCTGCTGGCACTCGAGGCGGTGCTCATCTCGTCGGTGGCCGCACTCTTCGGCCTCGTCCTCGGCGGAGCCCTGGGAATCGTCGGCACGCGGCTGGTCACCCATGACTACTCCAGCGACCTCATCGTCGACTTCTCCGCCCCGTCCTTCCTCGGCATCCTCGGCGTGGCGGTCATCGCCGGCATCCTCTCCGCTCTGGCACCGGCCAGGCGAGCATCTCGACTCTCGCCCGTCGAGGGCCTCAAACTCGACTTCTGATCCGCCCCGGCCACCGGCCGCCGGGTCGGTGTCTGATAGGAAAGACCTCATGAACTCCGCGCGCATCCGCATTCTGATCGTCCTCGGAATCATCATCGCCGCGTTCAATCTGCGCCCCGGAGTCACCGGGCTCTCACCGCTGCTCGACGCCATGGGCGAAGAGATCCATCTGAGCGCGGTGTTCCTCGCGGTCATCGGCATGCTGCCGCCGCTGCTCTACGGCCTCAGCGGGTTCCTCACCCCGCGACTCTACGCCCGCTTCTCCGGACTCGGCCTCACCCTGGCCGCGATGCTGATGGTCACGATCGGTCTGGGGGTGCGCGCGGTCATCGATTCGCCGGCTCTGTTCCTCGCCCTCAGCGTGCTCGCCCTGTTGGGCATGGGCATCGGCAATGTCGTCCTCCCGCCCCTGGTGAAATCGTATTTCCCCGACCGCGTGGCGCTCATGTCGACCGTGCACGTCGGGCTGCTTCAGTTCGGCACGTTCATCCCGCCGCTGGTCGCGGTGCCTCTCGCCGGCGGTGTGGGATGGAGAGGCTCGCTGCTCGTGTGGGCCGGATTCGCCGCTCTGGGCGTGATCGCCTGGGTCATCATCCGCATCGTCAGGCCCGCACCGGCCACCGAGGTGGCCGCCGCCGTGGTCGGCGGCAGCGAGCTCTCCCGTCTGCTGCGCAGCCGACGTGCGTGGGCGCTGATGACGATGACGGGACTGACCTCGTTCAACAACTTCATCCTCTTCACCTGGCTGCCGAGCCTGCTGACCCGCTCCGGCTTCGATGCGGCCTTCGCCGGAGCGATGCTGGCCTTGGTCACCGCCATCCCGCTCGTCCTCGGTTTCGTCCTGCCGGCTCTGACACAGAAGATGAGCTCGGCGTATCGCATCGTCGTCGGCTTCTGCCTCAGCCTGGCCGTGGGCTACCTGGGTCTGTGGCTGCTGCCGACCGCGGCTCCGGTCCTGTGGACTGTGCTGCTGGGCATCGGCATCTCCACGTTCCCGCTCGCCCTGACGCTGATTACTCTGCGCGCACGGGACGCTGAGGCGGCGGCTTCACTGTCCGGTTTCGTCCAGGGCGGCGGGTACCTCCTGGCGGCCACAGGGCCGCTGCTCTTCGCCTTCCTGATCCAGAGCTTCGACACCATGTGGCCGGCATTCGCCGTGGTGCTCGCCTCGGTGGTCGTCAAGTTCCTCGTCAGCCATGCCGCCTGCCGTCCCGGCGCGATCTGAGCCAGAGCGGCATCCGTCTCGTCATGAGAGCGAAGATGACATCGGATTCGTCCTCGCCGTCCGGCCCCGAGTACTCTGTTCGAGTGACTCCCGAAGACCTGCAGACTGCACTCGCGCGCGCCTTGGCGACGTCCGAAGCCGGTCTTGTTGCACCGGGATTCGCCGCACACATCGACGTTTCTCCGCCGACTCGATCCGAACTCGGCGACTGGTCGACGCCCGTGGCGCTGCGTGCCGCCGCCGCACCCGAGCGGAGAACCGAGCTCGCCGCGCACCTGTGCACCGAGCTGCGCACCCTTCCCGAGGTGGCCGATGCAGACATCGCCGGTCCCGGGTTCGTCAACGTGACCCTCACCCCTGCCGCCCGTGCTCTCGTGGCCTTCGACCTCGCCGCGGCAGCACCGGGAGCCGGGGGAGCGGAACAGGACGGGAACCGGTTCCGAGCACTGCTCGCCGCTCCGGACCCGGGAACGGCTCACAGCTCGGCAGAGCCGCACCTCCTCGACGGACGCAACGCTCATGTCGATCCGGCCGCACTATATGCCCTCCAACGCGGGCATGCCGCCGCCTGCCGCGAACAGCGACGAGCCCACCGCGCGGGAATCTCGACCGACGCCGCCGCTGCCTCGACGCTCGAACACCCGGACGAGACCCGGATGCTCATCGCCGTGGCAGCAGTGCCGTCATCGCTGGAACGGTCGAGCCGCCTCGGCGAAGTCGATCCCTTCCTCACCGCCCTCCTCGAACTCGGCGAGGCGGTCGAGGAGTTCCTCGACCGTTGTGCGGTCACCCCGACGGTCGATGAGGACATCACCGTCATCCATTCATCCCGGCTCCTCGCTCTGAGAGCCGTCATCATCGTCCTCGCCGCAGGACTGAGACAATTGGGCGCTTCGGCCCCGGAGAGGATCTGATGCCCGCACATATCGCAGGGACGCTGCACGCGACCCCGGCCCCGGTGTGGCTGCCGTATCCCGACGACGTCAATGCGCTGCTGCCGAGCCTGTGGTCGGACAACGTCACGAAGACCGACGACGGAGTGCTCACGATCGCCGGTCATTCCGTGATCGACCTGGCCGAGCAGTACGGCACCCCGACTCTCGTCATGGACGTCGAGGACTTCCGCACTCGGGCCGAGACCTACCTGAGCACGTTCTCCCATGCATTCTCCGTCGAGAAGGGACTCGCCGGAGCCGACGTCTTCTACGCCGGCAAGGCCTTCCTGTGCACGGCGGTGGCCCGTTGGGTGCACGCAGCCGGACTCGGCCTCGACACCTGCTCCTTGGGCGAGATGATGATCGCCCGCACCGCCGGAGTCCCCGGCGATCGCGTCGGCCTGCACGGAAACAGCAAATCCGCCGCAGAGCTCGAATACGCCCTCGACTACGGCGTGGCCCGGATCTTCGTCGACAGCGTCGATGAGATCGCACGTCTGGAATCCATCGCCGCTGCCAGAGGCACGGTCGCACCCGTCATGCTGCGAGTCACGGTCGGAGTCGAAGCGCACACTCACGACTTCATCGCCACGGCACACGAAGACCAGAAGTTCGGCCTCTCCCTCGCTGATGGGACCGCTGCCCGGGCCGCCCGGCTGGCCGCCGAATCCGAGCATCTGCGCCTCGACGGCCTCCACTCGCACATCGGCTCGCAGATCTTCGACATCTCCGGCTTCCAAGTCGCCGCGGCCCGTGTGCTGGCCTTCCGTGCCGAAGTCATGGGCGAACACGGCATCGACCTGCCCGACGTCGACCTCGGCGGCGGCTTCGGCATCCGCTACACCTCGCAGGACACCCCGATCCCGGTGGCGGAGATGGCCGAGGAACTTGCGGCCGTCGTGGCCAAGGAATGCCGGGGACTGGGCACGAGCGTCCCCCGGATCTCCATCGAACCCGGACGCGCCATCGTCTCCCCGACGGTGTTCACACTCTACGAGGTCGGCACCGTCAAACAGGTGAGCACCGACAGCGGCACCCGCACCTACGTCGCCGTCGACGGCGGAATGAGCGACAACATCCGCACCGCACTCTACGATGCAGACTATTCGTGCACTCTGGCGAACCGGAACTCGGCCGCAGAACCGGCGATCGTGCGGGTCGTGGGCAAACACTGCGAATCCGGCGACATCATCGTCCGCGACGAATACATGGGTGCCGACGTCACCGCCGGAGACCTCGTCGCCGTTCCGACCACGGGTGCATACTGCCGGTCGCTGGCGAACAACTACAACCACCTGCCCCGGCCGGGAGTGCTCGCCGTCGAGGCCGATAGAGTTGAGTGGATCGTGACCCCCGAGGACCACACACAGATGTTCGCCACCGACCCGGGGATGGCCGGGGGAGGACAGCCAAGCTGATGAGGCAGAGAGACAAGAGCGGAAAAGGTGAGGAAATGCAGGCACTGAAGGTTGCCATGCTCGGATGCGGAGTCGTCGGCACGGAAGTCGCCGCCCGCATTCAGAACCGCGCAGAGGGCCTGGCCGAACGCATCGGTGCGCCGCTGGAGCTCAGCGCCATCGTCGTCCGTGACACGTCGAGGGCCCGGCCGGGAATCGATGAGAAGCTGCTCACGACCGACGCCGAGGCGGCCATCGCCGGAGCCGATATCGTCGTTGAGCTGATGGGCGGGATCGAACCGGCCCGCTCGCTCATCACCTCGGCGCTGCGCCAGGGATCATCGGTCGTGACCGCGAACAAGGCGCTGTTGGCCGCCAGCTACGGCGAGCTCATGTCCGCAGCCGATTCCGCCGGTGTCCGTCTCGAGCACGAAGCCGCAGTGGCCGGTGCGATCCCGATCATCCGTCCCGTCGGCGATTCTCTGGCCGGCGACCGGATCGAACGCATCATCGGCATCGTCAACGGAACGACGAACTTCATCCTCGACCAGATGGACTCGGAAGGCTGGGACTTCGACGAGGCACTGACCGCCGCACAGGAGCTCGGCTATGCCGAAGCGGATCCGACTGCTGACATCGGCGGACACGATGCGGCGGCGAAGGCTGCGATCCTGTCCTCGCTGGCGTTCCACGCCCCTGTATCGATCGACGACGTCCACGTCGAAGGCATCGAAGACATCACCGCCGAAATGGTGGAGACCGCTCGGGACCAGGGGTTCGTCATCAAACTCCTCGCCGTGTGCGAACGCGTCGCCTCGTCGCCGACCGGGGCCGGACTCTCGGCGCGCGTGTACCCGGCGCTGCTCGACCGCAACCATGCGCTGGCGTCCGTCCGCGGCGCCTTCAACGCCGTGTTCATCGAAGCCGAAGCGGCCGGCGAGCTGATGTTCTACGGTCAGGGCGCCGGGGGAGCACCGACCGCTTCCGCAGTGCTCGGCGACCTCGTGTCCGTGGCTCGCCGCAAGGTCCTCGGCGGACGCGGACAGTACGAACGTCCCTTCCACGAGGACTACCCGATCCTGCCCATCTCCTCGATCACGACTCGGTACCACATCACCCTCGACGTGGTGGACCGTCCCGGTGTGCTCGCCGCGGTCTCCGAGGTCTTCGCCGACGAGGGGGCTTCCATCGAACTCATGCGTCAGACGATCGGCGATATCGACGAACACGGTGTCCAGCACGCGAAACTCGTGCTCGCCACCCACTCGAACACCGACTCGGCACTGCAGAAGACGGTCGATCGACTCATCGATCTGTCTGTCGTCCACACCGTCAAATCCGTGATCCGCGTAGAAGGACAGTGACAATGAACTACCCCAGACACCAGTGGCAGGGCGTCGTCGAGGAATACCGCAGCCTCCTCGACATCTCCGCTGACACTCCTGCAGTCACCCTCGGCGAAGGCGGGACCCCACTGATCAGGGCGGAGAAGCTCAGCGCGCGCACCGGTGCCCAAGTGTGGGTGAAGTACGAGGGCCTCAACCCGACCTCGTCCTTCAAGGACCGCGGCATGACGATGGCGATCACGAAGGCCGTGGCCCATGGCGCCAAAGCCGTCATCTGCGCCTCGACCGGCAACACCTCGGCCTCTGCCGCCGCCTACGCCACGAAGGCCGGACTGACCTGCGCCGTGCTCGTGCCCAGCGGAAAGATCGCGCCGGGAAAGATGAGCCAGGCGATCGCCCACGGGGCGACCCTGCTCGAAGTCGACGGCAACTTCGACGACTGCCTGACTCTGTGCCGCAAGCTCTCGGAGTCCTATCCGGTCCATCTCGTCAACTCGGTGAACCCCGACCGCATCGAAGGTCAGAAGACCGCGGCCTTCGAAGTCGTCGACGTCCTCGGCGATGCCCCCGACATCCATGTTCTGCCCGTCGGCAACGCCGGCAACATCACGGCGTACTGGAAGGGCTACAGCGAATACCGCGAACACGGGGTCTCCCAGAAGCTGCCGCAGATGTGGGGCTTCCAAGCTGCCGGTGCCGCACCGCTGGTGCTCGGCCACCCGGTCGACGAGCCCGACACGATCGCGACCGCGATCCGCATCGGCAACCCCGCCAGCTGGACGCAGGCCGAAACGGCACGCGACGATTCCGGCGGCGTCATCGATTCGGTCACCGACGACGAGATCCTCGCCGCTCACAAGATCCTCTCCAGCGAAGAGGGCATCTTCGTCGAACCCGGTTCGGCCGCCTCGGTGGCGGGACTGCTGAAGATGGCCGACGCGGGAAGAGTCCCCGCCGATGCGACGATCTCGGTCACCGTGACCGGGCACGGACTCAAGGACCCCAGCTGGGCCCTGCACACCGCGGACGGATCCGATATCGAGCCCGAGCGGGTCTCCATCGACGCCGTCAGTGCCGCCCGCGCGCTGGGTCTCGAGGACAGCTGAGCGTGCGCGTCCGACTCGAGGTCCCGGCCACCTCGGCGAATCTGGGACCCGGCTACGACTCGTACGGGCTGGCCCTCGACATCGTCGACACCCTCACTCTCACCGTCCACGACGAAGCGGTGGACCCGCACCGCTGCGTCGAGGTGACGGGGGAGGGCGCCGAGGTGCTGCCGCGGGATCGCACGCACCTGATCATGCGGATCATCGGTGAGGTGCTGGACTCCGAATTCCCCTCCGCCGCGGCCGAACTGGGCCCGCGTGTGTCGCTGGACTGCGTCAACCGGATTCCCCATTCTCGGGGGATGGGCTCATCGGCGGCAGCGGTCGTGGCCGGGATCGGCCTCGCCGCCGAACTCGGTGCCTCGACCACGGGAGTGCGGCTGAGCCGGGAGCGGATACTGGAGATCGCCACGGCCGTCGAAGGCCATCCGGACAATGCTGCGCCCGCGATCTTCGGCGGCCTCACCGTCTCGCTGTCTGCACCCGTGAAGTCCTGGCAGGTGCCCGTGCGCACACTCGACACGGTCACGGTGCTCGTCCCCTCCTTCCGCCTCGACACCGAGGTCGCCCGGGGGCTCATCCCCGCAGGCATCGATCATGCGATCGCGGCGGACAACTCGGCGCGGGCCGGTTTGCTCGTCCACGGACTGAGCAATGACGCGCGGGTGCTGTTCGAAGCCACCCGCGATCAGCTCCATCAGGAGTTCCGTCGCAGCGCCTATCCGGAGTCGATGGCACTCGTCGATTCGCTGCGGGCCGAGGGGCTTCCGGCCGTCATCTCCGGAGCCGGGCCGACAGTGCTCGTCCTCGCCGAGGCGGTGCCCGAGGCCCTCGTTCCGGCAGGCGTCGTCGCTCAGCGCACCGCGATTGACCTCGGTGGTTATCGGGTGAGCCGAGAAAATTGAGGAAACGATTCGCAAGATCGTCTCCGAACAAGTAGACTGTGGGTGTTCCGACAGGGCACGGCTTCCCGCTGTTCTTCACAGGTCCGTCGCCGATGTCACACATTCTGGAACATCTCCTGCTCATTCTTTAGCAGGTTTTCTTTCACAACGCACCGTCAATGGTGTTTCCGTCGCCGTGAGCAAACGGCACATGCCGCACGGCCGAAAGAGGGAGAAGGACCTTCGTGTCTGAAACCACCACTCAGGATTCCACCCCGCGCAGCGGCAGCCTCACAGCGCTGCGGCTGCCTCAGCTCCAAGAAATGGCTGCCGGGCTGGGAATCAAGGGTTACCGTCGCCTTCGCAAGAGCGAACTGATCGACGCCATCAACAGCCATTCGGGCGGATCCGCTGAGGCGAAGTCTGCCCCCGCCGAGAAGAAGTCTGCCGCCGAGCCGGCCGCGAAGGCCGAGAAGTCGGCGGAGAAGCAGGCCGAGAAGAAGCAGGAGTCGACGAACCGTCGCTCTTCGCGTCGTTCGGCCGCATCCGCGTCCGAGGACGCTCCGGCGCTCATCATCGAACCGAGCTCCGACGCCTCGTCGGCGAAGGAGTCGGGTGCAGACCAGTCCGGTGGAGCACCCACCGAGGAAGCGAACGACGACCAGGATCGTCAGCGCTCCCGCCGCAGCCGTTCGCGTTCGCGGGGCTCCGAGTCCCAGACCGACGACCGCGACACCAGCGGCGAGGAGACCTCCGATCGCTCCGGCGGCCAGGACCGATCCGGCGGCCAGGACCACGGAGGACGCGACAATGACCGTCGCGGCAAGAACAACGAGCGTTCCGACGACAATCGCAACGACCGCAGCGGCAACGACCGCAACGGCCGGGGCAACAGCGACCGGGACGGCGGAAACGACCGCAACGGCGGAAACGACCGCGGACACCGCAACGATCGCGGCGGCAACAACGATCGCAATGATCGTCGCAACCGCAACAACGACGATGACGACCGCGGGAACAACCGTCGCGGACGAGGCCGGGATCGGAAGCGCCGCGGCCGCGGCAACGACGAGCCGGAAATCCGCAACGACGACGTCCTCATCCCTGTCGGCGGCATCCTCGACGTCCACGACAACTACGCCTTCCTCCGCACCTCCGGGTACCTGCCGGGACCGAACGACGTCTACGTCTCGGCATCCATGGTGCGCAAGAACGGACTGCGCAAGGGCGATGCCGTCGCCGGCGCGATCCGCCAGCCGCGTGAGAACGAGCAGCGGGGCAACAAGCGCGAGAAGTTCGACGCCCTCGTCCGTCTCGACTCCGTCAACGGTCTCACCGTCGACGATGCACGCAGCCGCGTCGAATTCTCGAAGCTGACCCCGCTCTACCCGCAGGATCGTCTGCGCCTCGAAACCACCTCGAAGCTGCACTCGACCCGCCTCATCGATCTCATCACCCCCATCGGCAAGGGCCAGCGCGGACTCATCGTCGCACCGCCCAAGGCGGGCAAGACGACGATCATGCAGCAGATCGCCAACGCGATCACCGAGAACAACCCCGAAGCGCACCTCATGGTCGTGCTCGTCGACGAACGTCCCGAGGAAGTCACGGACATGCAGCGGGCGGTCAAGGGCGAAGTCATCGCCTCGACCTTCGACCGTCCGGCCGACGACCACACCACGATCGCCGAACTCGCCATCGAACGCGCCAAGCGTCTCGTAGAGATGGGCTCCGATGTGGTCGTGCTGCTGGACAACATCACCCGCCTGGGCCGTGCCTACAACATCGCCCAGCCGGCATCCGGGCGCATCCTCTCCGGTGGTGTCGACGCCAATGCGCTCTACCCGCCGAAGAAGTTCTTCGGTGCCGCACGCAATATCGAAGGCGGCGGCTCGCTGACCATCTTGGCCACCGCTCTCGTGGAGACCGGCTCGAAGATGGACGAAGTCATCTTCGAAGAGTTCAAGGGCACCGGCAATATGGAGCTGCGCCTGAGCCGTCAGCTCGCCGACAAGCGCATCTTCCCGGCCATCGACGTCAACGCCTCGAGCACCCGCCGTGAAGAGATGCTCATGACCGGCGAGGAGACCAAGGTCATGTGGCAGCTGCGCCGACTGCTCTCAGGCCTCGAACAGCAGCAGGCAGTCGAACTGCTCATGTCGAAGCTCAAGGAGACCGGCTCGAACGTCGAGTTCCTCATGCAGGTGCAGAAGACGACCCCGCTGCCGAAGTCTTCGACCGACAACAGCTGAGATGGTCGACGACACCCTCTCGGCCAGCGTCAGCGCTCTGCTCGATGAGCATGCGCGGGTGCAGGAGGAGCTCTCCGACCCCGCGGTCCACGCCGACGCCGGCCGGGCCAAGAAGCTGACCAGGCGGTACGCGGAACTCGACAGAGTCGCCGCGGCCGCCCGGCACTTCGCCCAACTCGAAGCCGACCACGCAGCCGCCGTGGAACTGGCTGAGGACGATGCCGACTTCGCCGCCGAGGCGAAGCGGCTGTCGGCAGAGATGGACACGGCCGAGGGTGAGCTCAAGGATCTCCTGGTCCCCAGCGACCCGGATGACTCCCGAGACGCGATCATCGAGATCAAGGCCGGCGAAGGCGGAGACGAATCCGCACTGTTCGCCGGCGATCTGCTGCGGATGTATCAGCGGTGGATCGATTCGCGGGGGTGGTCGAGCCAGATCCTCGACGCCACTCATTCGGATCTCGGCGGTTACAAAGACGTCACCCTTGCTGTCAAAGCCAAGGATGACGGCGCCTACGGCTGGGTGAAGTTCGAAGGCGGAGTGCACCGGGTCCAGAGAGTTCCGGTCACCGAATCCCAGGGCCGCATCCACACTTCGGCGGCCGGAGTGCTCGTCTTCCCCGAAGTCGATGAGCCCGAAGAGGTCCAGCTGGACGAGCACGATCTGCGCATCGACGTCTACCGTTCCTCGGGCCCCGGCGGCCAGTCCGTGAACACCACCGACTCCGCTGTGCGCATCACCCACCTGCCGACCGGAATCACCGCGAGCTGCCAGAACGAGAAGTCACAGCTGCAGAACAAGGACGCGGCGATGCGCATGCTCCGCGCCAGGATCCTAGCCAAACAGGCGGAGGAGGCCGCGGCGGAAGCCGCAGACATCCGCCGCTCACAGGTGCGTACGGTCGACCGGTCGGAACGCATCCGCACGTACAACTTCCCGGAGAATCGGATCACCGATCACCGCACCGGGTACAAGGCCTACAACCTCGACCAGGTGCTGGCCGGCGACCTCGATCCCGTCATCGGGTCCTGCCGAGACGCCGACAAGGCCGCTCGCCTCGACGCGCTGGGGGACTGACCTGGACACCGTCAGGCCGACTCTCGTCTCGGAGATCCTGCGTGGGGCCGTCAATCTGCTCTCCGACGCAGGAATCGCGACCCCCGAAGCAGACGCCGTCGAACTGCTCGCTCACGCTTGGGAGATCGATCGGTCGGCTCTGAGCCGCCGCCGACTCTTCGACGACCCCGTGCCTGCCGGTGTGAGCAGGCGATTCGCCGAACTCTGTGACCTGCGTCGGCAACGGATTCCGCTGCAGCATCTCACCGGCATCGCCCACTTCCGGCACCTGGAGCTGAAGGTGGGCCCCGGGGTCTTCGTGCCGCGGCCGGAGACCGAGCTCCTCGCTGGAGCTGTCCTGACCGAACTCGTCGAATTGTCCGCAGCAGCCGGCCTCGATGCAACGCCGTCGAACGACGGTGAGCGACGCCCCTTCGTCATCGACCTGTGCTCGGGATCGGGAGCGATCTCGCTGTCCGTGGCCACCGAATTCGATGGAGTCGACGTCCTCGGCTTCGAATTAGAACCGGCAGCGCTCGAATGGTCCCGGGAGAACCTCGCCCACAGCCGCCTCGGCGAGTCGACCGTCGAGTTCATCGCCGGAGATGCGACGAAGGTCACCGAGGAGCGACCCGATCTGCGCGACCGTGCCGACATCGTGGTGACGAACCCGCCCTATGTTCCCGATGCGGCAGTCCCGCGGGATCCGGAAGTCGCCGAGCACGATCCGGCTGTCGCGCTCTACGGCGGGGATTCGGGTCTGGAGATTCCGGCGCTGATCATCCCTGAGGCCGAGCGGATGCTCCGACCCGGTGGACTCTTCCTCATGGAACACAGTGAGGAGCAGGGCGCTCGGGCGCGTGAACTGCTGGCAGCTACGGCCAGTCTGAGAGATGCCGCCACGCTCCAGGACTACACTGGACGCGACCGCTATACGGTGGCACGCCGCTCGTCGTAGGAGACACCGGAGACGAATCCGTGCCGTGCACGGCCCAGACCACAACCCGAACATTCGAAACGGAGAACTCGTGTCGAGACGATTCGACGTCAGCCAAGCCGACATCCGTGAGCTCGTCTTCGACGAGTGCGCTCGAGTCGTCGACACAGGCAATCTGCTCGTCATCCCCACCGACACGGTCTATGGGATCGCCGCCGATGCCTTCAGTGCTTCGGCCGTGGCGGCGCTGCTCGCGGCCAAGGGCCGCGGTCGAGACATGCCGCCTCCGGTTCTCGTCCCGCGTGCGGAGACCGTCTTCGGTCTCGTCGACGGGGTCGATGAGACCATGCTGGCGCTGACTGCGAAGTTCTGGCCCGGACCGCTGACGATCATCGCGAACGCTCAGCCCTCCCTCGATTGGGATCTCGGCGACACCCATGGAACCGTGGCCGTGCGCATGCCAGATGACGAGTCAGCCCTGGCCCTGCTCGGCCGCACCGGACCGCTGGCCGTGTCGAGTGCCAATATCTCCGGACGGCCCGCCGCCCAGAACGCCGATGAAGCGCAGGAGATGCTCGGCGACGATGTCGACATCTACGTCGACGGGGGAGTGCGGGAAACGGGGATGTCCTCGACCATCATCGACCTCAGCGGGGACGTGCCCCGCATCCTGCGGCGCGGCCCGATCACCGCCGAGGAGCTGCGCGAGATCGTGCCCGAGCTCATCGACCTGGACGGCTGAGTGCGCGCCTACCTCTTCATCCTCATCGTCTCCGCCCTCGTGGCGTACCTGCTGACTCCCATGGTCAAGCGGGTGGCCGAACGAGGAAAGATCTTCTCACCTCTGCGTGCCCGTGACGTCCATTCCGTTCCGACGCCGAGGCTGGGCGGAGTGGCGATGTTCGGCGGGCTCCTGGCCGGGCTCATCTTCGCCTCCCAGATGCCGTTCCTCAACCGGATCTTCGTCGACCTGGGTCCGATCATCGGCATCGCAGGAGCCGCCGGTCTGCTGTGTCTGCTCGGAGTCATCGACGACATCTGGGATCTGCATTGGATGGCGAAGCTCGCCGGCCAGGCCCTCGCCGCAGGCTTCATGGCGATCAAGGGTGTGGCGTTGCTGTCGATACCCTTCGGCGGAGTGATCATCGGTTCACCGAGGATGTCGATCATCGTCACCGTCCTCGTGGTCCTCGTGACCATCAACGCGGTGAACTTCGTCGACGGCCTGGACGGGCTCGCCGCGGGAGTCGTCGCCATCGGCGGCATAGCGTTCTTCATCTACTCCTATTGGCTGGCACGCGACGCCTCGCCGGAGTCGTATGCGAACCTCGCCTCGCTCATCACTGCGATCCTCGTCGGGGCCTGCCTCGGCTTCCTGCCGCACAACTTCAATCCGGCCAGGATCTTCATGGGCGACTCCGGTTCGATGCTCATCGGGCTGCTGCTCGCGGCTTCGACGATCCGGGTCACGGGGCAGGTCGACCCTGCGCTGATCGGCCAGGAGCGAGCCTTCGCGACGTTCATGCCGATCATCCTGCCGGTGGCTGTGATGTTCCTGCCGCTGCTCGACCTCGGTCTGGCCGTGGTGCGTCGACTGCGCGCCGGCCAGTCTCCGTTCTCCGCCGATGCCAAACATCTCCACCACCGGATGCTGCGTCTGGGGCATTCCCATGCACGTGCGGTGCTCATCCTCTATACGTGGACGGCGCTCATCGCCTTCGGCTCCGTGCTCCTGCTGTTCAAAGGTTGGCTGTTCGTGGCCTGGGTCATCGGCGGTCTCGTGGCCATCACCCTGATCTTCACCTTCTATCCCCTTCGCATGCGTCAGAAAGCCAGAGAGGAAATCTCGTGACCGACCCGATTCCGCGCCGAGAGACCGAAGTCGAAGCAGCATGGACCCGCGTGTGGAGGACGCTGCTCATCCGCGGCATCATCCTCGTCCTCGTTGTCGCTGCCCTCGGAATGGGCATCGGCTGGTTGGTCTCGGGCACTCCCGGGCTAGTCGGCGGCGCCGTCGGCGGGGGACTGGCCGCCGTCTTCATCATCATCACCCTCGTGATCATGTACGTGGGCCGGAATATGGGACTGACCGCGATCGCCGGGTTCCTCGGCATGGGATTCCTGTTCAAGGCCTTCATCTTCATGATCGTCATCTGGCGGATCAAGGATGCTGTCTGGCTCGACGGCACGGTCGCCTTTTTCACGATCGTCGTCGCGGTGATCGGCTCGTCGCTCGTCGAGGCGATCACGGTCGTCAAGGGACGCGTTCCCTATGTCGACCCGGAAGCGAAATAGGCGCCCGGGACCTCGTCTCCGCGCCCGTCCGAGACAAGTCGCGGGGTGCGTTTCGAGCCGAATGACGTGTCGGATAAGATCGTTGACAGAAATTGCACAGAGAAGCCTGATGAATTTGTCGGTCACTCTCTACAGTTGGTAGAGTAGTTCCGGTGCTTGGGCGGATCTTCGCCCTTTGTCGCTCCTGAACCTCAAGCCTCGCCATCAGTGCGGGGCCAAGGCCAGGCCATCAGGGCCCTTGACCATGGGAGAGTAGTAAAAACGTGGGAACACTCAACGCCGCGAACACAACAGTCAGTGCTGCAGAAGGCGGCTTCCACGCACCGTCGATGGCTGAGTTCTTTCCAGCCTCGTTCCTCTTTGAGGGCACACCATTCGAAATGAACCGCGTGATGCTCATCCGCATCATCGCCACCGTCGCCGTCGTTGTGCTTCTGGCTGTCTGGGCCAAGCGCATGAAGCTCATTCCGTCCCGCTTCCAGTCGAGCATGGAGCTCGCCATGGAATTCGTGACCGTCGGCATCGCCGAGGACACGATGGGTAAGGAGAAAGCCAAGAAGTTCATGCCGCTCATCGTGGCGATCTTCTTCGGAATCCTCTTCTGGAACGTCACGAAGCTCATTCCGTTCCTCAATATGCCGGGCACCGGCGTCATCGGTATGCCGATCGTGCTGACCCTCGTTGTCTATGTGACTTACCACTGGGCCGGCATCGCAGAGAAGGGACTCGGCCGCTACCTCAAGGATTCGCTCATCCTGCCCGGCGTCCCGCCGGCGATGCACATCCTGCTCATTCCGATCGAATTCATCACGAAGTTCGTCACCCAGCCGTTCACACTGGCGATCCGACTCTTCGCGAACATGATGGTCGGCCACCTCCTGCTCGTCCTCTGCTTCTCCGCCACGAGCTTCTTCCTCTTCGACGCCTCGAACGGATTCCAGTTCTTCGGCATCGTCACCTTCGCCGGCGGCATGTTCGTCTTCATCCTGGAGATGCTCATCGTCGTGCTGCAGGCCTACATCTTCGCTCTTCTGTCCTGTGTGTACATCAATGCCGCGATCTCGGACGAACACTGAGATCGCAACCAGAACCGTAACTCACGAGTTGCACGGTCGGGCCAACCACCCGGCTTCATTATGAAAGGAAAAGCATCCTATGGATATGCTCGCCGCAGTTGAAGGTAGCGTCTCGACGATCGGTTACGGCCTCGCCGCCATCGGTCCCGGTATCGGTGTCGGTATCGTCATCGGCAAGACCATCGAAGGAACCGCTCGTCAGCCCGAGATGGCCGGCGCCCTGCGCGGAAACATGTTCCTCGGTATCGCTCTGATCGAGGCCCTGGCCCTCATCGGTATCGCCACCCCGTTCTTCCTGCCCTGATCTCGAAGAGGACTGAAAGATGACTCCGGTAAACATCGTCGCCTCCGCGGAGAACCCGCTTCTCCCGGCGCTGTACGACATCGTCTGGAGTGCCGTCTGTCTGCTGATCGTCTTCCTGGTTGTCTGGAAGTACGTCCTTCCCGCCTTCAATAAGACCCTCGACGAGCGCGCCGAGCGCATCCAGGGTGGAATTGAAAAGGCAGAGAAGGTGCAGGCCGAAGCCGATCAGGCTCTGGCCGAGTATCAGAAGCAGCTCGCCGACGGTCGTGCCGAAGCGGCACGACTGCGCGCCGAGGCTCAGGAAGAAGGCGCCCAGATCATCGCCGACATGAAGGCCCAGGCTCATTCCGAGTCTGATCGCATCATCGCTCAGGCACAGACTCAGATCGACGCCGAACGTCAGGCGGCCATGGTGCAGCTGCGTTCCGAGGTCGGCGCTCTTGCGACGGACCTGGCTTCGCGCATCGTCGGTGAGTCTCTCACCGATGATCAGCGTTCGGCCAACGTGGTCGATCGCTTCATCTCCGATCTCGAGTCCGACACGTCCGCGCAGCCGGTCAAGGGGGCGTGATGCTCCAGTCGAGCAGATTGTCCCTGCAGGCCGTCCTCGAGACCGCGAATTCCGAGATCTCCGGGGGAGAGTCTCGACAGATCGGTGAGGAGACCCTGGCAGTCGTCGGCGTCCTCGCCGAGAACGTCGGACTGCGCAAGGCTCTGGCAGACTCCTCCGAGTCGGCCGAGAGGAAGCAGCAGCTGCTGCGGACTCTGTTCTCGACTCGGATCACGGATGCGGTTCTGCGCATCAGCGATAAGGCAGTCAGCCGCCGCTGGGCTCGGACCCAGGACCTCGTCACCAGTCTCGAAGTCGCCGGTGTGACAGCGATTGCCGCTGCCGCACAGGCAGCTGGACAGCTGGGACAGGTCGAAGAGGAGATCTTCCGCTTCGCGCGTCTGCTGGAATCCAACCACGAGCTGTCCCGCGCGCTTGATTCGCAGGCCACCGACGAGAGCAAACGCACTCTGGTGTCTGACCTGCTCTCCGGCAAGGCACAGCCCGACACCATCACGCTGGTCGAACAGGCCTCACTGCACCCGCGCGGTCTCCGTGTGGCGAAGGCGCTCGATCAGTACAGCGATATCCTCGCCGCCCGTCAGCAGCGGTCGGTTGCGGACGTCACCGTCGCCAGACCGCTGAGCGAGTCGCAGACCGAAAGGCTGCAGGCGGCATTGTCGGCCAGCTATGGTCGCGAACTCGTCCTCAATGTCCAGGTCGACCCCGAGGTCATCGGGGGAGTCCGGGTGCAGGTCGGCGACGAGATGATGAACTCGACCGTGGCCGATCGACTGGCCGATGTGCAGCGCAAGCTCGCAGGTTGACACTAGTGGCCGGCTTCTCCGGCATCGGCGGCCCACCGGTCGCCGGACGCAAGATTTGAGAAAAGGAAGCAGGGAAACCAGATGGCGGAACTGACAATTCGCCCGGAAGAGATCCGGGACGCTCTCGGGAAGTTCGTTGACTCGTACAACCCTGAGAGCTCGGAAAAGGCCGAGGTCGGCAAGGTCGTCACCGCTGGTGACGGTATCGCTCACGTTTCGGGTCTGCCCGGCACCATGGCCAACGAACTCCTGCGGTTCGAAGACGGCACCCTGGGCCTGGCGCAGAACCTCGACGAGCGCGAGATCGGCGTCGTCATCCTCGGCGAGTTCTCCGGAATCGCTGAAGAACAGAACGTCTATCGCACCGGCGAGGTCCTCTCGATCCCGGTCGGCGACGGATACCTCGGTCGAGTCGTCGATCCGCTGGGTCGGCCCGTCGACGGACTCGGAGACATCGACAGCGTCGGTCGCCGTGAGCTCGAGCTCCAGGCCGCCGGCGTCATGGACCGCCAGGAAGTGCGTGAGCCGCTCCAGACCGGTTACAAGAGCATCGATGCGATGATCCCCGTCGGCCGTGGTCAGCGTCAGCTGGTCATCGGTGACCGCAAGACCGGCAAGACCGCTCTGGCGATCGACACGATCATCAACCAGAGGGCCAACTGGGAGACCGGAGACCCGAAGAAGCAGGTTCGCTGCATCTACGTGGCCGTCGGACAGAAGGGCTCGACCATCGCCGGCGTCCGCCGTTCGCTGGAAGAAGCCGGTGCGCTCGAGTACACCACCATCGTGTCCTCGCCCGCTTCGGACCCCGCAGGCTTCAAGTACCTGGCTCCCTACTCAGGCTCCGCCATCGGTCAGCACTGGATGTACGACGGCAAGCACGTCCTCATCGTGTTCGACGACCTGTCGAAGCAGGCTGAGGCCTACCGCGCCGTGTCCCTGCTGCTGCGTCGTCCGCCGGGCCGTGAAGCCTACCCCGGTGACGTCTTCTACCTGCACTCGCGTCTGCTGGAGCGCTGCGCGAAGCTCTCCGACGAGCTCGGCGGCGGTTCGATGACCGGTCTCCCGATCATCGAGACCAAGGCCAATGACGTCGGTGCGTTCATTCCGACCAACGTCATCTCGATCACCGACGGTCAGATCTTCCTGCAGTCCGATCTGTTCAACGCCGGTCAGCGTCCTGCCGTCGACGTCGGCGTGTCCGTGTCGCGAGTCGGTGGTGCCGCTCAGACGAAGGCTCTCAAGGGAGTCTCGGGCACGCTGAAGATCTCGCTGGCTCAGTACCGTTCGCTCGAGGCCTTCGCGATGTTCGCATCCGACCTCGACGATGCGACCAAGCGCGATCTGGCTCGTGGTGCCCGCCTGACCGAACTGCTCAAGCAGGGTCAGTACGCGCCGATGCCGTTCGAGAAGCAGACCGTGTCGATCTTCGCCGGAACCAACGGCTTCCTCGACGATATTCCGGTCGAAGACGTGCTCCGCTTCGAGTCCGAACTGCACGATCACATCGAACGCAAGACCGGTATCTTCACGACCATCCGTGAGACGCTGAAGCTCGACGACGACACGTCCGAAGAGCTGAAGAGCGTCCTGGGCGAGTTCTCGCAGAACTTCGCCAGCTCGGATCAGAGCGGGTCGAAGGCCGGCAGCGAAGACACCGCAGCCGCGTCCTCTGACGAGGTCGAGCAGGAGCAGATCGTTCGGCAGAAGCGTTGAACCTGTTCCGTAACGGCGAAAGGAAGAACTGATGGGAGCCCAGCAGAGGGTCTTCAAGCAGAAGATCCGCTCGACTCAGTCCTTGAGGAAGATCTTCAAGGCGATGGAGCTCATCGCTGCTTCGCGGATTCAGAAGGCCATTGCCCGCTCGCAGGCCGCGAGCCCCTACGCGAACGCCCTGACACGGGCGGTCTCGGCAGTGGCCAGCGAGTCGAACGTCGACCACGTTCTGACCACGGAGTCGGACAACGTCAAGCATGCTGCCGTACTCGTGATCGGTCCCGATCGCGGATTCGCCGGTGCCTATTCGGCGAACCTGCTGCGCGAAGCCGAGGAACTCATTCGGCTTCTGCGCGGCGAGGGCAAGAGTGTGGATCTGTTCTCGGTCGGCAGCAAGGCCAAGAACTACTACACCTTCCGCGATCGCAAGATCGAGAAGTCCTGGACAGGTATCTCCGAGAACCCGTTGGCCGAGCATGCCCGCGAGATCGGTGAGGCGCTGTTGGAGAACTTCGACCCAGAGTCCGAGGACTCCGGGATCGATGAGATCTACATCGTCTTCACCCGTTTCGTCTCCAGCGTCACGCACGATCCGGAATACCGGCGACTGCTTCCGTTGGAGGTCGTCGATGCCGACGAGGCATCGACCGGCGGACAGACCGGCGGCGCGTCCGAAGCACCCGCGTTCCCGCTCTATGAGTTCGAACCGAGTGCGGAGGCCGTACTCGACGCCCTGTTGCCGCGATACATCGATTCGCGCATTCTGTCTGCGCTGCTCAGTGCAGCGGCATCCGAGCAGGCCTCGCGACAGGCGGCGATGAAGACAGCCACGGACAACGCGGATGATCTCATCAAGACCTACACCCGGTTGGCCAATACGGCTCGCCAGGCGGAAATCACCCAGGAACTCACCGAGATCGTCGGTGGGGCGGATGCCCTCGCGGCATCGGCAGCCGGCGACTGACCGGCGAGAGCAGAGAGAAAGAGACCATGACTGCCACAGCAACGGAAACCTTTCCGGCACAGGGCACTGCCCTCGGCCGGATTTCCCGAGTCATCGGCCCGGTTGTCGACATCGAGTTCCCGCTCGACTCCGTGCCCGAGATCTACAATGCACTGACCACGTCGGTGGAACTGTCCGAAGGAACTCGGAAGCTGACCTTCGAGGTTGCGCTCCACCTGGGCAACGGACTGATCCGCGCCGTGTCGCTGCAGCCGACCGACGGCCTTATCCGCGGACAGGAAGTCGTCGACTCCGGCGCACCGATCTCCGTCCCCGTCGGAGACGTGACCAAGCACCATGTGTGGAACACCACCGGAGACTGCCTCAACCTCGCCGACGGCGAGGAGCTGGAGATCTCTGAGCGGTGGCCCATCCACCGTCAGGCTCCGGCCTTCGATGAACTCGAGTCCAAGACCGAGATCCTCGAAGTCGGGATCAAGAGCATCGACCTTCTGACCCCCTATGTCCAGGGTGGAAAGATCGGTCTGTTCGGAGGCGCCGGCGTCGGCAAGACCGTTCTCATCCAGGAGATGATCTTCCGCATCGCGCACAACCACTCGGGCACCTCGGTGTTCGCCGGTGTGGGCGAGCGTACCCGTGAGGGCAACGATCTCATCATGGAAATGGATGAGGCAGGAGTCTTCAAGGACACCGCCCTGGTGTTCGGCCAGATGGATGAGCCCCCAGGCACCCGTCTGCGCGTGGCGCTGTCGGCGCTGACCATGGCGGAGTACTTCCGCGATGTGCAGAACCAGGACGTGCTGCTGTTCATCGACAACATCTTCCGCTTCACCCAGGCCGGCTCCGAGGTGTCGACCCTGCTGGGTCGCATGCCCTCGGCCGTGGGCTACCAGCCCAACTTGGCTGACGAGATGGGTCTGCTGCAGGAGCGCATCACCTCGACGCGTGGTCACTCGATCACGTCGATGCAGGCGATCTACGTTCCCGCCGATGACTACACCGACCCGGCACCGGCGACGACCTTCGCCCACCTCGACGCGACCACCGAGCTCAGCCGTGACATCGCCTCGCGCGGTCTGTACCCGGCGATCGACCCGCTCGCTTCGTCCTCGCGCATCCTCGATCCGCTGATCGTCGGTGACGAGCACTACCGCGTGGCCAACGAGGTCAAGGCGATTCTGCAGAAGAACAAGGAACTGCAGGACATCATCGCCATCCTCGGCGTCGACGAACTCGGTGAAGAGGACAAGCTCGTCGTTCACCGCGCGCGTCGCATCGAGCAGTTCCTCTCGCAGAACACCTACACCGCTGAGAAGTTCACCCAGGTTCCCGGTTCGACCGTGCCGCTGGCCGACACGATCGAAGGCTTCTCGAAGATCTGCTCCGGTGAAGTCGACCACATCCCGGAGCAGGCATTCTTCAACGTCGGTGGCCTTGACGATGTCATGCGCAACTACGAAGAGATGCAGAAGTAAGCCATGGCGACACTCGAAGTGAATGTCGTGGCTGCTGATCGCGAGGTATGGGTCGGTGAGGCCAAGCGCGTCATCGCCCGCACACTCGACGGCGAGATCGGCATCCTGCCGGGCCATGAGCCCGTGCTGGGTGTCGTCGCCGACGGCGAAGCGCGGATTCTCACCCCCGGAGAGGACACCATCAGGGTCAAAGCCGATGGTGGATTCCTGTCGGTGGAGAACAACCGTGTGATCATTGCCGCTGATCAGGCCGAACTTCTCTGATCCGCAGGTTACACTGGCAACCGTGAACCCTTCTGTCCTGCTGATCGTTCTGCTCTCGTTGGTAGGACTCGCGCTTGCTCTGATCGTGGTCGTCACGATCCGACGCAGGTCGATCTCGAAGCTCTCGGGTGCCTTTGACTGTTCCATCAACGTGGGCGAGGAGTATTCTTCTCGCCCACGTTGGCGTTTGGGAGTGGCTGTGTTCTCGGTCGCCTCCCTGGACTGGTACCCCGTCTTCGCTCTGACTCGGCGCGCGGCTTTCCGGCTGCCGCGAGCGGATCTGGACATCCTCGTGCGGCGCAAGCCCACTTCCGGAGAGCAGTACTCGGTTCTGCCGGAGGCAGTCGTCGTCGACTGTTCCTACGGCAAAGCGGACGGTCGTCCGAGATCCGTGTCCTTGGCAATGGACACCGAATCCCTGTCCACGATGGCTTCGTGGCTCGAATCCTCACCCCCTGGCTTCAATCCGACGATGGGACGTTTCACCTGATGGATGTCTTCCGCTTGACCGGGCCCGCACAGCTGGCGGGAACCATCGATGTCAGAGGCGCGAAGAACAGCGTCCTCAAACTCATGGCCGCAAGTCTCCTCGCCGTGGGACGCACCACCATCACCAACGTCCCTGCCATCCTCGACGTGCGGATCATGGTCGAACTGCTCGTCCGCCTCGGCTGCGAGGTCGACTACGATGCCGCAGACGGCGTCGTGAGCATCGACGTCCCCGCCGAAGTCGGCATCCAGGCCGACTACGAGCTCGTCCGCGCAATGCGGGCGTCGATCTCCGTCCTCGGTCCGCTGACCGCGCGGATGCGAGCCGCACATGTGGCTCTTCCCGGCGGTGACGCCATCGGCTCCCGCGGGCTCGACATGCACCAGGCGGGACTCGAAGCGCTGGGCGCTGTCGTCCATCTCGACCACGGCTACTTCGTCGCAGAAGCACCGGACGGTCTGCGCGGCACCGAGATCGTCCTCGAATTCCCGTCTGTCGGCGCGACCGAGAACCTCGTCATGGCCGCGACCCTCGCCCATGGCACCACCACCATCGCCAATGCCGCGCGTGAACCCGAGATCGTCGACATCTGCACGATGCTCGTCGAAATGGGCGCGCAGATCGAGGGAATCGGCACCTCCGACCTCACCATCACGGGTGTGGACTCGCTGCACCCGGTCACCCACCGGACCGTGGGGGACCGCATCGTCGCGGGAACCTATGCCTTCGGCGCTGCTCTGAGCGCCGGCGACGTGACCGTGCGCGGAGTCGGACTCGACATCATGCCCAATATCGGGATGAAGCTGCGGGATTCGGGAGCCACGGTCGAAGACCTGGGAGAGATCATTCTCGGTGACGGGACACGGGGTCGGGGGTTCCGCGTCATCGGTGCGGAGCGCCCTCATGCCATCCGGGTCGCCACCATGCCGTTCCCCGGGTTCCCGACCGACCTCCAGCCCTTCGTCATCGCGTTGAACTCTGTCTCCGACGGCATCGGCCTGTTGTCGGAGAACCTGTTCGAAGCCCGCTGGCGCTTTGTGCAGGAGATCGCCCGACTCGGTGCCAAAGTGCGCATCGACGGCAATCATGCGCTCGTCACCGGCAGCGAGAGCCTTTCCGGTGCCGAAGTCGAGGCCTCCGACATCCGAGCAGGAGCAGGCCTGGTCATGGCGGCTCTGCGAGCCGGGGGAGTGACCGAAGTGTCGGGAATCGATCACATCGAACGCGGCTATGAGAACTTCGTCCAGAATCTGCGCAGTCTGGGTGTCCACATCGAGCGAGTCGAGAAGCGAGACGTTCTCAGCTTCGATTAGGCCACCTCGGACGGTGCGCACGTTCGTACGATCGTGAGTGTTTCACCCCTTCTGCCTCTCGACACGCCCATGGGTGCACTCGGCCGTTGGCCCCGTTGCTCGCCGCACTCTACTTCGCTGCGCGAGATCGCTTCCGCCGAACGAATCTCGTTCAAGCGTCGGCCCGTCTACCCGTACTCTCCTCGCCCGTTCACGTCGGCCCCCGTTCGTCCATAGGTCTACGGCACTACATCGGCGCTGACGCTTGACCGGTGACGGGATTCGGCATCTCCGGTACACACACCTGACAGCAGATTCGGTGTCGCCGGCGGATGTTCGAGCCGGAGCCTAGACCCGCGGTGAGGACCACGTAGAGAATCGTGTGGCCTGTGACGTTCAGTCGCCGGTTGTCCACAGGGCTATTTCTCACTCTGGCCCCCTCGGTGCCGGTCGGTCATGCTTGATGGCATGTACGGATGTGTGTCGACGGCCGAGCTGCTCGCGGCAGGATGGGACTGTCACCGAATCAAAGCGGCCGAACGATGTTGTCTGCGACGTCTGGAACGAGGGAGGTACGTTGTCACAGCGGAGTGCGCGGACCCGGACCACGGTTTCGTCAATGCGATCGCGGTGGCCCCCACCACCACGCTGCCGAAGGAGACGACAGGCTTGCGCAAGCGGACGGAGGACTTGAGAATCCTCGTCAGATCGTATGTCGATCGGCTGCCGCCGGATGCGGTGTTCTCTCACCGCAGCGCACTGATCGTTCATGGCTTGTCGATACCGTTTGTCGACTCAGACGATGTGTTTGCCGAATCGGTGAGTCCGCGCAGCGGTGTGCGTCTTGCGAAGATGCTGGTGCGACGACGCTCCCACGATCGCAGTGCCCGAGAGATCGTCAACGGGGCCCCGGTCACGACGGTTCTGCAGACGTTGCTCGACGTCGCTCGGGACAGCACGCTCGCGTTCTCCGTTGCAGTGCTGGATTCGGCTGTGCGCAGTTCCGTCGTGACTATCGAAGAGATCCGGTCCTACTGCGAATCCCATCCGGTGCGCACAGGCGCCCGGAAGATCCGCAGAGCGCTCGACAATGTCGACAGTCGACGGGAGAGCGTGGCAGAGTCGATCTGTGCGGTGCGATTCGTCGAACATTCCATCCCCGATTTCGTACCGCAAGTCGACGTCTGGGATGAACACGGCAAGCACTTGGGCCGGACCGACTTCGCAAATGAGCGTGCCAAGGTCATCGCAGAATTCGACGGAGCGGGCAAATACTATCTCGACGGCGCGAATCCGGAGGAGACGTTCGAACTCGAACGACGTCGGGAGTACTCATTGCGCAATGAGGGGTGGGCAGTCTTCCGCATCAGACGGAGTGACCTGTTCGCTGCAGACGTCTTCCTGCGGATAAAGGAGGCGGTTCGACGACGTGTCGTTGTGAACGACAGGCGTCGCGGCGGGGCGTAATATCTGCCGTCGTTCAAGGTGGGCCGCATATATCGATCGGCAGACCGGCTGATAGACGCTGGGAGGCTTGATCGACGAGAAGAGTGCGTGGGGAGGGCGGACGGATGCGGGGAGGCTTGATCGACGAAGGGAGTGTGTGCCGGGGAGTGAGCAGGTGGCTCACGGCGGGTGGTCAGAAGAGGCGTGACTCCGGGTCGTCCATACCGCGGAGGGCATCGTAGTCGAGGACAACGCAGCGGATGCCGCGGTCTTCCGCGAGCGTACGTGCCTGCGGCTTGATCTCCTGAGCTGCAAAGACTCCCCGGACAGGGCTGAGCAGAGGATCGCGATTCATCAGTTCGAGATAGCGAGTGAGCTGCTCGACACCGTCGATATCGCCACGGCGCTTGATCTCGACCGCCACCGACTTCTGCCCATCGTCGCGAGCCAGGATGTCCACCGGTCCGATCGCCGTCATGTATTCGCGGCGAACCAAACTGTAGCCTTCGCCGAGGGCTTCGATGTGTTCGGCGAGCAGCTCTTGCAGGTGTGCTTCGACACCGTCCTTGACCAGCCCCGGATCGACACCGAACTCATAGGTGTCGTCAGCGAGGACCTCAGCGATTGAGATGACCAAGCGGTCGCCCGTCTTCGTCTGCGAGACTTCCCACAGCTCGGTCAGCCCGGCTTCTGTCTGCTCGGCATCGGGCTCGATGTGCCGAACCGTGCACGGGGGAGTCATCCAGTTCAGCGGCTTGTAGGAACCGCCGTCGGAATGGATGAGAACCGAGCCGTCGGACTTGAGCATGATGAGGCGGGTGGCCATCGGCAGGTGGGCGGTCAGACGACCGGCATAATCAACGGAGCATTGGGCTATGACTAGACGCACGCGCTTCAGCCTACGTGAGACAATGGCTCAATGCCACGATCTTCATCCTCGCGTCGCAAGAACAAATGGCAGCAGGCTCCCCGCGACCTGTCTTCGTCGGTGGCAGGCATGAGGACGAGCCGTACGCTGCCGGACGGAACCTGGTCTGTGCAGACCGTGAAGGGAAACGACTCCGGCAAGGTCTATGTCTGCCCGGGCTGTGGTCGCGACGTCAGCGCAGATGCCAGCCATATCGTGGCGTGGCGTCAGGACGCCCCACACGGAATCGAAATCGGAGTCGAGAGCAGACGACACTGGCATCAGCGCTGCTTCGACCGCTTCAGGTGAGTTCGGACGGTCGGAGGTCCGTCGGCTGAATGTCTTCGGTCGACCGAGCTCCGAGGCCGTCAATGAGGAAGGGACCCGCAGCAGCGGGCCCCTTCCTCATATTCGTCTCAGTCGGTCTCAGCGAAGCGAGTTGCGCGAGCGTGACGTCTTCGAGCTGTTCTTCTTCGAGCCGGAGACCTGAGCGTCGATCGAGATGGTGTCCTCGTCAGTGGCGCCGTTGGGCAGGTCTTCGCCCTTCGTGTCCTCATCATCGTCGGCGGAGTCAGCAGCCGACTCTGCAGCAGTGTTCGAATCAGGAGTCGCCTGCGAATCATCAGTCGACTCGGCGCCGGACTTCGCGGAGCCGTTCTCCTCGGCTCCGGCGCCGTCGCTCTTGGAAGCTCCGGTCGCCTTCGAAGCTCCAGTCGCCTTCGAATCCTCGGACTCGGCGGCCCCGGCCGAATCAGCCTCGGCGTCGGTCGACTTCGCAGTCCCAGTCGACTCCGCGGAATCGTCGTCCTTCGCCGCATCCGATGAGTCATCGTCGGCCAGCAGATCTTCGAGTTCCTGACCGTCGGCGATCTGCTCAGTGGCGTGAGAAGCCGATTCGGCCTTCGCCGGATCCACCGAGTCGCCGCCCATGACTCCGGGCATCGCAAACAGGGAGCGGAGCTGATCGAGCTGAGCGGTGATCGTCTTGCGCTGCTTCGTGAGCAGATCGACCTGCGACTGTGCCGAGGCGACATTGCGCTTTGCTTCCGCCGCGGATTCCTCGATGGTCGCCTCTGCGGTGGCCCGAGCTTCGGCGATGAGCGTCTGGGCGCGAGACTTTCCATCGGCGATGATCTCGTCAGCCTTCTTCACCGCGTCGGTGCGGGTCTGCTCCGCGCGCTCGGCAGCCTCCTTCGCCTCGGTGTCGGCCTTCGCCGCGCGTGCCTGAGCCTCGTCGATGAGCTTCTTGTTCTCAGCCTGAGCCTCTTCGTAGCGCTTCTTGCGTTCGGTTTCGGCTTCTTTGCGCTTGTTCGCGAGTTCGACGTCGAATTCGTTTCCGGCCTTCTTCGACGCCTCATCGCGGGCCTTCGCGGCCTTGAGCAGCTCATCGGCCTGTGCCTGTGCGGCAGCCACGGTCTCCTCGGCCTCGGCCTTGGCTTCTGCGCGCAGATCTGCAGCTTCCTTCTCCGCAGTCGCCCGCAGTTCGGAGAGTTCGAGATCGAGGCTCTCGCGAGCTTCCTTCGCGGAAGCGGCATTCGCTTCCTTGGCCTGATTGGTCTCTCGTTCGGTGGTCGCGCTGAGCTCCGCTGCGCGCTTCTCAGCGGCCTTGATCGTCTCTTCGGCGCGCAGCTCTGCCGAGGATGTGATCGCGTCGGCTTCGGAGCGGGCATTGGACAGGGTGTCATTGCTCTCGGTGTGCATCCGAGCGCGAGCGGAAGCCGCCTCGGCGCGGGCCTTGTTCCGGATCGTCTCAGCATCGGAATTGGCCTGAGCCAGGGTCTCGCGGGCCTGCGATTCGGCGATTTTGAGGAGATGGTCGATGCGGCTGCCGGGAGGACCGGCGGCCTCTGCGTTGTCGTTGGCAGCCTTCTTCAGCTGTGCCTTGGCTTCAGAGAGCTCTCCGGCGATCTGCAGCTTCGCCCGATCTGCATTGATGACCTGACTGCGCGCATCGGCCAACGCCTTGCGAACCGACTCGACCTCGGTGCGCAGCTGCTGCAGACGCGAATCGACTTCACTCTTCTCGTAGCCGCGCATCGCTGTGCGGAATTCTTCGGTGGGCGTCACTGAAGCGAACTCCTGTCATCTTGGAAAGGGGGTGTTCTTAGGCTGTCCTCGTCCTACTCTAACGGAGACTCCATGAGTGTTGGGTGCGAATGCGAGAGTGTGGACGAGGCTCCGCCGGCAGGGCCGAGCGGACCCCGTGATGCAGGCCACATGGGCCTCGACTAGGCTGGTGGATGTCGAAATGCTTACGTGTCGCGGACAGAGTCCGGGCGCGGAAATCCGAGGAGGAAATATGGCTGATGCAGTGATCGTCGCCGGAGCGCGCACACCGTTCGGGCGACTGCAGGGAGAGCTGTCGAAACTCAGCGCCGTCGAGCTCGGCGCCGAAGCCATCGCCGGTGCACTCGATCGCGCCGGAATTCAGGGCTCTGACGTCGACTACGTGATCATGGGCCAGGTTCTGCAGGCCGGAAACAGTCAGGGTCCCGGTCGTCAGGCGGCGGTCAAGGCCGGTATTCCCATGTCCGTTCCGGCTGTGTCGGTGAATAAGCTGTGCCTGTCGGGGATCAATACGATCACCCAGGCCGCTCAGCTGATCCGGGCCGGCGAGTACGACATCGTGGTGGCCGGCGGGCAGGAGTCGATGAGCCAGGCTCCGCACATGCTCACGAAGTCGCGTTCGGGTTACAAGTACGGCGACGTCGTCGTCAAGGACCATATGGACTACGACGGTCTCTGGGACGCATTCACCGATCAGGCCATGGGCGGACTGACCGAAGAGGCCAACGCCGGTGACCGCGAATTCTCCCGCGCCGAGCAGGACGCGTTCTCTGCTCGTTCGCACCAGCGAGCCGCCGCGGCGCAGGAGTCCGGGGCGTTCGAGAACGAAATCGTTCCCGTGACCATCAGCTCGCGTAAGGGCGATGTCACCGTCTCCGTCGATGAGGGAGTGCGGTCGAATACGACCGTCGAGTCCCTGTCCAAGCTGCGCCCCTCCTTCCGCAAAGACGGAACGATCACCGCCGGCAATGCCTCCCAGATCTCCGACGGGGCTTGCGCTGTCGTCGTCATGTCGCGTGAGAAGGCCGAAGAGCTGGGCGCTCCGATCCTCGCCGAAGTCCGGTCCCACGCATGGACCGCTGGGCCCGATTCGACTCTCCAGCACCAGCCGTCACAGGCCATCAGGGCCGCTGCCGAACGCGAAGGCGTCGCAGCCGATTCCTTCGATCTCTACGAGATCAACGAGGCCTTCGCCGCCGTCGGCCTGGCCAGTGCCAAGGACCTCGGCGTCGACGAGGACAAGGTCAACGTCAACGGAGGGGCCGTCGCACTGGGCCACCCGATCGGCGCCTCGGGAGCACGAGTCGTCCTCACCCTTGCCCTCGAACTCCAGCGCCGAGGCGGCGGCACGGGAATCGCCGCCCTCTGCGGCGGCGGCGGGCAGGGCGATTCGCTCATCGTGACAGTGCCTGCTCAGGCCTGAGCAGAGCCGACCGACCCGAGTCAGACAGAAAGAGCGGTGGGGAGCCGATCGGTTCCCCACCGCATCGGAAAGAAGGGATCACCACCATGCTCGCAGCTTTCTCAGTCGCCCCCAGCGGGGGAGAAGGGGCCGATGCTTCGGTCCACGACGCCGTGGCAGCGGCCGTCGAGATCGTCCGCAACTCCGGTCTGCCGCACCGCACGGACTCGATGTTCACGACCATCGAAGGCGAATGGGACGAAGTCTTCGCGGTCATCAGAGACGCCACCGAGGCCGTCGGCCAGTTCGGCACCCGGGTGTCGCTGGTGGTCAAGGCCGATATCAGGCCCGGCTACTCCGGCGAGATCGACGGCAAACTCGAGCGCCTGGAGAAGGCGATCGACGCCCGCGGAGACGACTGAGGCGAATTCTTCTCAAATTTTCAGTGACGTGAGCCGTGTCTGGCGTTAGTCTTTTTCCATCGGATGCGCCGATCGAAGGAGATGGACAATGAATGGTGCAAAGCTCTTCTCAATTGCCACGGCACTCACGCTGGTCGCGTTGCTGGGCTTCATGCTCGCGGGGTTCTTCCCGATCATCGTCGACTTCGCCTTCGGCATCGAAGCTGTGGCTGTCATCCTTGCGATGACGGGAGTGGTCGTCGTGTCCTTTGTGACAGTACGCAAGTCGATGGAGAACGCGGCCCGTCACTACTGAGATGTCCCTGCCGGTATTCCACGGCAGCGAACCGGCCCCGGTTCGAGGCGGCGACTGAGACAGCCAGCCTGAACCGGGGCCGCTTTCTGTTCTCATCCGAGCATCGGTTACGATATTTGAGCCTCCGTAGCTCAGTCGGATAGAGCAACCGCCTTCTAAGCGGTAGGTCGCGGGTTCGAGCCCCGCCGGGGGCGCTTCTCATGTCCGGACGCGCCGTTGAGACGCGAATGCCTGAGCCGTGCTGACCGTGAGCAAATCCGCGCCGATACGGCGTGGCAGTTGGTGCCGAGCTGGGAAAACATAGAGAGTGGAGGCGTGATGACTGAGAGCAAGAGCGCCGTGACGCCGCCGGTCGGCCAAGCGTTGAACGATATCGTCAAGCGAGTCTCGGAGACGCGCTTCACCCTGCGCAGCGAAGACTTCGCCGACGCTCGCACAGCACACTCGACGCTGACCGCAGAACTCAACGACTACCTGCTGCCGCGGATCAACAGTTCACGGACGCCGTTCCTCATCGCTGTGGGCGGATCGACCGGTGCCGGCAAATCGACACTGGTCAACTCGCTCGTGGGCCGGAACGTGAGTCCTGCCGGAGTGCGTCGACCGACGACAGGCAACCCGGTCGTCATCTTCAACCCGGCCGATTCCAAATTCTTCGAATCAGAACACTACCTGCCGGACCTGCCCCGCAGCTCCGATCCGCAGTCGAGCGTGCCCGGAGTCGTTCTCATCGCCGATGAGAACATCGAACCGGGCACGGCCATCCTCGACTGCCCCGATATCGACTCCATCTCAGAGACGAACCGTGCGCTGTCGCACAGGGTGCTGCTCAGCGCAGATCTGTGGCTCTTCGTGACCACGGCGAACCGGTATGCCGATGCCGCTCCCTGGGCGCTGCTGAAGACAGCGGCGGCGCGAAGCACCTCCGTGGCCATCGTCCTCGACCGGGTTCCGCCCGAAGCCAACCGCGAAGTCAGGCATCATCTGTCGAGTCTGCTCTCTGAAGCGGGACTGGCGAACTCACCGATCTTCTCCGTCGCCGAGCTCGAACTCGAGGACGGACTGCTCCCGCATTCGGCGATCTATCCGATACGCTCATGGATCTCCCAGGTCGGCACAGAGGGAACCTCCCTCGAACGCATCCGCAACCGCACGCTCACCGGCGCCGTCGCGGCCCTGCCGCTGCGGGTCCGCGAACTCGCGGACTTCGCCGAGACTCAGGAACAGGCGCACTCCGCTCTGGCCGGTTCGTTGGAGAAGAGCTTCCGATCCGCGCAGTCGGGACTCGTCGAGGTGTTCTCTGACGGTCGCGTCCTGCACGGGGAGGTCAATGCCCGCTGGCAGGACTTCGTGGGCACCGGGCAGCTGTTCCGCGGACTGGAGCCGACCATGGCCCGAATGCGCGATCGCATCTCGGCGGCGGTCACCGGCAAACATGATGCGGCCACTCCTCTGCACGTGGCGATTCTGCGCAGTGCCGCGGTCTCACTGCGCGAACAGGCCATCGACGTGGTCGATGAGGTCAACGCCGAATGGCGCAATACGGCCGCCGGAGCCGCCCTCATCGAGGACCAGCCTGAACTGCGAACTGTCGGGGCAGGTCTCGAGGACGCGGTGAAGTCGGCCGTGAGCACCTGGTCCGACGAAGTCAATGCGCTCGTGCGCGATATCGGTCAGGGCAAGAAGTCCAAGGCCCGAATCCTCTCCTTCGGTGTCGCCGGCGTCTGCGCAGTCGCCGAATACGCCGCCTTCTGGGATCCGCAGCAAAGCCGCGATGTGGGGCAGGGCAACCGGCAGGGAGCCGGAGTCGCACTCAACCTCGCAGAGACGATCTTCGGAGAGGACGAGGCAGCCGGGCTCATTTCCTCGATCCGCCAGCGCTTCCTCGATGCAGCTGTGGGAATCGTCGCGAGCTGCCGGACCCCTTTCGACAACGCTCTGAGACTATCCGCGGTACCGGCGCGGCAAGCGGGCGCCCTGCGCGCCTCCGGTGAACGACTTGAGGTGGCATTGTGAACAGTTCTGCACAGACCGAGATCCGGAATCTGGCCGAAGGCATCCGACATGCGCTGTCGCTGAGCGATGACAAACTCGCCGGAGACGTCCGCACCGATGCCCAGAATCTGCTCGATCGGGCAGAAGATCGCCTGGGCCTGGGGGAGGACTTCACCGTTGTGGCCTTCGCCGGCTCCACCGGCTCAGGCAAGTCCTCGCTGTTCAACGCGGTGGCCGGTCTCGAGATCGCCCGAGTCGGTGTGCGCCGACCGACGACCTCACGCCCGACCGCCTGTGTCTGGGGAGAGGGCGGAAATGATGTCCTCGACTGGCTGCACGTGCCCGAACGCAGCCGCACCTGGCGCGAATCGGCACTCGACGGTGACGACCAGCGGCGCCTGCACGGGCTGATCCTCCTCGATCTGCCCGACCACGACTCCACGGCAGTCGAACACCGCGTCGAATCCGACCGGCTGGTGGGACTCGTCGACGTCGTCTTCTGGGTCGTCGACCCGCAGAAGTACGCCGACTTCTCCCTCCACTCCGAGTACCTGACCAAACTCGCCGAGAACAGCGCGAACATGGTCGTCGTCCTCAACCAGATCGACAAACTCAGCCCGGAGGAGCAGAAGGCCGCAGCTGACCATCTGCGCCAGCTGCTCAACGAGGACGGGCTGAGCGAGACGAATGTGCGCATCTCCTCGGCAGCGACCCGAGAAGGCATCCCAGAGATCCGCAGCATCCTCGCTGACACCGTCGATTCGAACGACGCCGCCGCCGAAAGGCTGCTGGCCGATATGCAGGCCATGGCCAAACGGATCCGCAAGGAGCTCGGTGAACCGGTCGCCTCACCCGACGAACTGGCTGGCGCGTCCCGACTCGTCGAGACGATGTCGGAAGCGGCCGGTGTCGAAGCCGTGGCACAGACCGTTCACGACGACTACATCCGCCGGGCCTACGGCAAGACCGGGTATCCCGTCCTCGCGTGGGCACAGCGCAATGCGCCCGACCCCTTGGGCGCCAAACACGGTCAGGACCGGGACGAACTCGTCCGTGCCTCGGTGCCGGCGACGACCAGGGCACAGAGCTCGCATGTGCGGCTCATGGCTCACGAACTCATCGCAGAATCCGTGTCGACCATGCCACAGGCCTGGCAGAACGAGGCCGCAGAAGCAGAGAAGAAGAGCACGGACGAACTGTCCGAGAACCTCGACTCGGCCGTCACAGCTGTGGAGATCACCCGACAGGCCCCGAGCTGGTGGTCGTTGGCGCACGCACTGCAGATCATCTTCTTCGTCGCCTCGATCATCGGGGTCCTCGGCCTCATCGCCTCCGCACTCGTCGCCGCGATCGGTTCCGGTGCTCTGCCGACCTGGTGCTGGATCGTCAGCATCGGACTGCTCGTGATCGGCGTCATCGGATCTGCTGTGACCTCGCTGATGGCGAAGTCGGCGCGGACCAGGGGTGCCGAAGAGGCGGCCGCTGAGGTCGACGGAAGGCTGCGAGACGCGGTCGGTCGCGTCGCCCAGAGCTCATACCTCAACCCGGTGAAGACTGTCATCGGGGAGCATCGACAGGCTTATGAGATGCTCGGCTGAGACGCCGGCGCGCACCTTCGACTCAAACACACCGCGCCGGCCACTGAGGCTGTGATGCCCTGTGGAGGCAGAACCTCTGTCCACAGGGCATTTCGCATGCCTCGACACCGGACCGCAGCATCGGGCTGACTGGAGGTCCATGCGGACGCAGACGACCGTATGGTTTCATCGCACCGATTTGGAGACTCCGATGTCCGCAATCCCGATCACCGTCACCGGCACAATCGCCACAGACCCCACCGCGCGCACGCTGCCGTCCGGGCGCGCCTGCGCCTCGTTCCGGCTCGCCGTGAACCATTGGCGAGTCGACAAGAACACCGGGGAGTTCGTCACCGACGGCACCTCATGGTTCGGCATCGACTGCTATGGCGAACTGGCCAGCAATTCCGCAATGTCGCTGAGCACCGGAGCCGCGGTGATCGTGACGGGCAACCTGAGGAACCGGGAATGGGCCACTGAAGAGCGAAGCGGAATCTCGCCGACGGTGGTCGCCGAGCATATCGGCCCCGATCTGAGATACGGCACCGCACACTACCGGCGAGCGAAAGCATCCGAACGCTCACAGTCCACTGCCGGACAGGCGGACACGGAGTCCTCCGGAACGAATGATGGGGTCTGGGACACTTTGGGCCCTGCCGAAACGCCTGCCGCGGTGCCCGGCGGCGGGCACGGCGATGTCGCCAGTGCGACTGGAACAGGCAGCTTCGCCCAGAAGGATTCGGATGATGATGGCCGCGCCGGTTCCGAGGGCGGCGCCGATGCCGACACCAGCGTCTCCTCCGAAAGCAGCACCGGCGCCGACAGGGCCGCGGGAGGCGAAGACGATCCGATCGCACGCGAGACCGCGAACGCGGCAGCACCGTTCTGATCATCGCCTGGATTCCTCGCTTCGAGCTCGTCTCGATGCCGCGCTCGGCACAACTGATCCGCTAGAGTGAGACTGTCAATCGTCCCCTCTCGCCGAGGTTGTAGATGCGTCTCGTTCCTGTGCTGGGTGCCGCAGCACTGACACTGGCTTTGTCGGGCTGTTCACTTCTGGGCTTCGGCTCCGATGATCCGCAGCCCCAGCCGAAGCAGACACAGGCGAAGCCCGTCGCTGAAGTCGACAAGGTGCTCAAGGCGCTCAAACCGCTGACGGGAGACAAGGAATCGGTGCCGTCGACGAAGAAGTTCTTCACCACGATGCTCGACGCCGGATACGAGCCCGAGCAGCTCGAGGCCACGATCGACGAATCGCCGCTGGGCAACGAGGTTCCCTCGAAGATGTTCGGAGTCAAGACCGACAAAGGCTGCGTCGTCGGAGAGATCCGGGCGGGCAAAGCCAGTGCCGACCTCGTCCAGCCCACGGAGTCGACGGGTTCCTGCCTGTTCGGCGAGGTCGAACGGCCGAAGGGCGTCAAGGCGCCGAAGGGTGAGAAGCGCGACGAAGACGGCGATTCCAACGGTGCCGGTCATCTGCCGGGCGAGGACATCAACGGCAAAGACGGCGAGACCGAGAGCCCCGCGCCGAGCGGAGACGACGCCGAATCATCAAGCACCGGGGGACCCGAAGGGACCTCGGGCTCTGAAGGCACCGACGGCTCTGAAGGCACTGACGGCTCTGACACCGAAGGCACGTCAGGGGACGGCGGATCGGGAGAGACCTCGAACGAAGGCGACACCTCAGGAGAGGCCCCGTCACTCGGCGGAGGCTGAGCGTTCCTCGGCGGAGGCTGTGCAACCTCGGTGGAAGTTCGACATCCCCGGTGGGGCCAGAGCGTCAAGTAGCGCTGGAGGGCGCCGAACCGATAGCCTGAGTCCACTATGGCCGAATTCATCTACACCATGCACAAGGCGCGCAAAGCGCACGGTGACAAAGTCATCCTCGACGATGTATCGATGTCGTTCTATCCGGGAGCGAAGATCGGTATGGTCGGCCCCAACGGCGCCGGCAAATCAACGATTCTGAAGATCATGGCGGGACTCGAGCAGCCGTCCAACGGTGAAGCTCGACTCAGCCCCGGATACTCGGTGGGCATCCTCATGCAGGAACCGCCACTGAACGAAGAGAAGACCGTGCTCGGCAACGTCGAAGAAGGCGTCGGCGAGATCAAGGCTAAGGTCGACCGCTTCAACGCCATCTCCGAGGAGATGGCCGACCCCGACGCGGACTTCGACGCCCTCATGGAAGAGATGGGCAAACTGCAGGAAGCCATCGACGCCGCCGACGCCTGGGATCTCGACTCCCAGCTCGAGCAGGCGATGGACGCACTGCGCTGTCCGCCGCCGGACGCGGACGTCTCCGTGCTCTCCGGCGGTGAACGCCGCCGTGTGGCACTGTGCAAGCTGCTGCTTGAGAAGCCCGACCTGCTGCTCCTCGATGAGCCGACCAACCACCTCGATGCAGAATCGGTGCTGTGGCTCGAGCAGCACCTGAAGACCTACCCCGGCGCAGTCATCGCGATTACGCACGACAGGTACTTCCTCGATCACGTGGCCGAATGGATCGCCGAAGTCGACCGCGGTCACCTCTACCCCTATGAGGGCAACTACTCGACATACCTCGAGAAGAAGCGCGAACGCCTGCAGGTGCAGGGCAAGAAGGACGCGAAGCTCGCCAAGCGCCTCAAGGACGAACTCGACTGGGTGCGTTCGAACCCGAAGGCGAAGCAGACGAAGTCGAAGGCTCGTCTGGCCCGCTATGAGGAGATGGCCGCCGAAGCGGAGAAGACTCGGAAGCTCGACTTCGAAGAGATCCAGATCCCGGCCGGACCGCGTCTGGGCGACATCGTCATCGAAGCGGACAACCTGCAGAAGGGATTCGACGATCGCCTGCTCATCGATGGTCTGAGCTTCTCGCTGCCGCGCAACGGCATCGTCGGCGTCATCGGCCCCAACGGCGTCGGAAAGTCGACGCTGTTCAAGACCATCGTCGGCCTCGAAGAACTCGACGGCGGCGAGCTCAAGGTCGGCGACACCGTGAAGATCTCCTACGTCGACCAGTCGCGTGGAGGCATCGATCCGGACAAGACGCTGTGGGAGGTCGTGTCCGACGGACTCGACTTCATCCAGGTCGGTTCGGTCGAGATGCCGTCGCGCGCCTATGTCTCCGCGTTCGGATTCAAGGGCCCCGACCAGCAGAAGAAAGCCGGAATCCTCTCCGGCGGCGAACGCAACCGACTCAACCTCGCCCTCACGCTCAAACAGGGCGGAAACCTCCTCCTGCTCGATGAGCCGACGAACGACCTCGACGTCGAGACCCTGGGCTCCCTGGAGAACGCTCTCCTCGAGTTCCCCGGCTGCGCCGTGGTCGTCTCGCACGATCGCTGGTTCCTCGACCGTGTGGCCACCCACATCCTCGCTTGGGAGGGCACCGAGGAGAACCCGGCGAGCTGGTACTGGTTCGAAGGCAACTTCGAAGCCTACGAGAAGAACAAGGTCGAACGCCTCGGCGAAGATGCGGCCCGTCCGCATCGAGTCACGCACCGCCGTCTCACCCGCGACTGATCTTCGTCCGGTCTGAGCCGATTCGGTTCCGACTCTTCGCTCCAGACAGTGATGCCCCGGTCAGATCGACCGGGGCATCACTGCGTCTGTGCTGATTCGATTCTTCGGAGTCGGTCAGTAGCTGCAGGCGCCTTCGCCTGCGCAATTGAGTTCGCCTGCGCCGCACCCCAGGTGCGACAGGAGTCAGTCTCCTGAGCGGCTGTTGTGACCGCCGAGGGTCGCGATCCCTCTGAACAGGAGTCGGAGGAGGAACGTGCCGATGATTCCGCACACGACGGCAAGCAGCCCGCAGACCGCGACATGCAGATCGGTGCGTCCCATGAATGCGACGAGGGCGAGGAGCCCGATGACGAGGAACAGCGCCACGTTCACCAGCCGACTGAGGATACTGCCGATGATATCCATCATCGTCGGATCCTTACGCGTCACTGGCCCTCCTTGACCCGGACCATGCCTTCCTGGGCCACGGTCGCCAGCAGGGTCCCGTCCTGAGCGAAGATGCGTCCATAGCCGAGTCCGCGTCCGCCCTGCGCGGCAGGGGACTCCTGCACATAGAGCATCCAGTCGTCGACTCGCACCCGGTGGTGCCACCACATGGCGTGGTCGAGGCTCGCCACCCGCAGCCCTGGCGTGCGCCACGTCAGTTCGTGGTGACGCAGAACCGGCTCGAGCAGATTGAAATCGCTGGCATAGGCCAGCGCAGCGGCATTGAGCACCGGATCGTCTCCGAAGGCAGCACTGGCCCTGAACCAGGAATGCTGCTCGGTGACCGAAGGATCGGAGATGCCGGACGTGTGCAGAGACGGCTCGACAGGACGGACTTCGAAAGGACGCTTCCTCAGCCAATCGCTGACGAGCGGAGAATCCTCGTCGCCGATGTAGTCGAGCAGCTCCGGGCAGTCCTCGGGAGCCGGCAGATCTGTCGGCATCTGTTCGGCGTGGCTGAGTCCGGGCTGGTCGTCCTGGAAGGAAGCGCTCAACGACAGGATCGGCGCTCCCTTCTGATACGCATGCACTCGGCGCGCCGAGAACGAACGACCATCCCGCAGCCGCTCGACTCCGAATTCGATGGGTTCGCTGACATCGCCGGCGCGAAGGAAGTACCCATGAAGGGAATGGATCAGCCGGTCGCTGGGAAGCGTTGCCGCAGCCGCAACGACACACTGCGCGAGCACCTGCCCGCCGAAGACCCGACCGTCCGGTTTGTACTGGCTGTGCCCGATGAAGAAGTCCGTTTCGCTGGAAGCCGCGGTGAATTCGAGCTTGCGCAGATCGAGGATCTCGTGCAACCGTGCTACGTTCGCCTCCGCTTCGGTGGATGCTTCGTCGGTCATGGGTTTCTCCCTCGGATGACTGTGCCAATGATGCGTACGAGTCACGATCCTATCGCGTGCGGCATCGGCAAGATGAAGGTGGCATGATGGGAAACATGCATTCAGGCGCCACCAACCCCCTTCTCGAAGAATTCACCCGTGTGCTGCTGGAACTGAGATGGGGTGATATGGACGCGTACGGCCACGTCAACAACGTCACCCAGCTCAAACTTCTGGAAGAAGCGCGCGTCCGTGCCCTCGGCTCTCCCACACACAGCTCGGATGCACCGACCACTCCCGGAGCGCACGGGGTGACCGAAACGGTCAGCGGGGTGGAGATTCCGACGATCTTCGCCGCCGCATCGGCGTCGACCGAGCTGCTCGTGGCCTCCCATGCGATCGAATACCGTGCCCCGATTCCCTATCGCACCGGACCCATCGCCGTCGATCTCGTCATCAGCGAGGTCAGACCCGCCTCGGTGACGGTGGGCTATGTCGTCTGCGAACCGGACGGATCGCGCACATACACGGTCGCCGAGACCGTCATCGTCTTCATCGACATCGACACCGGCCGACCACGCCGGCTGACCGAAGCCGAGACCGAAGCGATGGAATCGGTGCTCGGCACGCCCGTGCCGCTGCGGAGGGCCCGGCGATGACCGTTCTGCACATCAACGACCCGCTGGCGATGAGGGACCTCTCTGCCTTCACCTCGCTGGCCCACCGCGTGGATTCCGACGGGGCGATGCGGCTGCAGGTCGCCTCGGACGTCCTCGCCGCGACCGTTGCCCCGCTGTTCCCGCACGGCCTGGGCGATTCGACGCCGCTGGTCTTGGCGATGCGGACGCTGCGTCTGGACGATCACGAGCTCGATGGCTTCGACGAGGCGGTGCCGCTGTCGAACCTCCTCGATCGCTTCGCCCGAGATGAGAACGGCACAAGCCTGCCCGTGCCTCCGAACTCCGTGCTCGTATCGTGGACCGGGATCGCGCCGCCGCGCGGAGGCTGGCAGGAACACGACACCATCTCAGTGGGGCGACTCCACGAAGCAGCGGCGGCGGGAATCGCTGAGATCAGCTCCGGCGCCCCCGACGGGTCCGGAAGTCATGCGGTCAAGGCCCTGCGCTCCCGAGTCTGGTCACGGGAGATGCCGGGGGAGCAGGGGGCCGTCATGCCCGGAGGACTCGCATTCGGTGCCACCGCTCTGCGCTTCGTCCCGCCTGCCGGCCACGATGATGACCGGCAGCTGCGCATCATGGAGTCCGCGGGCTGGCTGCGTCTCATCACACCGGGCGGTCATCTGCTCACACGCGCCCGCGGCTGAGCGCAGCGGGACCGGAGCCGAACAGCACAGCCGAAGAGCCTACAGCTGTCGAACCAGTGAACCCTTCAGACGCAGAGTGCGGCCGCATTCGCCGAGGAATGCGGCCGCAGGCTCTGCTGCAGTCAGCGGATCGTCATCAGCGGATGTTCGGATTCGTGTTCACCATGGCGGTCGCCGCCCGTTGGAAGTAGTCCCAGAACATCTCGTCGTACAGCGGCGGCAGACTCACATCGTCGAGAGCCGCACGCATGCAGCGCAGCCAGCGATCCCGGGCATCGAAATCGATCGGATAGTCGAAATGCCGCATCCGCAGTCGCGGATGCCCCCGCTGCTCCTGATATGTCGACGGACCCCCGAAATACTGTTCGAGGAACATCTGCAGACGGTGCTTCGCTCCCTCCAGCTCATGACCGTCCGGATACATCGCGATGAGCTGAGCATCCGCATCGACATGCTGATAGAACACATCGACGAGGCGGGTGAACGTGTCATGTCCGCCGACGGCGTCGAAGATGGAGCCGTCAGTCGTCTGCGTCATCGTTCGTTCCTTCACTGGGGGAGTCTTCCTGGACGGTACCGCGGATCTCATCGCCGCTGGGCAGCGGCGAGGGCTTCTCGTCGGCGGCAGTCTTGTGCGAGCGTGTGGTCGGTGCGGCGCCGACGGCTGACTTCTCACGCGGCGCCGACGAGCCTGCTGTGGTCTCGGTCGATTCGGCATCGGTCGACGACAGGGTGCGCAGGACCGTCTCCTGCATCATTCCGATCTGTCCGCCGCGCTTGGCCATCTCTGTCATGAGCTCCGCTCGGAAGGCGCGCTCGACCATCCATTGCAGGTTCGGCTTGGTCTTGACCATCGTGCGGATGACTCGGTGTGAGCCCGACAGCGACTGGACACCGGCGATCTCCGGAGCCTCGATCATCGCCTTGGCGATCTCGGGATCCTTCCGCAGCGTGCGGGTGATCTCCTCGGTCATCTCACGATACTCGTCCATCGAGGTCCGGTAGTCGATGGGAATGTCGAGGACTGCTCGGGCCCAGCCCTGGGAGAGGTTGCCCACACGCAGGATCTCGCCGTTGCGCACATGCCAGAGGGTGCCGGTGAGGTCTCGGACCTGAGTGCGACGCAGTCCGACGTCCTCGACCTCGCCGACAGCCTCGCCGAGGTCGACGGTGTCACCGATGCCGTACTGGTCTTCGATGACGATGAAGAATCCCGACAGGTAGTCGCGGACGAGCTCCTGAGCACCGAAGGCGATCGCAACACCGGCGATACCGGCCGAAGCGAGGATCGGCGCGATATTGAAGCTGAGCGCATCGAGGATCATCAGCGTGGCGATCACACTGATGAGGATCGTCGTCACCGACGAGAGCATCCGTCCGACGGTCTTGGCTCGCTGTGCGCGTCGTTCCTTGATCGTCTGCTGATCGATCCCGGTCCGCTGCGCTTCCATCGCAGTGGCGGAGAATTTAGCGAAACCGGCCCCGTCGGCCTTCTCGCTGCCGACCGTGCCCTTGGCCACAGCCGTCGTGAAACGGCGGATGAAGAGGCGGACGATGAGATTGACGATGATCGCCCCGACGATGATGACGGTGATCCGCAGCGGGGCACCGAGGAGGAAGGACCAGTCGAAGTCGCTTGCAGCTTGAACAGTGGATTCCATTGCGTCAGAAGTCATGATGCCTCCGAGACTAACGGGTGAGGTTCAATGATCCCTTGGAAGCGCTGGACACCTGCTGAACCCGCAGGGCTCTTTCGGCGTCCGCGAGATTCTCCCGCATCAGCCGCACCAGGCCCTTCGGCGCCGAGGGATGCTCATCGAGCCACTGCGAAGTGGCCTCGACTGTGGCAGAACTCACCGGCGGGTACAGCCGCAGAGTCATCGTCTGCGCCATCTCCAGGGTGCGGGTCTCCCACCATCCGGCCACTCGTGCGAAGTACTCGTCGGCGAAGGACGTCAGCGGTGCTTCGGCGGCGATGATCTCCCCGGCGGCGGTCTGCAGACCGGTTCCGAAGCCCAGCGCGAGTGCCCCAAGCTCGGAGTTCGGCAGGTCCGCATCGTCGACGATGCGGGTGAAGGTCTGCGACTTCGACGCCGAGGTGGGCCTGGAGGCACGTGCGGTCGCGGCGTGGCGGACGCCGGTGGCGCTGGGGTCCTTCCGGCTCATCTCCGCCACTGTCGAATCGTCGACGGCGTCGTTCGAGCACAGTCCGATGATGATCTCCCACGTCAGGTCCGTGTCCAGCGCGATCCCACAGACGCGTTCCGTCTCGGGACGCAGCCAGGACCTCAGCCGATCCAGCTGTGCGGTCGTGGTCGCGTGACGGATGAATCCGCGCACGAATTGGAAGGCCTGATCCGTACCTTCCTCGATGGTCTCGAGGAGTTCGATGAAACGATCGGCCACCTCGGCGTGCATCGTCTCCCGCTCCTGCGGGGGCAGGTAGGAGGTGACCGCGGTGTCGAGCTGACGCATCTGCGTAAGCAGTCCGGAGGAATGCGTGATGGCGTTGAGGTGGGTGAGCACCGTGTCGATGTAGTCGTGGACGGGGCGTTCACCGTCACGGACCTCATCCCACAGTGTGGCCAGGACGAGCAGCTGGGTGAGTGAATCGTCGAAGTCGCCGAGTCTGTGCGCCGCCGTGTCCATGCTGCGAGCGTCGAAGCGGACCTTCGCATAGCTGAGGTCCGCGTCGTTGACGACGATGACATCGGGCAGGGACAGACCCTGGGCCTCGGTGACCTCGGCGGATTCTCCGTCGAGGTCGAGGGGGAACGAATGGGTGCGTTCCAGACGTCCCTGCCCGTTGTCCGAGTAGAAGCCGACGGCCAGCCGGTGAGGGCGCAGCGACGGGGTGGGCTGTCCCGGAATCGACCAGGGCTTCTGGGTCACCTGCAGGTTCGAGATCGTCTGCTCGGTCGTCTCCGAATCCGCCGTGACCCCTTCGGCGGCTTCGGTGGTCACGGCGGCTTCGAGGAGGTTGACTCCGGACTCTTCGAGCCACAGCTTCGACCAGCTCTCCAGGTCCCGTCCCGAGGTGGCCTCGAGTTCGGTGAGGAGATCGGAGAGTTCGGTGTTCGACCACGCATGTTTGTCGAAGTAGTTCTTGAGACCGCAGAAGAATTCGTCACGACCGACCCAGGCGACGAGCTGTTTGAGCACCGAGGCGCCCTTGGCGTAGGTGATTCCGTCGAAGTTGACCTCGACATCGGCGAGGTCCTGGATCGGGGCGACGATCGGATGCGTGCTCGGCAGCTGATCCTGGCGGTAGGCCCAGGACTTCTCGATCGTGGCGAAGGTCGTCCACGCATCGGCGAACTCGGTGGCCTCGGCTGTGGCGAGGGTCGACATGAACTCGGCGAAGGACTCGTTGAGCCACAGATCGTTCCACCAGCGCATGGTCACGAGATCGCCGAACCACATATGAGCCAGTTCGTGGAGGATCGTCACCGTCCGGCGTTCGACCAGAGCCTCGGTGGGACGGGAGCGGAACACATAGTTCTCGAGGATCGTCACGGCTCCGGCGTTCTCCATCGCCCCGGCATTGAATTCGGGGACGAAGAGCTGATCGTACTTCTCGAACGGGTAGGCGACATCGAATTCGCGCTCGAAGAACTCGAAACCGGCCTTCGTGATCCGAAACAGCTTCTCCGCATCGAGGTGCTCGAGCAGCGAGGCCCGGCAGTACAGGCCCAGAGGCACGATCGATCCGTCGGAGGACGTCAGCTGCGAATGCACGGACTCATAGGGACCGGCGATGATCGCGGTGATATAGGACGAGATCGGCGTGGTGGGGGCGAACTGCCACACTGCCATGCCCGCGACCGGAGTCTCCTCGAGTTCGGCGAAGGTCTCCTTCGGATCGCTCGGCGTCGGAGTGGGAGAGTTCGAGACGACGGTCCACTTCTCCGGGGCGACGACGGTGAAGGAGTACGGAGACTTGATATCGGGCTGTTCGAAGACGGGGAAGACACGGCGGGCGTCGGGGACCTCGAACTGGGAGTAGAGGTAGACCTCGTCATCGATCGGGTCGACGAAACGGTGCAGGCCCTCTCCGGTGTTCATATAGGAGAAATGGGCGTCGACGATGAGTTCGTTCTCAGCGGCGAGACCGGGCAGGGTGATGCGGGCCGGTGCGACCACCTCGGCGAGGTCGAGGTCGGTGCCGTTGAGGCGGACGCGTTCGACACTGGCGGTGATGGCGTCGATGAACGTCATCGAATCCGGTGCTGCAGTGAAGCGGATACGCGAACGGACGCGGAAACTCTCACCCTCTCCCGTGAGTATCAGGGTGTGCTCGTAGCTCGAGACGTCCACGAGGGCGGAACGTTCGCGTGCTTCGTCGCGGGTGAGGTTGTGTTGCGGCACAGTGAGGTGACCTTCGCTTCGGGAACCGGGTGTACTCGGTCATTCTTTCATGGACATGCGCGACTGGTGCGATATCGGCGGCACTGATCGCGATTCGACCGCTGTCCCCGCATTCGACGGGTCTTGGTAGATTGAGCACCGACACGATGGGTGCCCGGTACGGGGCCCGCAAGCGAACGGAAGAGGAGAGACAGTGAGCAGAGAAACACTCGACCTGTGGTTCGATACGGCCTGCCCATGGGCATGGATGACCTCACGCTGGGGACTCGAAGTGGCGAAGGTCCGAGACGTCGACGTGAAGTTCCGCCCGATGAGCCTGAACTTCCTCAATCGCGACAAGGACATTCCGGAGGACTACCGGGCACTGATGAACCGGGCTCTGGCCCCCATGCGGATCGTCACCGCCGCGATCGCCGAACACGGTGACGAGATCGCCGAACCGCTCTACACGGCGATCGGCACGCGCATCCACCCTGGTGGGGAGGAGGACTTCGACAAGGCTGTGTCCGAGGCACTGGACGAGCTCGAGCTGCCCGCCGAGCTCATGAAGTACGGCGAGACCGAGGACTATGACGCACAGCTCCGGGCCTCCCACGACGAAGCACTGGCACTGGTCGGCGATGACGTCGGCACCCCGATCTGCCGAGTTGCGGGAACCGCGTTCTTCGGCCCCGTCGTCACCCCCGCTCCGAAGGGGGAGGACGCGGGACGACTCTTCGACGGAGTCCTCGCCGTCGCCTCGACGCCGGGATTCTTCGAACTCAAGCGCACCCGCGATCAGGACCCGAACTTCGACTGAGACCGGCCCCTCACCGCTACGTACGGCAAACAGCATCAGAACGATCCGATGATGATCAGCGAAAGGCAGACACATGAAGGTTCACCTCGGCACCGACCACGCCGGATTCGAATTCAAGGAGGTCCTCAGAGCTCACCTTGAGACGGCCGGCCACGAAGTCGTCGACCACGGCGCCCACGAATTCGACGCCCTGGATGACTACCCCGCGTTCTGCATCGCCGCGGCCCAGGCCGTCGTCGATGATCAGGCCGCCGGAGTCGACGCCCTCGGCGTCGTGATCGGCGGATCGGGCAACGGTGAGCAGATGGCCGCGAACCTGGTCAAGGGTGCGCGCACCGCTCTGGCCTGGAACCCGGAGATCGCGAAGCTGGCGCGTCAGCACAACAACGCCCAGATCGTCGCCGTCGGTGCCCGTCAGCACCCCGAAGACGAGGCGATCGCCATCGTCGACGCCTTCCTGGCCGAACCGTTCTCCGGCGATGAGCGCCACGAACGGCGCATCAAGATCATGGGCGACTACGAGGAACAGGGCCAGCAGGCTCTGTGAGGGGGAGAACACTGTGAAGATCCGAGGTGCCGTGCTGCGAGAGATGGACCGGCTCCGGCCGTTCGCTCGGTCGCAGCCGATGTCGGTCGAAGACCTCGAGCTCGACGAACCCGGCCCCGGCGAGGTGCTCATCCGAATGAGGGCCGCTGGGGTCTGCCACTCGGACCTCTCTGTCATCGACGGGAACCGGCCGCGACCCCTGCCGATGCTGCTCGGACACGAAGGTGCGGGTGTTGTGGAGAAGCTCGGAGACGGCGTCGATGATCTCGAGATCGGCCAACAGGTCGTCACGGTGTTCCTGCCCCGGTGCGGGGAATGCGCGAACTGCCGCACCGACGGCAAACTGCCCTGCACCCCCGGCAGTGCGACGAACGGCGCCGGGACGCTGCCGTTCGACGGGCACAAGGTGCGTCTCCACGACGACACCGGCACCGAGGTGCTCCACCACCTCGGTGCCTCCGTGTTCGCCACTCACGCGGTGCTCAACCGCGCATCCGTCGTCCCCGTCGACGACGATGTCCCCGCCTCGATCGCCGCTGTGCTCGGCTGCGCCGTGCTCACCGGCGGGGGAGCGGTCCTCAACGCCGGCCGACCCGGACCGGACGACGAAGTGATGATCGTCGGCCTCGGCGGGGTCGGGATGGCCGCACTCATCACTGCCCTGTCGATCGAGACCGCCGGCGTCATCGGCGTCGACGCGAACCCCGAGAAGCTCGTGCGGGCAAAGGAGCTCGGAGCCGCCGAGGTCTTCACTCCCGAGCAGCTTGGCGACCGGAAGGCCCCGGTCGTCATCGAATGCGTGGGACATGCTCGCGCATTCGAGACAGCGTTCACGGCCACCGCCGTCGGCGGGACGACGGTGACCGTGGGACTGCCCGCTCCGGACGCGTGGTCCCACATCACCCCGGTGACCCTGACCGCCGAGGCCCGGACCGTCGTCGGCTCTTATCTCGGCTCGGCGGTGCCCAGCCGAGACATTCCGGTCTATGCCCAGCTGTGGCGGGAGGGCAAGCTGCCCGTCGAAGAGCTCATCTCGGACACGATCAGGCTGCGCGATCTCAACTCGGCCTTCGATGCGCTCTCCGACGGAACGGTCATACGGCAGGTCATCGACTTCGAGGAATAGCCGCAGCTCGGGCGTCGGCCCGGCCTGCGGCGGATTGAAGAAGCCGCCCGGACCAACTGGCCCGGGCGGCTGGAGTCTGTCGGGATGACAGGATTTGAACCTGCGACCCTCTGTTCCCAAAACAGATGCGCTACCAAGCTGCGCCACATCCCGCGACGGCTCCTATCTAACCACAGCCGGGTCGCGACTTGCACCTTGCGAATCGAGCAAACCCGCCGATGCGACACACTTCACACCGCGATCCGCAGGGTGACGCAGGTCACCGAATGTCGATTTGGCGGTCGAGGAAGTTCTCGACTATAGTCGAACTCGCAACACGGGGATGTAGCTCAATGGTAGAGCCTCAGTCTTCCAAACTGATGGTGCGGGTTCGATTCCCGTCATCCCCTCCACAGGCCGGTCTGATCACCTGATCAGGCCGGTTTTCTCGTATGCGGACGGGTATGATCCTCCTCATGACCACCGAAGGGCCACCCTGCCGCGGCAGACGCCCGCGAGCCGCGGCTGCCTCTGCGCGGCCCAGCCGGAGAGCACTGCTGACCGGCGCCGCCGCCGGGTTCGGTGCGATCGGTCTCGGCGCGGCGATCGCTTCAGCCCTCGCCGAGGCAGGACGACCCGACCCGGTCCGCTCGGTCACGGCCGCCTACACTCGCTCCGGAGTGAGAGAGGCTCTCGACGGGGAATCCGCACGGGACCTGCCCGCCGGGTCGCGAGTCATGCCGAACCTCGCCGATCCCGGCCCCGCGCGGAGGCAGCAGGAATTCCTCGACCAGTGCGAACCGTGGCTGGGAACGCTGCCCGCGCACCGTCGAGAACTCGGGGTTGCGGCTCTGCTCGACCTGTGGGTGCTCAGCGACGAGCTGCCGGCCGCGGTCGCCGGATGGGTCGGCGCCTGGCGCTACATCTGGCCACGGGACGCGGCCTTCGTGTCCGTGGCCCTGGCCCGAGTCGGCATGCAGGAGATGGCCTGGAGGCATCTTCGGCACCTGCAGGCCGTGCAGGCAGTCGACGGTTCGTTCGCGGCCCGGGTCGACCCGGGAACGGGAATGGCGCCGGATGATCGCGAATCGCAGTTCGACTCGCTCGGCCTGGTCCTCTGGGCCATCTCCGAAGTGACTGCCGACTCCGGGACGGCGGCCGCGCCGTTCGTCCTCGGCGAACTCGATGATCTGCTGCGACGGACCAGCCGACGTCTCTTCGACCTCACCGCCCACGGTCGCAGCCTGCCCCCGGTCGGCCCGGACTATTGGGAGGTCGGAGAGTCACAGGTCACTCTCGGCCTGGCCGGACCGACCCTGGTCGGGATGAACTCCCTTGCTGTGCTGACGAAGGCGGATGGGCAGCTGTGGAGCCGCCTCGGTGGGGGAGCGGAAACGGTCCGGCGTGCCGTCGAGGATTATCGTGACACCTTCGCCCGGACCTTCGGTGCCAACGGGATGCAGCGCTACCCGACCTCGGGCGGGAGCGATTCGTCCATCGCCTACCTGCCCGCTGCCGGACTCGTGCCGGATGCGACGGAGGGGATCTATGCGCTCGAGTCCGACATCCTCGCCGGAGTCTGGGACCGGCTCGAACAGCCGGCTGGTGGCATCAAGCCCGGGCACGGGTGGATCATCGACCGCTCGAGCTGGACTCCGTCGACCTCGCTCATGGGCCTCGGCTTCGCGCGCCTCGGGCGGCGCGAGAAGGCCGAGTCGATCCTCGACTGGCTCTCGCGCCACCGCACCGGAGCGGGATCGCTGCCGGAGAAGATCAGCGACGACGGAACCCCGGCCTCGGTGGCCCCGCTGTCATGGACAGCGGCGAACGTCATCATCACCCTCGACGAGCTCTACGGGCACCGAGGTGGAGCCGATTCGTGAAATCACCCCGGTTTCGCGTAACGGGCGGGGTTTCGCGTAACATAGGTGATTGCGTCTTGCGGACGTGCGCGAACTATTCGTGGACTTTCGCTCCCTCTAAGGTCACGAGATGACCGATCAGGCTGTGAGATGGCCGTTTGCGGTCACGAACCCGGATGATCAGGTCGGAGATGACCGAAAATGCATGACTGTCGAATCTGAAAGGTCACACTGTGAAGAGCTCCGTCGAGCAACTCGACCCCACCCGGGTCAAGATCAGCGTGGAAGTCCCATACGCCGAACTCAAGCCGAGCGTCGACGAGGCATACAAGACCATCGGTGCCCAGGTCACCGTCCCCGGTTTCCGTAAGGGCAAGGTCCCCGCGCGCATCATCGACCAGCGCATCGGCCGTCCTGCTGTGATCCAGGAAGCCATCAACAACGGTCTGGATGATTTCTACCGCAACGCGGTCGAAGAGCACGAACTCAAGCCGATGGGCCAGCCCGAGGTCGAGATCTCCGAGGTTCCCGGTCTCGACGGAACCGAAGACGGCGATCTGGGCTTCACCGTCGAGGTCGACGTGCGTCCCGCGGTCGAACTGCCTGCCTACGACACGATCAACATCGAGGTCGACCCGATCGAGGTCAGCGACGCCGATGTGGACGCCGAGCTCGAGCAGCTGCGCACCCGCTTCGGAACCCTCGTCTCCGTCGACCGCCCCGCGGCCGAGGACGACTTCGTCACCCTCGACCTCGTCGCCACCATCGACGATGAGGAGATCGACACCGCGTCCGACATCTCCTATCAGGTCGGCGCCGGAACGATGCTCGAAGGCATGGACGAAGCCCTCGACGGACTCTCCGCCGGTGAGACCACCACCTTCGAGACCACCTTCGCAGGCGGAGACCACGCCGGCGAACAGGGCACGGTGAAGATCACCCTGAGTGCTGTCAAGGAACGCGAACTGCCCGAGGCAGACGACGACTTCGCCCAGCTGGCCAGCGAGTTCGACACGATCGACGAACTGCGTGAGGACCTGCGCGTCCAGGCCGCCAAGTCCAAGGAGACCGAGCAGGGCGTCCAGGCGCGCGACAAGGTCCTCGAGCACCTCATCGAGACTCTCGACGTCCCGGTCCCGGCCAAGGTCGTCACCGACGAGGTCGAGCGTCACCTCGAAGCCGAGAGCCGTTCGGACGATGACGAGCACCGCAAGGAGGTCACCGAGGAGACCGAGCGCAACCTGCGCACCCAGTTCATCCTCGATGCCGTCTCCGAAGCCGAGAACGTCGAGGTCAGCCAGCCCGAGCTCATCGAGTACCTGATCTCCGCTTCGCAGCAGTACGGAATGAACCCCAACGAGTTCGCCCAGATGCTCGACAGCTCCGGCCAGGTCAACGCCCTGGTCGGCGAGGTCTCGCGTCGCAAGGCTCTGGCCGCCGTCCTCGCCGGTGCCACGGTCAAGGACACCGCAGGAAACGTCGTCGACATGGAGGCCTTCACCTCCGCCGGTGACGACGAGGCCGCGGATGCCGAAGGTGACGAGCAGACGGCGGAAGCCGCAGACGAAGCGCCCGCAGAGGCTGCCGAACAGAACTGAGGGAGCGCCGCCTCGGCGGTGGAATCCTGATGAGACGGTGGGTACGGATCACGATCCGTACCCACCGTCTCTGCATATCCGCAGGTCCCGATCACGCTGAGGGCGAACACAGGCCTCGCCGCGGACTAAAACCCGGGGGAGAGCGGTTAGAGTCCATAACAAGCCATCCACAGAACACAGGAGTGAAACGTGAGCGCATACGACACGACAGCTCCCGTCGGCCTCGACGCCGGTGGGGGAATGGGTCTCGACGACCACATCTTCAATCGTCTTCTCAAGGAGCGCATCATCTGGCTCGGTTCGGAGGTGCGTGACGACAACGCCAACGCCATCTGCGCGCAGATGATGCTGCTGGCGGCCGAGGATCCCGACGCGGACATCTCGCTCTACATCAACTCGCCCGGCGGATCCGTCACCGCCGGAATGGCCATCTACGACACCATGCAGTACATCAAGCCCGATGTCTCGACCGTGGCCATGGGCATGGCCGCCTCGATGGGACAGTTCCTGCTGTCATCGGGCACCCCCGGCAAGCGCTATGCCACCCCGCACGCCCGCATCCTCATGCACCAGCCGCTGGGTGGGATCGGCGGCACGGCCACGGACATCAAGATCCAGGCCGAGCTGATCCTGCACATGAAGAAGCAGATGGCGGAACTGACCGCTCAGCAGACCGGCAAGTCGCTCGAGCAGATCCTCAAGGACAACGACCGTGACCACTGGTTCACCGCTGAAGAAGCGCTCGAATACGGCTTCATCGACAAGATGGTCATCCGCGCGTCCGACGTCAACGACAACTGAGTGGGAGTCAAGGAATGAACTCGATGAACTTCAATGCCGGCTCGACCGCCGGATACATGCCCGAGGCGCGTTACGTCATGCCGCAGTTCGAAGAGCGGACGCCGTACGGCTTCAAACGCCAGGATCCCTACACCAAGCTGTTCGACGACCGCGTGGTGTTCCTCGGCGCGCAGGTCGATGACACGAGCGCCGACGATGTCATGGCTCAGCTGCTGGTCCTCGAATCGCAGGATCCCGACCGCGACATCACCCTCTACATCAACTCGCCCGGTGGTTCATTCACCGCGATGACGGCCATCTACGACACGATGCAGTACGTCAAGCCGGAGATCCAGACCGTCTGCCTCGGTCAGGCCGCCTCGGCTGCCGCCGTGCTGCTGGCCGCCGGAACCCCCGGCAAGCGTCTGGCGCTGCCGAACGCGCGCGTGCTCATCCACCAGCCGGCGATGCAGGGCCAGGGTCAGGGACAGGCCTCTGACCTCGAAATCCAGGCCGCTGAGGTGCTGCGGATGCGCGAATGGCTCGAGGGCACTCTGGCCAAGCACTCGAACAAGGAGGCCTCGCAGATCTCGAACGACATCGAACGCGACCTCTTCCTCACGGCCGAGCAGGCCAAGGACTACGGTCTCGTCGACCAGGTGCTCACCTCGCGCAAGAACGCGAACTGATCACCTGTCGGAGGACCGGGGAACGCTGGGTACGGGTTCGTGTGATTGCGATCGCGCGGACCCGTTCTCGGTTCCTTCCTCCGACACACCGAGGCTTGGCTGGGGCTCGTGTCAGCCACGTATGGGAAGCTATTGAGGTACAGGAAACACGAGCGGTAGAGTTGGGGCCAAGCGTCCTGGCGAAAGGTTGTGACAGTGGCTCGCAGTGCGGACGGAGCAGACCTGCTCAAATGCAACTTCTGTGGGAAGTCTCAGAAGCAGGTTCGGAAACTCATCGCCGGACCTGGTGTTTACATCTGCGATGAATGCATCGGACTGTGCAATGAGATCATCGAAGAAGAACTCAGCGAATCCAGCCCGGAGCAGGCCGAACTCGAGCTGCCCAAACCGCGTGAGATCTTCGACTTCCTCCAGGAATACGTCGTCGGTCAGGAACCGGCGAAGAAGGCACTGTCGGTAGCCGTCTACAACCATTACAAGCGCATCCGGTCCCTGCAGTCGGGCGACGAGAAGACGCTGGGCAGCGACGATTCCGATGTCGAGATCGCGAAGTCGAACATTCTGCTCGTCGGGCCCACCGGCTCGGGAAAGACGTACCTGGCTCAATCTCTGGCCAAGCGGCTCAACGTCCCCTTCGCCGTCGCCGATGCCACCGCGCTGACAGAAGCCGGCTACGTCGGTGAAGACGTCGAGAACATCCTGCTCAAGCTCATCCAGGCCGCGGACTTCGACATCCAGCGCGCCGAGCACGGAATCATCTACATCGACGAGATCGATAAGATCGCCCGCAAATCGGAGAACCCGTCGATCACCCGTGATGTCTCCGGTGAGGGCGTCCAGCAGGCACTGCTGAAGATCCTCGAAGGCACTCAGGCCTCGGTTCCTCCGCAGGGCGGACGCAAGCACCCGCACCAGGACTTCCTGCAGATTGATACGACCAATGTGCTCTTCATCGTCGCCGGCGCGTTCGCCGGGATGGAAGAGATCGTCGCTGGTCGCAAGGGCAAGCACGGCATCGGCTTCGGCGCCCTGCTGCAGTCGAAGAACGACGAAGAGGACCTGTACGCGGACATCCTGCCGGAAGATCTGCTCAAGTTCGGTCTCATCCCCGAATTCATCGGCCGTCTGCCGGTGCTGGCCACCGTATCGAACCTCGACCGGGCAGCGCTCATGTCGATCCTCACCGAACCGAAGAACGCACTGGTCAGGCAGTACCAGCGGATGTTCGAGTTCGACAGCGTCTCCCTGACGTTCGAGACCGAGGCGCTCGAAGCCATCGCCGATCTCGCTCTTCTGCGCGGCACGGGTGCACGCGGCCTGCGGTCGATCATGGAAGAGGTCCTGCAGCCGGTCATGTTCGATGTGCCCTCACGTGAGGACATCGCCGAGGTGGTCGTGACCAAGGACGTCGTCGAATCCAATGTCGCCCCGACCCTCGTGCCGAAGTCACGGAACAGGACGAACAAGAAATCTGCCTGAGTCTCGTAACGCATGAGACTCCTGGCTGACACACGCCCGCTGCGCTACGCGTCATTCCGGCGGCTGTGGGTGGCCAATATCGTCACCGTCATCGGTGCACAGATGACGGTCGTGGCGATTCCCGCGCAGATCTTCCATATCACCGGGTCCTCCGGCTATGTCGGCCTCGCCGGTGGGTTCGGTCTGGTTCCGCTCATCGTCTTCGGGCTGTGGGGCGGGTCGCTGGCCGATGTCATCGATCGGCGCAGGCTGCTCGTGATCTCGACCGCCGGTCTGATCGTCACCAGTGCGATGCTTGCGCTCCTTGCGGTGCTGAGCATCGACAATGTCTGGCTGCTGCTGTCGGTGTTCTCCATGCAGCAGGCGTTCTTCGGTCTCAATCAGCCTGCGAAGGGCGCCTTGATACCGTCGATCGTTCCGCTCGAACTGCTGCCTGCAGCGAATTCGCTGAATATGACCGTGATGACATTGGGCGCCGTCGTCGGGCCCGTCCTCGGCGGGGCTCTGATCCCGCTGTTCGGGTACCAGATGCTCTACGTCATCGACGCCGTGTTCCTGTTCGCCACGCTCTACGCAGTGATTCGGCTGCCTTCGCTGCTTCCGCAGAAACAGCCCGACACGAGATCGGGATTCAAAGGCATCGTCGACGGATTCCGCTATCTGAGGACGAACACCGTCGTCCTGGTCTCGCTGCTTGTCGACATCATTGCGATGGTCTTCGGAATGCCGCGGGCACTCTTCCCGCAGATCGCCGCCGAGACCTTCGACGGCCCGCCCGAGGGCGGCATCGTCTTCTCACTGCTCTTTGCCGCACTGGCCGGCGGCAGCGCCCTCGCGGGAATCTTCTCCGGTTGGGTCTCACGAGTGCAGCGCCAAGGTCTCGCTGTCATCGTCGCAATCGCTGTCTGGGGTGCGGCCATGACGGTCTTCGGCCTGTCTCTCGAACTCGCGACCGGCTTCTGGCTGACCGCACTTGTCATCGCCTTGAGCGCGTTGGCTCTCGGTGGCGGAGCCGATATCGTCTCCGGAGCGTTTCGGCAGACGATGCTCCAAGAGGCGGCCACCGATGCGATGCGCGGTCGGATGCAGGGCGTGTTCATCGTCGTCGTGGCCGGCGGACCTCGTATCGCGGACGTTCTCCACGGCTCCGTCGCGGCCGTCACTGACACCACGGTCGCCTCGGCGGGTGGCGGGATCGCGGTCGTCGTCCTCGTACTCGCCTGTGCCGCGATCTTTCCGACTTTCCGTAAGTACCGAGTCGAGCGCGGCGGCCGCGAGCATACCGTCCCCACAGCCTGAACCGCCGGCAAGACCCGAGACTCGACCTTGCTGGTGACGAAGCATCACGTGCCGCTGCTCACCGTCTGAATGAGCATCACTCCCGACTGGTTGAGCATCACTCATCGATGCGCTTTTGTCGCCCTGCTGGTGGCATAGCCTCCCGGTACCTGGGCATCACTCACCGGTTCTCCCAAAACACCTCGTTGCAGCAGGGCAGTGTGCCAGGGCAGGTGCGGGATGCACCGTCGACGCCGGTGGGCCAGAGACGACGGCGCCTCCGGCTCGCCGTCACATCAGCAGGGCGGGGCGTGTCAGAGGAGTGCTGTCAGCTCGTGGCGGCCGAGTAGACGGCGTTCTCCGCAGGTTGGACGACGACGAAGCCGGGGCCGTGGAAGGCCAGCTGCACGGACTCGCCGGAACCGCGGCCGAAGAACGTGCCGACGCTGACATCGGTCTTGATCTGCGGGGCCAGTGCAGAGGACCAGCACACGGCGGCCTGCGGGTCGACGAAGGTCGGCTGCTGCGAGCAGTCGAGGAGCATGGGCTCGCCCTTGCAGCAGATGGCCGCAGTCCCCTGTCCGGCAAGCTCGAGGTTGAACAGTCCCGAGCCGCTGACCATCGCACCGACACCGCCCTTGATGCGTCTGATCTCCCAGTTGAGAGCATCGTCGAAGGCGAGCAGATTCGCGGTGTTGACGGTCAGCGCGTCCTGTGGTCCCTCGAGAGCCATCATGAAGATGTTCGAGGCCTCCCGGGCGAAGAAGACCTCTCCGTGTCCCTCGACGCGCATGACATTGCCGCCCTCGCCGGTGGCGGCCTTCTTCATGAACTGACCGACCGACTTCGAACCCTGGTGGGTGAAGTGGACATCTCCCTGGTAGGCGACCATGGCGCCCTTGGTGGCGATCATCGGAGCGTTCGGCGTGACCACCGAACGCAGCATCTTGTTCGACTGGAGGGTCCACCGCTCCTGGTTCTGGATCTCGGCATTGCGCTTGGAAAAGAGTTCGCTTCTCACGGTCCCGGGGGCCTTTCGATCAGGAAAGACATCAGTGCTTCTTCGTTTGTCGACAACCATATTACGGGGGAGAGACCGCGAAAGCCGGACAATTCGTGTGTCCGTTCCGGAACATGCGAAGAGCCCCACTGCTGCCCTTCCTCCGACCATGCGAAGAAAGGGGAGCCGTGGGGCTCATCCGGGACCATCCCGGTCTCAGACTCTCCCGGAGATCCCGTTCGTTGTCAGTTCAGCCCTGTCGTTGTCAGTTCAGCTCTGTTCGACGAAGCTGATCTCGGCGATGGTGATCTCCTCACCGGCTTCCTCTGTCACCAGGGAATCGATGCGACCTGCGGCCTTGAGGTCTCCCTCGGCGGCCTTGATCGCCGAGACGACCGAAGCCGGGGCCTGAATGGTCACCGAGGCGACCTCCGTCTTCTGCGAGACCTTGGCCTCGGTCTTCGTGCGGCGGATCTCGGTCAGCGCCGCAGCCACCGACGCCAGCAGTTCGGGAGCGACGGACGAGCCCGGGTGGCTCAGCGCCTCATCGGCCGGCCACGCGGCACGGTGGACCGAACCTCTGCGCCACCATGACCAGACCTCTTCGGTGACGAACGGTGTGAACGGTGCGAAGAGACGAAGCAGGACGTCGAGGGCCGTGGCCAGGGTGACGTGCGCGGACATTTGGTCCTCGGTGCCCGAAGCGCCATAGGAGCGATCCTTGACGAGCTCGACGTAATCGTCGGTGAACTCCCAGAAGAAGCTCTCGGAGACACGCAGAGCATGAGCGTAGTCGTAGGCGGCCATATGTGTTCCGGCCTGTTCGACGACGTCGGCCAGCTTCGCCAGCAGCGCTCGGTCGAGATCGTGTGTGACGGCGCCGAGCTGACCGATGAGCCCGGCGTGCACGCCCTGAGCCAGAGCGAACTTCGAGGCATTGAGCAGCTTCATGGCCAGGCGGCGGCCGATCTGCATCTGTGTGACGTCATAGGCGGTGTCGGCACCGAGCTTCGCACTGGCAGCCCAGTAGCGGACCGCGTCGGGGCCGTATCCCGGCTTCGCCTCGCTGAGGATGTCCGAAGGCACCACGACGTTGCCCTTCGACTTCGACATCTTCTTCCGGTCCGGATCGAGGATCCAGCCCGAGAGGCCGGCATGCTTCCACGGTGCCGCGTCATTGAGCGAGTTCGCTCGGACGACGGTGGAGAACAGCCAGGTGCGGATGATGTCGTGTCCCTGCGGGCGCAGGTCGAACGGGAAGACCTTTGAGAAGAACTCCTGATCCCGCGACCAGCCCCCGAGCAGCTGCGGAGTCAGCGACGACGTCGCCCAGGTGTCGAGCACGTCCGGGTCGGCGGTGAACCCTCCGGGCATATCGCGCTGGTCCTCGGTGAAGCCGGCAGGAGCCTCGGCGATGGGATCGCAGGGAAGCGATTCGGGAACGATCGGATTCTCGTAATCGGGCTGACCGTCGGCGTCGAGGCGGTACCACAGCGGAATGGGGACACCGAAGAAACGCTGCCGGGAGACCAGCCAGTCGCCGTGCAGGTTCTCCACCCAGTTCTCATAGCGGGAGCGCATGTATGACGGATGCCATTCGATCTCTCGGCCGCGCGCGATGAGCGCATCCCGCAGCTCGGCCGAACGACCGCCGTTGCGGATGTACCACTGGCGGCTGGTGACGACCTCCAGCGGCTTGTCGCCCTTCTCGTAGAACGGGACGGGGTGGGTGATCGGCTCGACCTCACCGATGAGGTCACCGGAATCGATGAGCATCTGCGCAATGTCCTTGCGGGCAGAGAACGTGGTCTTTCCGGCCAGCGCCTCGTAGTTGGCTTTCGCCTCGGACTTCGGCGAGTCGGCGATCCACTCCGGCACTTCGAGGTTGAGGCGGCCGCCGCGGTTGATCACCGCCCGGGTCGGCAGATCGAGTTCTCGCCACCAGGTCACATCGGTGAGGTCGCCGAAGGTGCAGACCATGGCGATGCCCGTGCCCTTGTCTGATTTCGCAAGCTCATGCGCTCGGATCTCGACGCTGACGCCGAAGAGAGGCGAGACGACGTTCGTCCCGAACCGGGAGGCATAGCGTTCATCGTCGGGGTGCGCGACGAGCGCCACGACGGCGGGAATGAGCTCCGGGCGGGAGGTGAGGATGATGATCGGCTCCGCCGAAGTGTCGGCCAGGCCGTCAGTGCCCTCGGGGAAGAACTTCACCTTGTGATAGGCGCCTTCGCGCTCTCGGTCCTCGAGTTCGGCCTGAGCCACTGCGGTGCCGAAGGTCACGTCCCACATGGTCGGGGCGTCCTGGGAGTAGGCGTGGCCGTTTTCGAGATCGGTGAGGAAGGCCCGCTGGCTCACGGCCCGCGAATCATCATCGATCGTGCGGTACGTGTACTTCCAATCCACGGACAGACCGGTGGAGCGGAAGAGATCCTCGAACACCTTCTCGTCCTCCGCAGAGAGCTTCTCGCACAGTTCGATGAAGTTCTGGCGGGAGACCTTGACGAAGTCGCGCGAATTCTTCGGAGCCTTCTCCGGCGGCACGAAGTCCGGATCGTAGTGCCTGCTGGGGTCGCAGGTGACCCCGTAGTAGTTCTGTACCCGGCGTTCGGTCGGCAGTCCGTTGTCGTCCCAGCCGAGCGGGTAGAACACGTTCTTGCCGCTCATCCGCTGGTAGCGGGCGATGATGTCGGTCTGCGTATACGAGAACACGTGCCCGACGTGCAGCGACCCCGAGGCGGTCGGCGGGGGAGTGTCGATCGAGTAGACCTGCTCACGATCGGTGTCGACGTCGAAGGCGTAGACGTTCTGCTCGCTCCACGCGGCGTCCCATTTGTCCCGCAGGCCTTCGAGGGCCGGCTTCTCAGGCAGGTTCACTGACTCGTGCGTCGAGTCCGAAAAGGCAGGTGTGTTCATAGTTGCTGATTTTCTCACCCGGTTCGCGATCGGCCAAACCGGTTCGCACCCGCGACCGCGCGAAACCTCGCCGGACAGTGAAAGGAGCACTCGTGCCTCGGTTCGCCTCGGTCGACGAGGTGGGCCGTGTCACACTCTGAAGACGTGGTGAGACGTTTTCGCCGCAGGCAATGAGATTATGGTCGCATGGCGCACTTGGACAGAATTCCGACAGAGAATCCGCCGCCCACGTCGACCGCGTGGATGAATCCGGCTCGGACGATCGCGATCATCGCCGTCGTGACCATCCATTCCCTGGGCACCGTCGTCGAAGAGAACTTCGCGGGCATGGGTCCCGACTGGTGGCTGGCCAACGCCATCGATTCGGCCTGCCGGTGGTCGGTGCCCGTATTCATCATGATCTCCGGTGCGCTGGCGCTCGATCCCGACCGGGGCGGCAAACCGCGGAAGTTCCTGTCCAAGCGGGTCTGGCGCATCGGCATCCCCCTGGTGTTCTGGACCGTCGTCTACGTTCTGTTCCGTCGCTTCTATCTGCAGCCGGACGACGAAACATGGAATCCGGGCATTGCGATCCTCACCGGGTCCCCCTTCGTGCAGCTCTACTTCCTCTACGTCCTCGCCGGACTGACCCTGCTCACGCCTTTCTTCCGCCTCCTCAGCGTCCACGGTTCCCGTCGGCTGCAGTGGGGGACCGGCCTGATCTTCCTCGGCATCGGCATGGCCGACCAATGGGTGTCGATGATCTTCGATGTCGGCGAAGCCAATATCGCCACTCGGTTCCTGCCGATGGCCGGTTTCTACATCCTCGGCTGGGTGCTGCGCGATGTCGTCCTGTCTGTCAGGGGCGCCGTCCTGGCCTGGGCGAGCCTCATCGTCGCGATCGCCGGAACTGCCGTGTGGGCCGGTCTGGGACCCGGTGAGAAACCCTGGATGTTCCCCTACGAATACCTCGCCCCCGGAGTCGTCCTCGCCTCCATGTCCGCCTACCTGCTCCTGCACTTCCATATGCGGTCCGGGTTCGGGCTCCTGCATCGCTTCTACCCGTATTCCTTCGGTGTGTTCCTCCTCCATCCGCTGCTGCTCTACCCGCTGCGCAATGCCATGGGTCTGCCGACCACCGTCCCCGGTGTCCTCCTCCACGCCGTCATCATGCCGATTGCGTACGCGATCGTCTGCGCCGCCATCACCTGGCTGGCTGTGAAGATTCCCGGCTTCCGAGCCGTCTTCGGCGAAGGCGGACCCCGCAATCGGCATCCTCGACCGAGCGCGGACGAGTCCCGCCCGCGTGCGGGGAACTCCCCACCGAGCGCGAAGAACTCCCGGCCGAGCACGCCGACGACTCCGGCCGAGGCCGCCTTCGCCCCGCCCGATCATGACCGCAGCCGACCGGTCGACGTCGATCTCGACCGCGAAGACACCGCTCCCGGTCGCGAGCCGAACTCCGTAGACTGAATTCCGAACAGGGCGTCCCCGCGACCCGATCCCGATTGGCAACCCCGACAGAGGAGAACACAGATGGACACTCTCAGAGCAGTAGTCACCGGAGCGAGTTCCGGAATCGGCGCCGCCACGGTCAGGCAGCTGCGTGAACAGGGCTGGGACGTCGTGGCTGTGGCCCGCCGTGAGGACAAGCTCAAGGCACTCGCCGAGGAGACCGGAGCCGACTACATCGTCGCTGACCTCACCGATGACGCCGCCGTGGCATCCATGGCCGATCAGGTGCTGGCCGGGGGAGCCGTCCACTCGCTCGTGGCCAACGCCGGTGCCGCCTTCGGAACCGACACCGTCGCCGAGGCATCGGTCGACGGATGGCGCGACATGTTCGATATCAACGTCCTCGGTGTCCTGCGGGTCGTCAAGGCTCTGCTGCCGGCTCTCATCGACTCCGGTCGCGGGGACATCGTCGTCATGTCCTCGACCGCGGGCCATCAGGCCTATGAAGGCGGCGGCGGCTACGTCGCAGCCAAGCACGGCACCCACTCGATGGCGGCGACCCTGCGACTCGAACTCGCCGGCGAACCCGTTCGCGTCATCGAGATCGCCCCGGGAATGGTCGCCACCGATGAGTTCACCTACAAACGCGTCGGCGGAGACGAGGAGAAAGCCGCGAAGGTCTACGACGGGGTCGAGAACCCGCTGACCGCCGGCGACGTCGCCGACGCCGTCGTGTACACGCTCACCCGGCCCCACCATTTCAACGTCGATCTCATGGTCATCCGGCCCATCGCCCAGGCCGCTCAGCACAAGGTCGCCCGCAACCGGGGGCTGTGAGCACTCACGGCTCCTGCCGGGGCCGCCTCGGCGAGTGCCTGCCGGGTGGTCTCGGGCGGAGTCGACGGTATACGATTGTCATGCATCGATCCGGCCATCACCGGGGAGCATCCGGAAGAACGGAGCAGGCGTCCCAAGCGCTGAGTTCTCAGTAGACCCGGACGGGTGGATCCGTCATCGTCTAAGTCAATGAGCGATCCGCAGACTGACCCGAACCGGTCGGGATGCGGATAAGCGAGGTGGTACCGCGGCAGACTGTCGTCCTCGTGACAGTGACCGCAGTGACCCAGAAGGACGCTCATGACCCAGCCTCTCTATCCCAAGGTTTCGACCTCGACGTTCGGACTCTCCAGTTCCCCGAACTTCCCTGCCATCGAAGACGCTGTGCTGCGCTACTGGCAGGAAGACGACACCTTCAAAGCCTCGATCGCCCAGCGGGAGGCAGGCGAGAACGGTGAGAACGAGTTCGTCTTCTACGACGGTCCTCCCTTCGCCAACGGGCTGCCGCACTACGGCCACCTGCTCACCGGCTACGTCAAGGACGTCGTCCCCCGCTTCCAGACGATGCGGGGCAAGAAGGTCGACCGCCGGTTCGGTTGGGACACCCACGGTCTGCCCGCCGAGCTCGAAGCCGAGCGTCAGCTGGGCATCACCGACAAGTCCGAGATCGGCCGCATGGGTCTGGCCGCCTTCAACGACGCCTGCCGCTCCTCGGTCCTGCGCTATACGCAGGAATGGGAAGAGTACGTCACCCGTCAGGGCCGGTGGGTCGACTTCGACAACGACTACAAGACGCTCAACGTCGAATACATGGAGAGCGTCATCTGGGCGTTCAAGCAGCTCTGGGACAAGGGCCTGGTCTATGAGGGCTACCGTGTCCTTCCCTACTGCTGGAAGGACGAGACGCCACTGTCGAACCATGAGCTGCGCATGGACGACGACGTGTACAAGATGCGTCAGGACCCGGCAGTGACCCTCGGATACAAACTCAAGGACGCCGACGAGTGGGTCCTCATCTGGACGACGACCCCGTGGACGGTTCCGTCGAACCAGGCCGTGGCCGTCAACCCGGAGATCCCGCTGGTCGCTGTGGTTCCCGGCGCCGATGGTGCCGAGGAGCTGCAGGGCAAGACCCTCATCCTCGCGGAGGCGCGCCTGGGCGCCTACGCCCGTGAGCTCGGTGCGGAACCGCAGATCCTGCGCTCCTTCCCCGGCAGCGAACTCGTCGGTGCCGCCTACGAGCCTCCCTTCCCCTACTTCGAGGGCGCGCAGTCGGAATTCGGCGAGAACATGCACACGATCCTCGCCGCGGACTTCGTCACCGTCGAAGACGGCACCGGAATCGTCCACCAGTCGCCGGCCTTCGGCGAAGAGGACAAGGAACTCACCGACTCCTACGGAATCACCGCCGCCCGTCCGGTCGACGACGCCGGTCGCTTCGACACGACCGTTCCCGACTACGCCGGCCAGCAGGTCTTCGACGCGAACAAGGCCATCATCAAGGACCTGCGCAACCACACCGGTCCGATGGAATCGCGCAGTGCGCTGCTGGTCCGCCACGAATCCTACGAACACTCCTACCCACACTGCTGGCGCTGCCGCAACCCGCTGATCTACCGTGCGGTGTCCTCCTGGTTCGTCCGCGTCACCGAGTTCAAGGACCGCATGGTCGAACTCAACGAGCAGATCAACTGGGTGCCCGACAACGTCAAGCACGGACAGTTCGGCAGATGGCTCGAGAACGCCCGCGACTGGTCGATCTCGCGCAACCGCTTCTGGGGGTCGCCGATCCCCGTCTGGATCTCCTCCGATCCGGCCTACCCGCGCACCGACGTCTACGGTTCCCTGGCCGAGATCGAAGCCGACTTCGGACGTCTGCCGCGCAACGACTCCGGAGACGTCGACCTCCACCGCCCGTGGGTCGATGACCTCACCCGCCCGAACCCGGACGACCCCACCGGAAAGTCGGTGATGCAGCGCATCCCGGAGATCTTCGACGTATGGTTCGACTCCGGGTCGATGAGCTACGCCCAGGTGCACTATCCGTTCGAGAACTCCGAATGGTTCGACAACCACTTCCCAGCCGACTTCATCGTCGAATACGTGGGACAGACCCGCGGCTGGTTCTACCTGCTGCACGTGCTGGCCACAGCGATCTTCGACCGTCCCGCATTCACGAACTGCATCTCCCACGGCATCGTGCTCGGCTCCGACGGGCAGAAGATGTCGAAGTCCCTGCGCAACTACCCCGACGTCAACGAAGTCTTCAACCGCGACGGCTCGGATGCCATGCGCTGGTTCCTCATGGCTTCGTCCATCCTGCGCGGCGGCAACCTCGTCGTCACCGAACAGGGCATCCGCGACGGTGTCCGTCAGGTCGTGCTCCCGCTGTGGAACACATGGCAGTTCTTCGCCACCTACTCCAACGCGGCCGATGGTCCGGCGGGGGAGAAGACCGGCTACCAGGCACAGTCCCGCTACGACTCGTCCCAGGTCCTCGACCGGTACCTCCTGGCCAAGACGCACGACCTCATCACCGAGTTCGCCGAGGCGATGGAAGGCCTGGACATCTGGGCGGCATGCGAACTCGTGCGCAGCTACCTCGATATGATCACGAACTGGTATGTGCGTCGTTCGCGTCGCCGGTTCTGGGACGGCGGCACCGACACGCATGAGTCCTTCGACGTGTTCTATACCTGTCTGGAGGCATTCTGCCGTGTGGCCGCACCCCTGCTGCCGTTCACGGTCGAAGAGATCTACCGCGGACTGACCGGGCAGCGGTCGGTGCACCTGGCCGACTACCCGGACGCCGAGGCATTCCCTGCCGACGCCGACCTCGTTGCGGCAATGGATCTCACCCGCGATATCTGCTCAACGGCCTCCTCGGTGCGCAAGGCCAACCAACTGCGGGTGCGCCTGCCGCTGTCGCAGCTGACCGTCGCCACCGACACGGACCTGAGCTCCGACTTCACCGAGATCATCGCCGATGAGCTCAATGTGCGTACCGTCGAGGTCCTCGACGTCGCCGAGGCGGAGGCCGCCGGATTCTCCCTGTCGCAGAATCTCGTCGTCAACGCTCGTGCCGCCGGACCCCGTCTGGGCAAACAGGTTCAGCAGGTCATCAAGGCCTCGAAGTCCGGCGACTGGTCCGTCACCGACGGGACCGTCGTCAGCGGCGGAATCGAACTCGTCGACGGCGAGTACACCCTCGAATCCGTGGCCGAATCCGGTACCGAGGGCATGGAGCTCGCGGCTCTCGACTCCGGTTTCCTTGCCCTCGACACGCGGGTCACACCCGAGCTCGAGGCCGAGGGCATGGCACGTGATGCCGTGCGCGCCATCCAGGGCATCCGCAAGCAGCTCGATCTCGACATCTCCGACCGGATCGCCGTCACCGTCGAAGCCGGCACCGACGTGGTCGCCGCGCTCGAGCCTCACATCGACCTCATCGCCGGTGAGACCCTGACGACCACTCTGAACTTCGGCCCGGTCGCGGCCGATGCCGAGGTCTTCAGCCCCGAGGAGCTCCCCGGCGGCACCCGTCTGGCGGTGAAGCGGGCATGACCGGCACCGATGACTCCGCCGACGATGCGCAGACAGCGGATGATGCTGTGACCGAACCCGTCGTCGACGAGGCGACGCGTGCCGAACTCGCCCGGGTCTACGCCCTGCTGCTGGCGCGGGCGGGGGAGACGCAGGTCGAGCTCCGGCTCGACGCGACGCGGCGGGCGTGCGAGGTCCTCGGCGACATCCACACCGCCGCCCCGACGATCACGATCACGGGCACGAACGGGAAGACGTCGACGGCGCGGATGATCGATTCGCTCATCTCCGCTCATGAGCTGCGGGTCGGCCGGTTCACCAGTCCGCACCTGCATTCGGTGACTGAGCGGATCTCCGTGGACGGGGCACCCGTGTCCGCACACACCTTCGTGCGCATTTATGACGAGATCGCCCCGTACCTCGATATCGTCGATGCCCAGCTCGAAGCCGAAGGCCGTGCGAAGCTGACCTACTTCGAGGCACTGACCGTTCTGGCCTTCGCCGTCTTCGCCGATGCTCCGGTTGATGCGGTCGTCACCGAGGTCGGCATGGGCGGACAATGGGATTCGACGAACGTCGCCGATGCCCAGGTGTGCGTGTTCACGAAGATCGGTCTCGATCATCAGGCGTTCCTCGGCGACACCATCGAGGAGATCGCCGCGACCAAGGCGGGAATCCTCGATCGCAGCGTCGACCCGAGCCCGGCCCCGGAGCCTGTCGCCGTGTCCGCTGTCCAGGACGAGGCCGCCCAGGCCGTCCTCGACGAGGAAGCGGCGCGCCGTGAGGTTCCACTGGCCGCCGAGGAACGCGACTTCCGCCTCCTCGACCGGGAACGTGCCGTCGATGGTCAGCTCATCACCGTCCAGGGCCGCAGAGACGTCTACTCCGACCTGTTCCTGCCTCTGCACGGAAATCACCAGGCCCACAATGCCGCGGTCGCGATCGTCGCGGCCGAAGCCTTCCTCGGAACCGAAGACAAGCCGCTCGACCAGGAGACGGTGGCCGAGGGGCTGGCCCGTGTGACCTCACCGGGCCGCGCGGAACTCCTGCGCACGGGACCGAGCGTCGTCGTCGACGGCGCCCACAACCCGGACGCCGCGCATGTGCTCGCCGACACCCTCGCCGAGGCGTTCGACTTCGACTATGTCGTCATCGTGCTGGCGATGCTTGCCGACAAAGACAGCGACGGCGTCATCGAAGAGCTGCATCGCAGCGCCGATGTGTTCGTCGTCAGCGAGAATCTCAACTCCCGAGCGCTGCCGGCAGGGGACCTCGCCGAGGCGGCCCGGGAGTGGGTCGACGAGGATTCCGTCCTCGTCGCCTCCGACCTCAATGCCGCACTGATGAAGGCCATCGACCTGGCCAACAGCGTCGATGCGAAGAGTCCGGGGATCGTCGTCACCGGCTCCATCTACACAGTGGCCGAAGCGCGCCTGCTGCTCGGACGAGGGGAGGAAGGATGAAATCCAAGTACCCCGTGCTCTGCGGATCGATCCTCATCTGCGAACTCGTCGTCGTCTACTTCGCCGTGCTCACGACATTCGGCTTGTCGGTGAAGTCAGCGCAGACCCTGACCTTGGCGCAGCTGCTCATCGGCGCCTCGGTCATCGCAGTGTTGGCCATCATCGCCGTCATCCTGCTGCCGCGGCGGATCGGTGAGAAGCGTCCCGGTGTGATCATCGGCTGGGTCGTCCAAGTGCTGCTGCTGGCCTCCGGCTTCGTGCTGACCTCGATGTTCTTCGTCGCAGCGCTGTTCATCGGCCTGTGGGCGGCGGCCGTCTACTGGTCGGCCCGCATCGACCGCGAGGTCGCAACACGAGGCTGAACCCCGACGGCGCCGAGGCGTTCCCGTTTCGGCGCCCGGGTAGACTGTGGACCGACGTCCACACGACATTGGAAGGACCGGAATGGAACGTACGCTCATCCTCATCAAACCCGACGGAGTCGCTCGCGGACTCGTCGGACAGATCGTGGCCCGAATCGAAGCCAAGGGCTATGCGATCGACGCCTTGGATCTCCGTTCGGCCACCGCCGCCGAACTGGCAGCCCATTACGCCGAGCACGAAGGCAAGCCCTTCTACCAGCCGCTCGTCGACTTCATGTCCGAAGGGCCGATCGTCTCGATCATCGCCTCCGGACAGGGCGTCATCCCCGGCTTCCGGTCCCTGGCCGGCGCCACCGACCCGACGGCAGCTGCTCCCGGCACGATCCGCGGCGATCTCGGTCGCGACTGGGGTGAGAAGGTGCAGAAGAACCTCGTCCACGGATCCGATTCCACCGAATCGGCCCAACGCGAGATCGGAATCTGGTACCCGGCCGAAGGCTGAGATCCGACAGAAGGCCGAGCCGAGTCGATGACCGAGCCGCGCCGGTCGAATCAGTGAGGGCGCCCTGCCACACGGTGGGGCGCCCTCACTGCATCCGGATGGTCAGAGCAGATTGGAGAAGAATGCCCAGAACTGAACGACGATGCAGGCGAAGATGATGAGCATCCACAGCACCGACAGGGCGATGTTCTCCTTCGCCAGGACCCTCAGCACGGCGTTGTCAGCGGCGCGCCGACCGAAGGCGCCGGTGAGCACATTGCGGGCGGTGACGGCCATGAACATCGGAATCGTCACGGTCCACACGACGATGCACCACGGGCAGCCGACTCCGATCCTGTAGATCGAGACGTAGAACAGGAACATCACCAGCGCCACACCGCAGCCCAGCCCGATGTTCAGCCCCACCATCACCCACCGGGGCAGACGGGTCCCGGACAGGATGAGCACACCGAGAAGCAGAGGGATGACGAACGCCGCAACGCCCAGGAGCTGATTGGGAAAGCCCAGCAGCTCCGCTTCTGCATGCTCCATGACCGAACCGCAGGAGAAGAACGGATTGAGATCACAGGAGAGCACGACATCCGGGTTCTCCAGCTTCTCGTACTTCTCCGCCGACAGGGAGAACGAAGCGAGGAAGCCGATGACGGAGGCGATGATGAGGAAGATTCCGAACGGAGCGGATCTGAGCACCCACGACGAGGTGGCATCAGCGGTGTCGAGGTCATCGGAGTGAGTCAGCGTGGTGTTCACCCCTCAAGAATGCCTGGCCGCGTCCCGCGCGGCAAACCCCGCGCCTCACGAAACCTCAGCGCAGAGGCACTTCTATGACATAATGGTCTGACGGATACCTGTTCTCACACCGAGCAGGAGAAGTGCCTCCACCGAGTCGAGGGTATGACCTCGCAGGTCGACAACAAGATGAGGCAGCACGGAAGGCCTACGCGCTGAGCGCGAGCCGGACGTGCCATCCACAGGTTTCGGTCCGTTTTGGACCATGCAAGGATCCGAAGATCCGTACGGTGTGGACGGCGTCTTCGGACTGGGAGAACTGATGAACGATACGTCGAACGACGGTACAGAGTCGACAGATCCGACCGAAGGCATTCTCGCGGACCTCGCGAATCTGCAGCAGTCGGCAGGTGCCAAGGACGCCGCATCCGAAGATGTCGACGACAGCGTGCGCGCACGCCTCGACGACATCGCCGAGGCGGCCGAATCGCTGCGCATCGGCGACGCCGATGACAGCGAGGACGAGGACGACGAACCCGCCGCTGACCGAGGCGGACCGAAATCCGCACGCGACGCCGTGGCCAATCGGGGGCTGGTCTTCGAAGAGTTCGTCCGCGGAGAGGACGAGGACGACGATGATGATTCCGATGACGGAGAGGATTCGGATGACGCCCCGGCGGCTGCGCAGTCAGCGCCGAGCTTCGACCCGCGCAATCCCTTCGCCGCCCCCGCTCCGACGGCTGCCGCGCCCGAACCTCGCACCGTCCCGGCGGTGCCCTATGACGGCGGCCTGATCTTTCAGGTGCCGAAGGCCGAACACGCCGAGGCCGTCACGATCGAGGACGACGATTCCGAGGATGCCTGGGACGATTCCCCAGAGACCGATGACGACACGTCGTCGACTCAGCGGAACAGCCAGGGCGACAGCGACGAGGACGAGTCCTCCAACGGTCCGCGCCGACGTCGGGGCGGCCGTGGGCGGCGGTCGCGCAACCGCGACGACTCCCATGACGAGTCCTCGGACTCCGCCGATGACTCGAAGGACCCCGAGGACGACTCTTCCGACTCAGCCGACAGCCAGGACTCGAAGCCATCGAAGCGGGGATCGCGTTCGAGCAATCGAGGATCGAAGCAGACCGCCGATTCGCACGCCGAGGACTCACACTCGAAGTCGGATCACAAGGACTCCGACGATTCCGATTCCGACGACAGTGACGACGACTCCGACGACGGTTCGCGCCGGCGCCGCCGTCGTCGCTCCCGCACCCGCAGCACAGACCGCGACGAGGTCACCTCGCTCAAGGGTTCGACTCGTCTCGAAGCCAAGCGTCAGCGCCGCAAGGAGGGCCGCGAGGCAGGACGTCGCCGTCCCATCATCACCGAGGCCGAATTCCTCGCTCGCCGTGAGTCCGTCGACCGCACGATGCTTGTGCGTGAGAGCGGCGACCAGACTCAGCTCGTCGTCGTCGAAGACGGGATCGCGGTCGAGCACTACCTCAAGGAGAACCGTCAGCAGTCCTCGCTCATCGGCAACGTCTACCTGGGCAAGGTCCAGAACGTGCTGCCGAGCATGGAGGCGGCATTCATCGACATCGGCAAGGGCCGCAACGCCGTGCTCTATGCCGGTGAAGTCAATTGGGACGCCCTCGGCATGGACGGCAAGGCACGCCGCATCGAAACCGCGCTGAGCCCCGGCGATGCCGTGCTCGTGCAGGTGACGAAGGATCCGATCGGACACAAGGGCGCCCGTCTGACCAGTCAGATCTCTCTGCCGGGACGTTTCCTCGTCTACGTGCCCGGCAATTCGATGACCGGAATCTCGCGGAAGCTGCCTGACAACGAGCGGGCACGCCTGAAGAAGCTGCTCAAGCAGCTCGTCGGTGATTCGAACGGCGTCATCGTGCGCACCGCCGCCGAGGGAGCCACCGATGACGACCTCTCGCGTGATGTCGAACGTCTCGCCAAACGGTGGGAGACGATCGAGAAGAAGTCGAAGTCGACGAAGGTGCTGGCGCCGCAGCTGCTCTACAGTGAGCCGGACATGATCGTGCGCATCATTCGTGATGTCTTCAACGAGGACTTCAGCTCGCTCGTCATCGACGGCGACGGTGCGTGGAACACGATCCACGAGTACGTCGAGTCCGTGGCCCCGGACCTGCTCGATCGTGTCCACAGCTACAACGAGGACAAGGACATCTTCGACCACTACCGGATCGAAGAGCAGGTCCAGAAGGCGCTGCAGCGCACGGTGAATCTCCCCTCGGGCGGTTCGCTCGTCATCGACCGCACCGAAGCGATGACGGTCGTCGACGTCAACACCGGCAAGTTCACCGGATCCGGAGGCAACCTCGAGGAGACGGTGACCCGCAACAACCTCGAAGCCGCCGAGGAGGTCATCCGCCAGATCCGCCTGCGTGACATCGGCGGAATCATCGTCGTCGACTTCATCGACATGGTGCTCGAATCCAACCGCGATCTCGTGGTGCGCCGCCTCGTCGAGTGCCTCGGCCGCGACCGGACGAAGCATCAGGTCGCCGAGGTGACTTCGCTGGGACTCGTGCAGATGACGCGCAAGCGCATCGGCACCGGACTCGCCGAATCCCTGGTCAGCGCCGGGGAGGACCTCACCGGACGGGGACTGCTGCTTCCGGGTTCGGAAGAAGACGGATCGAAGGGTCACCGGGGCAACCGGTCGTCGAACCACGACAACCGCCGTGACCGCAAGCGTCGCGGTGACTCCGGTTCGAAGTCCAAGTACAACGAGTCCGAATCGACCGAGGAAGCCGTGTCTTCTGATGCTTCCCGGACAGCCGTCGCCGCGATCGCGAAGGCCACTCTGAAGAAGGACGGCAGCGAATCGACCGAGGCGAAGTCCGACACCCCGCCTCACACCGACGACTCGGCGAGCAGCGATGAGAGTGGAAAGTCCCGGTCGCGCTCACGCAGCGGTCGGCGCCGGTCGCGCTCGAACCGCAGCGGCGATTCGCAGACCGAGTCATCCGGTGAGCAGACGACCGGCGGCGAGCAGGCGCCGGCGGCAGAGCAGAATCCTGCGGCCGAGCAGAAGGACGCAACCGAAGCTCAGCCTGCCGCCGACGAGCCGAAGGACCTGCCGCTGATGATCGGTGCGGACAGCGAGACCAAGGTCGCTGTCGCGGCGCCGGTCAAGCGCACCCCGGCGAAGAAGAGCGAACCGGCGAAGAAGGCTGCCGAGCCCAGCCAGGAACAGCTGCCGACCTCGTTCGTCATCATCGGCGACGACTGAGCTCCTCCGCTTCTCTGAGACCGACAGAGCCCCGCCGACGTCATCCGTCGTCGGGGCTCTGTCGTCTCCGGTGGACCCTGCGCCGGTCGGTCAGCCCGCGGACTGCTGGCTGCGGGTGGTGCTGATCGTCGGCTGCGCCGCCTGATCCCCGCAGAGGACGATCATCAGGTTCGACACGAGATCGCTGCGTTCGGTCTGCCCGAGCTTGACGATCTGACGTCCTTCGATCTCCTCGATCGCCGTCTCCACCATGCCGACAGCCCCTTCGACGATGAGCTGCCGAGCAGCGACGACCGCTGTGGCCTGCTGGCGTTGGAGCATGGCTCGGGCGATCTCCGGTGCATAGGCCAATTGGGTGATGCGCGATTCGATGACTGTGACCCCCGCAGCCATGACTCGGGCGGCGACTTCATCGGAGAGCCGCGAGGTGATCTCGTCGGCGTTGTCACGCAGCGACATGCGGCGCGGATCCGAGGAATCATAGGCATAGGAGTTCGCGATGTGTCGAACGGCGGTCTCCGCCTGGATCGCAACGAACTCTTCGAAGTCATCGACCTCGAACATCGCCTGTGCGGTGTCCCGGACCTGCCAGACGACCACGGCGCCGATCTCGATCGGATTGCCGTCGAGGTCATTGACCTTCAGCGTCGAAGTCTCATGATTGCGGATACGCGTCGAGATCTGGTCCTTCGTGAAGAAGGGATTGACGAACCGCAGGCCCGACTGCCGGACCGTGCCGACATACTTGCCGTAGAGCTGGAGGACGACGGCATGACCGGGCGCCACCGAGGTGCACCCCTTGAACAGGAACATCGAGGCGATGAAGCACAGCACGGCGACGATGAAGAGGACGACGCCGACGACGACTTGGGCGAAGCTCATGACGAAGCCGATGATGCCCATGAGCACAGCACCGAGCAGCAGGATGATGGCACCGACGATCGCGAAGTAGCCCGAGACTCCTCCGGCCGGCTTCTCGCGTACACGCTCACCGTCGGGGGAGACGATGCGTGTGGGCGCGGAGTTCGGCCGACCCGGCCCCGAGGGGCCCTGGCCGGAGTTCGGCGTCTGCACAGCAGAGCGCCGGGGTCCGTGGTTCGGCGCTTGCGAAGCGGCGGGTCCGGACCCGGAGTTCGGGCTCGGACCTGCACCGGCGGCCTGTCCGGCAGTACGGCGACGCTGTGGTGCCGGTGGCAGCGGTGAGCCTTCGCCGTGGTGCGGCGGGGCGCCGGTGTTCGCCTGGGCTCCGGCCGGCGGGCCATACGGCGCGGTCGACTCCGAACCGCCGATCGACCCGGACTGAGCACCCTGAGAGCCATAGTGTCCGTTGGGATTCGTCACCGCCTCCGCCCCAGGATAGGCCGCGGGCTGACTGTGGCCGGCTTGGATATGAGTGCTCGGATCACCGCTGGGGACGGGACCGCGATCGGGGGATGGGTTCGGCGATCGATTCGGCCGCTGACCTGGCTGCTGAGGGTTCTGAGTCATGCTCCCAGTCTAAGCCAGTTGATGAGACGCCAATCTCAAAAGCACTGCAAGTGCCTTGTTCGGTAACGGTTTCATAACTGAAACGGTCCCACAACGTGGAACGCTTGAATGTGACGTAGGTCTCAGTATGTTTGCACACTATGAACGATCTTCATATCTCAGCAGAGCCGGTCTCTCCAGTCGACGATGCCATCAACTCCTGGTTCGATCCGATTGCGACGTGGTTCGGCAACATCATCTTCTTTCCGATCACGATCGGAGAGATCTCCTTTCCATTCGTCGTCCTGTGGTTGATCTTCGCGGCCCTGGCATTCACCGTCTACTTCGGCTTCATCCAGGCGCGCGGGGCCAAGCTCGCTCTCGAGATCATCCGCGGAAAGCACTCCTCGAAGGATGATCCGGGCGAGGTCACCCACTTCCAGGCACTGGCCTCGGCGCTGTCGGGCACCGTCGGTCTCGGCAATATCGCCGGTGTCGGTGTCGCCATCGCCCTCGGCGGCCCGGGCGCCACCTTCTGGATGATCGTCGCCGGGCTTCTCGGCATGTGCACGAAGTTCGTCGAATGCACCCTCGGAGTGAAGTACCGCGAGATCGACGAGAACGGTGTGGTTCACGGCGGTCCCTTCAAATACCTCCCCGTGGCCTTCCGCCGCTTCTCGAAGCCCGTGGCAACGGCGCTGACCGGTCTCTTCGCCATCGCCATCCTCATCTTCGGCGTTGTCGGCGGCGGGATGTTCCAGGCCAATCAGACCTTTGCTCAGGTGCGCACCGCCACCGGCGGCGATGACGGATTCCTGGCCGGTCCCTTCGCCTCCCTCGTCTTCGGGATCGTCTTCGCAGCGCTCGTCGCCCTGGTCATCCTCGGCGGCATTCGCTCCATCGCCAAGGTCACGGACAAGCTGGTCCCGGGCATGGCCATCTTCTACGTCATCTCCTGTCTGCTCGTGCTCGGTCTCAACTTCTCCAATATCCCCGCCGCCATCGGCGAGATCTTCGCCGGAGCCTTCAACCCGCAGGGCATCGCCGGCGGCGTCGTCGGCGTCATGATCATCGGCTTCCAGCGTTCGGCCTTCTCCAACGAGGCCGGCATCGGATCCGCTCCGATCGCCCACTCGGCGGTCAAGACCCGCCGACCGATCTCCGAGGGATTCGTCGCGCTCCTCGAGCCCTTCATCGACACCGTCATCGTCTGCACCATGACGGCGCTGACGATCATCGTCGCCAACCAGGCGTCCTACCGGGAGGACCTGGGCGCCGGCGAGATCGGGGGAGTGGCGCTGACCTCGGATGCCTTCTCCACGGTCGCCAGCTGGTACCCGGTGCTCTTGGCCGTTGCCGTTGCCCTCTTCGCCTTCTCCACCCTCATCACCTGGGCGTACTACGGCGAACAGGCATGGAGCTACCTGTTCGGCAACGCCAAGGCCAGCGTCACCGTCTTCCGCGCCCTCGTCTGCCTCTTCGTCGTCGTCGGCTGCGTGGCGACCTTCTCTAAGGTCGTCGAGTTCGCGGATGCCGCACTGTTCATGTGCGCCTTCATCAACATCCTCGGCCTCTATCTGCTCATGCCGGTGGTCAAGAAGGAGATGAAGAAGTACCTCGCCGATCGCAAGGCCGGAACGCTGGGCGATCCGGACACCGTCGACGCTGTTCCGGTCGAGCAGACCGCCTGACCAGCCGGCTCCCCGAAGTGGGGGACAGTGGATTCGCCCAACGTGAGGACAGTGCGCCGCGCCCGTTCGGACGCGGCGCACTGCTGTGTCCACTCATCGTTAGACTGAGGGTGTGGAGCAGAACAATGACGACAAGACATACGCCCTCGAGCGACTGTCGGAGCTGCGCGGCAGCATCGACAACATCGACGCCTCCCTCGTCCACCTCCTGGCCGAGCGCTTCAAGCTGACCGAACGCGTGGGCGAGCTCAAGGCCGATCACGGCCTGCCGCCCGCCGATGAGTCCCGAGAGGCCCGCCAGGTCGCACGGCTGCGGGTGCTGGCCGAAGAATCACAGCTCGACCCGGATCTCGCGGAGAAGTTCCTCGCCTTCATCGTCGCCGAGGTGATTCGTCGACACGAGCACATCGCCGACTCGCGCGAATGAGAGATGCCTCACAGCGGGCAGTTCGGGCCCAGGCGGCTCCTGAACGGGTTTGCCTGCGCTGTGCGGGTTCGACTAGAATTGATCGTCGGTGCGCGTGACGCACCACGGCTGGTGATTCCTCTCAATGGGATGTCGCGGGATCCGTTCTGCGACAGCCAAGGGACAACCGCCGTTCGTTTGTGTTTTAACAGAAAGAGGGTTCGACCATGGTCTATGCCATCGTCCGCGCCGGAGGTCACCAGGAAAAGGTGAGCGTCGGCGATATCATCACAGTCAACCGAATGAAGGCGAAGGCTGGAGACAGCGTCGAACTCGATGCCGTGCTTCTTGTCGACGGTGAGACGGTCACGACCGATCCCGACGCTCTGGCGAAGGTCTCGGTCAGCGCTGAGGTCGCCGGTGAACTCCGCGGTCCCAAGATTGTGATCCAGAAGTACAAGAACAAGACCGGGTACAAGAAGCGTCAGGGCCACCGCCAGGACCTCACCCGTCTGAAGATCACGAACATCAAGTAAGAGGAGACTTCTCACATGGCAAGCAAAAAGGGAGTCAGCTCGACCCGCAACGGTCGCGACTCGAACCCACAGTACCTCGGCGTGAAGCGCTTCGGCGGCCAGGCCGTCAAGGCCGGCGAGATCATCGTCCGCCAGCGTGGAACCAAGTTCCACCCCGGAGCCAATGTCGGCCGCGGAGGAGACGATACCCTCTTCGCTCTGACTGCCGGCGCCGTGGAATTCGGCACCCGCAACGGTCGCAAGATCGTCAACATCGTCGGAGCTTGATCCTCTCCGGATCCGATCCGTCGTCAATATGATTTCTCCCTGAAGAAGGGAGCATGAAGGGTGAGTCGAACGACTCACCCTTCATCTGATATAAGGACATTATGGCCACCGAGTTCGTAGATCGTGTCACTGTTCACCTCGCCGCCGGCGCAGGTGGGAACGGATGCGCCTCGATCAGGCGTGAGAAGTTCAAACCGCTCGGCGGGCCCGACGGCGCTGACGGCGGCAACGGCGGAAACATCATCTTCCGCGTCGACCGCCAGACCACGACCCTGCTGCCCCTGCACCACCGTCCGCATGTGCGCGCCGATGACGGCGGGATCGGCAAGGGCGACCTGCGGCACGGAGCCGACGGAAAGAACCTCGTCGTCGACGTCCCCGAAGGCACAGTGGTCAAGAACACCAACGGTGACGTCATCGCCGACCTCGTCGAGGACGGCACCGAATTCACTGCCGCTGCCGGGGGCCGCGGCGGGCTCGGCAACGCCGCCCTGGCATCGACGAAGCGCAAGGCCCCCGGGTTCGCGCTCCTCGGTGAGCCGGGAGAGACGGTCAGCCTCGTCCTCGAACTCAAGACCATCGCCGATATCGCCCTCGTCGGCTACCCTTCGGCGGGCAAGTCGAGCCTGATCGCGGCGCTCTCGGCCGCGAAGCCCAAGATCGCCGAGTACCCATTCACAACGCTCGTGCCCAACCTCGGCGTCGTCCAGGCCGGAGAGACCCGCTACACGGTCGCCGATGTCCCCGGACTCATCCCCGGTGCATCCGAAGGCAGGGGGCTCGGCCTCGAATTCCTCCGCCACGTCGAACGCTGTGCGGGCCTCGTCCACGTCATCGACATGGCCACCTGGGAGCCGGGGCGCGATCCTGTCTCCGACCTGACGATCATCGAATCCGAACTCGCCGCCTACGCCGTCGACCTCGACGACGGCAGCGGTCTCCTCCCGCTGTCCGAACGCCCGAAGCTCGTGGCGCTGAACAAGGTCGACATCCCCGACGGTCGCGACCTCGCCGATATCGTCCGCCCCGACCTCGAGGCTGCCGGCTACCGAGTCTTCGAGATCTCTGCTGTCAGCCATGCGGGTCTGCGGGAGCTCTCGTTCGCCATGGCCGAACTCGTGCTCGCTGAACGTGCACGTCGGGCCGAGGTCGAAGCCACACCGCAGCGCGTGGTCATCCGCCCGAAGGCCGTCGACGACCGTGGTTTCGAGGTGCTTTCCGAACGCGCGTCCGGGGGACCGGTGTTCCGCGTCCTCGGCGACAAACCTCGCCGCTGGGTGCAGCAGACGGACTTCGGCAATGACGAAGCCGTCGGCTACCTCGCCGACCGCCTCGAACACCTCGGCGTCGAAGAGGCCCTGTTCAAAGCCGGCGCCAAACCCGGTGACACGATCGTCGTCGGCGGAGATGACGGCGTCGTCTTCGACTGGGATCCCACGTCCGTGGGCGGTGCCGAACTGCTGGGTTCGCGCGGATCCGACGCCCGGCTCGAAGAGGAATCGCGAGCCACACGCAGAGAACGCAAGGCCGCCTATCACGACAAGATGGATGCGAAGGCCGCAACGCGGGCCGAGTTCGAACAGGAGCGCCTGGCCGAACGCGCCCGGCGTGAGAGCGGTCACCCGGCACCGGCGACGGAGTCTGCTGAGGGAGCCGGCGAGGAGTGAGCGCCGCAGTGCAGGCGGACTCCTCCGCCACGTCCATCCGTGACGACATCGCCCGGGCCCGTCGCATCGTCGTCAAGGTCGGCTCCTCCTCGCTGACGACCATCGACGGCGGACTCGACGAGGCCAAACTCATCGCCCTGACCGACGTCATCGGTGCTCACCGATCGGCCGGTCACGAAGTGATCCTCGTGTCCTCCGGCGCGATCGCGGCGGGACTCGAACCCATGGGTCTGAAGAAGCGGCCACGGGACCTGGCCAGCCAGCAGGCCGCCGCCGGTGTGGGCCAGGGCCTGCTCATGGCCGCCTATACACGAGCGCTGGGACGCTACGACCTCGTCCCCGGCCAGGTGCTGCTGAGCGCCGATGACCTCATCCGCCGCACCCAGTACAAGAACGCCCAGCGTGCCCTCGACAAGCTCCTGGCCCTGGGCACGCTGCCCATCGTCAACGAGAACGACGCCGTGGCCACCGAGGAGATCCGCTTCGGGGACAACGACCGCTTGGCGGCTCTCGTCGCACACTTGGCCCACGCCGATGCCCTCGTGCTGCTGTCCGACGTCGACGCGCTCTACTCGGGTCCTCCTGACCAGCCGGGCTCTCGGCTGATCGACCGCGTCCACGGACCCGGTGAACTCGATGACCTCGCCATCGGCGGTGTCGGCACGGCCGGCACCGGCACCGGTGGAATGGCCACGAAGGTCGACGCCGCAATCATGGTCGCCGATTCGGGCATCCCAGCCGTCCTGACCTCGGCATCGCGGGCCGCCTCGGCGCTGGCCGGGGAGACCGTGGGCACGTACTTCGCGGTCACTCACAGACGGCGGGGGACCCGCCTCCTGTGGCTGCGCCATCTGGCCCGGACATTCGGATCGGTCACCATCGACCACGGGGCCGAGACCGCCGTGCTCTCCCGCGGGACCTCCCTGCTCGCCGTCGGCGTCACCGCGTGCAGCGGCGACTTCGAAGCAGGTGACCCGGTCGAGATCCGCAACCTCGCCGGCGACGTCATCGCCCGCGGAATGACGAACTTCTCCTCGGACGAGCTGCCGCTGATGTTCCGGTCCACGACCGAGGAACTTGGCACCCGTCTGGGAAATGACTACCGTAAAGAGGTCATCCATCGAAACGATCTCGTTCTCACACACGTGAGCGGGGGGAGATAGCCCATGACAGCAGCTGCCGAGATCCACCCGAAGACCGTGCGCGGAGTCACCCGCATAGTGCGCAGCGCCAAGACCGCTTCGAGTCTGCTCGCGACGACCTCGACGGCAGGGAAGGACGCAGCGCTGGGCGCCATTGCCGATGCGCTGCGCGCGAACACCGACCGCATCGTCAAAGCCAACGACGCCGACATCGCCGCCGGTACCGAGAACGGCATGAGCGAAGCGCTGCTCGACCGTCTGCGCCTCGACGCCGATCGCATCGCAGCGATCGCCGATTCCGTCGACGACGTCATCGATCTGTCGGACCCGGTCGGTGACGTCGTCGTCGGCCGCACCCTGCCCAACGGCATCCGGCTCACCCAGAACCGCGTGCCCATGGGTGTGATCGGCGCGATCTACGAAGCCCGCCCGAACGTCACCGTCGACATCGCCGTGCTCGCCCTCAAATCCGGCAACGCCTCGGTCCTGCGCGGAGGTTCGGCCGCCCAGAACTCGAACACGGAGATCATCTCGATCCTCCGACGCGCCGTCGAATCGGCGGGCCTGCCGGTCGACTCGATCAACGGCATCGACCAGTACGGACGCGAAGGGGCGAACGTGCTCATGCACGCCCGCGACTACGTCGATCTGCTCATTCCCCGAGGCGGCGCCGAACTGATCAACATGGTCGTGCAGGAGTCGATCGTGCCCGTCATCGAGACCGGTGTGGGCAATGTGCACATGTTCATCGATTCCACCGCGACGGTGAAGACCTCCGTCGATCTCGTCCTCAACTCGAAGACGCATCGACCCAGCGTGTGCAACTCGCTGGAGACCCTGCTCGTCCACGAGAAGGCCGCCAAACGCGTGCTGCCGAAGATCCTCGAACGCCTCGACGGAGCCGGTGTCATCGTCCATGCGGACTCCGACGTCTCAGCGCTGGCACCGGCGGGGATGAAGATCCGTCGGGTATCACGACGCGATTGGGCCAAGGAATACCTGGGACTGGAGATCGCGATCAAACTCGTCTCGGGAATCGAAGAGGCCATCGACCATATCCGCGCCTACAGCTCCGGTCACACGGAGGTGATCGTGACGAAGGACCTCGACAACGCCGACACCTTCGTCGCGGCCATCGACGCCGCAGCGGTGGGCGTCAACGTCTCCACGCGGTTCACCGACGGAGGAGAGCTGGGCTTCGGCGCAGAGGTGGGCATCTCCACACAGAAGCTGCACGCTCGCGGCCCCATGGGACTCGAGCAGCTGACGACCACGAAGTGGGTGATGATGGGCAACGGGCAGGTCCGTTCCTGAAACCGCTCCGGCATCGATTCTCCGCGGACAGGGCACAGAACGCCCGACCAGGGGAGACATCGAAGGCGGGAGAAGTCATGTCGATGCCGGATTCCCGGGTCGTTCATGAGAAACTGGGAAGGTAATGACGCCGATGCGCCTCTCACGCGTCGGATCACTGAGTAAGGAGTAATGACGTGAACGCAGCCATTATGGCCGCAGCCGAAGGCGGGGAGCACGCAGCCCACGTCGAGCTGCCGATGGATCCGATCTGGTACGGACTCATCACCCTGGCGATCTTCATCACGATGGGCATTGTGACTCGGTCGTGGAAGGGCATCTCGCACCGCCACTGATATGGCAGAGTACAGACGCAGAGTCGGTGTCATGGGCGGCACCTTCGACCCCGTCCACAACGGCCACCTCGTCGCGGCAAGTGAGGTCCAGGCGACCTTCGACCTCGACGAGGTGGTCTTCGTCCCCACCGGACGGCCGTATCAGAAGGACGTCGAAGAGGTCAGCAGCGCCGAGCACCGGTACCTGATGACCGTCATCGCCACGGCATCGAATCCGCGGTTCACCGTATCCCGTGCCGATGTCGACCGACCGGGACCGACCTACACGATCGACACCCTGCGCGACCTCGCCCGCAGCTACGGGTCCGACACCGAGTTGTTCTTCATCACCGGCGCGGACGCTTTGGCTCAGATCTTGACGTGGAAGAATGTGGATGAGCTGTTTTCCCTGGCCCACTTCGTCGGAGTCAGTCGGCCCGGGCACGAACTCCATGGCGAGGGGTTGCCGGTCGATCGGCTGAGTCTCGTGCAGATCCCTGCACTGGCGATATCGTCCACGGATTGCAGACAACGGGTGATGGATGGTGCACCCGTCTGGTACCTCGTGCCGGACGGCGTGGTGCAGTACATCGCGAAATACGAGTTGTACAGGAGTGAGAATGGCTGAGGAGCAGTTCACGTCACGTCGAGCACGGCGCGAAGCCGAGAGGCTGGCGGCGGAACAGGCGTTCGAAGCACGAGAGGTTCCTGAGCAGCCGAAGGAGGCGCCGAACTCTCGCGCCGGACTCCTCAGCCCGCTGCCGCCGAAGAAGCCCGGTGCGAAACCGGCGGCCGAGACGACCGCTGACACCGCCTCACGTATCGACCCCGATCCCTCGCCGAAGACCAGCCACGAACGCGGCGCATTGGCATCCGATCACCCGCAGGAGTCGCGGCCCCCGGTCCAGGCCGAAGACCGCCTCGACCCGACACGCACTCCGCTGCCGCACTTCCAGACACGTGCGGAGAAGAAGCGGTACCTGCGCGAACACGGACTCTCCCTGTACGGTGATCTGTCTACCGGCGCGATGCCGGTCGTCGCCGATGAGAAGGAGCTGGCCGAACGACAGGCCGCGGCCGAGGGGCGTCTGACCGGCCCGGTCCCCGAGATCTCGGATGGGGAGCCCACCGCGGACCAGAACACCGCCGGTTCGGAGTCCGCAGCAGAGGCTCCGGATGATTCGAGCTCCCAGGATGAGCCGAGCGCTCCGACGACACCGGAAGCGAAGACCGCCGAGACCGAACACGAATCCTATGACACGGCAGGTTTCGGGGGAGACTCCGACGAGGTCGCCGCCCGCGACTTCGAAGCACCTGTCACCGATGCGTCGGCTCCGCGCCCCACGACCGTGGAGAACGAACCCTACGATGCGCTGTCCATGCCGTACTCGGCCCTCGACGATGACGCTTCGGCACTCGGCACCGAGACCGAGAAGGACCATCCGACCGAGACAGTCGACAGGACCGACTCGGCCGACGAATCCGCCGGGGACGGACAGGCCGAACCAGCCACGGACGCAACCGCCGACACGGTCGCCGCGGACGAACCCGCTCCGGCGAGCAAGGCGGAGGCGCAGCCTGATGCGGAGGCCGCGGACGAGCCCGAGCCCTCCTCTCGGTCTCGTCGGATGCCGATCGTGCAGCCGCCCTCGACCTCCGGAGTCCGTGTCGTCACCGCCGCCTCGGCGCAGATCCCCGAGGTCGACGAGACCCGCGCGAGCGACGATCGCACCGAGCAGACGCCGCAGACTGGTCGTGCCGAGGACTCACAGCCCGGCGGGACAACCGACCAGACGGACGAATCGACCGGAGACGCCGGATCCGATGACGCGGCACGTGCCTTGGCCGCGAACCCGGAGACCCGACCGATGGACGCAGTGCCCGAAGCTTGGTCCCTGCCGAACTCCGACTACGAAGACGAAGAGACCGTGAACCCTCCCGGCTCACGAATCCGGGCCAGCTCGGTGACCGGGCACGACGGACAGATCCTCATGGGCGAAGAGCCTTCGAAGATGCCTTATATCGTTCTCGGCGTCGCCGCATTCGTCGCCCTTGCGCTCATCGTCGTCGCCCTCGTCATGTTCCTCTGATCACCACCCGGTTCCCACCACCTCCACAGCCGCATCCATGCGAAAGGATCTTGTGAGCGAGATCGCCGAATCCACCCACCTGCTTCGAACCGCCGCCAAAGCCGCGGACGAGAAGCTCGGAACAGACATCATCGGTCTCGATGTGAGCTCCACGCTCTACATCACCGACGCGTTCCTCATCGTCTCCGCCGACAACGAACGCCAGATCGGCGCGATCATCGACGCCGTCGAGCAAGAGGTGCAGCTCGTGCATGACCGGACTCCGCTGCGCCGCGAAGGCCGCGGAGGAGACTGGGTGCTCCTCGACTTCGGCGAGATCGTCGTCCACGTCTTCTCGGCCGAACAGCGCGAATACTATGCTCTCGAGCGGCTGTGGAAGGACGTTCCCGTCATCGACCTGCAGCTGCCCGAGCCCGGCATCGGCGAATGACGAAGACCGTTCTGTTCTGGCGTCACGGACAGACGGATTTCAACGTCGCCGGTCGCTTCCAGGGACAGACCGACGTCCCCCTCAACGACACAGGACGAGCCCAGGCGAAACAGGCCGCCCGCCTCCTCGCTGAGTTCGGACCCGGGCTGATCGTGTGCTCCGACCTTTCCCGAGCCTCTGAGACGGCCGACAGCCTGGCGGCGTTCGTCGATGTCGAGCCCGTTCGCGACGAACGGCTGCGCGAAGCCTCCTTCGGTGAGTGGGAAGGCTCCACCCGCGCCGAGGTGGCCGAGACCTGGCCGGATGAACTGGCCGAATGGGCCTCCGGTGCAGATGTCGCACCGCCCGGCGGAGAATCCCGTTCCCGATCGGGCCGTCGAGCCGCTGACGCCATCATCGAGATCGTCCGGTCCGCCGATGCCGAGACGATCGCCATCGTCGCCCACGGTGCGGTGCTGCGCGGAGCCGCCGAGATCCTCGTCGAGATGAACGGGACGGGCCGCCTCGGTGTGCTCGGAAACTGCGGGCACGGAGAATTCGTCTTCACCGGCACCAACTGGGTGCTGCGCAGCTGGGGTGCGTCCTCCCGCTGACTCAGTCCTCTGTCTTCCGGTTCGCGGCGACGGACCGGATGAGTTCGACGAGCGAGGCAGCCGAAGCCGCCCAATCGAAGACCTGTGACTGCTCCTGACCGGCTGCGGACTGCTCCGCCCACCTCTGTTCATCCGTGAGCCGGGTGATCGCCTGCGCGATCGACGGCGGATCCTCCGGATCGAAGTATTCGGCCGCCTCGGCGGCGATCTCCCTGAAGATCGGGATATCCGATACGGCCACGGGCACGCCCTGAGCCATCGCCTCGATCACGGGCAGGCCGAAACCTTCCTCACGTGAGGCTGTGACCAGGGCTGTCGACTCGTCGAGCAGACGCGCATACTCCTCATCGCTGACTCCCCGATGGAAGACGACCCTCGCGCGGTCGGGGATGAGAGCGCGCAGCTGGGCTTCCCGCCGGCCCTCGATGCGACTGGCGATGTGCAGAGTCCATCCCGGCAGATGTTCCAGGGCGCGAATGAGGGACTCGACGTTCTTGTACGGCAGGAAGGCGCCCATATAGATGAGCGTCTTCGCATTGTGACGGTTCACGGTCCGCGTTGCGGTGGCGGCCACCTCGGCGGCATTGGACACCACCTGCACCGGACGATTCGTCAGATGGTGGGCGGCGATGAGGTCCTTCGTCGTCTCGGACACAGCCGCCACGGCGTCGGCCCGGTTGAGCAGCAGCCGCTGCGGACCGTAGCTGAGGTGATACGCCCGCCACAGCAGTCGGACCGGCAGCGGCAGGTCGCCGGGCGGCTTGGGGTGGGAGTAGTAGATGAGGTCGTGGACGGTCAGGATGAGCCCATAGCGGCGACCGAACGAGCCCATCGTCTGCATTGTGGAGAACACGACATCGGCGCCCAGTGCATTGAGCTTCCCGGCGATGGCCACCTCCGTGGGGGAGGTGGGGTCGCCCAGCTCGACCCACGAACAGCCGGGCAGAAGCGCCAGCTGGACCCGATCGCTGATGATCACGGTGACGTCGATCTCCGTGCCCTCGACAGCTGTGAGCAGGGCCGAGAGCAGACACGAACCGTATCGGGAGATCCCGTCGTGATGGGTCGTGCGTGTGAAGCGCGCGTCGAAGAAGACCGACAGCCTCGGGGAGGAGTGACGGCTCTCTGTGCTTTTGCTCATGGAACTCCGAGTCGATATTCTGAATCTTCGAAAGTCTGTGTCTGTCAGTATGCGCACTTCGCGATGAAGGATCAGTGAGTGAAGGAATCATCACCTGTGCCCGCGGCCGTTGAGGCCCGCTCATGATCCTAACGCTGATCGCTCTGGCAGCACTCGTCGTTCTCACCCCGGTCCTCACCCGCTTCGCGGGTCGGGAGAGCGGCTGGCCGCTCGCCATCGCCTATCTGGGTGTGGCAGCGCTGTTCACGCCCACCGCCGCCGAGGTGATGGCCGGGCGGAATCCGGAGGTGTCCTACCCGTGGATTCCCCGCTTCGGTGTCGACCTGGCCCTGCGGGCCGACGGCATCGGCGTCGTGTTCACCTACATCGCCCTGGTCATCGGGGCGGTCGTCTTCGTCTACTCGACCCGCTACCTCAGCCCCGGACGGAACACGAGCTTCTACTGGCTGATGGTGATCTTCACCTTCTCCATGGTCGCTCTCGTGCTCACGAACGACGTGCTCGTGCTGTTCGTGTGCTGGGAGCTGACGTCCCTGGCGTCGTTCTTCCTCATCGCCCGCTCCGGATCTCCCGGGCAGGCACCGGCCCTGCGGACGATGTTCTTCACCTTCATCGGCGGCCTCAGCCTGCTCGTGGCCACCGGAGTGATCATCGCGGTGACAGGCACGACGAACCTCGCCGACGCGATCGGCTCCCCGGTGTGGTCCGGCCAGCCGGAGATCACGACACTCGTGGCGCTGCTCGTCGGCATCGCCGCCATGACGAAGTCCGCTCAGTTCCCCTTCCACCCGTGGCTGCCGGACGCGATGGCCGCCGCCACCCCGGTCTCCGCGTATCTGCACGCCGCCGCAGTGGTCAAAGCCGGCATCTTCCTGATGCTGCGGTTCTCACCGACCTTCCACTCCACACCGGCATGGAACGTCCTGCTCCTCACCGCCGGCCTCCTCACCGCCTGCCTGGGCGGCTGGTTCGCGCTCAATCAGCATGACGTGAAGAAGCTCATGGCGTATTCGACGGTGTCCCAGCTGGGCCTCATCACCGCCGTCATCGGCGTCGGCACCGAGGCTGCGATCGCCGCCGCCACTCTCCACGTGATCGCTCACGCCCTGTTCAAATCCGGTCTGTTCATGATGGTCGGAGTCGTCGACCACCTCGCCGGCACTCGCGATCTGGCACGGATCCCGAAACTCCTGCGCACCGCACCAGCGGCATTCACGGTGATGATCATCGGCTGCGGGTCCATGGCCGGGATTCCGCCGCTGCTGGGATTCGTCTCCAAGGAATCGCTGTTCACCGCGCTCAGGGAGGCCCCGGGCGGCCCCTGGGCCGGGTGGGTGGCTCTGCTCGTCGCCGTCGGCGCCTCCGTGCTCACCTTCGCCTACTGCGCGAAGACCGTCTGGGGCAGCTTCATCGACGGCCGCGAACCCGAACCGCGTCGCATCCACCGCGGTTCCCCTGTCATGCTCGTCGCCGCGGCCCTGCCGATCCTGGCCTCGATCCCGCTGAGCTTCGTCCTCTTCCTCTTCGACACTCCGCTCGACCGCGTGGTGCGGGCAGCAGTGCCGAAGGCCACCGAACACGTGCACCTGGCGCTGTGGCACGGATTCAACATCGAGCTGCTCGCCTCGGGTCTCATCATCGCCGTCGGCGTGTTCATCATCCTCCGCCGTTCACGCGTCTTCGTCTTCTTCCACAAGGCCACGCTGCCCTTCGACGGCTCCGACGTCATCGACTCGCTGACGACGGGCCTCAAACGCCTGGGACATGGATTCTCCGCCTTCGCCCGCCCGATGAACTCCGGCCCCTACCTCGCACTGTCCCTGGGCGGCCTGAGCCTGATCGCATTCGGTGCGATTCCCGTCGTCTTCGACGATCTGCCTCCGCTGCAGGAGAACCTCAGCCGTCCCGTGGACGTCATCCTGCTCGTCCTCGTCACCGTGGCGGTGCTCGTCCTGTGCACCTCGCATTCGCGTCTGACCACGGTCGTGGCGCTCTCGGCCATCGGCATCCTCGCCACCGTGCAGATCCTGGCTCTCGGAGCTCCCGACGTCACCCTGACCCAGCTGCTCGTCGAAGCGATGACGATCATCGTCATCATGCTCGTGCTCCAGAAGCTGCCCCGTTCGTTCTGGCGGTACCAGAAGCGCAAGCAGACCCCGCGTCTGCTCCTGGCGATCGTCGTCGGTGCGAGCATGGCCGGGCTGACGCTGGCGCTCAACGGTCGTCGGGAACGCTCCGACCTCGGCCAGTACTATCTCGACAATGCCCCGGAGATCAGCGGCGGGAAGAACATCGTCAACACCATCCTCGTGGAATTCCGTGCCCTCGATACCCTCGGAGAGCTCACGGTCCTCGGCATGGCCGGAATCGCGATCGTCGCGGTGATGTCGACGGTCAAGGACAAGTTCATCGACCCTCCGGCCGAGAACATCCCGGAACCGCCGCGTCCGCCATGGGTGTCGATCCGCCCCAAGGGGACCACCGCCTATCGTGCCGTCCACGAGGCGTGGCCGAACGTCATCCCGCTGCAGCTGACGCTCAAGGTCCTCGGCCCGCTGCTGGCGCTGAGCTCCCTGCTGATCTTCTGGCGCGGACACAATTCTCCCGGAGGCGGATTCATCGCCGCTCTCGTCGGGTCGGCCGTCATCGGACTGGCCTACCTGTCCACACCGAAGGACCGGGCGATCGGCCCGCCCCGGGCGCCTCTGTACCTCATCGGGTCCGGAGTCGCCACGGCGGTGGTCACAGGCATCATCGGACTCCTGTTCGCCGGTTCGTTCCTCAAACCCATGCACACCGAATTCGCCGGTCAGCACTGGACGACCTCGATGCTCTTCGACGTCGGCGTCTATCTGGCGGTGCTCGGCCTCATGCTGCTCTCGTTCAACCTTCTCGGCGTCTCCGATTCTGCGGCGACGCCGGCCGGTGACGATGTGCTCACCAACGGCATCATCCGCCGCGACGTCGAGCGCACCCGCGAACGTGCCGATGAGCTGCTCTACGGAGAGCTGAGCGGCCCGATGGAAGCCATCCGCGGCGAACGCCCGGAACGCAGCCGCCGCCTCAGTGCGGAAGCGGCCGAGGAGGCGAAGGTGCGGGCGAAATCGACGCACATCCTCTACGGGGATCCACCGGCCGACGGAGACGAGGGGGAAGCATGATCCTGGCACTGACGATCGGCGTCCTCACCGCCGGCGGGGTCTACCTCATGATGCAGCGGTCGATGGTCCGGGGAGTCTTCGGACTCACCCTCATCTCCCATGCCGCGAACTTCATCCTCCTCTCGGCCGGAGTCGGCGCGTGGAGAGGCGAACCACTGGCCGGACGCGGAGACCTCGCCGAGGCAGCCGACCCGCTGCCCCAGGCCTTCGTCCTCACCGCCATCGTCATCACCTTGGCGGTGACGATCTTCATGCTCGCCCTGGCCGTACTCGGCCACGACGACGACCAGAAACGACATCCCGAGACAGGAGAGGAGCGCGACTCATGAACTCGGCCCTGCTCCTCCTGCTCATCGGCGTCCCGCTGCTGGCTTCCGCATCGAGCGTGCTCATCACCTCACGCACCTTCGACCGGCTGCTGCTGTTGGCGGTTCCGGTGTTCGTCGGCGGCAGCGGCATCGGCCTCCTCGGCGTCCACGGCACGACCCCGGTGATCGCCCATTCGGTCGGCGACTATGTTCCGGGTCTGGCGATCGTGTTCGTCTCGGACACGTTCACCGCGCTCATGCTCGTGCTCACCTCGCTCGTGGCGTTGGTCAGCAGCCTGTTTCTCGTCTCCACCGGCGAGGACCAGTACCGGTTCGTTCCGGCGCTCATCCTGATGATGCTCACCGGTGTCTACGGTGCCCTGCTGACCGGTGATCTGTTCAACTTCTTCGTCTTCGTCGAAGTGATGATGCTGCCCGCCTATGCGCTCATCGCCGTCACCGGCACCTGGCGCAGGCTCGGCGTCGGACGCCTCTACGTGATGGTCAATCTGCTGACCTCGACGATGCTGCTCATCGGCGTCGGATTCGTCTACGGCGCCACCGGCACCGTCAACCTCGCCGTCCTCGCCGATCAGGGCCGCCCGACCGGTCAGGCCGCTATCGCTCTGGGCGTGGTGCTGCTCTCGCTGTTCATCAAGGCCGGCGGCGCTCCCTTCCACGGTTGGCTCGTGCGCAGCTATCCGAACACCTCGGCGGGTATGATGTCGCTGTTCTCGGGTCTGCATTCGAAGGTCGGGGTCTACGCGATCTACCGCATCTACACCACCGTCTACGGTGAACCCGCTCCGTGGGCGACCGTCCTGCTCCTCGTCGTGGTGGCGAGCATCCTCATCGGTGCGATCTCCGGATTCGGGCAGGTGCGAGTACGCAATGTCCTCGGATTCCAGATGACCGCCGGAGTCGGGCATATCCTCATCGGCGTCACCCTGCTGACCTCGGCCGCACTCGGCGCCGGCGCATTCTATATGATCCACCACATGATCACGATGTCCGGTCTGCTGCTGATCATGGGCGCCGTCGAACAGACCTACGGCACCGGTTCCTTCCGCAGACTCTCCGGACTGGCCTCACGCGAGCGGTGGGCGACCGTCCTCATGGTCCTCGGACTCTTCTCCCTCGTCGGCCTGCCGCCGACCTCCGGGCTGTGGGGCAAGGTGGGGCTCATCAGAGCCTCCACGGACACCGGAGGCGGCTTCGGATGGGTTCTCGTGGCAGCCATCGTCGCAGGCGCCCTGATCAGCCTGCTGGCCCTCCAGCGCACCTGGCGCAACACCTTCTGGGGACCGCCGATGCAGACCTACCGGCCGGACTCCGCGGAGACCGGTCGTGCCCCGGCCGAACCGCTCATGCGCAGCGTTCGCATCCCCGCCCGTCTGCTGGTGCCCGCCACGATCATGATCGGTGTCTCCGTCGCGCTCTTCTGCTGGCCGGGGCCTCTGCTCGATCTCACACACCGGGCAGCCGAGGGGCTGCTCGACCACAGCGACTACATCCAGGCGGTGATGACACCTTGATGCGTCTCATCCACGGCATCTCCTACGTCGGATTCATCCTGTGGGCGGTCATCACGGGTTCGGCGACGATCGTCGTCCGGCTCTTCCGCGCCGACTACGCGCAGCCGAAGATCGTCGAACTGCCGATGCGCTGCGCGACCGACCTCGAAGTCACCCTCTTCGCATCCTCGATCACCATCACCCCCGGCACCCTGGTCGCTGCGATCGCCGCCGGCACGTCGACGACCCCGCCGGTGATCTTCGTCCACGCCCTGTTCGAGGAGTCGGAGGAATCCGCCCTCGACGGGCTCATCGACATGGAGTCCCGTCTGCTCACCATGACCCGCGGACGAGCACCCGGACCACACGCCGATTCGCAGGGAGACCGCCCATGATCGTCATCGCAAGCATCTGCGCGTTCATCCTCGCCGCAGCCATCATCATCGGCCTCGTCCGCGTGCTCACCGCCCGCGATCAGGGTTCACGCGCCGTGGTCTCCGACCTCATCTACTTCTCGGCCATCGCGATCGTCACGATGCTCGGAATCGCCGTATCCTCATCGATCGTCCTCGACGTGATCTTCCTGTCCTCCATGGTGGGGATCCTCGCCACGATCGCGCTGTCCCGCATCCTCACGAGGGGGCACCGCTGATGAACGAAGCACTGGCCACGACACTCGTCGGAATCTTCGGAATCACCGGATCCCTGCTGCTGCTGGGCTCCGCCCTGGCGATGTTCCGCGTCCGCGACTCACTGTCCCGGATCAACGTGTTCTCCCCGGCCACCGGGCTGGGCATGCCGTTCATCGTCATCGCGGCCTACATCTTCGACCTGTATTCGTCCGGGTTCTCCTGGGTCTCACTGATCATGGCCGTCATCGCCGTCCTGTGCCTGATCATCGTCTCCTCGGTCGCGAGCAACACCCTGGCCAGGTCAACAGTGCTGTCCGGGCAGCCGGTGTTCCGCAAGACCTCCCCGAATCGGTTGGCAGCACCGCCGGAGGGCGTCGTCGACGTCGACCCCGACGCGGACGGCTCCTGACCCGGACCGTCCTCTGGATCCGCAGGTCGACCACCACAGACAGTTCCTGCCGTCAGCCCTTGCCGCGGTGCGGTGTTGGCAGTCACTTCTGCGTGGTCGCTCAGATCAGTCCCGACCGGTTGTGCGCATGGTGATGTTGATCCTGCCCCCGCCGAGGTGGTCGAGTCGACCGTGATCAGGTGCCGTCCCGGGTCGGATCGACCTGACCCCGTGATAGGCGAAGCGCGCGGGTCCGCCGAAGACGAATGCATCGCCCGAGGCCAGACGGAGGTCCTCGAAGGGACGGTTGCGAGTCTCAGTGTTCCCGAACCGGAAGAGACACGTATCGCCCAATGACAGGGAGACGACGGGTGCGGGATCGAATTCGTCCTTGTCCTGGTGCATTCCCATCTTCGCGTGCTCATCGTAGTAGTTCACCAGCGCCACATCCGGGTGGTAGCCGGCAGGGTCGAAACCCCATGTGGCAGCGGTGCCCGAGGCAAAATCCGGTGAGTCTTCCACGACCGTGACGGCGGCCTGCAGCACCTGACGACCCAGACGGGTCATCCAATCGGGGAAGGGTAGCACCACCTTGTCGTTGACGTCGACGGCACGGCGGTCGTAGCGACCGGGCTGCCAATGCCATCCGAGACCGATCGTCGTGACACTCATCGGATGCCCCGCGATCGTCGTGGCATGCGGCGGAACCGGCCCGGACTGCCAATCGGCGTAGCGGGCGATGATCCACTGCTGGGCCTCCGCGGACAGGTGACCCGGCACCCAGACCGCCCCGGGCGCGATGATTCTCGGACGGCGATCGAAGGCCTCGTCGGCGAAGAGCGAATCCATGCCTACCAGGATGCCAGAGCCGACTCAGAGCTCTCCGACAGGCACCTGTTCGTCGGTGAGACGATCTGCGGAGACCTCTTTGCCGATGAGGGCACGGAGCTCGTCGCCATAGTCCCAGACATTGACGTTCATGGCCGCGGCGACCTTGCCGTCGCGGCTCCAGAACACGATGAATTCGCCGCTGGACTTATCGCCGCGGATGACGACCTCGTCCTCGGGCCCGCCACGACCGACGTATTCCATGCCGAGGTCGAACTGGTCGGTGTAGAAGTACGGCTGCCAGTCGTAGGACCTGGTTCCCTCGGTGATCGTCGAGGCGGCGACCTCGGCCTGGCGCACCGCGTTGTCCCAATGTTCGACGCGCAGACGCTCGTCGCGGAGGACGTTGTGCGCGTTCGCGATGTCGCCGATGGCCAGGATGCTGCCGTCAGAGGTGCGCATGTGCTCGTCGACGACCACGCCGTTGTCAGTGGACAGCCCCGCCGAGGAGGCAAGATCGACGGCGGGATCGGCACCGATTCCGACGACGACGAGATCGACAGGAACGCTGCCCGCGCTGGTCTCGACAGATTCGACCGCGTCGGACCCGGTGAAGGAGGCCGTCTCTGCCTGGTCGAGGAACTCCACGCCGTTCGTCCGATGCAGCTCCTCGAAGTATTCGCCGAGCTCATCACCGAGCACGGAGGCCAACGGGGGAGCGTCGGTGTGGAGGATGACTGTGACATCGCAGCCGTGGGACTGCGCCGCAGCAGCCACCTCGAGGCCGATCCAGCCGCCGCCGATGACGGCGACCTTCTTGCCGTCACCGAACTGCGACCGGATCGCCACGGCATCACCGGCGTCACGGAGAGTGTGGATGTTGCCCAGCTGAGCACCTGGCACATCGAGTGTGCGGGGAGTCGAACCGGTGGCGAGGATCGCCTGGCCGTAGTTCAGCTGCCGCTCGTCGTCGAGCGTCACCGACCGGGCCGCCGGGTCGATGGCTGTGACCGCGGTGCCGAAGAACACAGTGACATCGTGTGCCGCGTACCAGTCTTCACCGCGCAGGGCGGACTCGGCGGGATCGGATTGCTCGAGCATGACCTTCTTCGACAGGTCGGGTCGGTAGTACGGAGCGGCGGGGTCGGCTCCCACGAGTGCGACCGAACCGGCATAGCCGGCATCGCGCAGCGCTTCGACGACGGTGCCTCCGCCGATGCCGGCACCGATGACGACGGTTCCGAATTCCTCTGCCATGGCACATCCTTTCGTTGAGCGGATCTGCTCCCGACTGTACCTGTCGCCGTCACCCCTCACCAGGGACTCTCAGCGCAGGTGGAGACGGTGCAGGGCGGACCTGCGCCGGTTTTGATCCCGGAGCCGATCAAGGCGTAAGCTGGTGCCGGCAAGGGGCTTTAGCTCAGTTGGTAGAGCGTTTCGTTCGCAATGAAAAGGTCGGGGGTTCGATTCCCCCAAGCTCCACAAGGGAAAGCGGGGGTTGGCCCACGCAGGACATGGACCCCATGTGGACCCCCACTACGAATTGAGCTTATCGAGCGCTGCCTGATCTGCCGTGGTCCCCAGGTGGTGGAGGTAGAGGTTCGTCGTCGAGGCGGAAGCGTGGCCGAGCCACGCCTGCACCGTCGCGAGGTCGACTCCATTGGACAGCCAGATGCACGCGGCAGTGTGCCGCAGATCGTGGATGCGCCGATCCATCCCCTCTCGATCGAAGTGCGTCGAGATCAGGAACGACTGGCGCCACAGCTGCCCGCCCTTCGGGCCGGTGAACACGAGATCATCAGGCCCCTTGCCGGCAACGAGATCCTTCACATACGGAAGAACCTCATTCACGATGGGCACGGTCCTTGCGTTGCGGCCCTTCGTCGACTTGACCTTGCGCGTCTCGGACTGAGATCGCGTCACTCGCATGTAAGGCATCCCCTCGAGGTTGACATCTCGCACGCGCAGCGCCCGGGCCTCACCCCACCGCAGTCCGGTCCAGCCGAGGACATAGATGATCTTCGCGTTGTGCTCCGAGTATCGCGAGCAGCGAGCGAAGACCGTCTTCAGCTGATCCTTGGAGTAGGGGTGCATCTCCTCCGGTGGATCAATGACAGCCGGGAGCTTCGACCGGCGGACGGGATTGTCCGCACGGCGATTGTCCTCGACGACCCACTTGAAGAACGACGACAGCGACTCACGGTATCGCTTGAGCGATCCGTCGCTGAGGCCGTGGCTCTTCCGCAGGTGGACGTACCACTTCTCGAGGTCTCCCGGGGTGATCGTGGCCACCGATCGCGCCTTGAGCGAGGGCGTCATCTTCGCGACGACATTCAGGTCGACATGGTAGGTGCCGGGAATGACCGTGGCCTCACGGATCTCGAGCCATTCCTTCATGAGGTCCTTGAGCTTGGCCCTGCCGCCGGCCACGTCCAGACCGCCTTCAGCAGCGGTCTCCAGACGCACCGCCCAGGCGAGAGCATCGCTCTTCTTCGCGAAGGTCTTCTTGCCCAGGACCGATCGGCCCTGCTTGGCAATGCCTCGGAACTTGTTGCTCGGCAGTCGTTCGGTGTACGCCATGATTACAGTCCTGTCAGGTAGTCGATCACGCTGCCCTTCGTGTATCGAGGGGAGCCTTCGGAGAGGTAGAGGCATTCGGGGCCGAGCCCGTCTCGGGCCCAGCGAGAGAGGGTTGAGACGCTGACGCGCAGAATCTCAGCCACCTCAGACCGCAGCAACAGCGGCGGGTAGTCAGACAGCAGTGAGCCCATCATCACCGTCCTCGTCGTCCTCGCTCTGCTCCGGCCCGTTGGCCGATGTCAGCCCGTTAAGGAAGTCCGAGAATGCCTGCACCTCGGCCTCCTGCTCGGGTGTGAGTGGGGGAATGTCCGTGGTGGACTCGGAGGGGTCGCGGTGCGCGGGGCACTCGCAGCTGGTGTTGTTGATGAGGATCTGCATGAACTCGTTGACCTCTGTGGAGGTCATCTCATCGAGGACGATGAAGTCGTCGGGGTCGAGAATGCCTTCGGCGACGTTGAACGTCAGGAAATCCTCGAGATCGAGGTTCCCATCAGGCCGGCGGATGTCGAGCATGATGTTGTGGGGCATATCGTTGGGATTGATGAGGTCAACCAGCCCATCAGCGAATGAGAACCCGCCGAGGGTGATGGTTCGACGCTCTTTGGTACGACGCAAGCTCAATGCGTGCTCCTTTGTCAGTCGAAAAGCATGGGGTCTTGCACGGAGGGGCGGTCGATGGCCTCGAAGCCCCCGATGAAGCCGTCACCGATCTTGACGAACGTGGTGTTGCCGATGTCGGTGAACTGAAGGTCCATGTAGGGGCTCTTGCCCCGGACTTTCGTGAATCTCTTGATGGTTTCCAAGCCCATCGCGAACTGTGTCCGCGGTGTCGTTCCGGCCTGGTCGAGGATCGCTACATCCTCGTTGATTCCCTCGATGTCACCCGGTTCGGGCTCGATGGAGGGCAGATCTGCGATCTCGTCGTTGCCGTAGGCCACGATGAGCCGGTGGTCGTCGGTGATTTCGACCCAGACGGTCGCATCCTTCGCCGCCGAGGTCTTGCCGACCGCCATACCCAGCTCCTTCGCCTCGTCGTGCTCGATGAGGACGGTATTGGAGTGGTCGGCGGTCAATAAGCCGCTCGAGAACGACCAGCCGACCGCGTACTGCGATCGGCCGTATGCCTGGATCCCATCTGGGGCCAGTGTCACCCCGACATAAGGAAAGACCGGGTTGGATCCGGTCTCTTTGCCGATGTCGACGGCATCATGCAGGGCGATCTTGACCTGCTGCGGGTTGATGTGTGCGCTAGGCATTCGCCTCCTTGATCCTAGTCATATCGCCCGTCCTCGGGCTCGAGGTTGGCGTGGAATCCGATGGAGTTTGCGACTCGATTGCCTACGCTCTCGGACATCGAGAAGAGGTCTGTGTCGTGCTGCTCGTCCAATTGCAGAGGATCCTCAGCATCAGTCTCGATGCGGACCTGGGCACCCCTGGCGTCGATGTCGATGGTGACGGTGGTTCTCATGCTCACACCTCAGTGCTTCGGCGGGTAGATCAGTGACCGCAGATCGACCGGCACATAGCCTTCCGGCTTCTGCACTTTGCCGTTGACCTTCAGGACCAGGCCAGTCTCGGGGTCGATCTTGGTCAGGTTGTTGCGGTGAACGGCACCCCACAGCTCGTCGAAGTCGAGGCCGTAGGCGTGAGCGGTGCCGAGGATGATGTAGACCATATCGACCAGGCTGTCGGCCAGCTCGGTCATGGCATCCTTGATCCCCGAGGGCGAGTGGTTCTCGTTGGCCTGCTTCAGGGCGGTCAGTGCCTGCTTGTGCTCGGAGAACTCCTCGGTCAACATGCAGAAGCGTTCCCACTTCTCGACATCGGAGATCACGGTCGGCTGCTCACGCACCGGCTGCTCGCAGGCGGTCATGAACTCTCGAACGTCAGTCGCTTTGCTCATTCGTCCTCCAGGTTGTCGATGATGTCCTCCAGTGCGTCAGCTGTAAGCTCCGCGTCTCGCAGCGACCGCTCGAAGGCGGTGATGGCACTCGCCATCTCGCTGATGACCTGGTGGAGCACTCTCAGCTCCGAGTCGGCGTCCTTCTTGGTGCTCATGTCAGGTCTCCCGCCTGTAGTAGTTCTTCTTCGACCAGTTCGATGGTGTCGATGCCCTGCCAGGAGCTGAGCTTGCGCACAGCGTGCTTCAGCCGGGTGTTGCGTGCCTTCTCCGCGGCCAGTGCATCGAGCAGCTTGTTCGTGCGATCGTCAGCGGTACTCATGCAGCCTCCTCGAGGATGTCCCGCATCTTCTGCCCGAGGGCGAAGTAGCGAGCGTCGGAATCCCTCGTCCGGTCGATCCAGTAGTCACGCGATGCCTTGAAGCCGTCACGCTCGAGCTCTCGGGCGATGACCTTCTTCTCGAGCTCCTTGATCTCAGCGGCCTGCTCGTCGACGACGAACTCGAAACCGCCGGTGCGCCGACTAAGGCGCTGGGCCTCGGCCAGCTTCTTCTCGGCGTCCTTGCGCATCTTCGCGGCCCGTTCCTTGCCGGCGGACATCTCCTCGAAGTTCTGCTGCAGGTTAGACAGCTTCCGCCGGTACTTCTCGCGAGCAGCCTCGAGGTTGTACTCGAAGTTCTCCTTCGCCGTCTCGAGCTGTTCCTTCAGGCGAGCATTCTCCTCGCGCAACTCCCGATAGATCCCGTCATGCAACTTCGCTTCCGGCGTGGGATCGAAGTCCTGCAGCACCATCCGCTCCTCGTGAACCCGGGGCTGCGACAGGATGAACGGATGCCGGTAAGCGTCAGGGTCCGGGAAGGTTTTGCGTTCAAAGTCGACTCGACTTGCGGTTCCGACTTCACGCTCGTCGCCGTTGCTGTCGATGGATACGATCTTGATTCTCATGGGTTCCTTCTCTTGTCGTCCAATAAACCAGGGGTGCTGATTCAGCGTCACTTGTCGTCCAGGATCTTGACGGGCGATGCAGAGTTGCCGGGGAAGCAGCCGATGGGGGACTGGCCGGACTCGGCCACGATGTCCAGGCACTTCGAGGTCAGGGTCTTGTCGGTGACAGACCGCTCAAGCGTCTCGTTCGCCTCGGCCTCAGCCTTGGAGGTCTCCTTCTTCTGATTCGCCACTCGAGTCTTGGCAGACTCGGACTGGAGATCGTCGATGCGCTTCTGCGTAGCCTCATCGAACGCAATCAGGGGCAGGGACACCGAGCGAACCTCGATCTGCTTTCCGACCTTGGCCTCCATGTTCTCCTGCACCTTGACGGACAGGTCGGACAGTGCCTTGCCGCCCTCTTCGGGGCTGGAGTAGTTCAGAGGGTCGTACTCGGCGAACGCCTCGTTCAGAGCAGTGCGGAAGTTGCGGTCGACCAGGTTCGACTGGATTCCCTCGAACGTTTTGTAGTCGAGGAACACCTGCATGGCCTCATCGGTCTTCAGCTGCCACTGAATGGACGCATCGACCGTGGCGCGGGAGTTATTGCCCAGGCGGACAGAGATGGAGCTGTCACCGGCGTAGACATCGTTCTGGACAGAGCCGTCAAGCTTCTCGACCTTCTCCCACGGTGCTTTCGCGTGGAATCCGTTGCCGACCACGCCGGTCGGCTTGCCGAGAGCGACTTTCACGCCCACGGTGCGCGGCTGGACGACGGTGGTGCTGCCAACAGCACCAACGATGACACCCACGGCCAATAAGGCCGCTCCGACACCCTTGGCGATACGTTTCTCGTCGCTGCGGTCAGTCAGCTTGCTGCCGGCAAGAACGAGGAGCCCGATGATCAGCAGGGCTCCAATCAGGATCGTCATGAACATAAGATCTCTCTTTCAGGTAGGTTGATTCGCTTCGTTGAAGTACTGGCCGACCTCGAGCTCATGCCAGAGCTCTTCATCCACGCACAGGGCCTCGGTGGTCTGCCGTGGCGTGTCGACCTCGAGCTTGTAGCACTCTGGCGTGTACTGGGTGATCGGGCACTGCATCTTGCCGCACGGAATGAACATGATCGTGCTGTGTGCAGGCTCGACGGTCTTCTTATAGATGAAGCCCTCCACCGGGACGCTTGAGCACCCGGCAAGGGCTAGTGTTGCTATGAGCACCGCGGCTGCGGCGATTTTCTTCATGGCTATTCCTTTATGAGCCGTCCTCCCTGTATTCGGGCGGGTATCCGGCCTCTTCGTCTGTGTATCCGTCCTCGGCGTGGGTGACAGGCACCTCGGACATGCCAAGGATCCGAGCGATGAGCAGGCGGTGGTGCCCGTTCCATACCCGGCCGTCATTGCCGAGCAGGATCGGCAGCTTCATGCCGTTCTTCTCGATGTCGATCAGCAGGGCGCCGGTGTGATTGTTGTCGAAGTCGATGATCCAGCGGAACTCTTCAGCCCAGGTGTTGGTCTCTTCGCCGGGGGTGAAGTTCTCTTGGATGTAGTCGACGCTCAGCGTGTCGGTCACTCGACCACCCCGAAGCAGATCGGGCCGTAGCTGTCGACGTATGTCCCGCCGGCTTCAACGCAGGCGATTCGCTCGCGCTCATCGGCGTCGCGTGAATGCATCGAGCCGACCGTGATGCCGGCAACGATCGCCGCCACGGCCAATAAGCCACAGATGACACCGATAGCGGCCAGAGTGTTGTTCTTCATGAGTTCCCTTTCGTCGCCTTCCAGGCGTCGTGTGTGACCGGATAGTTCTCTCCGAGGATCTTCCTGACCCCACCAGCCGCTTCCTGGATCTCGAACTGCGCGTGCGGGTCATCCCGCTGGTCGAGGAAGTGCAGCCAGGAGCGGAGCGATCCCGTCATCCACAGCTGCGTGAACAGCGAGGTCGGCAGAACCGACCGGGCCACCTCGTCGCAGATGCCGAGGTTGATCATGTACTGGTATGAGTCCCAGGATTGCTTGGCGTTCGACTTGATGATCGCGGCGGTGATCTTCCTCTGGAGGGCGGTGCCCTCCTCGCGTCGGTAGTCGAGAGCCTTGCCGACCTGCACCAGCGGGCGCAGCGGATCCGGGACGAAGAACTTCGGTGCCGCCTCCGAGTAGCGAAGGCTCTTCACGCTGAAGCTGAAGCTCTTGTGCCGCACCAGCTGGTCGCGCACGAACATGGGCACATCGAACGCAATGGTCATGCCCGATGACTCGAACGGGGAGTAATGCCCGTCTCGCCACAGTGCCTTGACCAGGCCGGCGATCTTCTCCCGGTCGTTGTCGAGGCCGAGGGTGGAGACTCGGGCGGACTGGGCGACCTTTCGGTCGGATCCCCATGCTTCGATCAGCTCCACCCCCATGTGAGGACTAAACTCGATATTGGTCATTCGTCCCTCTCCGCTCAGATGCGCTCGAACTGGGTGATAGTCACCTGCTTGGGGCGGACTTCGTAGAACGCGCCGTCCCAGTCGTAGCCGTAGTGCGAGGCGTAGTAGCCGTCCTTGCGGAAGTACTGCGAGCCGATCTGGAACGTGATCGAGGCGTTGGATCCTTCGTCCATGCCGCCGGTCTGCTCGGCGATCGACACCTCGGTGGGAACTCCGCGCAAAAGGAACGGTACGTCGATCTTCTCGTAGTCCCAGGAGTTGGCCGCGTTCTCCTTGAGTACCATGCGCCCCTGCTCGTCCTCCTTGAACTTCCAGGTGCTCGGGCCGTCGTAGAAGATCTCGTCGAGGCCGTCGCCCAGCTTGTCCTGGTGGGCCTCGAATGCTTCGAGGACTTCTTCGGCGGTGTAGATCGGGTTCATGCTGCTGTTTCCTTTTCTTCGAGTGGGATCAGCCGGTCGGCGTGATCCAGATGGCGCTGGACATAGTTGATGTCCGGCTTCATGAGCAGGTCGAGGTGGCGCATCAGGAACAGTGCCCACTCGCCTTTGAACAATGAGGTAGCAGTGCGGCGCACTGCCCAGTGGTAGGCCCAGCGCGGCGACACGTCGTAGTCACGCGGGATGACGATGCGCTCCAGCGCGGTCGCGTAGATCTCTTCGCGCACCAGCTTGATCTGTGTGTCGAAGTCCATCGCCCAGAACTTCTTGTTGTCCACCGCTACGTCCGAGCCATCCCGCAGGATCTGCTCGAACAGTGGTCGGTCGTAGTAGGCGACGGAGTGGTGGAGGCTGTCGTGGTCGTACTTCCTGACCACCGCATCATCGAAGAACATCGAAGCGTTCTGCTCCAGGTTCGTCGGGTTCCGCTTGTACCGTTCCTTCCAGATCGGCAGCAGGATGTCGTAGAGTTCGCGGATGAACTTCGCACCCTTGCGCTCCAGGAAGATGATGTCCGCGGCGTGCTTGTCCCACGACTCAGGCCCGTTGATCTCCCAGAACGAGTGAGAGATCTTCATGGTGTAGAGCTCGTCGGGGGTGGCGATCATCCCCCAGTCCCACGCTGCTAGTCGCGGGTCGACGAAGATGTCCAGCCGATCCTCACGAATCGGATGCTTGCCATCGTGCGGGATGGGGGAGTGGTAGTCCCAGTCCGCTTTCGGATCATCCCTCGCGTCGTTGAACCAGTGCCGCATGGCGCGGCCACCGATGAGTGTGAGCATGTGCGTCCTTTCTCCTACGCTGCTACCGCTCGACCGAACAGCCAGTCGAACGAGTGCCACTCGAATAGGTCGAAGTCGATGCAGTCATCGCACTGCCTGCGGAACGACGTGGCCGAGACCTGCATGTTGATGCCGCACCGATCGCATGATCGGTAGTCGGTCAAGTAGAACCCGAGGTCGGGCGAGTATTTGATCATGCTCTCGCCTGCCTCCGCGCTCGTTGGATCGTTGTCCGGGAGCAGTCCAGGATCAGGGCCGCATCCATCACGGTCTCCCTGCCGGACGTGGCAATCTCCCACTCCTCCTCAGTCCACTCAGCCAGCGGCTTGCTTCGCTTCCTGGCGGTCGCGTCGGCATCCCGGCGCTCCGCGATCCAGTCGAGGACTGCTTCTCGGTGCTCGTTCATGCACTCACGTCCGAGTATTCGACCTGCGCCTCAGCTTCAGGCTGCATGGACATGATGACCTCGCCGTCGCCGGCGAGCTGCCATGCGTCGGTCATCCGTGAGGACAGTTCCTCGGCGGGGATGTTGTTCATGCTCCCGCTCGTGCGCTTGTCTGGGTTCACCCAGTGCAACCGGTATCGCTTCATGTTTCTCCTTGAAAGTGATTTGGATTCGGCCAACAAAAAGACGCACAGCTCGGTGTCTGTGCGTCAGATAGCTGGTCGAGGTCAGTCGTCGGAAGACTGCTCGCGTACTCGGTCGATCAGGACTCCGGCGAGGACGTACTGCATCGCAGCACCCGAACCGAACTGCTCGATCTTCTCGATGATCGCCTCCGGCAGGTCTTCCACGACGCTCTCGTCCTCCATCAAGAACTCCATGAACATCGCAGCAGTGACAGCGCGAGTGCGTGCGGTCGTGATTGCGACCAGGTTCGCTTCGCGGTTGGTCAGGTCGATGCCCTCGCTGTCCAGGAACTCGGTCATGGTCGGCATGTCGGAGACGGACGTGGCGGTAGATGTAGCGGTCATTCGTTTCTCGTTTCTGTTGGGTGGTGCAACAAACGCCACGACGGTTGCCGTGGCGCGGGTGGTGCTGTTCGTGGGTGGTGGTGCTAGATCTCCACCATCTTCTCGGGGTGCTCCCGTCCGTAGCGGGGGAGCAGGTCGTTCTCCAGCTCGATGGCATCGGCGGCTCGGCGGCGCAGCGTCATCATCGCCGCGTACCGTTCGGCCTTGTCGTCGCTGTATGCCCAGGCGATGACCAGCTCGTCGCTGGACCAGCCCTGCATCTCGTCCATCAATAAGCGTGCGTCGGACATCATGCCCATGCTCAGTCCTCTTCGATCATCTTGAACGGCTTGTGCTGAATCCCGTTCTCGACCTGGATCCAGTGAGTCTCAAATTCGCGGTCGCTCATGTCGGTGGTGTCCACAACCTCTTTCAGCCTGCTCATTTCGAGCACGCCGTCGCTCAGCTTCCAGCCTTGGCCCAGCTCAAAGGCTTTGAGCTGCGATGATCTGCTCATGTCTTAGACCCTCTCCGCTCTCTTGTGCTCCAGGTACAGCGGGTGATGCTCGTCGTCTTCTTCGAAGTCGCTCGTGGCGTGGGCATCCATGACACCCTCAGCCACATCGAACGCACCCACCGCACTGAACAGTGCGATCAGGGGAGTGGCTTCACCGCAGCTCATGTTTGCGAAGATCTCTGTCTGCTCGAACGGCATCGACACCGACCATGCAGCAGCGAGGTCTCTCGCGCAGTCTGCGATGTATCGGTTGAGGCTGTTCTCTTCGTTGTCCATCGTGACCATGCTGCTCAACCCTTCTGCGCTTCGATGATTGCCGTGTTGGCATAGGTGATAGCGGCATCAATCTCTGCCGCCTGCTGCTCTTGACTCTCGGCCGATTCGTCATCCCCGAACCCCCGGGATGCCGGGGCGATGTGGCCGTCAAGTTCGCATGACCACTCGTTGGCCGCGTCGATCAGCGTCCACAGCTTGTCAATGCTGATGGATACCGTCCTGCTCATGTCAGATCACTACCTCTTCGTCGTAGCCGTGGCGTGCCACTCGCACGTCATCGTTGTGTGGCATCACATGCACCACGTAGCTACCCGTCACCGGGTCTTTGGAGACATGCACGGTCGCGACCGTGGCACTCTCGTCGTTGTCGAAATCGACCTTGCCGATGTCATCGGGATCGCCGTGCTTCATGGTGTCTTTCACCTCGAAGCGGTCCTTCTGCCAGGGCATCGGCTGCGCTCGTTCACCCGTGTCATACGGGGTGGGCTGCGGCGGTGCGGGGCGTGGCCCGGGGAGATTCGCTCGGTTAAGTCTCTTGGTGACGCTCATATCTCTCGTCCCTCTCAGAAGAAGAGGCCATGCAGTGAAAGCATGGCCGTGATGATGATGGAATCTTCTTCGATTCCGGTTAACGCGTAACCGGGATAGTCACCGGTTAGCAGCGTGTAGATGATGCCGAACATCATTGACTCAGTTCCCAGCGACCGATGGTGTTGCCGTTCGCGTCAAACACCCGTCCGCGAGTTGCACCCAGGCGGACCATCACTTCGAGGTCAGCTTCGGCTATCACGTCCGCGACGGCTTCAGCATCCACCTGCCCGTCATCGTCTACTAGTGCAGCATTGTCGGTTTCAAATTCGAGCTTGAACATGTTCCTCAGTCCTCCATTCCGATGTTGTTGCCGTGCTCGTCCACCGGCACGAAGATCTCGATGTGATCGAGTGCGTCGTTGTATGAGAACACTCCGACGCTCTCGTAGAGCGTGTCGGTGCCCAGGTCTTCGAACGGGTCGCCGACGTTGACGATTACCTGCACGTCTCCGGGCACGTCTTCGAGTGCTGCCCTCAGTTCATCTACAGTCACGACTCAGGCCCCAATCTCTTCGGGCCATGCCTCAATCTCCACTCCGTCATCGAAGCGGATAACGTGCATCGGCAGGACTTCGGGGTCGTGCGCATCATCCGGCTCACTGATCTCCCGAACATGGGTGAAACTCTGCCCATTCCGCTCGGCGTACTCATCGTAGGGACTCTCAAAAGTTGCTCTCATGTTCCTCAGTCCTCTTCCATTTCGTCGAAGTCACGGCCCACCGCACTCGCGATGGTTGCGATCATTTCGAACGTGTCGCTGCTCCACTCGGTGCCGTTCATCAGCGCGTAAACCAGGTGCCCGAACTGCATGGCCTGGTCGTTGCTCAGCTTGCTCGACCCCTCGATCTCTCGCACTGTCACGTCGCGGTCGGGGTAGTAGTCATCGAGCTTCGCCGCGTACCGCTCAGCGGCGGCGAGGTTGTCGAATGATTCGTCCGGCACGTCACCGGCCCACACTTGATATGCCATGTCTCTCTCGTCTCTCTGATTGATCGGTACTCGACGGCCCACCGCATGAGCGGTGAGCCACCGGGCGCAAGCCAATCAGCCGGTCAGTCGGTCAAGCTCGTCCTGGTCTGCATTCGTCCAGTGCCGCACCACTTCCGGTCGGTGTCCGTACAGCTGGATGCAGACGTTCCGCGCCTCGTTCATGTCTCGGGCGTGGATGTAATGTCCATCCACCCAGAACTCAGTCGCGCTCACTCCAGCCCCTCCGTCGTGATGCCCTCACGCTCCAGTGCCGTGCAATGCAGGGCGATCATCTTCGCCCGTCCGTACCGCTTCGCCGGTGTGTCCGGCGCGGCAAGGAACTGTTTGTGCCCGACGCTGAACACCCGGCGCACGAACATCCCGCCCGGCTCGGTCGATGCCTCAACCGCGTCCGTCGCGATCGAACGGTAGGTGTACTCGGGCCGACCCCACAGCTCGGCCTTGCCGTGGTGCGTGGTGCGCACCTCGTTGAACGTGCCGACGATGCTCCCCTCCGGGTGAGCCAGCCCCTCACCCGGGCCTACCACTCGGCGGCTCACCATCACGAACGTCTCGACACTCCGGTCGGTGCCACTCGGCAGGTCATGGCACACATCACCCGGCTTGCCGTGCTCGATCAGCTCGCCCAGGTTGCGGTGGACAGTCGGTGCTTCGGTTGTTGCGGTCATGCTCGTCTCCCTCAGTTCAGTGTTCCGTCGCCGTTAATGTCGCCGTAGTCCAGCGCAAACCGTCCCACCCAGTACGGGTCGGACGTGGCATACCCCGCTTCGCACGCATCCTCGCCGTGCGCGGCGAGCATCTTGTCTCCCAGCTCGATGAAGCTCAGCACGTCACTCGGCCCTCTCGTTCGGTGGGGTGCAGTAGCCCTGCTCGATCAGGCTCATGGCCGCTCGGCCATAGCTCCCTTGCAGGCTCCACGCCATGCCGGTGTCGATCAGGTACTGGAACCCCTCGATCACCTCGTCCTGCGTGAGGTCATCGGCCTCACCCTCCAGGCGCATGATGAACCCGACCACATCGAACTCGGTGTCAGTTGCTACAGCCATGTCTCAGAACCCTCCAGTCACAGCGGCGCACGCATTCCGCGCCTTGTTGAACCGCTTCTTCGCCGCGACGGTGCGCTCACCGCCGTTGATGAACTCGTCGGCATGGAGCACCGCACCAGCGCACTTGTTCATCTGCGATTGTGTGTACTTCGGCTTAGCCGACCCCAGCCCAGGCGCAGCACTCGCGGCTCCCGCCGCGACGCTCATTCCGATAACGGTGCCAACCGCCGCGCTCACGATGATTGTCATGGTCTTGTTCATATGTCTCATTCCTCAGTAAAGATCGGTGGCATCGGACGTGCCGTACTTGTCGGTGTATTCCTCCAGCGATGCACCGGCGATGTGATAGGCGGACAGCATGTAGAACGGCACATCATCCGTCTCGACCGTCACTCCCGGGCGGCACTTCTCCACGAACGTGTACGCCATGTCAGCGCGTGCCCCCTGGAGCATCCGGGCTAGGTCGATCGCTTCGACCGCACTGTCAGGCACGCCGACAATGAGTGCGGTGATGCGCCCGTTCTCAGGGTGGTCAACACCCAGCGTCACGTAGTAGCTCGTCTTGCCAGCGGCGCAGTCGGGGCACCTCGGCCCCGGGCGGAACGTTGTCGTGTCCATGTCCCTCAGTCCTCCGTTAGGTGTATTGCTATGTCGAATGCGAACGCGCCGATAGCGGCCATGAGTACGGCGATCATGCGGTGAAGTCCTCGCTCGTCCGATGCATGTAGGACTCAATCGCGCTCAGTGCCGCATGGAACGCGACACTGGATAGTTCGCTGTCACCTTGGCCGTACATGGTCGCCATGTCCTTGGCGATCTGATTCTTGATTGGTGCCTTAGCCACGCTCGTCTCGTCTCTCTCGTTGCAATTCCATGACCGGGCACCGGGATGGAGTCGGCTGGTCGATACCAGCGCGGCTCAGGTGCCACCGATGCCCGATCAAAGCTCTGCAATCGCTCGTTACAGTCGGTACGGGCAACCCCACCCGTCCGCTCCACCTGGGCGCAGACTCCATGCCGCGTCCAGCACGTCAATCCAGGCGAACACGTCAACCAGGGTGGCTACCCGATCAGGCGCACGCCGCGCCACGATGTACCCGCTCATGCGCTCACCGTCAGGCACTCGGCACCGTGGAACCGCACCGGTGCCAGGTGTCCCCACGCATCCCGCACCCGGGCGGTGAGCATTCCGTGCGTGCCGTGCGCCACGTCCTCGACTCGGACGTAGACGTTCTCGAATGCCAGGTGCATCCCTGCCCTCAGCTGATCAGCGGTGATCGGCATTGCTCTCCCTCTCAATCTCGTTCCAGATGCGCATGACGTTCTCGTCTGCATAGGTGTCTCTCGGTGAGCCGTCCTCATACGGCTCATGCTTGCCAGTCCGGTCGGATAGTTGACCGTCCCCGGCCAGGTCTGCCACGTACTCCCACGGCGTGAGCAGCTGCTCAATCATGGCGGCATGGTCGCTCGCGTCCAGCTCAATGGCCCAGTCATGCACCGGGTCGGCCAGTACCGGGATGTTGCTCGACTCGACCACCGCAATCGGGTGGTGCATCCACTCGTCGTGATGCCCAATCATCCAGGTGCTCATGGCTCAGTCCTCACGTTCGCAACACTCATGCCGCTCTTGCTGTTGATCTCATCCACCAGGTCCGCCACGGCGCGGAACATGTCGGCACCCATAGCACCGTGCGGTCCACCGTCAACCTCAATTTCCAGGTTCACAATCATCATGTTCCTCAGTCCTCCCCAATGACTCTCATGAGTCGGTCCAGAATGTCCCCGGCATCATCTGCCACCATCTCCGGGACGTACTTCACCATCTCGTCCACCGCCGCATGGGTGGGCACCGGCTCATCCCGGGCCAGCATGTCGAACTGTGCCCACTCCAGCGTGTCTTTCACCAGCTCTTGCAGTAGCTCGTCCACACGTTTGCGGGTATCCAGGCGGTCCAGGTATGTCACCCAGTCCCCATCCCTGCTCTCGTCCCAATCAGGGTGGTTCGCGAGGAAGTACTTAGGGCGACCGGTGGCCGAGTCCATGTAGCCGTCGTACCAGGCGGTCGGCTCTCCCCGGGCATCCGCACGTTCCAGTGCCGTCTCGGATCCGCGCCGCTCAGCATCCCAGCCGCGCCGGTAGTCATCGTTGCTGTAGCCGCGGTTCATGCCGCCACCCGCTTCGGCTGGGGAACGGTGATGCACTCACGGTTCACCCGGTCATAGATCGCCAGCTCTCCGCGCTCCATTGCTACTCCGATGGAGTAGGGGATGCCGTAGCAGATGTTCGCCGCGTCCACGTAGACCAGCCCACCGTCTACCCACACGCCCAGCGTGTCGATAGTGACCCCGGCATCCTCCGCAGACTTGAGCAGTCGCGTGATCGCATAGAACGCTTCGCGCCCATCGAACTGATCGACCGGGATGACCACCTCCGGGACGGCACCGCCGACCACGTAGCCGTTCACGTTCTCATGTGTGAACTGGAGGAAGTGCGCCGTGGCACCGTCCCCGGCCTTGACCGCTTCGACAAACCTCCGCGCCGTGCGGTGGATGTTATCGACACTCCATGCGTCGCCGTGCAAGAACTCCATTGCTCATGTCCTCTCAGGTGTACCGTAGCCGCGCTACGCTTCATGTTCTAACGCCTATCCAGGCAATCCCGGGCACCGATTCCTCACCGATGCCCAGGGAGCCCCTACAGACTTGGATGCGGGACTGGCAACAACTCATTGCCTTGCCAGCGGTTCATATCTCTCACCCCTAACGTTGCTTGGTCGAACTCTCGATCTTGGTATCTAGGCGCAGGACACTACGCCGTCAACAAGGAATCGTTATTCCAGTACCCGTACTTCACTCGTCCTCTTCTCCCTCTTCCTCGACCTCTTCGGCCAGGTTAATGAACACCGCTTCGACCGCTCGTTTGGTGTCCCAGAACACCGCGTTATACAGCTCGTTCAGGCTGGATGCCGGTTCGCCGTACATGTCCGCGATGTAGTTGAAGCAATCGTCAATCCCAGCGCGGCAGACGGCGCGTTCCTGGTCTGCGGTGTAGACTTCCTCGGTCGGCATCCACTCGTCCAGACCGCTCCGCACGTCCTCGGCGGACTCAATATCCCAGTAGTCCGACTTGATGTTCTCGATCACATCGTCCACCGCTCGGCGCAGCTCGTCGCCGTGGTTCAGCTCGGCGTAGTCCTCCGCTTGCCTATCCAGGCATGAGTAGAACACCGTGTCGGTGCGCTCGTTCTCGTCAATCTTGTTGATCAAGCGAGTCTTGAAGTTGGGCGTAAACTCTGACATGACATCCTCCGATGTTCCGTAGCCGTGCTACGTTTGACAATTTGGGTGGTGCAGGGACTGATAAGTCCAAGCCCGACCACGGCAGAGCCGTGAGCAGGGGAGAGCTATCAATCCCAGTTGCGAGCAATCTTCCATGCGTGCATGTCTGGATTCTCGTGAAGCTTCTTGATCATCACATCGTGGGAACGGCGGTCAACGTCCACACGCTTCCCGTCCACGAATACGTTGAAGAACAGTCGGGTGATGACTCCACCCTCTTCGTCTCCCGCCATGAGGAACCGCTCGCCGTTAACATGCACTATCCACACGTAGTGGCCCGGGCAGTATCCCTCAGGCGTGTACCTGTCCAGGTGGTCGGTGTTCAAGCCGTGACGCTTTGCGAACACCGCGTTGCTAGGTGTCATCGTTTCCATGTCTATCTCCAGTTCTCAGGTGTAGTTGATGACGCAACCGACAATGGCCGCGACGATGAAGAACGCGGCGACGGTGTGCCCCGCGAAGATTGCTATGTTAGTGAGCTTTTCCATGCTGCTCTCCAATGTTCCGTAGCCGTGCTACGTCTCAGAATTTTAGCGTGTCCGAACTCCCGAGTTGAACGGTATTGCCTAGAACCACTAGGCGAGGTAATCGGCTCAGCCGATATAGGGCCACCCCTACGGACAGTTAAAAGTTTTTGGTGTATCTTGCAACGTAAAGTGTTGCCACCGCTACCGTTTCGGATTCTCCGCCTAACTCCGATCACCACAATCGGAGGTTTACCAGCCTACTTTAGTAACGGCCCTGCGGTGTATCTTCGCACCGCTCGCCTATCTCGTTTGCCCCTGCATTACCAGTTGCTCCACGGTCTAGATAGGTCGCCGCTAGCGTTGTTACGTCACGCTTACCCCATACTTTGGAAACCGACTAAGGCGCGGGGTACGTCCAGGTTCACCCCTGGCGGCTCTATGACTCAAGCGGCAAGCATCCGGGGTTCAGGCAGGGAGTATGCGACTGGACGTTCCGCAGCTCGCGCTACGGCACCCCTAATGGAAGCGGGCTCCAGCTCGGACCATCTACCTAAGTCCCCATTGCTATTTGATTATCAAACCTCTACCAATCACCGACAGCCGAGGAAGCGAAGCTTCGTCGTCCACATCGGGTTGGCGATTTTTTTGAACCGTCGTGGTTACGTGACCAACTGTACCGTAGCCGAGTTACGTCTGTCAAATCGGTGTGTTTTGCGGTACTCCGAGTAGACCCCGCTGCCGTCCGTAACGCGGCGGCTCCGGTGGTTTAGACCGGGTAGACCGTCCGTTACGTGCGGACTGTGAGGATTTACATGCTCGTTTCGCGCCGTTTGACCATTTTCGAGACTTGTTCCCGGGTGATACCGGCGATACCGGCGACCTCCGTATAAGTCCAGCCCTGATCGACCAGCTGAAATATCAGCTCGTTTCTCTGCTCGACTAGTGCGAAATATACATCCCGGGCCTGGAGGGTACTGTCGCCAATGGCGGCAAGTTTCCCTGCAATTTTCCCAGCGTCATTGTTCACGCTCCCACTATACAGTTTTGTGTTACAGCTACCGAACTAGTCGGCATAGGTGTTGCAGGTGTTGCAGGTGTTGCAGGTGCCAGTGGTGACTATGTGCGGACGTTGAACCTTGACCTAAGCCGCGCCGTGTCCTCGCCAATAGGGAGTCCATACATCGCATATGGGCCGTATCTCAGTGACCCTATCCGGTATCCCGCCGAAGCGATTCGAGAAGCGGAAGCTTCCCTGACTGTTCTGGCTCACACATCCGTGGTATCGCGCTCAGTCAGTGACCGGGTGATCTATCCGCACTCCGTCGTGCTGACATGGATCACTCTACGTAACCCGGCTACGGAACACCAATCGAGTAAAAGCCCAGGTCAGAGCCATTGTAGCACGCGCCGTAAGCCGCTGACCTGCGAAAACGTCCGAACCACTACCGCTGAAGTATTTTCAAAAACATCGACGAAACCAACGTTTGCCCAGGTCAGAGGCCCAAAAAAACTTTTCAGCTGCCGTTCTCGGCGTGCAGCTGCACTGGATGGATGGATGCCCGGATGCCCGCGCGTATGGCCAGCACCGCCGGAGATGGCCCTGAGAGCAACAGAATGGGGCCTAGAACGGCCGAACGGGTCCGCTTAGGTCATTCCGTTCATCCGGCTCCGCGTTCGGGGCTCTACGGGGCGCACAGGACGTGCGGCTCCGAGCCGCGCTCGGCTTAGGCTTGCCTCACTTAGGCTCACCTAGCTTAGGTTGCCCTGCCCTGCCTTGACTTCGACGGAATCGGTGCTACCCTTCGCGCGTCACACGCGCGGCCGCGCCACGCGCGTGCCCGGGGGCGCACCCCCGCCCGCCCGCCCGCGGGAGACCGGTAGTGGATAGCAGGAGCGGACGCTCCCGCTTCAAATGCTCGTGGTAGTGAGAACGATTCGCATCAAGCAAACGCGGCGCGGTCAATGCTGGCGAGGGTTCGCGACCCTCGCGGCTGAAACCATTCGGGGGTGGTTCAACTCGATCTAAGCATACTCGCCTGAATATCATGAACATGTGACAAAGCTCACACTTTATGGATGTGATCTACCCGCCCAAATCACACTCTCTAATAAGTGAGAAGGAAACCTAGGGGGGTAAGGGGGGTGAGGAAGGATGAGCTCACTCCGGTTCGCGGCAGCGAACATGCCAGGGCTTGCGCCCTGGACGAAGCCGAAGGCGAGAGTCCAGGTGTTGGGTTTTCGTATAGAGGTTAAGAGGTTCGTCAGAACCTCCTCGTTCCTCGTCGGTTCTTCCTCACAGGCAATGACGGTGAGAGTCAAGGCAAGAGAGCTCCGGCTCCGCCGGCGCTCGATCATTCATCACTAGTCAAGGCAACGCGGAGCGCAGCTCCGCGGTTCTTCTGCAAGCGGCGCGGCTGTTCAGCCGCTTGCTTAGCACGCGCGAGAGCGCGTCCATGTTCTCCCCTCGGTTGAGACGGGTGTTGAGTCACGCGGGTTTCGTTTCCCCGCTCTCCACCCTGGCTCCCGAGGTGGACCCGACTGACCGCGGACAGTCGTTAAGCGTTCCGCGGCAGACTTCCCCGAGCACTACGCCGGCGACCGGAGTGTCGCGTCGGCTACTCGGGGTACAACTTCACCGGCAGGGTATCGCTACGCCCGGATGGTGACAGAAGGACCGGGACAATGGGGTCCCGGTCTGATGCTCGATGGTGTAACTGGAAACATCCTCGGCTCTGACCCGAGAGAGTGCAGGTTCGAACCCTGCTCGAGCAGCGTTGCGGAAGCCCCGGCCAGGGCGACCGCATCAGGAAGTGGCAGAGTGCCGGCAGGGATGCCCCAGATCGTGGGGGCATCCTATGGTAATGCGCTCGTTCAACGGCTCAACGTCGACGGATCCCAAGGCCAATCTGGTGGAGGGATCGCCGCCGGCGATCGAGGTAGCTCTCGTGAGTGGGTCTAGCTTGGCAGCAGGACGAGGCACTGAAGTTCTCAGCGTATGAAGCGATCCTTCAGTCTCGGGCTCATAACCCGGCTTCCACCGCGGACCATTAGCTCAGTTGGCTAGAGCACCCGGCTCTTAACCGGGGGGTCGAAGGTTCGAGCCCTTCATGGTCCACATCACGTCCAGTTCCGCGCTTCGGCGTCCAGGGCTGGACTTCATTCTCACCCTAGCCCTCTCCTGGTCAACGGCGGCAGCCACCGATCATGCATGGCTAGGGGATCACATTGTCCCGGCGCTCACCTCGTGGGTGTCGGGGTTACACGGAGACAAAGCATCCCCGGCGCCACCGGCGACGGCCGGCTGGGATGACAAAGGCCGTGCCTTGGTGACGGATACGTTGCCCAGGCTGATGGAGCGGGTCCATCGTAAAACCCGCGCTTTCCCTGGTAGCTCAACTGGCAGAGCGCCCGACTGTTAATCGGGTGGTTCCTGGTTCAAATCCAGGTCGGGGAGCAATACAAGTGCGAATCAGGTATTCGCCAATTACAACCGAGGGGGTTGCATGGCTCAAGGCTGGTCGGGATCCACCCGACGCGAACGACTCCCCGCCGACTGGAACAGCCGGCGAGCGTACATCTTCGAGCGCGACGGCTATCGCTGCCGTGCGCTGCTGCCGGACGGGCGACGATGCCCGGCCGATGCAACGGATGTGGATCACATCCTCGAGAACGACGACGACTCGTACTCGAATCTCCAGTCGCTGTGCAAGCGACATCACCAGACCAAGACGAGCAGCCACGCCGGCAAGCGATCGGCCCAGGCTCGCAAGGAACGCATACGCCATCCGCGGCGCCGGGAGCCTGAAGCCCACTGGCGCCCCGATAACGAAGGGGGTCCAACCTCCTGATCGAGTAACCCAGGAGGTTGCCATTCCCGCAAAGAAGAAGCGTGCCGAGGAGCGCACCGGTCATCGCACGAAGGCAGAACTAGAGGTTGTGTCGAACGGGCAGATGATGCCGGTCCAGTGGCCGAGAGCCCCGAAGGGCTGGCAGACCACGACGAAGCGACTCTATGACAGCGCCAAGAAGTCCGGCTACGCCCACTGGTATCAGCAGACAGACATCGAGCAGCTGCGGTTCAACCTCGAGCAGGTCGACCTCCAGCTGAAGTCCGGGCGCCCGATGAGCGCCATGATGCTCCAGGTCGTCAATGCCTTGCTGTCCGACCTCGGATTCTCCGAGTCGGCACGACGCAAGGCGAACATCGAGCTGCAGCATCCCGAGGACAACCGCGAGGAAGACGCTCAAGTCACCCACATTGCGGAGTACCGCGACGGCCTCTCGGGCCCCGCGAAGCAGGTGGGATAGTCATGGTCCGCGATTTCAAGTTTGGCGACTGGAATCACAAGGTGCTGGGCAACACATGGCGAGTCAACGATGACGGGACCTGGTATCTTCCCGAGCGCACGCTCGGGTGGGGGATCCTCGGCTGGTGCTCGAGCTACCTGAAGAACGAAGACGGTGAGCAGTGGCGCTTCACGCCCGAGCAAGCCCGCTTCATTCTCTGGTGGTACGCCGTCGACTGCCGCGGGAAGTTCGCGTACCGAACCGGCGTGCTGCAGCGGCTGAAGGGATTCGGCAAGGATCCCGTCGCCGCGGCTCTCGCTCTCGTCGAGATGCTGGGCCCGGTGCGATTCTCCCACTGGGGACCGAACGGTGAAGCTGTCGGCAAGCAGCAGCGCAGCCCCTGGGTGACGGTCAACGCCGTCTCCCAGTCGCAGACGCGCAACACGTCGAACGTCCTGAAGTGGATGGCAAGCCCGAAGCTCATCAAGGAGTTCGATCTCGTCATCGGCGTCGAGCAGGCAGTCGCCCTCGGCGGACGAGCACACATCATCTTCAGCGCCTCCAGCTATCGAGCTGTCGAAGGCAACCGTCCCACCTTCTCCATCCTCAACGAGACCCAGCACTGGGTCGAGGGTAATCACGGCATCCTGATGTTCGAGACTCTTGAGGGCAACCTCACGAAGTCCCCGAACGGGACAGCCCGAATGCTGTCCATCACGAACGCCTACATGCCTGGCGAAGACTCCGTGGCCGAGAGGCAGCGGTTCGCCTACAACGAGCAAGAAGAGCTCAAGCGCATGTTTCCCGACATGCCGATCTACGGCGGCGAGATCTACTACGACTCGCTCGAGGCCGACCCCAAAACCCCCACCGATCCCGAGACGATCATCGAGGTTGCCAAGCACATCAGAGGTGACTCTGTGTGGCTGGATCCCGAGTCGATCGTCGGCTCGTTCATGAACCGCTCGATCGCGGTGTCCCGGAACCGACGCATGTTCTACAACCAGGTCGTCGCGAAAGAGGATGCCCTCTTCGAGGAGGCCGAGTGGGACGAGTGCAGGATCCGCGACAAGGACAAGCAGGACCTGGCGCCGAACACCGAGATCGTTCTCGGCTTCGACGGCGGCAAGACCGACGACGCCACGGCGCTGATTGCCAAGCGGGTCTCTGATGGTGCGATCTTCCCGGTCATGATCTGGGAGCGACCGCCGAAAGAGATCGAACCCGACTGGATCATCAACCGTGAAGAGGTGGACGCCTACGTCCACTTCGCGTTCCGCACGTTCAAGGTCCTCGCCTTCTACGCCGACGTGGCGTTGTGGGAGTCGTATATCGACTCCTGGACGAAGATCTACCGCGATCGCCTGGTCGTCAAAGCCTCAGCCAAATCCCCGATCGGGTGGGACATGCGTGGTGGCATGAAGGCCCTCACGAAGGAGAACGAGTCCGTCATGGACAAGGTGTTCGCCGGCACGTTCCTCCATAACGGCAACCGCGTCCTGCGCAAGCACGCGCTGAATGCGCGGCGCCGGGAGAACAGATTCGGCACCACCTTCGGCAAGGAGTCCCGAGAGTCCCCACTCAAGGTCGACGCCTACGCGGCGATGATCCTGGCCGAGCTCGCCTATCGCGACCTCTCTGAATCGGGTCAGCTCAAGCGCCGCACCGGCCATGTCTACGCCTACTAATCCACAGGAGTCCAATGACTGCCTCATCCACTGAGGAGACCTCGACACTCGAGGAACATCTGGAGCTTCTTCGCAACACTCTCGAGGCCGAACAGGAAGTCACAATGCTCTGTGACGACTACGTTCGGGGCGAGCAGAACGACCCCTACTCACCCGATGAGTACACGGAGGAATACCGTGAGCTGGTCGCTCGAGCGAAGACCAACATCATCCGCATCCCGCCGATCGTTGTCGCCCAGGTCTCGGCTGTCGCCGGCTACCGGCGAGTTGAAGACTACGACGACAACGGCGAGCCGAAGTCGGTTCCGTTCCCGCAGGAATGGAAGGACCTCAAGCGGCAGCGCCTCGGCGTCACCGAGAAGCCGATCTACAACGCGGCCTGCACCTACGGTCAGGCATTCGTGGAGGTCTACCAGGACACCTTCGGCCGTCCGCGGTTCCGCCTGCTCTCGTCGGTCAACACGACCGCGATCTACGAACACGCTGCTGCCGACGAGTTCCCTGTCGCAGCCTACGAGCTGATCCAGCATCCGACCGATGACCTGCAGGGTCTCGCCTACGGCTGGGATGAAGAAGCGAAGTACGACCTGCGCACGAACAAGAAGGGCGAGTGGGAGATCTTCGATGCGATCCCACACAACCTCGGCAGCGCACCGATCGTCCGCTTCCCCTGCTTCCTCGACTCCGAGGGCCGAGCATCCGGCCTCGTCGAGCATCTGATCCCCGGGCAGGACAGGGTAAACCAGTCCGCGCTCGATCTCCTCACCGGTCAGGCTTACACCGGATCCCAGGTCTACACGGCCTCGGGCGTCAAGGGTGAGCCCGTCTTCGATGAGGCCGGCCAGGCCGTCATCGACGAGAACACCGGTGAGCAGGCAGTCCGCCCACTGCAGGTGTCCTCCCGCCGAGTCCTCACTTCCGATGACCCCGGCGCGAAGTTCGGCACCCTCGGGGCCGGCGACCTCCGCTCCCTGATCGAGTCCCTGGGCAACGCCCTGGAGATCTTCGCGATCACGGCTCAGATGTCCCCGTACATCTTCCATCAGGGCAGCTTCGACAACATCTCAGCCGACGCCCTGGCGGCGATCGACGCGCAGTTCCTGCGCCTGACTGGGATGCTTCATGACCAGTGGGCAGAGTCCTGGTGCTCCGTGCTTCGCCTCTTCTCGCGCATCAACAACGAGGAGGGCGGCGCCGAAGCCTACGACTCCGAACTGCGCTGGGCCGACAAGACGATCAAGCCGTTCGCGTCCTACGCAGACGGCATCTCGAAGATCGCCGACCTCGGCATCCCGAAGCGGGGACTGTGGCAGATGGTGCCAGGCACCACCGCCTCGATCCTCCAGCAGTGGGACGAGCTCAAGGGCGAGGACGATGCTTACGGCATCGACCCCGACGATCCTGCCGGCTACGAGCGGGAGATTCGCCAGTCCACCACCTCCAGAGAGGTGAGTGTTGGCGAGTGAAGTTGAAGCAGTAGAGAATGCGTTCCGCTCCGCTCAGGCCCGTCTGGGCCTGGCGGCGGGGCTGATCACCCGCGATGAATGGCTGACTCTCAACCCCGCGAACCCGAGCTCTGGCAGCTACGGAATGATGATGCGCCTGCTGCGAATCATCCTCGGGATTCGATCATTCAGCCGCCGCCTCACGAAGTCCTACTACAGGCTGGCACGCGCCATCGAGACCGGCTACACGCTGGACGAAGACGGCGAGGCCACCACCCTGAACGAACTTCGGGACGAGTTCGAGGCCGACCTCAACAGGGTCATGAACCTCGACTTCGACTGGGAGGACATGACCGCGGAGGAGAAGTACTTCGCGGACGAGGCGAACAACCTTGCCGGCAAGGACAAGGACCAATGGAAACCCGCCGAGCTCGAGGAATCCCTCGAGGACTGGCAGGAGACCAAAGGATCTGACGGCAAGGTCAAGGGCGAGAAGCACAAGTGGACCGACGACCGAATCCAGAGCATCGACGATGCGCTCAAGGGATTCAAGAAGGTCATCGGAGATGCCGGCATCACGGACCTTGAGAACAAGATCAAGACCCTCAAGCGCCGTTACGGCGAGGATCCTGATCGTCTGCTCGCAGAGATCACGAACGAGTTCCTGATCAACCGCGACAAGCTCGCCGGTGTCATCGACAAGTCCGGTATCGACTCAGGCCGTGAGCTGATCGACACCACGGTCGCCAAGGACAAGCGGGCCCGCGCTGTAGCGCGAGGCACCAGGGGATCGCCCTGCCACTTCTGCGCCATGCTCGCCAGCCGTGGATTCGTCTACGCCTCCGAGCGGATGGCCCTGGCCGGCTGGCATCCGAACTGTCACTGCTACGCGATCGTGCGCTGGAGCGACAGCTCCGAGCTGCCCGAGCGAAACGAATACTACGCCCGCATGTGGGACGACGTAACGAAGGACCACACCGGCCAGGAAAAGGCCAAAGCGTGGCGCCGCTGGATCACTGCCCAGCGAAACAAGACCAACTCTTAACAACCTCCAGGAGGGGTTTTCCGTATGGCAGATACCGAGACCAACAACGGCCAGGAGCCGCAGGTCGACGAGAAAACTGCAAGTGCCCAGAACGCCCAGGAAGGCGCCAACGATAAGCCTGTGGGCAACGAGCCCACCGAGCCTGTTTCGTCGGCTCCCGAGGGCAGCGACGAGCTGCCTGACTGGGCTCGCAAGCAACTCAAGAAGGCCCGCGACGAAGCTGCGTCATACCGCGTGCAGCTGCGCGAAGTCGAAGAGAAGTTCAAGGGCGCGAAGACCGATGCCGAACTCGAGGAGCAGCTGAAGCCGCTCCAGGACAAGCTCACCGCCCAGGCGGAAGCGAACGCCGAGCTCGAGCGTCAGCTGATCATCCGTGACTACGGCCTCGATAAGGACCTGGCCGAGTTCGTCACCGGTGAGAACGCCGAGGAATGGGAGACGAAGGCCAAGGCCCTCGCCGAACGCCTCGGTGCATCCAACAGTGAGAAGCGGTTCGGCCCCGGGCGCCCGCCCGCCGGCCGGTTCGGCAATGAGCAGCGGGTCGAAGCCGACCCGAAGAAGACGGCTCAGTCCGTCTACTCCCGCTACCGCGACTGACATCCAATCCCTCTAACAGGAGATTCATTTGGGCTACATCGAACACACCACCGTCAAGCCGCAGACCATCGCGGACACCGGTGTCGAAATCCTCAAGCTGCGCTCCGTGGCTTCCAACCTCGTCACCCGCCAGGGCTTCGAGAAGTTCACCGGCCAGGAAGGCGACACGATCAACGTGCGCGTCAAGGGCTCGCTGCCTGTGCGGAACTACGCATGGCGCAACGATCGCAGCCAGCCGCTGATCACCGACACGATCAAGGACACGATCGTGCCGATCAAGGTCGAGCTCGATCGCAACTACAACGGCGTGAAGCTCATCGACGAAGCGAAGCTCTTCGACTGGGAAGGGTCCTGGGGCGACATCTTCGAGCGTCAGACCGACGCTCTCGTCAACTACAACGAGGCGAAGATCGTCCAGCAGGTCATCAACGCTCCCTACGAGGTTGTCCGCAACATCAACATCTCGGAGACCGAGACCAAGAAGCAGATCAGCCTCAACCGGGACTCGATCTTCAACGCCTTCGTTGACGCCAAGGCTGACCTGAAGAAGCTGCGTGCCCCCGGCACCGGCTACGTCTGCCTCGCCGGCTCGACCTTCGTGGCCGAGCTGCAGAAGAACCAGAAGCTCGTCACCGCCGAAGGCAACGGCGACTCGGCTCTCTCGTCTGCGACTGTCGGCACCATCGCCGGCGTGACCGTCGTTGAGGATCCGCTGGTCCCCGAAGACGAAGCTCACATCTTCACGAAGACCGCGTTCATCTTCTACAACGCGGCTCCGATCGTCCCGTCCTCGGTGCCCTACGGCGCCGCTGCTGCTGCCGGGGGCTTCGCCCTCCGCTGGCTGATGGACTACGACACCAGCTTCGCGACTGACCGTTCGCTGTTCGACACCTTCGTTGGCTACGACTACACGAAGGACTTCATCGAGATCCAGGACGAACTCGGTCGTCCGCACGTCTCCGAAGAGTCGTTCTTCACCCGCGGCGTGAAGCTCAAGCTCGTCACCGCGGCCACCGCCGACAAGCTCCCGGGCAACGGCAACTCCGACACCCCGGGCGGCAACCCCGAGTCGTACCTGGCTCTGGCCTACAACAAGAAGAACATCACCGCTTCCGACCTCGGTGTCGGACAGCCTTTCCCGGGCGTTCTGAACGTCCCCGGCGTGATGAAGGCCGACGCTGAGGCTCCCGTCGAAGGCGCCTGATCTCCCCCTCTAGTGGCAGGAGCTACATGAATCCAGAACCCCTTTCAAGGGTGGAGGATGTTGCCGCTAAGACGGGTGAGCTGATCGAGTCCGAGCAGGATGTCGCTCTCGCCAACGCCATGATCGAAGCTGCCTCCGCGCAGGTTCGACTCTACGGGCAGGCGTGGCCGACCAAGGCCGACGCCCCGCACATTGCTCTGGTGATCACCACCGCAGCAGCCGCTCGCGGCTACCTGAACCCATCAGGCTATTCGATGGAGCGGTCAGACTCCGTGACCCTGCAGCGTGCAGACATGTATGCCGCGGACGTGGAGCTGACCCCCAATGAGAAGTCGATGCTCAGGCAGGCCGCGGGCGGCGTGTCGACCGTCTCGTCGATCCCGATCACCCTCGGTCAGGAACGCTTCGTTCCTCGATCGAAGGGGCGTGGTCGTTCCCCTTTCGGGTTCGCTCGTCGTCAGCAGGAATCCGCCGTGGCCGTTAATGACGGCAACGAGACTCCCTTCCAGTTCTTCTCCGAAGAGGACCCCCAGTGGGGGACTCCGATGGAAGGGGGTAGCTGATGGCGAGATCACGCCTTGTCGATAGAGGCAGTGAGGAAGTCACGATCATCCCGAGCCGCCTGGTACACGACTCCGACGATAACCCGATCAGGGTCGCCGGCACCGAGTCATACACCAGGCGCGTGACGGTGGCTGAGGATCGGCAGTCAGACGCCGAGCTCCCCGGCCAGGTGTCGAACAAGATCGTTCGACTCACCCTGAGAGACGCCCCGGGGCTGGACTCCTATGCGGAGGTCTGGTTCCGAGGTGAGCAGTGGGACCTGGCGAATCCACCTCACTTCTCGAACGGCGTCTCGCGTGCAATCAAGCACGTCGAGATCTCGCTGCGCTCGAGGAACAAGATGCCGCGAGGAGTGGTCGATGGTTAACATCCAGTGGTACTACGCCCGGACTGGCCCCGGCCAGGTGGCCGAGATCGCGTCCTACACGGTCCCGGTCGACGCCAAGCTCTCCGCGGAAGCGCATCGCATCGCTGCGAACGCCAGGGCAATCCTCAGCTCAGAGCCGAAGATCCGAACCGGCGCCTCCCAGGTCAAGGTCGAGAAGCACGATCTCGACTACCACGTCCTCCTGGACGACAGTGCAGGCGAGGGCAAGGGCGGCGCAGCCGGTATCGAGATGCGCTTCGGCGTACTGGGGAGGTCCGTGTGACCGACCAGCTTTATCCCGCATTCGGCCCAGTCCATCGGCTGGGCCTTGGCATTGTCCGCGACTGGTTCGCCGGCGTTAAGGATGAGGGTCGCCCCGTCACTATCGGCTCGAGGATCCCTTCGGATCTCAGCGAGAAGATGCCGTTCGTCATGGTCCGCGCAGACCGCCGCTCCGGCATGGAGTCGGCGATGTCCCGCGATGAGCGATTCCTCAAGGCCACGAAGATCTCGGTCGAGACATTCACCACCGGACTCAACGCAGAGAACGACGGCTACGACATTCAGGAGTCGATCCGGCTTGCCTTCTGGCAGGCATGGCGCGAGCAGAAGGTCGTCGATGACGCGGGAAGCATCTCGCGGATCGTGGCCTCCACTGAGGCCGCGCTCGTCTCCGACTACGCAACCTCCACCGGCGTCGTTCAGTACGCCTCCCTCCCGAAGGGTGCAGCCAGGACCGAGGCAATCTACCAGGTCCTCGTCCGTCCGCCTGCTCAGGCAACCCTCACGAACCCCTTCATACCCCAGATAGCTAGGAGCTAGTTTGGCACTCAACAATGATGCAGTCGTCAAGGTATCGACTGCCCACTTCTTCACCGCCCCTGTCGGAACTCCGCTGCCCACCGGCGGCGTCGTCAACACTCCGTGGGAAGAGATGGGCCACACCCCCGTCTCTGACATTCTCTCGATCACCTTCGAGGGTGGCGAAGCCACCACGCTGGGATCCCTCCAGAACTCGGAGCTTCGCACCGCTCGCTCGCCGCGCACGGCGACGATGAACATGTCGCTTCTGCAGTGGGATACCCCCGGCAAGAAGCTGTTCCTCGGCGCGAACGCGATGGTCGACTCGGAAGGTCGCGTGGGTCCGGCTGCGAACCCGACCCCCACCGAAACCGCGGTCTACATCCTCGTTGAGGATGGCGACAACTACATGGATCTGGTGCTGCCGAAGGCCGAGATCATCGGCTCCGGCGACCTCTCCCTGGCTGACACCGAATCGCTTGCGGCCCTGCCGCTGGCGATCACGCCTCTGCGCAAGGACGAGAGCACCGCTCCGTTCTACGTCGGTGACATGAAGCCGAAGGCTGAGCCCGAAGAGGGCTGATCCTCGGGCCTGACGGCCCCTAATACCTCCCCCGCCTCTGTTCATTGGGTCTTTCAGAGGCGGGGGACTCCACCCCACAAAGACCCGGATACACAAGGAGAAGACCCAACATGAAACTTTCAGACGCACAGGCAGCAGCCGACAAGAAGTACGCCCCTCTCGGTGTCGAGCTCGACGATCGCACCGTCGTGATGCGAACCCCCGTTCGCCTCTCCAAGGATGAGCGGAAGAAGCTCGTGGCCGCAACGAAGGCCGAGGATGCGGACGATCCGATCGACACGATCGAGGCCGCGTTCCGCGTTGTCATCTCCAAGAAGGACGATGCCGACGCCCTGATCAAGGCCATCGGCGGCGACCTCGGAGTCGCCCTCGAAATCTTCAAGGCTTTCAGCGAGGAGTCGCAGCTGGGGGAAGCCTCCAGCTCGGAGAACTAATAGACGAACATGCCGGGGAGCTGTATGCCGATTTCCATTCAGAGTATGGATTGAATCTCATTGAGATCATCGCTGATTGGGATGAACCCGAGTCCAAGGATGGACCGGGGAGGTACTACAGCCCCCGGCTTTTGTTGTCTCTAATCTCCGAGCTCTCGCTCGATTCACGGTTCGCCGCGGCCAAGCGGCCAGGCGATTACCACGAGTGGCGCATGTGGGCGTCCCGCACTTTCCAGGCTCAGATGCTCGCCGGCCTCTTCAACTGGCAGCAGATCCACGCGATCGGAGCGCTCAACTGGGGCGACAAGCCGCCAGAGTTCCAGCCCATGCTCGATCCGAGCAACGCGGCGAAGGAGCCTGAGAAGCCAGAAGAGATGTCGCTGTCTGAAATCTCCCAAAGAATCGCCGCCCAATGGCGGGGGTAGGTAGGCATATGTGGCACTAAAACTTATCGGCGCCGTAGGCGTCAAGGTCAGGCCGGAGGCCGAGGACTTCAGAGATGAGGCCGAGCGTCAGCTCAAGCGCCAGCTGAAGGACGGCTATGACATCCCGGCCGAGATCAAGCCCGAGCTGAATCGGGAAAAGCTCAAGCAGGAGCTTGAGAAGCACAAGCAGCAGATGCGTCGTGACCTCGAAGGCATGACGAAGAATCTGCAGATCGACATCCCCGAGGTCCAGTCGGGGAAGTTCACCCAGTCCACGCAGAAGATCCTCAAGGAACACAAGAGGGTCAACGACGAGCTGCAGAAGATCACCGAGAAGTCGGTGGAGGAGCGGCTCAAGGCTGAAGCCAGGTTCTACGACACGTCCTTCGAGTCGACCTCCGGCCTGAAGGGCCGTCGTGCGATTGTCGCTGCGGCTGAGGAGTTCCGCAAGGCCGCGGAGCAGGTCTCCCGGGCGTGGGAGAACACTGACCGCGCAGCGGCCAGCTCTATTCGCAAGTACGTCGCCATGCTGAATCAGGCCAGGGATGCCCTCGGCCAGGTGCATGATCGCAACAAGGTCATCGAGAACGCGAACTTCGAGAAGCCTGCAAAGGCTTTGCGCCAGCTCGCCCATGAGGGCGATCAGGTCAGCTCGATCTACGAGTCGGTGTCCAAGGCCGTCCGCGAGGTCGGCATCAATGGCGCAGCCAAGAAGCTCAACATCGACACGAACCTGATCAAGGCGTGGAAGGATGTTCAGCTCTTCCGTCATGAGTGGGACAAGATCCCGCCCGAGCAGCGCAAGGCGCTGGCGGTCAAGCTGCAGCTGGAAGACAACGATGTTCTCGAGGAGCAGGAGAACCGCTTCCAGGACTTCGTTTCGCAGCTGGGCAACCTGACCACCCATGAGCTGCAGAGCGCCCTGGAGCACGCCGTCTCCGACCGGCACATGGGCGCTGTTGAGCGCGAGATGGATCGCCGCCTCGAGTCACTCGCTAGGCGAATCTCCGGCTGGGAGAAGAAGAACAGCGTCGAGGTCGAAGCGAAGATCGACAACGATCGCATCGACGTGCAGCTGCGGAAGATGAAGAAGGCGTTCGCCGAGGCCGGCAAGCAGTCGGGCGTCCAGCTGAAGGATGCTCTGAAGACTGGCATCAACGACGCCTTCGACTCCACCACCGGCCTGATGATCGGTCACTCTCGCGAGCAGATTGAAGCTGCCGGCAAGGAGATCGAGCAGCGTCTCCGAGAGATCGGCGCTCGGCAGTCCGGGTGGATCACGAAGAACTTCGAGGGCGTCCTCCAGGAGACGGAGAACAAGCACATCGACGCCACCTCCCGTAACTGGGAGCGTGCCGTCAGTGACGCCGCCAAGGCGTCTGCGGTGCAGCTGAAGAAGATCATCCAGACCGGCGTGAACGAGACGTTCGATGAAGTAACCGGTGAGATGGTCGGCTACACCCGCGAGCAGTTCCAGGCTGCGGAGGAAGAGCTCGAGCGGCGAATGGATCGCGTTAAGCGATTGCAGGCCGGGTGGGAGACCACCACCGACGCGGCCACACGGCAGCGTCTGGACAATGAGCGCATCGAGCGTGATTATCAGCTGCATGTGCAGGCTCTCGAGAAGATGGCGCAGAACCGGCAGGACCTGGAGCGGGAGTCCGCGGAGGCTCGCATCGCGCTTCACAAGAGCGAGATGGATCAGATCCGCAAGGACTCCGAGAACCTGTGGGGCGGTCTGAATTACGGAGTGAAGCAGAGCATCGCAGATGTTCGCCGGCAGATTCGATCGCTGGACGGCAAGAACGTCCTCGGGTTCAACCTGGACCTGGACAACTTCCGGGATCGGATCAACAAGGTCAAGTCCATGTTCAACCGAGCGGTCGATGACATGGATGACACCGAGGTCGACATCAAGCCAGTGCTTGATGAGTCGGCACACCGGATCGCCTGGGTGCGGCTGAAGACCCTCGCTCGCGATCGCATCGCGACGATCTACGTCCATGTCAACGGTGCATCGAAGCGTCTCGCAGAGAACACGCTGAAGTCGATCTACGGCATGTCCGGCCTCCGGTCGGGTGCTGACCTGATCAAGAACTTCGGTCGTTACATGCGGGATCTCGACAAGCACATCCCAGCTCTCGGAATGATCGGCACCGCAGCAGTCGGTGCAGTCAGCGGCGTTGCCGCCCTGGTCGGATCCGTGGCCCACCTGGCGAACGAACTCGTTCGCATGTCCGGCGCCGCCCTGGCGCTGCCCGGAATCCTGGGCGGATTCGCCGTCGGTATCGGTGTGATGTTCGTGGCCCTGAAGGACTTCGGCCGGCAGATGCCTGAGATCACCAGCGACCTGTCTGATCTGGCTCGAGAGATCGAGTCGAACTTCTGGCAGGAAGCCCGGGTTCCGATGCTCGACGCATGGAACAAGGCGTTCCCTCACTTCAAGCGTGGCGTCGAGGAGACCTCGACCTCGCTGGGCAAGTGGACTGCCGCCTTCTCGAAGGCGTTCGGTCAGCACTTCGACATGGGCGCGTTCGACAAGATGTTCGGCAACCTGAACAAGTCGATCGACATCGCATCCCTTGGCCTGGATGACTTCGTGAAGTCGATGTCCATCCTCGGACAGACCGGCTCCGAGTATCTTCCGCGCCTGGCCCAGTGGGCCAACGAGGTGAATGCCAGCTTCGCCGGCTGGCTCGAGAACGCGCAGAAGACCGGCCAGCTCAACGAGATCATCGACACCGGCATCCAGAAGGTGAAGGAGTTCGGTGTCATCGTCCGCGAGGCCGGCGAGTTCATCTACCTCCTCGGCTCGGCCGCGGAGCGTGCAGGCTTCTCCGGCCTGGGCGAGATGGCGAACGGGATGGAGCGCTTCAATGAAGCACTCAAGACCGCGGAGGGGCAGGAAGTTCTCGATGACATCTTCGAGGGCGCGGCCAAGATCTCTGACGGCTTCAAGCGTGCGCTCGGCGCCGTAGGCGACTTCGTATGGAACAGCTCGGACCTGCTGAACGATCTCTCCGGGATCGTCGGCGATATGGTCGGCGACACCTTCGAGGACTTCTTCAAGGCATTCGAGCGCCCCGACTTCCAGAACGGTCTGCGCGATTTCTTCCAGGGATTCAGCGATGGCGTAGGGGAGATCAGTGCTCGCGCACCCGAGATCTCCGACCTGCTCGGTTCGGTCGGCACCCTCGCGGGTGCCGTGGCAGAGAACATGGGCAAGGTCATCGGCAAGCTGGTGGAAACGTTCGGCCCGGAAATCTCTGATGCGCTGAGCGACATTGCACCCGACTTGGAGAAGGTCGGGGACTCGATCTCGTCGATGATGGACCATCTCGACAACGCCGGGTTCGACGACTTCGTGGGTGACATCATCCGCCTGGCCGGCGCCAACCTGGCTGTCATTGCGGATGATCTCGACGGTATCGCTATGGGCATGGAGGCTATCTCCAAGTTCAACGAAGGCGACTTCGAGGGACTGGACAAGCTCAACAAGGAGGCCAGCGACAAGGCCGGCAAGCGCGTTGAGGAAGATCGAGTCACCGGGCTTGAGGGTGTCCCCGTCATCGGCGGCTTCTTTAGCTGGCTGAACGACATTGGCGGATGGATCGCTGATGCGATCGTGAACGTCGGCGGGTGGATCGGCAGGCTGAACGTCGGCATCTGGGAGGCCATCTCCAGCGTCGACTGGGGTGGCATGTGGGATGGCGCGATGGACGGCATCTCCTCGGCCTGGAATGGCTTCATCGGCTGGCTGCAGGGCCTGTTCAACTTCGACGGCAACTTCGCCCTCGATGACTGGTGGCCCAGCATCGTGGCCTGGTGGAACGAGCAGGTCGCAGAGATTGCCGACATGTTCAACGGCGCGATGGACTGGATCGGTAGCACCTGGGAGTCGTTCACGAACTGGCTGTCCGACCTCTTCTCCGGCAACAGCGCCTCCGGCGACCTGGCCGAGAATCAGGGGACTACCTCGATATTCGACAGCTTCGGCATCGACGGCTGGGGAGACCAGCTCGGCGAGAAGCTGGAAGCAGCTAAGACGTGGATCTTCGAGAAGTGGGAGGGCTTCAAGTCCTGGCTCGGTGGCCTCTTCGGAGGCGGCGATGGTGAGAGCAAGTTCGAGATTGTCATGGACATCATCATGGGCGCGATCGACAACGCCTCCGGCGTGATCAGTGGCGTCGTGAACTATGCACGCGACTGGGTTGCGAATAAGTGGCAGGGCGTCCTTACCGCGCTCGACAATGCCCGCACCACCATCTCGCGAGTGAAGGACCAGGCCCTGAACTGGGCCCGAGGCAAGTACCAGGGTGTCCTGACTGCCCTTGATAATGCTCGCACGACAATCAATCGGGTCAAGGATCAGGCGCTGAACTGGGCGCGTGGCAAGTACCGCGGAATCCTGACGGCCCTGGACAACGCCAAGGGCACGATCGCGTCAGCGAAGGGCAAGGCTCAGGACTTCGCTCGAGGCAAGTACAACGGTGTGCTTCGCGCACTGGACTACGCCTCCGACATCGTTTCCGGAGTCCAGCGGAAGATCAACGCCCTCAAGGGCAAGACCGTGAACATCGTGACGAACCTGGTCACGAAGGTCAAGAAGATCTTCTCGGCTGACGGCAACTTCATGCCCGAGGTGAAGAAGTTCGCTGACGGCGGCATCGAGAAGCACATCGCGCAGATCGCCCCGGCAGGGGCCATGCGCGTGTGGGCCGAGCCCGAGACCGGGGGAGAGGCGTACATCCCTCTCGCCAAGTCGAAGCGCACCCGCTCAGAGCAGATCCTCGCCACGGTCGCAGACAAGTTCGGTATGCGCCTCGAGCGCTACGCGAACGGGTCCGACCCCAGCGGAAGCCGCCAGATCAACTCCGCATCTGGCGATACCTACAACATCGAAATGAACAACGTGCCGATGAATCACAGCGAAGAGGTTGCCTCGGAGCTCATGTTCAACCTGAAGCACCTGAAGAGAGGAGGTGGGGCTGGTGCCTTCGCTTGAGAAGCTTGAGGTCGGTGGCCTCACCTTCAAGGACTTCACGAACTTCTGGGTACGTGAGTTCGAGATGGGGCCCGAGACCGTTGAGACCAGCGACCTTGAGAACCCGGCCTACGACGACACCTACCTCGGTGTCGACTTCCATCGGGCCCCGACATGGACCTTCGAGTTCGTGATCGAGGGCAAGACGGAGGGTGAAGTGCTGGACAATCTGGACCGTGTGAAAGCGGTCTGGAGGAATCCGGCCTACACGAAGAAGGCCGGCACCCCCGCCGAGCTCTACTACACCATCGCCGGCAGGCGGCGGCTCGTCTACGGACGGCCCCGCCGGTTCGCGGTGTCGAATATCCAGACAGCGCAGCAGGGATTCCTGACCGTGCTTGCCGAGTTCAAGCTCTCGGATCCGCTCAACTATGAGGGGACCTGGGAAACGAACCGGCTGGATGCGGTGCCACCGGATACTCGTGGTCTCGAGGAGTACCTGACCGAGGACACGCTCACCACCGAGGTGGGCGGAACAAGGCAGGGTCAGCTCGGAGTCATTGCAGGAACGGCGCCAACGCCGTTCAAGGTAACGATCTACGGGCCGATGACGAACCCCGGCTTCACGATCGCCGGCAGGCGATACCAGTTCAACATGACACTGGCAGCAGGTCAGCGCCTCGAGATTGATTCCCGTCTGGGAACGGTCAGGCGCAACGGGACGACGAACATGATCCACACCATGCAGTCCCCGACCCCGATCAAGAACATCCGACTCACTCCCGGCAAGGCCGTTGAGGTGTCGTTCTTCGGGGTGGATCCCACGCTGACTGCCTACGCGGTGTTCGCGTACCGACCGGCTCGCTACTGAGCCAACCCACCTGAGAGAGGGAGGTCCTTCGGGGCCTCCCTTTTCTCTGCCCGAAAACTTTATAGGAGAACGAATTGGCCCTTGATCCAGTCCCCTGGTTCGTAGGCTCAGGCGCTCGTCATAGCGCCGCTGCGGCCCGAAACCTGGCATGGAATGCCACTGGCGGTAAGACGGGAATTGCCACGCCTACAAGCCTCCAGGTGCGCCAGCTCAGCACCGCAGGCGGTGCCGTGCAGATCATGCCTGGCGGTGGCATCATCGAGTCCACCTATGCCGGCGCCCTGCAGCAGTCCTACACGGTGCGAAATGCGTCAGCGACAACGCTGACAATCCCGGCGAACACCACCACGTCAACGCGACGGCTTCACGTCACCTGCGAGATCAACGATCCGACCTACGCAGGATCCCAGCCTCCGAGCAAGGAGGAGGGCCCCTACGTCAAGTTCGTAGCCCGCACCACCCGGCAGTCGACACACCCTGAGCTGTATCTCGGGTACATCGACCAGCCGGCCAACTCCACTGTCGTGACCTCGGCCATGATCAAGGATCGCCGTGAGGTTGCCAACCCGAAGCGCGAGACATGGACGTTCGCCCGCCCCCGCGTTGCCGATGACAGCTCGAATCAGAACAACCTGAACGGCCGCGAGGCTAACGGCGGGGAGTACTTCCCCGGCGGCGCCGGGTACTCCAACGAAGCCACCCTCACCGTCCCGAAGTGGGCCGTCTCGGTGATCATCGAGGCCGACTGGATGGCGGTCGGCTACGCCGGTGGCGAGAACGTTCTCGGCCGGTTCTGGATTGAGTACGGCGACGAATACAAGAATCACACCTGGCCGAACAAGCGGCAGTGGGAGTACGCCACCCAGGAGTTCCGATTCAACGCCCCGACCGCCGGCAACGATATGCGAACGAACTGGCGGCTGATGGATACCCGGCAGATCGCGAAGAAGCTCCGCGGCAAGGACGTGACGTTCGCCTTCAAGGGCGCAATCACGGCCACCTCGCCCACGAACTCGGTCTACATGGACTCACTCTCCGGCCTTGGCCTGAAAGTCACCTTCCTCGAAGAGAAGGCTGACTGGGAGGAGTTCAACGAAACGTGAGAGTTCAGAACCTCGCCTACTGGATGAATGGCGATGGTACTGAAGTCCTCATGGACCCGGACCTGCCCCTGCAGGATCTCAAGGTCACTCGGGAGATGAACGGGATAGGGAGGCTCACCGCCTCCCTTCCCCCCGAGTACGGGACTCTCACCGCCTTCGCCAATCGCCCGGTCATCAAGGACTGGGCCACCTCTCTTTACGTCGAGATCGACGGCGATCTCTTCGACGGATTCATTGTCGTGGAGACCGCGGACGATAACGACAAACTCACCATCGACGCTGTGGGCTTCCTCGGCTACGGCGCCGATCAGCCTTGGCCCGACAAGGGCCGCGTCTACTCGGTCGGCAACTGGCCTCTCAACTCTGTCATCGGCACCCTGTGGCTCGAGCTGCAGAAGGCCCCTGGCGCGAACATCAACCTCAAGGTCAACCACGCGAGCAGCGCGGGGGAGTCGAGGCAGTGGCCGCGTGTTGGCAATCCCGTCTGGGATCTCCTGCCAGTCCCGGTTCACCCCGGCAACAAGCCGGTCAACCGCAACGGCAAGCAGCCGAAGTCCCCGTCGTATCCGACCCGCCCCACGAAGGGCACGGAGAAGGCGAAGAAGAAGGAATGGGCTCGCCGGCTGAAGAAGTACGAGCAGGACAAGAAGGACTACGCCGCAGCGCAGAAGGCGTGGCGTGCTGCTGAGGATAAGTTCCGCAAGCTCGAGCGCGAGTGGGAGACCCGCAAGAACAAGTGGGAGACCGACACGAAGGAGCGTCGGAAGCAGATCGACGATGCGCGGATCAAGTTCAACTACTGGTCCACGCACGACATTCTGCAGGCGTTCCAGGATCTCGCGAAGGAGCATGAGTTCTCCTACCGCGTGGATCACACGCGCAGGGGGAACACCTTCACCCACACGCTCTTCGTGCGACCGGGGCGCCTCGGCGTCCGGCATACCGGCCTGTCGCTAATTGAAGGCGAGAACGTCTACTCGATCCCGAAGGTCACGCAGCAGGGGGAGGACCGCCTCACCTCGGCTCGGATCCTCGGTGCTGGTGACGGCTCGAAGATGAAGTACTACCAGGCATCACGCGCCGCCGGCGGTGCTGCTGGTCTTCGTCGAGCAAAGGTGTTCGCCGACAAGACGCTGACTCGCAACTCGCAGATGTCGGCCCGAGCCAAATCCATGCTCGCCCTCTACAACGACCCGATCGAGGTCGAAGAGTTCACGGTCATCGACCACGACCTCCTGCCTATGCGTCAGTTCGACGTAGGCGATGAGGTCTTCCTCCAGACATTCGCCCGTAGGGGCGGCAACTTCAAACGCTGGGTCACTATCACATCCCTCACCGTCGAGCCCGAGAAGGGCACGGTGTCGATGAAGGTGGTCCCCGTAGAATAGGAGACTTCCTTTGTCCTCAATTAAGAGGCTTGCACAGGAGATCAACGGCCTCCGGCGCCTTGCGCTGGGCCACGCTACAAGCCCCCAGCTTGCCAACGCCTCTGTTGATGGCGGGGATCTTGAGATCCGTGATGGTGACGGCAACCGGGTCGGCGGTATCGGCATCGGTGATGATGGCGGATTCGTCATCGACTACTCGGGAGGCCCGAAGCCTCCCCGGCCCAGGGCGCCCAAGGTGTCGGCTGATGCCGGCCTGCTCCGCGTCGAGTGGGATGGCGGGTTCGAGCCCAGCGAGGGTGAAGAAGAACCCCTGATCACCGCGGACCTGGACCTCGTTGAGATCCATGCGTCGATGGACGAGAACTTCGTCCCCGATCGCGTCCAGTCATTCGGCGGGGCATACGCCTCGCTGGATGGCGGGTCCCATGTCATCGGCCCCCTCACCGAGACCGGCACCTACTACGTCCGACTCGTCGCCAGGTCGAAGGCCGGCAAGTTCTCCGAGCCCTCCGCAATGGCTGAGCAGATGCTCGCGATTGCCAATGTCGATGAGGCGCTGACGGATGCGTGGATCACCGGCACGACCGCCGCGATCACAGCGGACGGGAAGAACGGGATCTGGCGCGGGTCTGAGGCTCCTGAGCCTGACCCCGATGTGCCGTTCAAGGACGGCGACATCTGGTTCGAGATGAACGAGGATGGCGAATCCATCCCGAACATCTTCGACGAATCCACCGGCACCTGGGTGTCGAACCGTGACGCCCGACAGTCCGCCATTGAGCGCGTGCAGGAAGAGCTGCGCCAGGATCTCGATGCCGTCATCACTGACGGCTCGGGCACGAAGAACTTCTTCCGCCCGACAGCCCCGACTGCCGACGAGGCATCTGAGGGCGACCTCTGGTTTGACTCGTCCGCGGACGGGAAGAACATGCCGCACGTCTTCCAGGATGGGGCTTGGGTGTCCGCTGCAGACCAGCGTGTCGGGGCCATTGAGCAGGCGCAGGACGGGCTGGTCCAGGACCTGGCTGACGCCGACGAACGACTCGACGATGCGTTCGGTGAACTCTCCTCGATCCCCGGCAAGATCAGCGAAGCCAAGAACGGCGCGATCGACGCAGCTGCAGCCGATGCCACGGCCAAGGCCAACGCCGCCCAGCAGGCGGCTGAGGCGAAGGCGGCTGCAGCACAGCAGAAGGCAGACATTGCCGACGACAAGGTGCAGGCGCTGCTGGCGGCTGGAAACAGCATCATCCCCAACGGCGACTTCGAGAACCCCAGCCCGCACATCTGGCCGAACACTACGTACCAGGCCGACGTTGCGGTTGTTGAGGCGCCTCACGCTCGCTCGGGTACGCGCGTCATGCGGATGGGCACCGACACCGCTAACCGATACCCGCTGACAGACTGGCGCGACTCGGCAGCTGGCAGGGTCTACTACGCCGAGGTGTGGGTCTACGGCAACGACGAAGATCCTACGTACCGCGGTCGGGTGTCGTTCTACGCTCAGTCAGAACTCGCTGACGGCTCGACCACCGGATACTACGGGGAGGATCTTGACGGCAAAGGGGCGTATTTCTACCAGGACAGCCTGGTGCAGGGCCAGTGGAACAAGGTATCCGCCTACATAACCACTCCAGTAGGTACTCTGCGAGTGAGGGTGGCTCCGCATGTGCTCCGCAACGAGACCCCGTATGACTTTGATGACTTCAAAGTAATTGACGTAACCGACTCGATGGCGGCATTGCGCGAAGCCAAGGCCGCGCAGGCTGAGGCTGAGGCCGCTCACTCCGCGGCAGGGGATGCGCAGAATGCCGCGGTGGCGGCAATGAATGCTGCGAACGGATTGTCGAAGGTGCTCCACGGCACCACAGGGCCCTCTGGCACGGCGCCCGATGGGTCTGTCTGGTTCCAGCATGACAGCTCTTTGTCCGGCCCTGTCACTGGACAGTGGAGCCGGGTGAGCGGGGCCTGGAAGCGCACCGAGATCTCCTCGGAAGCTATCGCCAACCTCGACGTAGGAAAGCTGACAGCGGGGTCGGCTGAAATCGCCGACCTCGTGGCTCAGAAGATCTTCGCCGAGGCCGTCGTCGCCAAGACCTCGACAGCAGAGGCGTTTATCGGCGAGAACGCGATCCTATCGGGGGCAGTCACTGCCGCCAAGATGCGAGCCGGCACGATTACCGCCGAGTCCGGAATCATCGGGTCGATCAATGCCGGCGCGATCACGGTCGGTGAGATGGACGGTGCCCGGATCAAGGCGCAGTCGATCTATTCCGACAAGTTGCTTATCGGCAAGCAGAAGAGCATTCTGCCGTTCTCCGTATCAACCATTGAGCCTCACAGGGTCCTCAACGGCTTTACAGCCGGGCCGACCACCGACGGTGACGTGGGTGATTGCATCTTGCTTCGCGGGGGCGGTTCTGCTGGCACCGCGCTTCAGTCGGCCATCTATTTCCGTCATTCGCAGAGTGAGGAGATTTCTCCGGCGACTCCGGGCGGTTCATACACATTCACCGTCACAATGGGAGTCGGGGGAACCCTCTCTGGCGTCGGGAATGCCCGTCTGGTGCTCCGCTGGTACGACAGCTCTGGCGCGTACATCTCCGGCAGCGCGGTCTCTGGCGACTACTTCAGCCCCCGCAGCTACACCGGAGTCGAGGCGTTTAGTCTCACATCAAAAGCCCCGGACAATGCGTATGGCTTCCAGGCTCTACTTCAGCAGCAGGGTGGCCTTAGCGGTGGTTCATACTTCCTCAAGGATGTTCGGGTCGAGGAGCAGGTCGGGGCAACCCTCATCGAGGGCGGTGCTATCACCACCGAGCACATCCGCGCCGGGGCTATCACCGCCGAGTCCGGCATCGTCGGATCCCTGAACGCCAACGTCATCAGCGTCGGCAAGATCATGGGCAATCAGCTCGATGCCGATGCGATCAACGGCAAGACGATCACCGGTGCGACGATCCGCACCGCCTCCAGCGGCTCTCGAGTCGAGCTCACCCATAACGGGCTGAAGCAGTACAACAGCCTCGGAGCCACGATCGTCGACATGACCGCCGGGTCGTTCACCCTGCAGGGCGGATCCATCACCGGCTCGACGATCAAGACAGCGAACTCTGGTTCGCGTGTGGAGATTACGACGCAGGGGTTGAAGCAGTACAACGCGAGCAACGAAGTCATTGCTGAGATGATTGCCGGTTCGATGGTGATGCGCGGTGTTCTCGAACAGGAGAACTCGATCGCGAAGATGCAGGTGGGGCCCGTGTGGGGCGACAGTGCCACCACCTCGCCAGGCATCTATTGGGACAATATTGCAGGTCATAGCTCCGGCGCCGCCCTGGGCGTCGTAACCAACGGCACCGACACTGTGATAGCGCTGCAGGGGCCCAGCAAGGTGTCCGGCAGCAATGGTTCGCTGCTCAACCTCTTCGACAATCGCGTGTACATGAGGGCCAGGGAGGGCGGCAACTACCTGGACATCAAGTCGGGGAGTGCGAAGCTCCGGGGCGAGTCCTCGTCGACTCGCTATGTCTACCTGGATATGGACTCCGCTGCCGGGAAGGGGGCGCATATTAATCGCTCGACGAGCACCAACGGCGGGTCCTGGCTGTCGATGTACGACGACCAGAACATCTTCACCTGGTCGCACCCCACCAACTCGGGCAGTGCGTACCTGAGACTCGAGGATCGAACCATCAACCTCCGCGCCTACGACAGCAACAGTAGCCTCGTGGGCGGTCTGTGGATGGATCCGACCGAGACCATCCTGTCCGGCTTCAAGCGGCAGACCGAGATCTGGGGCGGCGATGGGGCGCGGATGCTCTGGACGAAGACCTCAAATGGCCCCCGAATCCAGTCGAGCACGATCTACAACGTCACCTCCACCTCCGGCTCGGTTATGAGGATCAACGGCGAAGGGACCCTGTATCGCGAAGCGTCCTCGCTTCGATACAAGACCGACGTGGAGGATGCGCCGCTGCTCAGCAGCGTCCTTGATGTCCAGCCCCGGACGTGGATTGACAAGGCCGATGTCGCGTCAGCCCAGACTCTCAGCGAGTTCCGCGAAGAGGTGCCCATCGGGCCGGCGCCACGCGAGGTTGGGGGAGCTACCAGCGAGCCCGCGCGTCACTTCGGCGCCATCGCCGAGGAGGTTGACGAGCTCGGCCTCACGCACCTTGTGGAGTACGACGCATTCGGTCGACCCGACAGCCTCCACTACGAGCGCTTCGGCGTAGCCCTTATCCCGATCGTTCGTGAGCTGCGCGACCGCATCGAGGAGCTTGAGGCTCAGGTCGCAGCCTGACAATCACCACCCCAACGGGGCCCTGGCAATCAGCCGGGGCCCCTTCTGCATTCACAACGAAAGAAGACTCACATGGAACAGAACACCGATCAGTCCAAAGTCCTCGCAGCTCTCTACCAGGAGAACCTGACCGAGAACATCCAGCTCAAGGAAGAGCGCGTCATGCAGCGGCTGCGCATCGAAGAGCTTGAGGCGAAGGTTGCCGAGCTTGAAGCCAATCAGAAGTGCGAGAGCTGCCCTGTCGCCCAGGAGGGCGAGGTCGTATCCCAGTGATCCCGAAGAGGATAGCCAACAAGCTTGACGGGTTCAGGGGTGCATTCCTCCTGATCCTGTCCGTGCCGTGGATGGCTGTCGGGGCGAGCTACGTGTTCATCTCGACGCCAACTCGATCAGCTGCATTCTCGTTCCTGCCCGAACTCCTCAACGAGAACGAGCTGGGATGGGTCTGGGTTCTTGCCGGACTGTTCCTGCTCTTCTGCGCATGGCGCGGACAGAGGCACCCGAAGTTCACGACCATCGGATTCCTTGTCGCGATCGCACCGCCCGCCCTGTGGGCGAGCCTGTTCCTCATCGCGTTCTTCACTGTACTGCCCACGGCGATCGTCTCCGTGGTTATGTACGGCACCTTCGTCGCCCTGATCTTCTTCTGCTCAGGCTGGCCCAATCCAAGGCATCGCAGCCGCGATGCGCCAGGGGGTAGCTGATGGAAGCACTGATCCAGCCGGCCCTGTCTCTGCTCGGCGTGATCATCACGGCCGTAGTTACCTGGCTCGTTTCAAGGCGATCGACCCGGGTGCAGAACGAGCAGCAGAAGGAGCAGAACGAACTCGGGCTCGTGGATCGGTACAGGTCAGAGATTGATCGCATCGACGAGAAGCTGGACGAGCAGTCAGAGGACATCTCTCGCCTGACGCGCGAGAACATCGAGCGCACTACCGAAGTCCTGAACCTGCGCGAAGAGATGGCAAAGGTTCGCCGCGACCACCTGGCCGAGACGGCCAAGCTCGAAGCCACCCTCTTCTCGTTCCGGGGCTACATCGCCTCGGTGCTCGAGTGGATCAATCGCCGCTTCGAGGCGGGCGAGCTTGATACCGAAGCAGACGTTCCCGAGCCTCCCCCTGAGTACCGACTGTAACAACCCAACCCCACGAACCCCTGGCGCATCGGCGCCAGGGGTTCTCCCTATTCACAAGGAGAAACCTTGGTCAAGAACATTTCCGGCAAGACCGGAGCAACCGGTGCGATCGGCACCGCATCTGGCGTGGGCCTCGCCCCGCTCATCGTCTGGGCCCTGGCCCTGTTCGGCATCGACATGGATGCTGCAACCGCGGCTGTCCTCGGTGGCCTTCTGGGCAACATCGCCACCTTCCTCGTCGCATGGCTCATGCCGGCCAAGTCCGGCACCTATGTGCAGACCGAGGAGCCTGTCGAGGAGGACATGTACGACCCGGCCGTGGAGGCCGGCATCGAGGACGACCCCGAGATCCCGGACCCGAATGAGTTCGACCTGGCTGAGGTGGTCTGAGCATGGCTACCTCTCAGAACGGATACCGCGCCAACGACCGATCGCTGATCGCGTCCTACGAAATCCCTGGCGGCAAGGTCGCCCTCCGCAAGGGCGATGTCGCAACAGTCCTTGTGTATTTCGCGAAGCGATTCCACTCCGAGGTCGAGCCCCTGAAGTGGCCCGGCAACTGGGGGTACGCCGAGCGGACGATCCGCGGCAACTCGACCACCTTGTCGAACCACGCCTCGGGCACCGCCCTCGACCTCAATGCTCCGCAGCACCCCCTCGGCAAGGTCGGCACCTTCTCCTCGAAGCAGGTTGCTGCCATCAACCGAATCCTCGCGGATTGCGATGGCGTCCTTCGTCACGGCAAGAACTACTCCGGCCGCAAGGACGAGATGCATGTCGAGATCGACAAGGGCACGGCCGCGGTTGCGGCCCTCGCTGACAAGATTCGCGCAGGCAAGAAGCCCGGCCCGAGTGGCGGTGCCACCTCGAGCGGTGGTGGCGGATCCCCTTGGACTGCCGTGAGCGGCAAGACCCCGACTGTCCGACAGGGCAACAAGGGTGAGCCTGTCAAGCGGATTCAGAAGGCCGTCGGCGTCAAGGTTGATGGCTACTTCGGCGCTGCCACAAAGGCAGCGGTCATGGACTTCCAGCGGAAGTACAAGCTCGGTGTCGACGGCATCGTCGGCAGCAAGACCTGGGCGAAGATCAACGCCGGCAAGAAGGTGAAGGCGAAGAAGCCTCGCAAGTCGCAGAAGGCCCCGAAGTTCCCGCTGAAGAAGGGGCACTGGTACGGGGTTGAGTCGCGCAACGCGAAGAACCACTCCGGCCATTACGCCAAGGATCGCGCTGGCATCAAGAAGCTGCAGAAGCAGCTGAAGAAGCGCGGCTGGACCATCGCCGTTGATGGCCGGTTCGGCGCGAAGACGAAGAGCATCGTCGTCGCGTTCCAGAAGGAAAAGGGCCTGAAGCCCGACGGCCTCGTTGGCCTCAAGACCTGGAAGAAGATCTGGGAATCCCCAGTCACCTGATGACATATTAGCATTCGTGCATATGTCAGAGACAAAAAAAGAAGCCCCCTCGAGGGCGCCAAGGCGTAATGCCAAGGTGCTCCCGAGGGGGCCTTTTGTGTTTGTGCTACAGGATCGGCGTGGAGGTAACGGGCCGGTGCCCGTCCCTGATCATGTGATGAAGGAATGCCTCATAGCCGAGCGGCGCCAGCGCCATGCGAGCGTACTCGATGAGCAGCGCGTTCTCCTGGCAGAGCTCGTAGAAGATGATGCCGGCGCGGATCTGCTTGGCGTAGCGTGCTTTGATCAAGCTGCATCATCTCCCCGCAGGTCGTTGATGAGGTCGGGCCGGAAGCCGGCCCACCTGATCTGACCGCCCGAGGCATAGTCGACCTGGACGATAGGAGCAGACAACAAGTTCTCGGACTTGATCTCGTCAAGCCACTCGTCGGGCTGCTCGTAGATCTCCTTCTCGACATAAGTAAAGCCCTTGTTTCCAAGGGCCTTCTTCGTCATGGTGCATTGGGTGCAGGCTGGTTTGCTGAAGACTGTGATGGTCAATGGATCTCCGATCAGGCGTATGCCGGGTAGGCCAGCTCTTCGCTGGCGGTGTCGATGTCGAGTTCTGAGCGGGATGCTCCGCGGTTGAGGATCATGCTGATCTTGTCGATGGCGCGTTCGATGCGGCTGGTCTCGAGCGTGGTGAAGTGCGGTCGAGTGTCCGGGTTCACCGCAAATCGCTGGTGAAGGACGCGGCGTTCATCGTCATTCAATTCCCCGAGTGCTCGTGACACGTCAATGCGGCCCTCGATGTCAGGGCAATCCTCCGAGTCAACCCACACGGCATCCTCGAGGATGGTGCGAACGACGGCGGGGGAGTAGACGAACGCTCCACGGAACTGCATGTAGTCGATGCGCTCGTCTCGGGCGACCTTAACCCCCTGCTTCTTGATGAGGTCGACGATCGCACCCTCGGGGTAGTCGCGGTGGGCGACGTGCTCAAGGTAAAAGACCCAGAGCTCTTGCTCCAGGTCTTCGGGATCCATCACGTCGGTGGCCTGCTTTTTCGCGACGTTCTTGATGACGCTGCTCAACTTGGCGTTGTCGATAGCCGGGTATTCGTGTTCCAATTCTTTCCTTACTGAACGAGGGTGATGACTCGAGGAGCCCCGCTGGGCTCGACTTCGAGGTAGACGGCGCCGGGGTTGCCGACCTGGCCGGTCTTGTTCCTCCACCAGTCGCTGCGCTGCTCGAGCGCCGGGACCTGCAGGAAGTACCGATCCGATTCGGTGTCGATGAACAGGTGATGGCGGTGCCCGGCCAGGAGCCAGTCGGCATCGTGTCCGGTCTGGCCGCTGAAGGACTGCCCCTGCCACCATGCGTAGTGCTTGCCGGTGCGCCACTGATGGCCGTGAGCCATGAGGAATCCGACGCCGCCGACCGTTGCGGCGATGGCGAGCTCTGATTCCTTCGGGTACAGGAACGTCACATCATCCCGGCCTGCGAGGTTGAAGGCTTCCTCGACAGCGCGGAGGCTGTCGACAGCGAACGAGTCGTGCGGCTTCGAGTTGACGGGGGAGCGGTACGTCTCGTCGTGATTGCCAGGCACCGAGGCGACGGTCACGACCGCGCCGGCATCGGCGAAGCGTGCGATCGTCTGCGTCATCAGGTGTCGCAGAACCCGCAGCTGCTCGGTGAGAGTCAGGTCGTTGTTGCCGATGTTCTTCCCGCCCTGGGAGACGACGCCCTCGATGCAGTCACCGAGGAATGCGATCAGCACCTCCTCGGAGTCAGCGTCGGACTCAGACCAGCGCTTGACGCCAGCCTCGAGGGATGACATGTAGCGGCGGACGATCCCTTCGGATCCGTCCCCGTCTCCCTTGCCGAGCTGCAGGTCTCCGACCGCGAAGACTGCCGGCCCGTACTTGCCGGTGCTCTCGTCGGGCAGGCCACCGCGGAAGTATCCGCTGATCACATCGACCAGCTCGTCGATGTCGGCGTGGTCCACCTCGTCAGTCTTCTCTCTGAAGCTGAACTTGTAGGATCGGAAGGTCTCGATGCCCTCGCGCGTCTGAGCATCCCAGGTGGAGAACCGGAAGTTCGATACCTCGAACCGGCTCGGATCCAGCCCTGCGTCCCGCAGGGTCTCATTGGGGTCATACTCGGCGTCAGCCAGGAGCGGCTTCGAGGTGGCCTCGCCACCGGTGCCGTCGAACTCGAGGCCGGCACGCCAGTTCTTGGGTGGGTTTGGGATTGCTCCCTGGTTCAGTATGTTCTGAAGGTTGCTCACAGGATCCCCCGTCGCTTGCGGTACTTGGTCATGGTGTCCACGGATGGGACCTTGCCGGCGTCACGGACGGCGGCGTCTGTCGCCAGTGCGGCGACCAACTGTGCGCTGGGGAACTGTGATGAGTTGAGGGCGGACTCGAATGCGTCTCGGTCTTCGCTGCCCAGCAGGTCGAGCGCCTGCTCGACCATCGAGCGAGTGTCCTCTGGCTCCGACAAGATATTCTGCAACTCGCTCAAACGTTGACCTCTTCCATGTAGCTGACTTCACTCGCCGCGAACGGCGCAACCTGTCCGTAGCGGGGATGCCCGCCCTCGGTGATGATGCAGAGGATTGTCCACCCAACAGAGAAGACATCCGGGTAGTTCGTCTCGATGACCTCACCCTCCACGTATTCGTCGCGGCCCAGCCGCAATGTGACGGCATCGCCGTTCTTCAGGTACATCTAAACTCCAATCAGGCCCCGCAGTTCTGCGGCGCCGTGTTTCAAAAAGAATCCGTTCGTGTCGCCGCCATCTGGCACGACAATGACTTTGGGGTTGGGCACTGCCCTCGCTACTTCTTCGGCGAACCTCTCGCCGACGCCGACCTCGGCGTCATCCTTCGCCTCGTCCTTGTCCGCGAGGATGTAGACCCTCCCGAACCCGGCGAAGATGTTCTTGTAGTACGGCTTCCACGACTTCACGCCAGGGACTCCGACAGCGGGGATCCCGCACTGGATCAGAGTCATGGCGTCGACCTCGCCCTCGACGATCACGATGTAATCGCTGGGGTTCGCCAGCGTCGTGGTAGCAAAGAGCCGGGTCGGATGACCCGGCAGTGTTCGGTACTTCGGAGCGGTGTCTGGCATCTCCGGGCCGCGCCTGAAGCGCAGGTCCACGTAGTTCTGCCACCACTCGGTGGTGCTGGTGGGGGTTATGTAGGGGATGGAGAGGTAGCCCGCGAGGTGCCCGTACTCATCATCCGATTCGCTTACGACGCCGAGCTTGAACTGCTCGATCGTTTCGAGGCTTAGCCCGCGTTCCTCGTTGAGATATGCGAAGGCTGGTCCGTCTTGGTTCTCGAGTAGTTCTCGATGGAACCGAATCGCCGACGAAGCCAACATTCTCTTCGATCCATTGCTTGGCACCAACAAAGTCGACTCCTTCCTGCCGCATGACTATGGCGTATCCGTCGCCCGATGCTTCGCATCCGAAGCACTTGAAGTACTGCTTGTCGACATCGACAGATGCCGAGGGCCTTTGCTCGTCGTGGAATGGGCAGAGCACCTTGACCCTGCCCGCTGCCGGCTCGATGCCGTCGAGCCCGTAGTGCTCGAGGATCGGCCAGATGGGTGGCTTCTCGTCGCTCATCAGGACCAGCCTGATCCTTCTGTCATTGCCTTGTCGCTGAAGTTGTTGATCGTGATGCTCCCCGCCTTGATGTCTGCGCCGGTGATCACGAGCCCGTCGCTCTTCTTCTCCAGCTCCTCGACCAATCGGTTCATGTAGAACTGAGCTTTCTTGGCATCCTGCAGGGCGCTGTCCTTGCGGCCCAGGCGGGACAGGTACTTCACAACCTGCCCGTCGAGGTAGCCGAGATCCCAGTCGATGATCACGTCGATCGGTTCGTGGTCACGGCCATCCGCGTAGTGTGCGGGGTGGTTGATGATGTCAGTCATTCGATTCTCCAATTGTGTTCGGTGGGTAGAGGCCGATGAGTTGACTCGCCTCGGCTCGCTTCGCCCGATCCCTGACTGCCTTGATCGCGGCGACCTTCACATCCCTAGTTGTTGGGTACTCGCCCTCAAACCTGATCCTCTGCACCCAGCGGGTGCGGGATACGGGCTGGCGCAGGTAGCGAACCTCGCGACGGGCCTTCTTCCTCCCGTACCAGGTACGGCCGATCGGCACATGCCGGACCTGGGTAGTGGAGGACTCGTGCCGTACTGCGCTTGGGTAGTCCTGCAGCCAGTCCTCTTCCCAGTCGGACCACTCAGGCTTGCGCTCGGGCCCGAGGATGCTGACGTACCAGCCCTCACTGCGATCTAGGGTGAAGCCCGGGCTCTCTTCAACCTGCCAGACCTCGCCCTCGGGAAGTTCAGGCAACCCTGTTGTCGTGTCAATGATGATGCTGCTCACTTATTCAGGTCCTTTTCGCTGTAAACATCCGGTCCGTAACCCGCTGCCTCAAACTCCGCAACGACCTCGCGTAGCGTCGTGACGCAGCGAACCCTTGTCTCGTCCAGGCTCAGGGCTGGCCCCACCTTTGATGCCGCATAGAGCACACGCCCGCCGAGTCGAGTGCTTGCGATGGCTACGTCGCAGCGGTATGCCTCGTCGTGATGCACCCCGAGCTGGTAGAGGGGCCAGGCGGGAAGGTCGGGGTCATTGGGCTCAACCCAATCTCTGTCGAACATCAGATTCCCCCCAGACTCTTCGGTGGATACTCACCCAGCAGTCGAGCTTCGGCGTCCTTGAGTTCGAGGTCCCGCTGGAAATCTCGATACACCGCACACGCCACGCGCTTCACGTTCGCGTCAGTGAGTTCGCTGAACGATCGGTGATACCTCGTGGACTTCTTCTTGTTGACGATCAGCACCTGGTAGCCGCGAGTGAGATAGTCATAGCCCCACCGGTCGTACTTCGTGTAGGTGGCCTTCTCGACCTTCCAGGTGTAGCCGTCCGGCAACACCGGCAGGCCGGTGTCCTTGTCGTACTCGATGCCCGACTCGGCCTTCTTGGCCGGCGCCGGCTCAGTCTTCTTCCTGCTGAAGATCACTGACCCTCCTCGAGTTTCGCGAACTCGGCAAGCTCGATCACCAGCTGTCGAGCCGATGGCGTGAGATCGCGCTCAATGAAGCACAGCTGCAGGTCATCCCTGAATCTGCTCGTGACCTTCGAGAGTCCAGCCGCGAGGCCGTTCAATAACGCAGCCTGGGTAATGGATCCTGCCAGTGCATAGTCGGCGCCGATCTCGTAGGCGTACCTGTCGTTGGCGGTAGTGATGCGTTCGCTCATGATTTCTTCCTCCGTGTCCGCCGCTTCCGCGGCTTGCTCTTCTCGGCATCCGTGCCGTGGATAGGTGCGACCCGCTCACCGATGACCTGCTGCGCAGGTGGTGATTGCAGATACGCAATCGCACGCTCGAAGTACTCGATCTCGTCTCGGGCATTGCCGAGGGTGTGCTTGTTGCAGCGGGTGCAGAGCAACCCGCGAACGAGTCCGTTGGCGTGGTCGTGGTCGACGCTCAATCGCTTCGCCGCGCCAGTGGCGCGTTGGCAGATGTAGCAGCGACCGCCCTGGGCCTTGTAGATCTCCCAGTACTCCTCGGCGGTGATGCCGTAGGTCTCTTCGATGCGCTTGGCCCATGCGCCTTCCGAGGTCTGGCGCCGCCGCGCTCGATGGTGCGTTGCGCAGCGGGGCCCCGGGTGCGGGGCCGGCCTCTTTGTCTCGACGCCTTCTTCCAGGCAGTCCTTGCAGCGTTTAGCGACGGCCACGCGGTCCTCTCATCAGAACGAAGAACCCGACAAGCAGGGCGATCCCTGCGATGAATGTCACGCTCATAGGAGCACCAGGAACAGGACGAGCATGGCGATGAACCATACGAAGATGAAGCTGTCGTTCATGCTCAGGCCCCCGCAATCAGTACGCCGAGGCTGATGCCAGCCCACAACGAAGCGAGCGGTCCAGCTGCCAGGAACAGGACGCCGAGGACGTGTAGCGCCCCGGCGCCGAAGGCTTTCGCCTTCTTGACCTTGGCCGGCTTGGCGAGGTGGTTGCCGTAGCCGATGAAGAAGAAGCCGAGCAGCGACGTGAGTGCTGCGCCGGCGATGATCGTGAGCAGTCCCACGACGATTGCTGTTGCGAGTGTCACTTGGTTGCCTCCTTGATGGCCTGCTTGATGTCGCGTTCCGCCGTAACCCTGTCGTCGGAAGACATGAAGTGGGAGCCCTTCGCGAACTCCTTGTATGCACGGATCAGCTCGTCCTTTGATCCGACCGACAACTCGGATGTCGAGTCGACCCAATCCATTGGGGAGTTGCACGAGCACCCTGAGTCTTCGATCCAGTAGAAGATGCGAGCCTCGGGGTCGTACCAGGCTCCGAAGAAGTCCCACTCATATCCGCCGTCCATGTAGGAGAAGACTTCAGTGGCACCGGCGACCGTGCGGTCGCCCCATTCGCTCTTAATGATTTCGGCCAATGCGTTCCCTTTCGTTAGCCCAGCCGCATTCGGCTGAGGTCTGCGTAAATGCTGATGGGGTGGCTTCCGTCTGCGTAGGCCACCCCGTTTCGGTTCTTCGGGATCGAGATGTGCATGTATTCGCCCGAGCGATACAAGGTCCAGACGATTTCTGGGATCTTGCTCACCTTCCCGCGCAGCCCGGAGAGTGGAATCGGCTTGTCGCCGGCCTCGTACTCTCCGACTGTGTGATGCAGGGCAATAACTGCAGCGCCCGAGTCCCGGGCGATGTCGTGCAGGAATGAACAGGCATCCGCAAGCTGCCCGAACTCCCCCTCGGAGCCCTCCATGTGGAGGTTCGAGAGGTTGTCGACCACGATGATCGACGGGTAGGCCCCGTAGACCTCTGCGAATGCGTCGATGTTGTCTAGAACGTCCTGATCGGACGGGCTCGAAGAGAAGTCGAGCCTGACGTGCGCCGCGTGGTTCGCTACGGACGCTGCAACGCCGTCTACATTGCCGCTGAGCACCATGTTGTCGATGTCCTGCATCTGATAGCCGGTCGCCATAGCGCCGGCACGCTTGAACATGGTGGATGCGTCCGAGTCCGCGCTGAAATACAGCGTCGGGAGCACGTCGCCGTCGTCATTGCCGCGCTGCGTGAGCGCCTGAGCGACTGCGGACTTGCCCTGACCGGGCGCTGCCGTGATAAGGGTGAGCTGCCCTCGGCGGGGGACCGCCCCCGCCTGGATCATCTGAGGCCAGGGGCAGGGGATGGGCTCGCCAGCCCCCTCATTGCTCCTCAACCCTTGGCCGAGAGTCATCATCTAGGCCGTCAACCTCCCTCCTCGCCTAACGCGAAGGGGGCCAGCCCGAAGGCCGGCCCCGCAGTGTCTGTGTGGATCATCGGATGAACTGAGACTGAGCCTTCATGTGATCCGGCAGGTCCTTGATCTGCGACCACGGACGCTCATCGACCCACATCTTGTAGGGCTTGCCGGTCTTCTTGCTCACGCCTTCCTTGAACATCATCGGCTGGCCGGTGATCGGGTTGGTCGGGGGAGTCATGCCGGCGGGTGCCCCGCCGCCTCCCTGGGGAGCGTTACCCCATCCGCCCTGCTGCTGTGGGGGCGCACCCCATCCGCCCTGCTGCTGGGGAGCCTGCTGCTGCGGCTGTCCCCACTGTCCCTGCGGCTGCTGTCCCTGCTGCTCCCAGGGGTTGCCCTGCTGCTGAGGCTGCTGCTGCTGCTCCTGATGTACCGGAGCCGAGTTCTGCGCGGGATCGACAGGCGTGGCGCCGAGGACGGAGTTGAGTGCGCCGGTGTTGTTGACCGACGTGACCATCGCCTTGATGTTTGCACCGATGCCGGACTGGTTCGCGGCCTCGAGGTTCTGCTGGAACTCCTGGATGGAGTTGCCTCGGATGGTGAACAAGTCGCCGTCGATCTTCGTAGTGAACGAGAAGTTGGCTTCAGTTGCGTTGGACAAGTGTGTCCCTCTCTGTCGTTTTCTTGCAACAAAAAAGACCAAGCGGTCTGCCTGGTCTCGTATATGGGGTGGTGCGTGCCTCTAGCTTGCTCGCTGAGGTCTTTCGGTGATCTCCGCGTAGCGTTCCTTGATACCCGGGACGCCCTTGACCCTGCAATTGTCCTGCTGTGAGCAGACTCTGCAGTAGTCGGACGGAGATGCGATGTAGATGCCGGCGCGTTCAGCCTTGTCGAAGTTCGAGAACTCCCGAGCAAGCAGATCGTCGTCCCAGAGGGTCAGATCGTGCCAGACTTCACCCTTCAGGGTGCCGTTGCGCTGGATCCGAGGGAAGAAGAATGCCCCTGACTCGGGGCGGACTCCCATGTTCTCCTCGATCGCCTTGGCATACACGCCTAGCTGCATCGCAGAGCCTGGATCCTTCGTGCCGGTCTTAATGTCGATGGGCGCGATGCGCCCGTCGCGGTACTCTCTGATCTGGTCGATGTATCCGAGGACCCTGACGCCGCCGATGTCGATTGTGAACTCGAGCTCGCACGCCATGCCCTTCGGGCCGACCGGCCAGACGCGCCACTCGTCGTCGTGCGCCTCGGCGTAGTCAATGTAGATCTTCGTCTGATCAGAGACGAGCTTGCGGCGATCGGCAATGTCCGTCTCGCCCTTCTTGTTGCCGCCGGTGAGCCAGCGTGCATAGTCGGGGCTCTGCTCAAGCTCTTCGGCGATGCCCTTGTCGTAATAGCTGAGGGCCAGCTCCTGAACCTGCTCGACAGTCATGTCTCGGTGGGAGAGCTCGTACTCCTCGATGCCGTAATGGACCGCAGAACCATGAATGCTCCAGGCGGTGGGCCGCTCTGGAGCTTTTGCTACCTTGGAGAGTCTGTAAGATTCCCCACACTGTGCGTATGTAGTCAGCTGGGAGACCGACCGATGTTTCACGGTCGGTCCCAACTCAATGACATCAGAGATTGCGTACCACCTCCGCGCTGAAGTCGCGGCCGTACTCGACCAATCGCTGCACATGAAGAACTTCGCAGATCGCGACACCTTCATGGGAGTCTATGAAATTGACCATCAGTAGCGCGTACCCGTACTCGCTCGGATCGCACCCAGGCAGGGGATCCTGGTTCTGGTCAATGCGGAACACGGCCCTGTCGACCCCTTCCGGGTCGACGAAGATCGTGATGCCTTCAGCTTCGACAATTGGCTGGCACTCATCAGCCAAGACGAAATCATGCTCCATATTTACTTATCCTTTTCTGGCATAAAAATGGCCCCCCGGGTGTAAAGTCCCGGAGGGCTCGGATCAACAATAAGAGTTGTTGGGCAGTCACGCAATCTGTTGTTATCAGTCCGCAACCGATCGTTATCGTAGCTGTGACGCCCACTCCTCTAGTAGCTCCAGAGTCGGCGGTGTCTGACCGTCTGCCGGCTGCTGAAGAAGCCCGAGATTGTCGTCAGGACGGCGCGGGCGGAAGAAGAATCCGCCCTCGGGTACGAGCCTGTAGGGTGGACTGTCCTTGTGGTAGCACACGACGAAATTGTTATATTCCAGCGTGAGGAAGTTCGTCTCGAAGGTGGGCCGGATGGCTTCCGGCACCTCAGCACCATGCTCGGTGAAGCGATTGTGGAGTCGCAGCATCCGGGCAGTCTGCCCGTCGAGGTGATGTCGCTCCACAGCCCAGGGCATGAACTCATTGCCCGGGCGAGAGACCCCGCGCTTGCGGTCCTGCTCTTTGTAGAAGGCGTTATACACTGTGGACCGTGGAAGGCCCAGGTGCTTCGCTACTGCATTGATCGAACCCAGCTCCTCGCGAAGCCTCTCGAGCTCGTCGATGGCCGGAGTCTTTTTGGAAGTAGTCAAGGCTCCCGCCCCTTTCATTCAGTTGTGATGTGTCGTACAGAGTCTACCTGGCGTGGTCCCCATGTGGTCCCCCACGCCAGGAAAGTGGGCATGTCATGCACAGGATGCACACCGTAACCCTTGATAACTAGCGGGTTTAGGCACCACCACTACCATTCGCAATGAAAAGGTCAGGGGTTCGATTCCCCTAAGCTCCACACATCTCCCCGTCACCTCGGGCGATGCCGAGTGCGGCGATGAGGTCCTCAGGCAATCGGAACCAGACTCGGCGGCAGGGGATGAGCCGAGGTGAGGACAGTCAGGACGGACTCGCAATGAAGACGAAGACGGCGATCATGACCGGCATCCTGGGCCTCGCCGGCGTTGCCCACTTCTCCCGGCCCGTCCTCTTCGACTCCATCGTCCCGCCTCGGTTGGGCAGCCCGCGGTTCTGGACCTACGCCAGCGGCATCGCTGAACTCGGTTGCGCGGGACTGTTGGCCAACACGGGCACACGTCGTCTCGGAGGCGCCGCATCCGCCGCGCTCATGGTCGGCGTCTTCCCTGCCAACATCTACACAGTGATCAAGCACTGGGACGATCCCAGGGGCCGGGCCATCGCCTTGGCGAGGCTGCCGCTGCAGATCCCGCTCGTGTGGGCCTCGGCCGCGATTGCCGCTGACACTGACTGACGTATCATCCACCCTGGTGGGAACCTTGCGGCGGTTCACTTTCCGTGACATATTCTCACTATGGATGGGGCGGAGCCGTTGACGGCCGAGACTGCGCGGAGTCTGCACTTCTCCGCGGCGACGTCCGCCTTCCAGATCGAGGGCGCACGCACCGCCGATGGGCGCGGACGCAGCATCTGGGACGACTTCGTCGACACCCCGCGCAACGTGATCGACGGCAGCACAGCCGAACCCGGACCCGACAGCTTCCACCGCGTCGACGAGGACATCGCCCTGCTTGCCGGACTCGGCGTCGACCGATATCGGTTCTCGATCTCCTGGACACGGGTCATTCCCGAAGCCGGCATGAACGGATCGGTCAACGAGGCCGGCCTCGACTGCTACGAACGCCTCGTCGACGGCCTCCTCGCCGCAGGCGTCACCCCTGAGCCGACGCTCTATCACTGGGATCTGCCGGTCGCCCTCGAAGCCGCCGGCGGTTGGCTCAATCGCGACACCGCGCACCGCTTCGGTGACTACGCAGAGGTGGTGGCCGACCGCCTCGGCGATCGTGTCCGGCACTGGTACACGATCAATGAACCGGCTTCGACCTCACTGCAGGGCTACGCGTTGGGGGAGCTGGCTCCGGGCCGGAGTCTGCTCTTCGAAGCGCTGCCCACGGTCCACCACCAGCTGCTGGCGCACGGTCTGGTCGCTCCGATGCTGCGTGACCATGGTGCTGTCCAGGCTGCCCCGACTCTCAATCACAGCCTCATCCTCCCCGCGACCGAGGCGGAGGAGGACCTCGGCGCAGCCGGACTGCTCGACACGATCATGAACCGGCTCTTCGCCGATCCGCTGCTGTCCGGACGGTACCCCGATCTCAGCGCCTTCGGAGTGCAGATGCCCATCGTCGACGGGGACATGGACCTCATCTCGGCACCGAATGAGGTCTACGGCTTCAACTACTACAACCCGATCACGGTCCGACCCTCTGCAGGACCCGTGCCGTTCGAGATGGTGCCCACGCCCGGAGCACCCGTCACCGGGTTCGGCCCCATGTGGCCGATCCGACCGGATACGATGCGCGACTTCCTCATTGACATGGCCCATCGCTATGGGTCCGCCTTGCCTCCGATCGTCATCACCGAGAACGGGGCCTCGTTCCCCGAACCGGAGACCACGACCACCGAGATCGACTATTCCGACCGCATCGACTACCTCAATGATCACCTCGGCGCGGTGATCGACGCGAAGTCGGCCGGCGTGCGCATCGACGGCTATACCGTGTGGTCGCTGCTGGACAACTTCGAATGGGCAGACGGGTGGAGCCAGCGCTTCGGCCTCGTCCACGTCGACATGCACACGGGGACGCGGACTCCGAAGGCCTCCTACCGCTGGTACCGGGATCTCATCGCCGCGGCCCGGTCATGAGCGCGTTCGGCCCTCCACCTCACCGAGGCGGCTCCGCTTCTCGCTCACGAGTCTCGCCTGGGTGGATGGTGTGGTTCACGCTCGCCTGGTTGGCGATCTGGACGGTGCAGCTGACACCGATCCAACTCCTCCTGCCGCTTCAGCTCGACACCCAGAGCGGGCACTGGATCGACGGCGTCGTCTGGTCCGGGCTCGTGCTCTCGACCGGAGGCCTGGCCGGAATCATCGCAGCGCCTCTGGCCGGACGGTTCTCCGACCGCACCCGGTGCCGTTACGGCAGGAGGCGTCCCTGGGCGATCGGGGGATCGGTGCTCGCCGCGCTCGGGCTCGTGCTCACCGGCAGTGCTGAGGGACCGCTGCTGGTCGGCGCTGCCTGGGTGGTCACCTCGGTCGGCGTGTCCGTGGCATCGGCGGCACTGACCGCGCTCATCGCCGACCAGCTCGATGCCCAGCGTGGTGCTGCCTCGGCAGCGGCCAGCTCCGCTCAAGCGGTCGGAGTCGTCGTCGGTGTCGCCGCCATCGTGCTGCTGGGCCTGAGCACGGGTGCGTCCTACACTGTGCTGGCCGGCTTCATCCTCGTCGTCGGCACGGTCACCGCGATCCTGCTGCCGGATCCGCCGCTGCCGCACGCAGCCGTGCTCGATTTCCACGCCCGTCGGGAGCTCATCCGGCCACGGATGTCCTCGCTGGTCGACCCGAGCTTCACTCGGCTGCTCATCAGCCGATTCATCGTCAACGTCGGCAACGCCTTCGGCACTTCGCTGCTGCTGTTCTTCCTGCTCTATGGAATCATGATCCCCGCCGTCGAGGCCGAGAACCGTCTGCTCATCCTCATCGTCATCTACACGGTCTTCGTCGTGGCCGCCTCGATCCTCGTCGGTCTGGTCACGGACAGACGCGGCAACCGGCGACTCTGGACGGTCGTGTCTGCGCTCGTCCAAGCCTGTTCCGGGGTCATCATCCTCATCAGCCCGAACTTCACCACCACGGCCGTGGCCGCCGGAGTCATGGGTGCCGGGTACGGGGCGTATATGGCGGTCAGTCTTGCTCTGGCCACCGATCTGCTGCTCGACCCTGATGATCACGCCCGCGATCTCAGCCTCGTCAACAGCTCAGCGAATCTCGGGCAGCTGGTCGGTCCGCTCCTGGGCGCCGGGCTCGTTGCGCTGGTCGGCGGGTTCTGGCTGCTCTTCGCGGCGGCCTCAGTCGTCTCTGTGCTCGGTGCCGGACTCACGCTCACGGTTCACCCTGCACGTGCGGTGCTGCGCGCACCGCAACCGGAATGACGGATTCCGGCTCACCGGCGAGGGCTGGGCTTCGGTCAGGCTGGGCTTCGGTCAGGTCAGTCCGAGGAGCTTGCCGCTCTTCGACAGTTCGGGATCCGTGCATGAAGACAGGTCGAAGCAGCAGGGACGTCGTTTGCCGGCTTCGAGCTTCGAGATCGCCACTTCCACTCGGCGCGCACGCGTATCGGCATTCTTCGTCGACTTGATCCATCGCACCCATTCCCACCGGGCCATCGGCGTCAGGCCGGTCCACACCTCGTCGAGATCGTCGGCAGCATCGAGAGCCGTGCGGAGGTCCGAGGGGACCGTCACCTCCGGCCAGTTCTTCGTCGGGGTCAGGTCGACTTCGACCGCGGCATCTTCTCTCGCACCGAGGTTTTCCCACTGGTCCTCATCGAGGCTGATCCAATGACCGCGTCGACCATCGGGTTCGATGACGGTGCTGAACTCGGCACCGTCGAGGGTGCCGGTGACCGCGACCTGTCCGCGGGAGGGCAGCCGATCGCTGGCATCCTGCGGCAGGCGCAGAATGGGGCGGTCGCCCAGCACCTCGGTGACAGCGTTGAAGGTGATGTCTGTGGCCGTGGCTTCGTGCGTGGACATAGCGTCTCCTCGAAGGATCGGTGCCGGACGGTGTGCCCGGCGAGTTCGGTTGCAGCGCTGACTATCAGGGTAGCGCCCCGCAACCGTCTCTACTTCTCGATTCCTGATGAGTCGACGAACGTCCGGCGGCCGCGGACCGACGGATGCGTCTCCGACCGGTCCGCAGCAGCGGGCGGGTCGGTCAGCCGATCGAACGACCGACCCAGTCCGGGCGGCTTGCCTCGATCTGCGTGATCTGCTCGGTCACAGCTGCAGGGAAGGGCACGACACGGTCCTCGGCCTGGTCGACGTGGAGAGCCATGATCTCCTCGGTGGACACGAGCCGGTCGCCGACGTACATCTCATAGGCCAGGTGCAGCTTCTTCTCACCGGCGCTCACGAGATGCGGGACGACGGTGAGACGGTCACCGAGGGCCGCCTCGTCGAGGTAGCGGATATGGGATTCGACGGTGTACAGGGACGCCTTCGCCGACTCCCGGTAAGTGGCATCGAGGCCGAGCTGATCCATCACCTGATCGGTCGCGAATCCGAAGACGAGGACGTAGAACGCCTCGGACATGTGCCCGTTGTAATCGATCCATTCGGTCACGACCTCGCTGGTGTAGGCGTCGAGAAGCGAGGACGACTCGACCGCAGCAGGCGCACCCGGGCCGACGGACGATGCCGGAGCACCGTCGTCCGTCGCCCGGTCAGCACTGTCGGGCTCAGCAGCGGTGGCGGCCAACTGCACGTTGAGCCGACGCAGGGCGATGATTCCGGCATCACGATGTGCCACGAGGTCGGCGATGGAGCGTTCACCGGCTTCGATGTCGCAGCCGGCCACGACATCGTCGCGCAGCTGCCGGCTGAGCTCCGGGGCGGTCAGCCGGGTCCACGGAGACTTCAGCGAGGGCCCGAAATGGTCGAGCATATGCGCCATTCCGCCCTCGCCGCCGGCGAGGTGGAACGTCAGCATCGGACCTTGGAACGGCCAGCGCAGACCGGGGCCGTCGGTGATCGAGCGGTCGATCTGCTCGACGGTGGCCTCACCCTGCTCGACCATGTGCAGGGCCTCCCGCCACTGCGCCTCCTGCAGACGGTTGGCGATGAAGCCGGGGACCTCACGGTCCATCCGGATCACGGACTTGCCGATATGGGCGAAGAAGTCCGCGGCCCAGTCGACGGCGGCAGCCGAGGTGGACTGACCGCCGACGACCTCGACCAGGGGGATGAGGTAGGGCGGGTTGAACGGATGGCCGACGACGAGACGTTCGGGGTGGGTCGCCTCGGTGGCCATCTCCGTCATGCTGTAGCCCGAGGTCGATGAGCTGATGACGATATTCGGCGGACAGGCCCCGTCGATCTGCGCGAGGAGGCCGCGCTTGAGGGCCAGATCTTCGGGAGCGGACTCCTGGACGAATCCGCTGCCGGTGACCGCCTCGGCGAGGTCGGTGTGAAGGGACCACGCGGTGCGGTCGGCTCCGTCGACCATATCGAGTTCGGCCAGTGCCGGCCACGCCGCATCGAGGAGACGGGCGAACTTGTCGCCGGCGTCAGGGGCCGGATCCCAGATCTTCACCCGGTACCCCCGGGCGAGGAAGTATGCGGCCCAGCCGCCGCCGATCGTTCCGGCGCCGACGCAGGTGATGGTGTCGATGGCATCGAAGTCGGGGTAGGCGGGGGTGGAAGCGTTCACAGATCGCCTCCGGTGATGGTCGGAGTCTGCACCCGCAGGTCGAGGATCTCACGCGCCTCATCCGGGGTGGCCACGGACGAGCCGAGACTGGTGATGATGTCGACGGCGCGAGAGGTCAGATCGGCGTTCGTGGCCTTGACCCCCTTGGACATGTAGAGGTTGTCCTCGAGTCCGACGCGTGCGTGACCGCCGGCGAGCACGGAATGGGCGACCCACGGCAGCTGGTTGGCGCCGATGGCGAAGGACGTGAACTGAGCGCCCTTGGGCAGCATATTCACCATCGCAGCCAGCAGGCCGGGATCGGCCGGAGCACCATAGGGGATGCCCATGCACAGCTGGTACAGCGGTGGTGCGTCGATGAGGCCCTCTTCGACGAGGACGTTGGCGAACCACAGATTGCCGGTGTCGAAGATCTCCATTTCGGGGCGCACGCCCAGAGTCTGGATCCGCTTCGATCCTTCGCGGAGCATGTCCGGAGTCGAGACGTAGAGGTTCGAGCCCTCACCGAAGTTGAGGCTGCCGCAGTCGATCGTGCAGATCTCGGGCAGCAGCTCCTCGACGTGGGGGAGGCGGTCGAGGGCGTTGATGAGATCGGTGCCGGGCATCGTGGTCAGCGGATCCTGTGGGTCGATGACGAGGTCGCCGCCCATGCCGGCTGTGAGGTTGATGACCGGGTCGACGTCCGCAGCGCGGATGCGGCGGACGACCTCCCGATAGTAGGCGACGTCCCGTGACCCCTGTCTGGTCTCGAGGTCACGCACGTGGATGTGGACGACGGAGGCCCCGGCGCGGGCCGCCGCGATCGCGTCGTCGGCGATCTCTGCGGGGGTGACGGGCACGTGTTCGCTCTTTCCGGTGGTGTCCCCGGCTCCCGTGACGGCACAGGTGAGGATGACTCTGCGGTTCATGATGACTCCTTGGATCGATCGGTGGACTTGTCTGTTCGGGTTGTGGGTTCAGTGGTGGTCGATACGGCCGCTGCTGCGGACGGGTGCGTGAGGGCGCGGTCGAGATAGGAGCGCAGTCGGAGTGCGAACGTGTCGGTGTCCATCACTCCCGTGAGCACTTTGATGCCGAGTCCGTCGAGCAGAGAGGTGAGCTCATCGGCCATGGCCCGCGGATCACCGGTGCGGAAACAGCCGGTCCGCTGACCACCCTCGATCGTGGCCTGGACGGTCCGGGACCAGCGTTCGTAGCTGAGCGGATAGTTCGACAATGCCGAGTCCTCCAGGGCCAGTCGCGCCCAGGTCTGCAGCCAGATCGACCATTCCCCGCGTTCCGTGCGCCCCAACGGCGACTGCAGCTCAAGCAGGCGTTCGAGCCTCTGCGCGGGATCGGCGATGTCATCGAGCCACGCGATCTGCCTGTCGAAGGCGAGCTTGACCGAATAGTCGAGAGCGGCATCGAAGAGCTCGGACTTGTTCGCGAAGTAGTAGTGGATGCTCGGCGCGGAGACACCGGAGGCCGCCGCGATATCGGCGATGCGCACCGCGTCGAAGCCATGCCGACCGAAGAGCGTCCAAGCAGCCTCGGCGATGCTGCGCTTCGGTGTCGCTTCCTCGTCGCTGCCGGCGACGGTCGCAGAGTTCGGCGGAAGCGCGGACACCTGCGACTCGTCCCCGAGCAGCCACCGCACCGTCACTCCCGTAGCCGTGGCCAGACCGAGGAGCTCATCGGCGGTGAACCGGCGGCGACCGGAGAGGGCTTTGGACAGTTTCGTCTCGTCGATGCCGATCGCCTCGGCGACCCGCCGCTGGGAGAGTCCAGTCCCGGAGATGGCTTCCTTGGCCCGGACCGATGTCGACCCGGGAGGGTGGTGGTCGCTCATACGGCGAATGTACCCGAGCACAGACGACAATCGCAAGTAGATATGACTGAGAATCAGAACTTGCGATTAGTCGGGGCTTTCCTCACAGTTGGCGCCGATGCCGATAGTCTCGTCATCGGTGGGTGATCCCCATCGCCATCGTCAGCTTTCGAGGAGCCTCCATGACCGACAGCCTTCATTCCCGCATGCACGTCGTCTCCGATGAGACCCGAAACCTCGTGAATCTCGTGCTCGAATACTCTCGCCGTCGCACCTTGGCCGAGGACACCCCGCTCGACCATCCGACGTCCGAAGCCGAGCTGCGCAGACTGGCCGGGCCCACCGTCACCGAGGAGGGGCTGGGATCAGCGCGGGCGCTGGCGATCTTCGAACACATCTTCGCCCCCGCCTGCATCTCCACCGATCATCCGAAGTACCTGTCCTTCATCCCCAGTGCCCCGACGAAGGCCGCTGTCGCCTTCGACCTCGTCGTCTCCGCCAGCGCGCTCTACGGCGGCTCCTGGCTCGAAGGCGCCGGAGTCGTCCACGCCGAGAACGAAGTCCTGCGTTGGCTGGCCGGAGAATTCGGGCTGCCCGAGGCTGCCGGGGGAGTGTTCGTCCAAGGCGGGACGATCGGCAACCTCTCCGCACTTGTGGCCGCACGCAATGCGCAGAAGGAGAGGCTCGGTGCGGACCGTCCGGGACGGTGGGTGATCGTGTGCAGCGCCGAAGCCCACTCATCGATCGCCTCGGCGGCTGAGGTCATGGACGTCGACATCGCGCCCGTGGCCACCGGGGAGGACGGAATCCTGCGCCCTGACGGGGTACGGAAGGCACTGAACGACCACGGGGATGCCGTGATCGCGGTGGTGGCCACCTCGGGAACGACGAATTTCGGCACCATCGACGACATCGCCGGCATCGCAGCGCTCAAGGACGAACGCGACTTCTGGCTCCACATCGACGGCGCCTACGGCCTGGCCGCGATGCTCTCACCGCAGGCACGCCACAAGTTCGCCGGAGTCGACCGGGCCGATTCGCTCATCGTCGACCCCCACAAATGGCTCTTCGCTCCCTTCGACGCCTGCGCACTGATCTACCGCGATCCGAATCTGGGACGGCGAGCGCACACGCAGAAGGCCGAATATCTCGATACGCTCACCGACGCGCAGGACTGGAGCCCCTCGGACTTCGCCATCCAGCTGACCAGGCGTCCTCGCGGCCTGCCGCTGTGGTATTCGCTGGCCAGCTACGGAGCCGAAACGTACCGGGAGGCGATCGGCCATTCGATCGATCTGGCTCGCCGGATCGCCACCGAGATCAGGCGACGGCAGCATCTGCGGCTCGTGCGCGAACCCGAACTCTCGGTCGTCGTGTTCGAACGCGATGGGTGGGAACGGTCGGACTATGACGCGTGGTCGGATCGGCTGTTGGAGGATCAGCGTGCGTTCGTTGTGCCCAGTTCGCACGCGGGGCGGCCGAATGCACGGTTCGCGATCGTCAACCCGCTCACCACGTTCGAGGACCTCGTCGACATCCTCGACACCATGGAGTGACTGTCGGCGACCTGCAGTTCAGTCGTCGGCAGGTTCGTCGGTCGTCGACGGCTTCGAGCGTGGGCGGAGCTCGACGGTGAATGTGGGAAGGAGCGCCTGGGTGATCGGGCCGATCCCCAGCGCGTAGACAACGGTGCCGACGCCGACGACTCCGCCCAGCGGCCACCCGATCCCGACGACGGTGACTTCGATGAGGGTGCGCACGAGCCGGATCGACCATCCGGTGACGCGGGCGATCCCGGTCATCAGCCCGTCGCGGGGACCGGGACCGAATTGGGAGCCGATGTACATCGCCGAGGCGAGCCCGTTGAGGACGATTCCGCCGACCATGAGCACGATCTGCCAGCCGAGGTGTTCGGGTGCGGGCAGGAACAGGCGGGTGAGATCGAGAAACGGCCCGATGAGCAGGGCGTTGAGGACTGTGCCGATGCCCGGCTGCTGCCGCAAGGGGATCCAGATGAGCAGCACGACGAACGAGAGCACAGTGACGACGGTGCCGAAGGTCACCGGCACATGCCGCAGGACGCCGGCATTGAGCACATCCCAGGGCATCATGCCCAGACCGGCGTTGACCATCATCGCCATCGAAGCACCGAACAGGTAGAGGCCGACGATGAGCTGAGGGATGCGTCGCCACAGCCGTCCTCCGCGCAGCTGTGCGATGGGACCGACGTTGGCCAGCTGACGTTTCGGTGCTCTCATCGTTGTCATCCGGTGGCTTTCTCTGGTGCGGTCGAGGTGGCATCTCCATCATGGCCGAAATTGGTCTTGTAAGAAATAGCCACTTGCGGGAAAGTGGTCTCATGAGGTTCGAACCGTGAGCACGCCGGTCGTGGGCGCGAAGCGCTTCGCGGGCATCATCGGCGATGGTCCGTGGAAGTCGCCGGCCTTCGAAACGCTGGCCGCGGCAGTGGCTGCAGCGATCACCGACGGGCGCATCCCGGTCGGGGCGAGGATGCCGAGCGAACGCGAACTCGCCGTCGCCACCGGGCTGTCGCGGACGACGACGGGGCGCGCCTACGCACAGCTGCGAGACCAGGAGTACATCCTCACTCGCCGCGGTTCCGGCAGCGTCGTACAGCTGCCCAGCGTCCCCGGCGGTCGCATCGATCATCTGCTCTCTCCTGCGGGCGCGGATGAGACGGAGATCGACCTCACCTGCACCGCGCCGGTTGCCGTCCCGGACATCCTCGGCGCCTATGAACGGGCACTGTCGAAGCTCGGCGCCTATCTCCCAGGGACCGGATACTATCCTTCGGGTCTTCCGGTCCTGCGTGAGCTCATCGCCGACCGCTACTCACGCAGGGGCGCGCCGACGGACCCCGACCAGATCCTCATCACCTCGGGCTCCCTCGGAGGAGCGGCCATCGCTGTCCGGGCCCTTCTCGACGTCGAACCGCATGAGGCGAACGGCCGGGCAGGATCGTCGAAGCGCGTCCTCATCGAAAGCCCCACATACCCGAACGCGATCGCCACCTTGGAGGGCGCCGGAGCCGCTTTGGTCAGCTATCCGCTCGAATTCAGGGCCGAGGGCCATCACTGGGACATCGACGCGATGGAGCAGCTGATCCGTCAGACGCACCCACGCAGCGCCTACCTCATCCCCGACTACCACAATCCGACCGGTTCCCTGCTTCCCGAATCGCAGCGACCGGACCTGGCGCGGGCCCTGCAGGGCCACGGAGTCGTGCCCGTCATCGACGAATCCCTCGTCGAGCTCGGACTGGACGAAGCGACACCGCTCACTCCGATGGCGGCTCTCATCCCCGATTCGGTGACCGTGGGCAGTGTGAGCAAGATCTTCTGGGGCGGCGTGCGGATCGGTTGGATGCGCGTTCCCCGGCGTCGTGTCGATCACGTCGCCGCCTCACGCCTCGGCCTCGATCTCGGCGCCCCGGTGCTCGAACAGCTGGTGGCCGCGGAGCTGATGGGCGAACACGACACCATCGTCGCCGATTGCCGGACCCGTCTCAGAGCGGCCCGCGACCTCCTGGCTGCCCAGATCATGGACTGGCTGCCCGAGTGGAAGCTCATCGTCCCCTCGGGCGGTATGGCGCTGTGGGCCGAACTGCCGGAGGCGCGCTCCGGGGTGCTCTCGATCGCCGCCAGGAAGCACGGTCTCCGCCTCGTCGCCGGGCCGAACTTCGCACCGGCCGGCGGACTCGATCGGTGGATCCGGCTGCCCTATACGGTGGCGGAGACCGAATTGGCGCAGGTGGGACCGCGATTGGCGGCGGCCTGGGAGGACGCGAAGTCGATGACCAGACGAGGACCGACCGGCAGGGCCCGCATCGTGGCGTGAGCAGCGGATGCACTGGCAAAGAACCTGGGTACGATGAAAATATGGGAGACGACAACGGACTCAGTCATGACGACCAGTACTCGACGGCAACGACGGTCGAGGAATTCCGGGCCAATATCGCAGAGGTGGAGCGCCGGATCGCCGCCGCCGGCGAGCGTGCCGGTCGGGACCGATCCGACATCGAACTGCTGCCCGTGAGTAAGACCGTGCCGCAAGAGCGCATCCGCCTCGCCGTCGCTGCCGGCTGTGCGAAGCTGGGGGAGAACAAGGTTCAGGAAGCCCACCGGAAATCCGAGGAGATGGCCGACCTCGACGTCGACTGGGCGGTGATCGGGCACCTCCAGTCGAACAAGGCCAAAGACGTGGCGAAGTTCGCGAGCGAATTCCAGGCCCTCGACAGGCTCAAGGTCGCCAGAGCCCTCGACCGCCGGCTCCAAGCGGAAGGACGCAGCCTCGACGTGTACGTCCAGGTCAACACGTCCGCCGAGGACTCCAAATTCGGCATGCCCCCGGAAGAGCTCCCCGGATTCCTCCGCGAGGTTCGAGCATTCGAGTCCCTCAAAGTGCAGGGACTGATGACCCTCGCGGTCTTCTCCCCGGACATCGACCGCGTCCGTCCCTGCTTCCAGCTGCTGCGCAGCCTGCGTGACCGAGTTCGCGAGACCGATCCTGACCTCCTCGGACCGGCTCGGCTGTCGATGGGCATGTCCGGTGACTTCGAAGTCGCCATCGAGGAGGGAGCGAACTGCGTCCGTGTCGGCCAAGCCATATTCGGCAGACGGTCGTTGCCGGATTCCCACTACTGGCCCGAATCCGACTGATCGGCTGATCCGAATTGCCGACTCCTCCGTCTCCGGAGCCGGAGCGACAAGCCCTCTGCTCCGCGAAGAACTCCGATGCCGTCCGCAGTTCGTCGGTCCGGACGCTCTGGTGGTTCGGCGGTGCCGTGCTCGGTGTCATCCTCGGTGCCGGAGTCTCCGGATTCGCCGCTCTGGCCGAAGCCGCCCTGACGCCGTGCCTCATTGCTCTGCTCTTCCTCACGTTCCTCGACATCCCTTTCGAAACGGGACTGCGTGCCGTTCGCGATCTGCCTCTTCTTGCCGTGACGGCGGCCTTGAACTTCCTCATCGTCCCGCTGGTTGTCGCTGGTCTCATCACGGTCTTCGACATCGCTGATCCTCTGCTGCCAGCTGTGCTCATCGTGCTTCTGTGTCCCTGCATCGACTACGTCATCGCATTCACACGCGCTGCCGGAGGCACCGCTGATCGGCTGCTGATGCTCACTCCCATGCTCATGATCGCTCAGTTGCTGTTGCTGCCCGTGATGCTGTGGGCGGTCACCGGAGGGCAGCTGAGCATCGATCTGCCTGTTCGCCCGCTTGTCGGCGCACTGCTGCTGTTCATCATCATCCCTCTTACGGCCGCGGGCGTCGTCCGTCGACTTGCCCGCCATACGCAACGATTGGGGCGGCCCCTCGCCGCGAGCGCACGTCTGATGGATCCGATCATGACGCTGACGCTGCTCGTCATCACTGCCTCGGTCAGCCCGATGATCGCCGGTTCCGCCGGACAGTTGGGGACCGTGGCCGTCGTCTTCATCCTCTTCGCTGTCGTGATGACCATGATCGGGTGGGGCGTCACCCGGACTCTGCACGTCGGTCCGCAGCGATCGCGTGCTGTGATCCTCTCCGCCGTCACGCGCAATTCCCTGGTCATGCTTCCGATCGTTCGTGCGATCACCGGGGAGGGAATCGGCCCTGCAGGGGTCGTGACGCAGACCCTCATCGAGCTTCTTGTTCTGATCGTCCTCGTGCGCGTCCTCCCTCTGCTGGTGCCAGCCACTGCCGTGACCGAAAACCGCTAGTAATCGTTCTCGTCGGGGCGGACAATGGAACCATGTTCACCTCCGACCAGTGCTATCAGGCAGTTACTTCCCGCGACCGACGCTTTGATGGCATGTTCTTCACCGCGGTGCGTACCACCGGGATATTCTGCCGTCCGTCGTGTCCGGCAAGGACTCCGCGGCGGGAGAACGTGGACTTCTTCGTGACCGCCGCGGCCGCGGCAGACGCCGGTTTCCGGTCCTGTCGACGATGCCGCCCAGATGCCAGTCCGAATTCGCCGCAGTGGGACACGCGCGGAGACGTCGTGGCCCGAGCCATGCGTCTTATCCGCGATGGCGCAGTCGACCGAGGGGGAGTCGAAACCCTAGCCGCCGAACTCGGGTACAGCACTCGCCAACTCGGGCGCCTCATCCATGCCGAGCTCGGTGCCGGACCTCTGGCGCTGGCCCGCACCGAACGGGTGCGCACTGCCAGGACACTCATCGAGGCCACCGCGATGCCGATGAGCGACATCGCCTTCGCTGCCGGCTTCTCCAGTATCCGACAGTTCAACGACACCTTCCGCACGATGTATTCGATCACCCCACGACAGCTGCGCAGAGCCGGTGCCGAACATACGGTGGCCGACGAAGTCGTGCTCCGGTTGGCGTATCGCCCGCCGTTCGACTTCGCGCATCTGCTCGGATATCTCGAGGCAAGAGCCGTTGCCGGGATCGAAAACGTGTCGGATGGCACCTACACCCGGTCGATGCGGCTGGCTCACGGTTCCGCCGTGATCACGGTGCGGCAAGGGCCAGGGGATTTCGTTGACTGCCGCATCCGCCTGGCCGACACCCGCGACCTCGGCAGCGCCGTCGCACGGGTCCGGCGCCTTCTCGACCTCGATGCCGACCCAGAGGCGATCGCCGAGACCCTTCGATCGGCAGGCCTGCGCCGCCTCGTCGACGAACATCCGGGACTCCGTTCGCCGGGCCACAGCGACCCTGTCGAACTGGCTTTGCGGACAGTCCTCGGACAGCAGATCTCCTTGGCCGCCGCCCGCACTCATCTGGAACGTCTTGTTTCAGGTGCAGGAGAATCACTGCCGAAGGAGCTGAGCTTCTGCGGAGTCGACAGGGTCTTTCCCACCGCGGATGCGGTTGCCGCGATACCCGCATCGGACTGGGCTCTGCCGGCAAGTCGGATCAGGACGATTCACGCACTGTCGCAGGCGTTGGCCGACGGCAGTGTCGACCTCGGCACCGGCAGCGACCGCGAGGACGCGAGTCGGAACCTGCTGGCACTGCCCGGAATCGGTCCGTGGAGCAATGGGTATATCCGGATGCGCGCCCTCGGCGATCCCGACGTCTTCATGGACTCCGACCTCGGTGTGAAGAAGGCCATCGCCGAACTTGATGAGAACGCAGCGGCAACCGCCGATTGGAAGAAGGTCGCAATGAAATGCAGTCCCTGGCGCTCCTACCTCACTCACCTGCTGTGGGCACATCACGCGCGCATCCCAGCAGCCTGACACTCCGACTGCGACGAACGAATGATTCGACCCATGACTCACCGACACGAAGGACACGCAGACATGACCACGCCGACAACGGCCCAACCCGACATCGCGCAGAAGCCCACCGCCGCCATCGACCTGCCGACCGCCTCGGCGCCGGTATATACGACGATCTTCGACACGGAGCTGGGACCGATCCTGCTCACCTCCGACGGAGTCCATCTCACTGGTCTCTATCTGGAGGTCTCCGAAGCGATCGATGCTCGACTCGACAGAACGTTCGGCGTCGAACCGACTCCGGAAGACGACCTGGAGATCTTCCGCCGCACCGAGGAACAGCTGGGGGAGTACTGCGCAGGCAAGCGCACACGGTTCGATCTGCCGTTGGCGGCAAAGGGAACGTCATTCCAACGCTCGGTGTGGCAGGCGCTGACGCAGATCCCCTACGGCAGCACGGCAGGTTATGGAGAGCTGGCCGAAATGCTGGGACGCTCCGGCGCGGCACGTGCTGTGGGGGCCGCTAACGGGAAGAACCCCATCAGCATCATAGTTCCCTGCCACCGAGTCATCGGCGCCGACGGGTCGATGACCGGCTACGCGTGGGGAGAGGAGAAGAAGCGCCACCTGCTCACCCTGGAAACCCCCCACTAATTGCTACCCGACGGCGGCCCAGCAACCTCGCGCGAGGTTGCTGGGCCGCCGTCAGGTAGCAGGGGGAGGGAGGGGATGACGAAGGGCCGGGTTCCGAACTCGGATCCCGGCCCTTCAGCGGTGGAGGTAAGGGGATTCGAACCCCTGACCTTCTCCATGCCATGGAGACGCGCTACCAACTGCGCCATACCCCCGCTTGCCTGATCAATATTACCCACGACCGGGTGAGAGACCAAATCAGCGGAGAGTGACGCTCGCCACAGGGTGCACCCGTACTTGAAGCGCGGTGTTCCTGTGCTCAGATCCGGTGGCCCCGCGGCCCGAGTTCCGTGGACTCGGGCCGCGGAACTCAGATGTATGGCCTGACCTGGCTGAGGTAGCGCACGATGTCCCGTTCGCGCAGTTCACGGAACCGCTGCTCACGAGCGTGTTCGCGCAGGCGGGCCTGTTGACGACGGGCCGCCTTCTGACGACGGGTTTCGGTGGTTGCAACTGGACGCCGAGCCCAACGGATGAGCTTCATTCCGGTACTCAGGGCCCAGCGGCGTGGATAGGTGAATGGGAATGTGGTCGACACAATTCTTCCTCGTGATTTTCAGGCAGGGGATATCCGCAAATGGGCAGGAGATATCCCGGGATGGCGATCAGATAAACAGGTTCCGAAAATGCTGCGACAATGACGCAGAATTACCCGATTAAGGGTGCCTGCGGCACGGGCAGAGAATCGCCATAGGAGCAAGGTGCCATTGAAATGGCAGATTCTTTGAAATGGCAGCGAAATCCGAAAAGGCAGTGAACCCGGATCGGTCAGCAGCCAGGCGGAAGCCAGAAACGTGGCGTGAGCAACCGCTATGACAGCAGATCAGAGTCCGAACTCACCGACGCCGGCGTGACGTGTCTGGATCAGGAGCAGCTTCGGGCGGTGGCACAGCACTGTGGGCGAGCCGAAATGATCTGGACACGGACCAGGCGTGAAAGATGCCGGAACTCGGGCGACCGGTGGCTCTGAGGACAACGGTGGCCGGAAGCCAACCGGTGGAAAAGACGTAATAGACGGCTGTGTCAGCCGGCGAGTCCTTGTCCGCCAATCGGGCAGGCAGCATCTTCATGCCACGGCGTTCGAAGGTCGGGGCCTGCAAGAGAATTCATCATCGTAACTGCTCTCCTTTCATGGTCGTGGATCTCGTAGGGACGGCGTCAAACGTCCTCTGTTGTCAATGTGCAATCAGGGTGATGTCTGCGAATCCGTAATTGCACTGTCGAATTTAGCACAGCATTCAATGCCTGTGGGAGTTTTGTTCATTATTTTCTCAAATAGTTTTGATTCGACTGCTCGGGGCGAGGAGCGAACCCCGAAATCGGCAGTTCGAAGCGCCGTTTGCACCGACGTAGAATCGGGGGAGACGTGCATCAGTCGGACGCGGAGTTTCAGGAGTTGAGAATGTCAGAGACCGTCACCACCAGACGCCTGGTCGTCGGATACATCGCCACGGATCGGGGCCGGGATGCGATCTCGCTGGCCATTTCGATCGCACGCTCCATCGACGTCGAACTCGTGGTCACCATCGTCCGTCCCGAATCGTCGACGATCCTCGCCGGCAGCGCCGTGCCGAAGGACGGTGCCGGAATCGTCGCCCAGCAGATCGACGACTGGCTCAACGAGGCCCTGGCTCTCATTCCCGACGACGTCCGAGCCAGGGGCACCATCCACATCGCCTCGAACGAGTCCAAGGGCCTCACGGAGGTCGCTGAGGAGGAAGGTGCGCTGGGCATCGTCATCGGTGCACGGGCCACGACCCTCATGCGGCAGCTGCGCATCGGCACGGTGGCCTCGTCGCTGCTGCATTCGTCGACTGTGCCCGTCGTGCTCGCCCCGTCGGGCAGGTCGGACATCGGACCGATCTCGCGCGTGACCGCACTCTACGGTGCTCGTCCGGGCGCGTCGGCACTCATCGGGGCCGCCGTCGAATCGGCCTTCGGCCTCGGCGTCGACCTCAGGCTGCTCTCGCTGATCGAGAACGACGGACTCTATGACGACGAGGTCGCCGAGATCACCGAATTCGCCGAGCAGTACGGTGGAGCTGTGCTGGCCGACCAGGCTTCGGAGATGCTCGCCTCGGGCCGTGCGACCGTGAGATCGAAGGCCGGCGCCGATATCGAAGAGGCCGCGGAGACCATCGAGTGGCAGCCCGGCGACCTCGTCTTCATCGGCTCGAGTCGTCTGGGCCGCGGAGGCAAGGTGGCCATCGGTGCGCGTGCCCGTCGACTTCTGCGTGTCCTGCCCGTACCCGTCGTGGTCGTTCCCCGCCGCGCGGTCAGCCGACTGAATACCTCCGAAACCGACTGAGGTGCGGTCACGGCAATCGCAGCCGATCACGATTCGGCTGGGCTCGCACAGCACGGCCGCGTGGGTCTATCCGGGGGACCGGCAGCAGCGTCCCCTGCTGATGGTGCATGGTTTCCGAGGAGACCACCACGGAATGGACCTCATCGCCGGCACCATCACCGACCGCGAGGTGATCGTGCCCGATCTGCCGGGTTTCGGGCTCACTGTGCCTCTGGACGCGGGGTCCTCACTCTCTGCGTTCGTCGACTACCTCGTCGCTCTGCGGACCGAGATCGCTGGGCAGAGAGGTATGACTCCGATCCTCGTGGGACACTCGTTCGGGTCGATCCTGGTCAGCCACCTCGCGGCTCGGCATCGGGAGACGGTCGACGAACTCGTGCTCATCAACCCGATCACCAGCCCGGCACTGGAAGGTCCTGCACGGTTCCTCACCGGGGCGACCCGCGCCTATTACGCCCTCGGTGCGCGGCTGCCCGAGTGGGCCGGTCGCTCCCTGCTGAGCAATCCTGCGATCGTCCGGGCCATGAGCGTGGCCATGGCCACGACCCGCGACCCCGGCCTGCGCCGGTACATCCATGACCAGCACGGTCAGCACTTCTCGTCGTTCGCCGACCGAGCGTCCCTGTCGGAGGCCTTCGCGACATCCGTCGCTCACACCGTCACCGAGGTGGCCGACCACCTGACGATGCCCACGCTCGTCATCGCCGGGGACAAGGATGCGATCGCCCCCATCGGACCCACGCGAGCATTCGTCGCGGAGCTCTCCGATGTCGAATTCGTGGAATTGCACGGGGTGGGCCACCTCGTGCACTACGAACGATCGGAGGACGCCGCCTCGGCGATCACGGAATTCTGTCACCGACGACTCTGATGTCGAAGCACGAACTGACTGCGGACGACGAAGGGCCGCTGCGCAACAGCGCAGCGGCCCTTCGTGAACCGACCGGACGATCAGCCGCGAGAGTCGCGGATCCAGCGGTAGACGATCGGAACGAGGAAGGCGAAGCTCGACGCGAGCAGACCGCCCCAGAACACCCAGAACTCAGTTCCCTCAGGCGAAGAGAACGCGGCTCCGAAGAGGTAGAGCCCGAACAGGAAGAGAGCGAAAGCGAAGACGAAGACGATGACATCGGCAAACGATGCGGAATTGCGGGTTCTCTTCGGTGCGGCGATATCGGACATGGTCTCCTCCGGCGATGTTTCTGGTGGTCAGCTGACTCTCAGCCACAGTCTACATCGCGTAGAGGACTTTGCTCATCTCCGGTCGTGCTCGGCGCTTCGCTCCGGGACGAGCCACCCGAGCAGGGCGGAGACGATCGAGACGATGATCGCCGCGAGGATGGCGGAGAAGAAGAACGAATCAATGGTGAACTCGAAGGGTGTGAACCCGCTGAGCCAACTCGTCAGTGCCAGCATGATCGCGTTGATGACGATGGAGAACAGGCCCAGGGTCAGACATGTGATCGGGGCGGAGACGAAGCTGAGAATCGGTTTGATGAAGGCATTCGCCAACCCGAAGATGAGGCCGATGACGAGGTAGGAGATGATCATGGCCGGAATCGGTCCGGCCTGGTCTTCGACGACCCGGTTCCCTGTGATCGCCACACCCGGCAGAATCCAGGCGGCCACCCAGATCGCACATGCGTTGACGATGACGCGAGACAAGAAGTTCATAGCCGTCATCCTCGCAGACCGATCTGCGTTCTTTCTGAGTCGGGGATGGGAATGGGGTCCGTGCCATGGTGACGAAACTCAACGTCGCCTGGTGCGCTTGCACTCGAATCGGGTGGCTAAACACAGTAGCCTGAGGGAGAACCTTCGGTTCGACTTTCTCCGACTGGCAAGTGCATCTACCGAGTGATTTGATCCAGGTCACCACGGCGGCACGACCTCCCGGACGTTCGGGAGCAGAAACTGGATTGGTATGACAGACAGCGATATTCCCGCCTCGGCTCGACTCTCTGCCGGGCAGGAGCCTCCATCGACTCTGTTCTCGGCCGTCGGACGCAGCTATTTTCCGATCGCCTTCGTCGCCCGCATGCCGTTCGCGATGATCGTCGTCGGTGTCCTCACCCTCGTCGTGGCCGGGCGCGGATCCCTGAGCCTGGGCGGAATCAACTCCGCCATGGTCGGATTGGGCACGGCCCTGTTCGGATCGTTCATCGGGGCGGCAGCCGATCGCTGGGGACAGCGCTATGTTCTGCTCATCGTCGGGGTCCTCAATTGTCTGGCCCTGACCTTCATGGCCTGGGTCGTCTTCAGTCCGCTGCCCGATTTCGTCGTCTTCATCGCCGCGTTCGCGATCGGTGCCACCTCGCCCCAGGTGGCACCGATGTCACGGTCACGCATCGTCGACATCGTCATGACGGCACTGCCCTCGACGAGGCGGCCGAAGGTGCTCAACGCCACGATGGCCTACGAATCCGCCGCCGATGAGGTCATCTTCGTCTTCGGGCCCTTCCTCGTCGGGCTGTTGGCGACCTTCTTCACCCCGGTCGCCCCCATCATCGGGGCGATCGTGATGACGCTGACATTCGTCTCCGCCTTCGCCCTGCATCCGACGGGGCGGGCACGCTCGGCAGGGACGTCGAGCAGCCGCGGCGAGCGCGCTCCGGCGAAGGACATGTTCACCGCCGGTGTCTTCGTCATCATCCTCGGCGTCTTCGGCGTCGGGATGGTGTTCGGCTCCACGCTCACGGCTCTGACCGCCCTGACCAACGACATCGGCCGGCCGGAGGAAGCTGGCCTCATCTACGGTGTCATGGGCATCGGCTCCGCGGTGCTGGCGATCTCGGTGGCGCTCTTTCCTTCAGCGTTCGCGCTGTGGGCCCGGCTGCTGTGCTTCGCGCCGATCCTGGTCACAGGATCTGTCATCCTCGCATCGACGGGAACGATGCCGATCATCGTCATGGCGCTGCTGCTCATGGGCACGGGAATCGGACCGAGCCTCGTCACCCTCTTCAGTCTCGCAGCCGAACGGGCACCCGCCGGTCGGTCGGCGACGGTGATGTCGATGGCGGGATCGGCGATCATCGTCGGCCAATCGGTGTCCTCGGCGATCAACGGAATCCTCGCCGAGGATCAGGGGACGGCCGTGGCGATGGCTGTTCCGGTGGCCGCCTCGGTGATCGTCCTGTGTGCCGGCGTGCTCAATCTCGTGGTCGGCAGACGTGACGACCGGAAGGCGGTCAGGCCATCACGGCAGCGCGTCACTGGGGCCGAAGACGAGATCTGAATCACTCTGCCTTTCCGCTTTTTGGGACGGCGAGTCCCAGGCATTGCCAGGTGTGACCACGGCATGACCGAGGAGTAGGATGTCCGCTGGTCCATCGTGAAGTGCGCCACGGATCGTGGCCTCTCACACCACTACGGAAAGCACACAATGTCTTCAAGCACCTCGACGACCGAGGCCGTCCGCAGCGATACCCGCTTCTTCGGACACCCTCTGCCGCTCATGCAGCTCTTCAGCCTGGAACTGTGGGAGCGCTTCTCCTACTACGGGATGAACGGCATCCTCGCCATCTACCTCTACTTCAGCGTCACCGACGGCGGCATGGGGATGGAGCAGGGCACGGCATTTGGGATCGTCGGTGCATACGGCGGTGCGGTCTTCCTCGCCACCATCCTCGGTGCCTGGGTCGCCGACCGGCTGGCGGGAGCGGAGAAGGTGCTCTTCTACTCCGCGATCATCATCATGATCGGCCACATCTGCTTGGCGTTCATCCCCGGCTACGGGGGAGTGGCGGTCGGCCTCATCCTCGTCGCACTCGGCTCCGGCGGTCTCAAGGCAAACGCCTCGGCGCTGGTCGGAGAACTCTACGAAGAGAAGGACCCGCGCCGTGACGCCGGCTTCACCATCTTCTACATGGGCGTGAACATCGGTGCGCTCCTCGGCCCGCTCATCACCGGTCTGCTGCAGAAGAACATCGGATTCCACTACGGGTTCGGCGCCGCCGCCGTCGGCATGGCCCTCGGTCTCATCATCTACCTCACCGGCCGCAAGAGCCTGCCGCCGGAGTCGCGAGTAGCGGTCAATCCGCTGCCGAAGAACAAGCTCTACCTCTTCATCGTGGCCGTCGTGGTCGTCGTTCTCCTCGCCGTCATTCTGTGGATGACGAAGATCGTCAACCCTGAGAATCTCGATTGGTGGATCGCCGGAATCTCTGCTGGTGCGGCCGCCTGCTACTTCATCGTCATGTACACCTCGCCGCAGACGGATTCCGACGAGCGGTCCCGTGTCCTCGCATTCATCCCGTTCTTCATCACCGTCGTCATCTTCTGGTCGATGTACCAGCAGATCTTCGGAGTGCTCACCGGCTACTCGGATACGCAGCTCAACCGTTCGATCTTCGGATGGGAGATGCCGATCAACTGGATCCAGCTGATCCCTGCGTTCTTCGTCATCGTCTTCGCCCCGCTGTTCGCGACGATGTGGATGAAGCTCGGCCCGAAGCAGATCTCGACCCCGGTCAAGGCCGGTTTGTCGCTAGTGCTCATCGGCATCGGCTTCCTCATGTTCCTGCCCTTCGCTGAGGCCGGTACCAATGAGACGCCGCTGCTGTGGGTGGCTCTGACCCTGGCTGTGTTCGTTTTCGGTGAGCTGCTCATCTCGCCGGTGGGGCTCTCGTTCTCCACGAAGGTCGCTCCGAAAGTCTTCCAGTCGCAGATGATCGCCGTGTTCTTCCTCGCCTCGGGTGTGGGAACTGCTCTGTCCGGTGTGCTCGGCGGCTACTTCGACGCTGCCAACCAGGCGCCCTACTGGCTCTCGGTCGGCGGTTCGTCGGTTGTGCTCGGCTTGCTCGCCCTGACCCTGACGAAGCCGATGCTCAAGCTCCTGCGCGGAATCCGCTGAGGCACTTGCTGAGCGGGTAGGATCTCAGCCCCGCTGTTGAGACACCGGCTCGATGACAGAGCCGTCAGCCCCACGAACGCCCCTCCGAGCCAGCGTCTCGGAGGGGCCTTCGTCGTCGCATGCGACTATCCCTCACTCCTGGTGCCATTTCAGAGGGTTGCAACACGAGGGTATGGCCGGACGAGCGACAGATGCCGGACCAGCTGTAGGTTATGTGAGTTCGGGTGAGGGATGCTGTGCCACCGGGAAGAAATGTCGGTTGCGGAGCCTCACACGCCGATGAAGATGGGCAGTGCCTGCGGGTGATGGGCGTGGACGATCGTGAGGAACACGAGAGCGTCGAAGAGCAGATGCACTGTGACCGTATAGGGCAGTGACTTCGTGCGTGTGAAGATGAAGGCCTGCACGAGTGCAAAGGGGATCGTCAGCAGAGGTCCGATCGAACGGTAGCCGAGCTCCCAGAGGAATGAGACGAAGATGATCGTGGTGAACACGTTCGCCGTCCAGAACGCGAAGTGTTTGCGCAGCAGGGCGAAGACGGTGCAGATGAAGAACAGCTCGTCCCAGATGCCCACGGCGTTGACCCCGAAGAACAGACGGATGATCTCCGACCAGTTCGTCAGCGGCGGCCAGTTGAGGTAGACCCCGGTGCGCATGAAGTACTGCGGCAGCACCGCCCAGGCGACCACGACGACGAAGACCAGCCACCCCCATTCGAGCCGCGACCACGGTTGGCCGCGCCGCATCGGGTACTGGATCGTCTTGTCGTCGAAGACATAGCGAGTCACCAGCCACGGGCCGACGACGACGGCGGAGAGCACGATGCCCATCCGCGCGATGTTCGTCCATGAGATATCGGCTTCGACCGAGATCGCCGAGATGAGCGCGAGACAGCCGGTGATGATGCTGAGGTCCCGAGCGAAGCTCCGGTTGACGCTCCACGCAATGACGAGGGCCGCGAGCATCGGCGCATACCCGAGACCTCGGACCTGCGGAAACGTGGTTCCCACACCGAAGAGCACGACCGCCGAGATCGCCAACAGGGCAGTCGCGGCGGCCTCCCAGCTGACCAGTTTCAGCTGTGAGGATTCGATGGCTACCGCTCGGTCAGTGTCCACGCTCCACACTGTAGACGAACCAGGCCCGACCCGCACCGGAACATTCGTCCGCGACGCGTAGGATCGACGTGAGGGAAGGACATCATTGGACCCAGAGGACTACTCCGAGCTCATCGCCGAACTGGCACCGTTGCAGCGCACCGAGGTGGTGCCCGTGACGATCGCCGCCGGGCGCACGACCGGGGCAGACATCACTGCTCCACGAGCGGTGCCTGCCTTTGCCGCCTCGGCGATGGATGGATTCGCGCTCGACTCTCAGGCCCTGACCGCCGCCAGTATGGGCGAGGCCGTCCGAGTCGTCGGCGACACCCCTGCCGGCCACGATTCGGTCGCCCTTCAGTCGGGATGCGCGGTGCGTGTGATGACAGGGGCTCCCGTGCCCACCGGCGCCGAGGCGGTCGTGCCCGTCGAACTCACCGACGCCCGGCAGACGGGGCCGGCACCGGCAGCCATCCGGATCGGTTCCCTTCCCGAAGCCGTTCCCACCCTGTGGAACATCCGCTCGATCGGCGAAGACATGGACCGCGGGGACATGATCCTGCCCGCGGGGGAGCGGATCACGGCCGCCGGAGTCGGCACCCTCGCGATGCTCGGCATCACCGAGATCGAGACGGTCCACCCCCGCATCGGCGTGGTCGTCACCGGAGACGAAGTCCAGAGCACCGACCACGCACGTGGCTCGTCCGGCCCCCAGATCTTCAATTCGAACCTGCCGATGCTCGCCACCGCTGTCCGCCGCCTCGGTGCCGAACCCGTCGAAGCCACCTGCGGCGACAATGCCGACGAGCTGCGCAGCGTACTCACTGCGATGGAGGCCGAGGCCGATCTCGTCGTGACGACCGGCGGAATCAGCGCCGGCGCCTTCGAAGTCGTCCGTCAGACTTTGGAACCCGACCACTCGACCTTCCGCCGTCTCGAGATGCGACCGGGGTCCCCTCAGGGTTTCGGACGCTTCGGCACCCTGCCGCTGCTCCACCTGCCCGGCACACCGCCGGGCGCCTTTGTCGCCTTCCACCTCTTCGCCGGCTCGCTGCTGGCCGGAAAGACGCTGCGGCAGAGATGGCGGAAGGGCATCCTCGCGGGACCGAACCTCCGACGGCACGACAATGCCGTCACGTTCCGTCCCGGCACTTTCACCGAGACGGGGGAGATCCTCGCCGCCGACCGAGCCAGACTGCCGGACTTCGCCGTCGCCGACGTGATCATCAGAATCCCGCGCGGCACAGATTCCCTGCGAGGCTCAGAGGAACTGGGCGCGGGCACGGACATCGACTACCTCGAGTGCTGACGCCGAAACCTGGGCAGACACTCTGCCGGACCGTCACAGGCACCGCTGGAACAGCACAGCCACAGCAAGAACGGTCGCATTAGGATGGGACCATGTCCAGCTCACGCCTCGACCCTGCCGACCGGTCCCGCTACGCCCGGCAGCTCCGGCTGTCCGGATTCGGAGAGAGCGCGCAGGCGGCACTGCTCGACTCGCATGTCCTCGTCATCGGTGCCGGGGGGCTCGGCGCCCCGATACTCAGCTATCTGGCGGCCGTCGGCATCGGCACGATCACCGTGGTCGATCCCGACATCGTCGAACTGAGCAACCTTCATCGACAGGTCATCCACGCCGAGGCGGCCATCGGCACCCGCAAGATCGATTCCGCCCAGCAGCGGATGAACGGGATCAACTCGTCGATCGAGGTCCGCACGATCCCTCGGCTGCTGACCCCTGACAATGCCCTCGACATGTTGGACGGCGTCGACCTCGTCATCGACGGCAGTGACAACTTCGCCACCCGCTACCTCGCCAATGATGCCTGCGAGATTCTCGGCATCCCCCTCGTCTGGGGAACCATCCTCGGCTTCGACGGACAGGTCGCCGTCTTCGACGCCGAGCACGGTGCGACCCTGCGGGACCTCTATCCCGAGGTCCCCGCCCCGGGAAGCGTGCCCGACTGCTCGGTCGCCGGAGTCCTCGGGCCCCTGTGCGGAAGCATCGGCTCAGCCATGGCGATGGAAGCCATCAAGGTGCTGACCGGAATCGGCACGCCTCTGTACAGCAGTGTGGCCATCCACAGCAGCCTCGACGCCGGTTGGGAGAGAGTTCCGGTCTCACCGATCCCCGGCAGAACTCCGATCACCGACCTCGAGCAGCATCGCGACGACTACGAACAGCACTCTTTCGATCTTCGCAGCGCAGACGACAGAGCGCCGGAGGTCGGCGCCAGCCCAGAGAACACCCTGGGCCCGGCCACTCTCAGCTGGCCGGAACTCGGCGACAACGCCGTCGTCGTCGACATTCGCGATGACGAGGAAGTCGCCTCGGGGGTGGTCCCCGGCGCTGTCCACATTCCGATGGATGAACTGCTGGCCGATCCCAGCAGACTCCCGAAAGCACCATCGACCCTCACAGCAGGTCGTGCTGATCCGGCGGCCCTCTCGGAACCAGCGCATTCACATGGGATTGCGCTCTACTGCCGGTCGGGGATCCGTTCAGCGAAGACCGCTGCGCAGCTGCGCAGACAGGGCCTTGACGTCACCTCGATCAACGGCGGCTACCTCGCCTACCTGTCCCAACCGGCCTCGCAGCGAAGCTGACTGAGGGCAACGCAGCGAAACCGACCGCCGGCACAGGCCCGTCGGCACCGACCCTCAGCCACCGGCGAACGGCGGGAGGACGTCGACGGTGTCACCGTCGGACAGGGCTGCGGACCGATCGGTGGCTGCCACGGAGTTGACGAGGAAGCTCGAGCGCGACAGCACGGTCGCGGCTTGGGGGTCGGCCGCCTCGGCGAGGGTGGTGACGAGTTCAGCGACGGACCCGGCGCGGACCTGGGATTCGCGAGAGCCGAAGGCCTCCCGGGCTGCGGCGAAGAACCGGACGGTGATGGTGGGCACTTATCCTCCGATGGCGCTCATGGGACGTTGGGGCTGCTCGAATGAATCCGTGTCCATCCCATGACCGGCGAGTTTCTTCCAATGCGCGCCCTTCCACAGGTTCGCAATCGATTCGTCCGAGGCGCCGTCGCGCATCGCGGTGAGCAGGTCGACCTCGGTGTGTGAGAACAGGCAGGTGCGCACTCGGCCCTCCGCGGTCAGGCGGGTGCGGGTGCAGTCGGCGCAGAACGGACGCGTCACCGAGGCGATGATCCCGACATCACCGAGGATGGTGTCGGGATCGCGTCGATCGGCGACGAGGAACTTCTCGGCCGGGGCACCGCCCCGGGGAGCCGAATCCGGAGTGAGCACGAAACGGGGTTCGAGGAGTGCGAAGATGTCGGCTGCGGTGATCATCGACGTCCTGTCCCAGGAATGGCCGGCATCCAAGGGCATCTGCTCGATGAACCGCAGACTCAGTCCCTGCTCAAGGCACCATTGCAGCAGATCGGGGGCCTGCGCATCATTCATCCCCGGCAGCAGCACGGCATTGATCTTCACAGGCGCGAGTCCGGCGGACTTCGCCCCGTCGATGCCCTCGAGCACACGTTTGAGGAACGGGCGTCGGGTCATGGTCTCGAATGTCTCCGGATCGATCGTGTCGAGCGAGACGTTGATGCGATCCAGTCCGGCGTCCTTCAGCCCCGCGGCCCTTTTGTCCAGACCGATCGCGTTCGTCGTCAGCGCGATGTTCGGTCGCGGCTCCAAAGCCGCGACACCGGCGATGATCTCGTTGATGTCCTTGCGGGTCAGGGGTTCGCCACCGGTGAACCGGACCTGGTCGACGCCGAACTTCTCCACGGCGATGCGGACGAAGCGGACGATTTCGTCGCCGGTCATCGCGGAATCGCGAGACATGAACTCGACGCCTTCTTCCGGCATGCAGTACGTACAGCGCAGGTTGCAGAAGTCCGTGAGTGAGATGCGGAGGTCCCGAGCGCGACGATCGAAGGTGTCGAGCAGAGCACTCTCGTTGTGAGCGGTGAACTCCTCGCCCAGGTCGACTGTCGGAGTTCTCAGCACCGGCATGGGCAGACCGATCTTCTCCATTGCGTCATCCTCCTTGAAAAGCGTGTCGATATCATCGTCCCATGACTACTGCGAAGATGCATCGTGAGCGGATATTCGAGACGATCGCGCCACTGACCGGCACCACGACCCTGCCGCTGAGTTCTCTGCTCGACTCGCCGAGGCGGCTGACCGCCGATGTGGCATCGCCGATCGATGTGCCCGGCTTCGACAACTCGAGCATGGACGGCTATGCACTCGCCGCAGCCACGGTGCACGAGCTGCGCGGCCGCCCGGTCCCCGTGCGCGGCCGCGTCGCCGCAGGATCACGCGGTGAGGCAGTGGAGCCGGGCACCGGCGTGGAGATCATGACCGGAGCACCGCTGCCCGCGGGCACCGACATGGTCGTCAAGATCGAAGACACCGAGCCGGGACGCTTCGGTGCCGAAACCATCACGATCGTTCGTCCCGCCGAACCCCGGCCGGGGACCTTCGTCCGTCGCCGCGGCTCCGACGTTCGCATCGGTGAGACCGTGCTGAGAGCGGGCACCATGTTGACCCCCGCCCACCTCGGCGTGGCCGCCGCATGTGGGGTCAACGACCTGCCGGTGCTCGGCCTGCCGCGGGTCCTCGTCGTGAGCACAGGGGACGAGATCGCCGCCGAGGCGGCCGCCGGGATCAACGACGCGAACTCCGTGACGCTCTCGGCCGGGCTCCGCCGCCTCGGTGTGGACACGGAAGTCGCTTCTGTTCCCGACGACCCGCAGCGGCTGCTCGACCGAGTCCGTGACAGCGATGCGCAGCTCGTCATCTCCACCGGCGGCATCTCGAAGGGAGCGCACGAGGTCGTCAAACTCGCTGCCGACCTCGATGCGGGCTCCTCGATGACCTTCGAACCCATCGCCATGCAGCCCGGGGGACCGCAGGGCTGCGGACGCCTGGCCGACCACGCGTGGTTGGCGCTGCCCGGCAACCCGGTGAGCACACTCATCAGCTTCGAGCTCTTCATCCGCCCCGCCCTGCTCGGTCTGGCCGATCACGAGGCACCCCGGGAAGTTGCCCACCACCGACTGGCCCACGGATTCGACGAAGCCCCTCCTGCAGGAAAGCTGCAGGTCCGCCGCGCCAGGCTCACGGAGGCGGGCCTCGAGTTCGTCGGCGACTCACGATCCCACCTGCTCCACAGCTACGCCGAAGCCACCCACCTCGTCTTCGTCTCACCCGAGGACGCGGGCACAGACGATCCGTTCTCAGCTGCGGGAGATAGGCTGATGACGTGGAAGATCGCATGAAACTCAGCCACGTCGACGCATCCGGGACCGCCCAGATGGTCGATGTCGGCGACAAAGACGTCACGAAGCGCCGAGCCGTTGCCTCAGGACTCATCACCACCCGGCCCGAGGTCATCGACCTCATCGCCGAGGCGGGACTGCCCAAGGGCGATGCCCTGCCGGTGGCCCGCATCGCGGCCGTGATGGGCGCCAAGCGCACCAGCGACCTCATCCCGCTGTGCCATCCGCTGCCGCTGACGGGAATCGACGTGGAGTTCGAACTCCGCGAGGACGCCGTGGCCATCACCGCCGCGGTGAAGACCGTGTCGAAGACCGGAGTCGAGATGGAGGCTCTGACGGCTGTGACGACCGCCGCGCTGACGATCTTCGACATGATCAAAGCCGTCGACAACCAGGCCGTCATCGGTGATATCAAGGTCATCGAGAAGACCGGCGGAAAGAGCGGAGATCGGACACGAGAGCCATGAGTACCGGAACAGCAGTGACCACGGGCGTCGTCGAGACCCCGATCTCCACCGCGGAACTCGAACCCGACGTCCTCACCGACACCTGCGGTGCCGTCGTCACCTTCTCCGGAGTCATCCGCGACCACGACGAAGGTCGGGGCGTGGACCGTCTGCACTACGAATCCCATCCGCTCGCCGGCACCCAGATCGCCGAGGTGGCTGCGGACATCGCCGCCCGCCACCCCACGGTCAGGCTCTCCGTCGTTCACCGAGTCGGAGACCTCTCGATCGGAGACATAGCCCTGGCCGCGGTCGTCGCCTCCGCGCACCGGAGGGATTCCTTCCTCGCCTGTTCCGAACTCATCGATGAGGTCAAGGCTCGGGTGGCGATCTGGAAGCACCAGCACTTCAGCGACGGCTCCGACGAGTGGGTAGGAGCTCTCGAATGACCCGGCTGCGCATCAGCGACGCGGCACGCTTCCTCGGCGTCAGCGATGACACGGTGCGCCGCTGGGTCGCCGACGGTCGCCTGTCCCAGCTCAAGGACTCCTCGAACCGAGCGGTCGTCGAGGGCAGCGAACTGGCCGCACTGGCCCAATCGTCATCGGGCGCTCTGCCGGATCCCAGCGGAGTGGTGAGCTCCTCGCGCAACCGCTTCGCCGGTCTCGTCACGGACGTCAGCATCGACGGAGTGATGGCCCAGGTCAGCATGCAGTGCGGGCCGTTCCGCGTGGTGTCGCTGATGTCGGCCGAAGCCTGTCGCGAACTCGAGCTCGAGCCGGGAAGTCTCGCAACCGCCTCGGTGAAGGCGACGATGGTGTCGATCGACACCGTCCCCGGTTCGTGAGAATCTGTCAGCAGTTTCGGACAAGAGGGCTCAGAGACGTCTCATAATCGGATCTGAAGTCGACAGAAAGGCGCATCTGCGGGTTCAATAGGTCTATGAAGAAAACTCTCTTGGGCCTCTGCACCGTCGCAGCCCTGACCCTGACCGCCTGCTCGACGGGACCGGAATCCCAAGCCGAAACGGACCGGCCGGCAGAGATCACAGTCTTCGCCGCGGCCTCGCTGACCGAGGTCTTCGAAGACATCGCCGACGAGTACAAAGCCGCTGATGCGAACGCTCCAGACGTGAAGTTCTCCTTCGCCGGCTCGTCCGATCTCGTCTCCCAGATCTCCGAAGGCGCCCCCGCCGATGTCATCGCAACCGCCGATGAGACGACGATGGACACGCTGGCATCCGGCGATCTGCTTGCCGGTGATCCGGAGATGTTCGCCTCGAACACGCTGACCCTGGCCGTGGCCGACGGCAACCCGAAGGCGATCACGAGCTCGTCGGACTTCACAGGAAACGACCTCGTCGTCTGCGCACCCCAGGTGCCCTGCGGAGCCGCGACAGAGAAATGGGCCGGCCTCAACGACGTCGAACTCGAGCCGGTCAGCGAAGAGAACTCCGTGACCGATGTTCTCGGCAAGGTCAGCGCCGGACAGGCCGACGCCGGAATCGTCTACGTCACCGATATCGCCCGGGCCGACGGCGAGGTCGAACAGGTCGACCTCGATGGAGCCGACAAGGTCATCAACAAGTACCCGGCAGCCACCGTCAAGGCCAGTGAGCACCAGGACGAGGCCGACGCCTTCGTGAAGTTCCTCGGCTCCGACGCAGCCCAGAAGCTGCTGCGCGACGCCGGATTCGCTGCAGGCTGACCATGCCCGCACCACCCCCGACGCGACCGGCGACACCCCCGACACGCTCACCGAGGCGGCGCACAGCGGATGCGCTCATTCCCGGCTGGCTGTGGCTGCCCGCCGTCATCGGCATCGTGTTCCTGCTCCTGCCGATCATCGGCATGCTCACCCGAGTCGACCCGCAGAGTCTGCTCGCCGTGATCACGGCCGAGGAGTCCCGCCTGGCGATGCAGCTGTCCCTGCTGACCTCGGTGACCTCGGCGCTCATCAGCGTCCTCATCGGCTTCCCCCTCGGGTACCTGCTCGCCACCCGGCCGTTCCCCGGCCAGCGCATCGTGCGCACCCTCATCCTGCTGCCCCTCGTGCTGCCGCCGGTGGTCAGCGGTCTCGCACTGCTCTACACCTGGGGCCGGTCGGCCATCCTCGGCGGGGGACTCGAATCAGTGGGGCTCAGCCTCGCCTACACCACGTCGGCGGTGATCATGGCGCAGATCTTCGTCTCCCTGCCGTTCATGGTCATGTCCGTCGAGACCGCCACCGCAGGGCTCGGGCGCCGCTACGAACTCACCGCAGCAGAACTCGGAGCGAAACCCAACCGCGTGTTCTTCACGGTCACTCTGCCGCTGCTCAGACACGGAATCATCACGGGAGCCGTGCTGTGCTTCGCACGCTCTCTCGGAGAGTTCGGGGCGACGCTGACCTTCGCCGGATCGCTGTCCGGCGTCACCCGCACGATGCCCCTGCAGATCTACCTCGTGCGCGAATCCGACCCGCAGGCGGCCATCGGACTCTCACTCCTGCTCATCGTCATCGCCGTGCTCATCATCATCCTGGCCTACCGGTCCCCGCACGCTCCCCGGCTGCGGTCACCGCACAGCACCCCGACGCCCACCCCCACCGAGGCGGCCCCGCACTCCGTGGACTGCAAACCGCGAGGTGGAGGAGAGACGGGCCCAGGGACGCGGTCCGCGGACCGGTTGAGATCTGCGCAGACCATCAGCGCCGAAGTCCGGCTGAACTCCCGCGGAGTCGATCTGGATCTCACCTCCGCACTGCCTGGAACCACCGCGATCATCGGCCGCAACGGCGCCGGAAAATCCACCCTGCTCAAGGTGCTCACCGGCGCTCTGCTGCCTGATTCGGGGCGGCTGCGCATCGGGGAGGACACAGTGTTCGATATCGACGCCGGGCTGTGGCCGCCCGTCCACGACCGCGGAATCGTCCATCTCGCACAGAACCCCCTCCTGTTCCCGCACCTGAGCGTCATCGACAATGTCGGCTTCGGTCTGCGAGCTCACGGTTCGGCCCGCGGCGCCGCACGTGAACGGGCGCAGGCGATGCTCGACCGCCTCGGCGTGGGACAGTGCGCGAACCGCAGACCGGACGCCGTCTCCGGAGGCCAGGCCGCCCGCATCGCTTTGGCACGTGCGCTCGTCGTCGAACCGAAGCTGCTGCTGCTCGACGAGCCGCTGGCTGCACTCGACGTGGATGTGGCAGTCGAGACCCGGCAGGTGCTGGCCCGGCTGCTCAAGGGGCGCGCCGCACTGCTTGTCACTCATGACCTCGATGACGTCACCGCCTTGGCCGATTCCCTTGTCCTGGTGGAGAGCGGAATCGTTGCCCACTCGGCTCCCGTCGGGCAGGTCGATCCCGAAGCCGCAGGTGAGGGCGCCGAATTCCTCACCAGCTTTTGCATGCGGGACCGGGACGGAATAGTGTGCAATCAGTCACAGTGAAAATTGGCATGCAAGGGAGCACACCGCAGTGTCCGAATTGTCCTACTCGTCGGGAACATCGACGGAACCGCTGCTCGGGATCACGATCGCCGAGCACATCAAACGCACGGCAGCGAAGAACCCCGAAGCGCTGGCATTGGTCGACCGGCATTCGGATCGTAGGTGGACCTACTCCGAGTTCGATCGCGATACCGACGCACTGGCCATCGGCCTCCTCGAACGGGGAGTGAAGAAGGGTGACCGAGTCGGCATCTGGGCGCAGAACGTCGGTGAATGGGCACTCGTCCAGTACGCCACGGCGAAGATCGGTGCGATCCTCGTCAACGTCAACCCCGCCTACCGCAGCCACGAACTCGAATTCGTCGTCGAACAGTCCGGAATGAGTCTGATGATCTCGCAGATCGTCGCGCCTCCGCACTCGGACTTCCACGCCATCGCCACCGAAGTGGCTGCCAAGGTCCCCGCCCTCGATCTCGTGTTCCTCGACACCGTCTCCGCAGACCTCCTCGGCGACGTGACTGTGGGCGAGCACGAGTCCTTCGCCCATCTCATCGGGCAAGGACGCGAGATGCTCGAGGACGCCGGGGCGAAGTACGCGGTGCGGCTGCAGCAGGTCATCGACGACCTCTCGGCCGATGATCCGATCAACATCCAATACACCTCCGGAACGACCGGTTTCCCCAAGGGCGTGACACTCAGCCACCACAACATCCTCAACAACGGCTTCTTCATCGGCGAGATGCTCTCGTACACCCCGGCAGACACCGTCGTCGTTCCCGTGCCGTACTACCACTGCTTCGGCATGGTCATCGGCAACCTCGCCGCGCTCAGCCACGGTTCCGCCGTCGTGCTGCCGGCACCCGCCTTCGACCCGGTGGCGACGATGGCGGCAGTCACCGAGGAGAAGGCCACCTCCCTCTACGGCGTGCCGACGATGTTCATCGCCGAACTCGAGCACCCTCGGTTCTCCGAATTCGACTTCTCCACTCTGCGCACCGGCGTCATGGCAGGATCGCCGTGCCCGGTCAACACGATGCGTCGCGTCATCGACGATATGAACATGTCCGAGGTCGCCATCTGCTACGGAATGACGGAGACCGCCCCGGTGTCGATGATGACGCGAGTGGACGACTCGCTGCAGAAGCGCACCGAGACCGTCGGGCGCGTGATGCCGCACCTGGAGATCAAGATCGCCGACCCCGTCACCGGGCAGACCGTTCCGCGTGGCCAGAAAGGCGAATTCTGCACGCGGGGCTACGCCGTCATGCTCGGCTACTGGGAGCAGCCGGACAAGACGGCCGAGACCATCGATGCGGCCCGGTGGATCCACACCGGTGATCTGGCCATCATGGACGACGACGGCTACGTCGACATCTCCGGACGGATCAAGGACATGGTCATCCGCGGAGGCGAGAACATCTACCCGCGTGAGGTCGAGGAGTTCCTCTACCACCACCCCGCGATCCGCGACGTCCAGGTCGTCGGCGTCTCCGATGAGAAATACGGCGAAGAGCTCATGGCATGGGTGATCCTCAAGGACGGATTCGACTCGCTCACCTCCGAAGAGGTGCGCGAGTTCTGCACCGGCAAGCTCGCCCACTTCAAGATCCCTCGCTATGTCGAGGTCCGTGAGTCGTTCCCGATGACGGTGTCGGGCAAGATCCGCAAGGTCGAGCTGCGCAGGGAAGGCGAGAAGCTCGCTCACACGGCCGACGCCTGAGGCGACGAACACGACTCGGCGTGAACTGCAGTCGAGCCGTGTCCGAGGTCACAAGTCGGTTGCAGTTCTGTCTGCCCCGGGCGTGACGTTCTTCTGTCTGCCCGCATTCATTAGGATCACATCATATGAGAGCTGTATCACGACCATTGGTGTCCTTGAGGAGCGTCGAGAAGCACTACGGCGACTTCCACGCACTGAAGAACGTCAATCTCGATATCGCCGAGCGCGAGGTCGTCGTCGTCATCGGGCCGTCCGGTTCGGGCAAGTCGACCCTGTGCCGGACGATCAACCGGCTGGAGACCATCACCTCCGGCAGCATCACCATCGACGGCAGGGAACTGCCCGCCGAGGGGGCGGCTCTGGCTCAGCTGCGCTCCGACGTCGGCATGGTGTTCCAGTCCTTCAACCTCTTCGCCCATAAGACGATCCTCGAGAACGTCACTCTGGGACCGATCAAAGTGCGCAAGATCCCGAAGGCCGACGCGGACAAGCAGGCGATGGCTCTGCTCGAACGGGTCGGCGTCGCCCACCAAGCCGACAAATATCCGGCCCAGCTCTCCGGCGGTCAGCAGCAGCGTGTTGCGATCGCCCGGTCCCTGGCGATGAAGCCGAAGGTGATGCTCTTCGACGAACCCACCTCGGCATTGGACCCGGAGATGATCAACGAGGTCCTCGACGTCATGGTCGGGCTGGCCGAAGAGGGCATGACCATGGTCGTGGTCACCCACGAGATGGGCTTCGCTCGCAAAGCCGCTCACCGCGTGGTGTTCATGGCCGACGGGGAGATCGTCGAAGTCGCCGAACCCGAGGAGTTCTTCACGAATCCTCAGAGCACCCGAGCGAAGGACTTCCTGTCGAAGATCCTGACCAACTGAAACCACCGCTTTCACAACGCACCACCTCACTCATAAGGAGAGACAATGAAGAAGCTCAGACTGGCGGTCGCCTCGGTCGCCATCGGAATGCTGGCACTCAGCGGCTGCGGCCAGGGCGGAACCCCGGACGCACCTGCCGACGGCGACGGAGCCAAGGCAGAAGCACCCGAGTACAAGGTGAACGAAAGCGCGGACATCGCCGACTCGAAGACCTGGAAGGCCGCGAAGGACGCCGGCGAAATCACCATCGGCGTAAAGAAGGACCAGCCGGGTCTCGGCAATGTCTCGGCGGGCTCGGAACAGCCCGAGGGCTTCGACATCGAGATCGCAAAGATGGTCGCCGCACAGCTCGGATTCAAGCCCGACCAGATCAAGTACACCGAAACCGTCTCGGCCAACCGTGAGCCGTTCCTGCAGCAGGGCAACGTCGATATGGTCGTCGCCACCTACACGATCAACGACGAGCGCAAGAAGGTCGTCGACTTCGCCGGACCGTACTACGTCGCAGGTCAGGATCTGCTCGTCGCCGAGGACTCCGATATCGCCGGTCCCGACGATCTGGCAGGCAAGAAGGTCTGCTCCGTCGACGGTTCGACCCCGGCTCAGAACATCAAGGACAAGTACAAGAAGGCCGAACTCGTCACCTACGATGCGTACTCGAAGTGCGTCACCGACCTGCAGTCGGGCTCCGTCGACGCGGTGACCACCGACGATGCGATTCTGCGCGGCTATGCCAAGCAGTACGAAGGCGAGTTCAAGGTCGTCGGCAAGCCCTTCACCGAAGAGCCCTACGGTGTCGGTCTCCCCAAGGACGACAAGGCCCTGCGCGACGCGGTCAACGATGCTCTGGAGAAGGGCATGGACGACGGCGACTGGAAGAAGGCATTCGAATACACCCTCGGATCCACCGATGATGTCGACATGCCCAAGGTCGACCGCTACTGACCCAGTCCACAGATTGACATGATGCGAGGGCACCGAATGCGGTGCCCTCGCATCGATTAAGGAATCTGCCATGGATTACCTGGAGCTTCTCCAGATGTTCCTCTCCGGTGCGTGGGGAACGATCAGACTCTTCACCGTCGCCCTCGTCGGAGCCATGCTCCTCGGCACGGTGCTCGCCGCCATGCGGGTCTCACCGACCCCGGTGCTGCGCATCGCGGCATCGACGTACATCAACGTCGTCCGGAACACACCGCTGACTCTGGTGATGTTCTTCTGCGCGTTCGGACTGCCGTTCCTCGACATCCGCTTCGGGTCGACCAGTTCGTTCAACTCCTTCGTCTACGCCACGATCGCGCTCATCGCCTACACCGCATGCTTTGTTGCGGAGACGTTGAAGTCCGGAATCGCCACGATTCCCGTCGGACAGGCCGAAGCCGCCCGCGCCGTGGGCCTGAGCTTCGGTCAGACCTTGAGCGAAGTGGTTCTGCCCCAGGCATTCCGCACGGTCATCCCGCCACTGGGCAGCGTGATCATCGCGATGCTCAAGAACACGTCGATCGCCTCCGCGTTCAACAACCGAGAGCTCATTTCCGCGATGCGCAACGCCATCGAAATCCGTGGTGACCTCGTCATCCCGCTGCTCTTCGGCACAGCGCTGGCCTATCTGATCCTGGCTCTGCTGCTCGGCCGTGTCTTCGACTACCTGGAGAAGAAGCTGGTGATTCTGCGATGAGCGCACCGACCCAAGTCCTGTTCGACGAACCGGGCCCGAAGTCGCGGCGGAACAACATCATCCTCTCGATCGTGTCACTGATCGTTCTGCTGGCACTCGTGGCCTTTGTGATCTGGAAGTTCGCCGATGCCGGTCAGCTCGAACCCGAGAAGTGGTACCCATTCACCTTCGCCCAGATCCAGACGGTGCTGCTCCAAGGCATGCTCGCCACCCTCAAGGTGGCGGTCGTGGCATCGGTCCTCGCGATGGTGGTCGGAGTGGTCTTCGCCCTCCTGAGGCTGTCGAGCAGGAAGGTCGTCTCGGTTCCCGGAACGATCGTCCTCGAGTTCTTCCGCGGCGTGCCCGTGCTGCTGCTCATCTTCGCGATGTTCCTTCTGTTCGGCAACGATATCGGTCCCTTCTGGTCCGTCGTCTTCGGTCTGACCCTCTACAACGGAATGGTGCTGGCCGAGATCATCCGCGCCGGCATCCTCGCCGTGCCCACCGGTCAGCGTGAAGCGGCCATGGCGATCGGGCTGCGGTCGGGTCAGGTGATGAGCTTGGTGCTCATGCCGCAGGCGCTGCGTGCGATGATGCCGACGATCATCGCTCAGATCGTCGTGCTGCTGAAGGACTCGGCGCTGGGCTTCATCGTCACCTATCAGGACCTGCTCTACCAGGTGAACCTCATCGGCCGTGAGTACAACAACCTGCTGCCGACGTTCATCGTCGGTGCGGCCCTGTTCATCATCATCAATATGATCGTCGCCGGGTTCGCTCGCTGGCTCGAGGCCCGGCTTCAGCGCAAGACCACCGCCGACATCGAAGGCGAGGCGCTGACCACGGCGATCGTCGACTGATCCCGATGGTCGTCGCGGGCCCGGCTGTCGCCGGTCGGGCCACGCGACACCATGTATCGTTCACTTAGGAGTCGGCCATGAAGGAGTGCACCAATGCCAGAGCCTCAGCTCAGCCCCACACCGGTCAGAGTCGTGAAGAACCTCGACCGCGAACGGTACGAACTGTTCACCGATGAGACCCCGGGGGAGTTCATCGGGTTCCTCGCCTACCAGGTCATCGATGAGGACACCGTGGAGCTGCAGCACACGATCATCTCCGAAGACTTCTCCAGACGCGGCTTCGCCCGTACCCTCGTCACGCAGGTGCTCGACCTCCTCCGGGCGGACGGGACGTCCATCGTGCCGACCTGTTCCTATGTGCAGGACTACCTCGAACGCTTCCCGCAGTACGGCGATCTCGTGGCCCGTCAGTGACCGGATCCGACGCAGCTGTCGGCGCCGGCCGATTCGCTCCGAGCCCGAGCGGTGACCTCCACATCGGCAACATCCGCTCCGGACTGCTCAGCTATGTGCGAGCCCGGCAGACGGGCCGACGGTTCCTGTGGAGGATCGAAGACCTCGACCGGGTGAAGGCCGGAGCGGCCGACTCACAGCTCGAAATCTTCGCCGAACTCGGAGTCACTCCCGATGAGCCGCCTGTGGTCCAATCCGGACGCGCCGAGGAATACTCGGCCGCGATTGCGAAGCTGGCGGCGGACGGGCTCGTCTACGAATGCTATTGCTCACGCAAGGACATCGCCCAGGCGCCGAGCGCACCGCACGCACCACCCGGGGCGTATCCCGGGACCTGCCGCAGCCTCGGCGAGGATGAACGGGAGGCGGGCCGACGGAGACTGGAGGCGAACAACAGGCAGCCGGCTCTGCGTCTGCGCGCGGACAATCGAGAGCACTCGGTCGACGATGTGCTGCTCGGTCGGGTGTCGGCCGTCGTTGATGATCTCGTGCTGAGACGAGGTGACGGTGTCTTCGCCTACAACCTCACCGTCGTCGTCGATGACGCAGCGAGCGGAATCGACGAGATCCTGCGCGGGGACGATCTCGCTTCCTCAGCGCCTCGTCAGGCCTATCTGGCCGAGCTGTTGGGACTGCCCCAGCCGGGCTGGCTGCATGTCCCGCTGGTGCTCAACGAGAGCGGTCAGCGACTGGCCAAGCGCGATGGAGCGGTGACCTATCAGCAGCTGCGCAGCCTCGGGTGGGCTGTCCCGGACTTCTTCGCCTGGATGCAGCAGTCACTGGGTTTCGGCGACGTCGGCGGTAGGTGGAAGTCCGTCGATGACATGATCTCCGGAGTCGACTTCGCTCGAATGTCGACGGCACCGATGGTCTTCGTCGCGCCTGCGGATTCGTGAGGCCGTTGCGCCCTCAGGCCGCCGATGAGTCGATGGCGTCTCGGATGACTCCGTCGTAGATCGCTTCGAAGGTGTCGAGGGTGTATTCGATATCGTGTTTGGCCACGACGTCGAGTGACGCCTTCGACATGTCATCGAGTTCGGCATCGGGCATTCGACAGATGCGGGTGAAGCGATCGGCCAACGCGTCGATATCGCGCGGCGGGAACAGATACCCGTTGACGCCGTCGCGGACGAGGTGCGGCAGCGCCACCGCGTCGGCAAGCACCACGGGCTTGCGGGAGGCCAGCGCCTCGAGGGTGGCGATCGACTGCAGTTCGGCGGTCGAGGGCATGCAGAAGAAGGTGCAGCGCTGGTAAGCCTCCATCAGAGCCTTGTCGCTGATCTTTCCGAGCACATGCACACGATCGGCGATGCCGAGTTCGGACGCCAGCTGCTTCAGCGGCTCCTCCTGGTCACCGCCGCCGACGATATCGGCTTCGAGTCCCAGCTCCGGATCGGTCTTCGCCACGGCCTCGACGATGTCGGCGGCATGCTTCTCCGAGGAGAGGCGTCCGACGAAGAGGACGCGCGGGGGAATGGACCGTGACTCGGCGCAGTCGAGTTCACGCAGATGAGCGAAGCGCTGCAGGTCGATCCCGCAGGACACCGCCCGGATGGGGGAGGAGAATCCGTTCTCGGTGAGCAGATCGGCGGCCAGCTGGGTGGGGACCGTGATGAAATCGGCGGACTGGAACTTCCGGCGCAGGTCCCACCAGGCGATGGCGGTGCCGCCGTCGAGAACCGCCTTCGGGGCCTTGAGGTAGGGGCGGACGTTGTCCGGCATGAAATGGTTCGTGGCCACGACGGGGATTCCGCGCCGGATCGATTCGGAGAACGCGTAACGGCCGATGACGAAATGGGCTTGAGTATGCACGACATCGGGGCGGACGCTGTCGAGGAGTCGCGAGAGCTCGGGCTTCGTCTCCCACGGCATGCAGATCATCCAGGTCGGGTGCAGAGGCCACCGGTGGGCGGTGAGGCGGTGAACGGTGACTCCGTTCTCCACGCTGACCGAGGGCTTGCCCGTCGCTGAGGGGCAGGCGACGTGGACGTCATTGCCGCGGTCGGCGAGTCCTTCGGCCAACCGTTCGGCGAACTTCGCGGCACCGTTGACTTCGGGGGCGTACGTCTCCGCCGGAATGAGGATTCGGCGTTTCTGAGTGGGACGGTGCGCAGACAGGATTCAGCTCTCCTCGGTGTCGGTCATGGTGTCGGAACGGCGGGCGTCCCTGCGCTGAGCTTCTCGATCTCTGACATCGGGGTGATACCGCGACAATACAACGACGGCCGCGCAGGCGACCAATCCGGTGAGCGTGATGAGCACGATCAGCCAGACGGGGGAGTGGGCCGCCTCGCCGAGGACGATGGTGCCGAGGATGACGGCGCCGATCGGGTCGATGACGGTCAGCCCGGCGATGACCATCTCAGGAGGCCCTGCCGCATAGGCATTCTGGACGAACCAGGACCCCAGCGCCACGCCCGCCAGCAGTGCGGCGACATTGATCCAGGTGACCTGATCGAGCCCGGCCTGGAGGAACTGGACGCTGACGAGGTGGGCGTTCGTCGCCACACAGGCGAAGAGCAGTCCGGCGGCGATGATGAGCACGAGCTGCGGGGCATGTCGGAAGGCCAGCATGATTACCAGGCCGACGACGACGGCGACGGCGGTGATCCAGAACAGCGGCAGCGCATCGGCACCGAGGTGGACCTCGGACTGCGCGGTCGTGGCCGAGAGCGCGACGAAGAGCGTCACACCGGCGGTGCACCAGATGACGGACTGGACGAGCCGCCTGTTGACCTTGAGTCCGCGGTGACGCACCCCGAGCAGCACGGAGACGATGAGTGAGAACGCCCCGATCGGCTGGACCACCATCACCGGCGCCAGGGCCAGGGCGACGAAATTCCCTGCCGTTCCCAAACCGAGGATCATCAGGCCGACGAGCCACCGGCGGTTGCGCAGCAGCTCGGCGAAATGCGCCCAGCTGAGTCCGTTGTGAGAGTCATCCTGACCCGCCACCGCGTCGTGCTGATACAGGGCGCCATAGGCCAGTGCCACAGCCGCCAGGACGGCGAGGGCGATTGCCACTATGGTCACGATGAGTCTTCCGGTGTCGACGGTGCAGATGTGGGGAGCGGATCGCTTCGAGTCTATCGTGCACGACGGCGGCGAAGATGGCTGTGGACTGTGTTTGTCCTGACTGTAAGGCAACCCTGCGGCGACGAGTGGGGAAACCCTGAATTCTGTGAGCTAAAGCACTCTGCGCCATTTTGTTCGCAGGCCGGGAGGTTTGCTAAGCTGGAGAGCACGTCCGCAGGAAACTGCGGCAGTCCTCCGTAGCTCAGTTGGCAGAGCATTCGACTGTTAATCGAAGGGTCGCTGGTTCGAGCCCAGCCGGGGGAGCAGCCAAGGCCCCGTCCGATCGGACGGGGCCTTTCTCGTGGCCGCAGGGCCCCAGGCCGAGGCACCTCTGCTGTGGTGGGGAATAGGTGTCACACGATGCAGGTTGATCCGGCATGAAGTCTTTCGGATTCTTGAGCTTCGGACACTATGACCCAGAAGGCAAACTGAACGCCGGGCAGATGCTGCGGGGCGCCGTGGAGATCTCCGTCGGCGCCGACGAGCTCGGCATCAACGGCGCCTACTTCCGTGTCCACCATTTCGCACCTCAGGCTGCCTCGCCGATTCCGCTGTTGTCGACGATCGCCGCGAGGACCCGCACGATCGAGGTCGGCACCGGGGTCATCGATATGCGCTAGCAGATCTCGGGTTCATAACGCCGGGATTTCTCGTCGCTCCGGACTGATGATTAGGACCTATCATCTTTGGCACCTGGCAACCTCCGTCAGGATCGCGCAAGTGGCGGGGGTGTCGACTCAGCAAACGTGTTCGGGAACGGTCGTCACGGCCGGTTCGTCAGTGCCAATGCTCCTCCAAGGACGATGAGTGCGACGCCGGAGACGCGGTCCATCACGACACGCGATGTCCTGTTGCTCAGCAGACGCGTGATGTGAGCGAGTCCGAAGACGAAGCAGATCCACCAGACGAAGCCGAGCAGGATGTCTAGTGCCCCCAACAGAAGCACCTGCGGCAACATAGGTGCGCCGGCAACAAGGAATTGAGGCAAGACGGCTATGAAGAACAGCGCTGCCTTCGGGTTGAGCACATTGGCCAGTAGCGACTGCCCGTACACGCCTGACCGGCTCCGTTTCGAGTCGACGTCCAGGCGGTGCTTTTCGGTCCCATGTGCGGTGTGACGTGCATGCACGAGCGCCTGAATGCCGAGATATACGAGGTAGGCAGCTCCGGCGATCTTTAGGACGGTGAAGGCCGTCGTGCTGGCCAGCACGAGCGAGGCAACGCCGAGCGCTGCTGCACTCATATGCACGGCTAGCCCGGACTGGACGCCGAGGGCTGAGATTATTCCGGTGCGATGGTCCGTGGTCGCGTGTCGCATGACGACGAACCAGTCTGGGCCCGGAGTGATGTAGGCCAGGAGGGCCACGCCTGTGAAGGCGAGGAGGAGCTCAACGGTCATCGGACTTACCTTCCCATCTGGGGGCCATATCGCGGCTGCCTCGATCGGATACCGGAGGTCGCCGGCGTCGCTGACCGGCAACGGTCCCGGCGCTGGCAGCGCCGACGCAGACGAGTGCGAGCCACTGCGGTGCACTCAGGTGCTCGGTCAGAATTATCGCGCCGGCAAGCCCGGCCGCAGCGGGCTCGAGGCTCTGGAGGATCCCGACGAGCCGCGGCGGAATACGGCGCAAGGCCACCAGTTCAAGCGAGTAGGGCAGTACCGCAGCCAGGACGGCCACGATCAGGCCGACGCCCAGCACCCGGGCGTCGAGTAAGGCTGTCCCGCTTGCGGTAATGCCGATGGGTACGGTCAGCACAGCAGCCCAGGTGACCGCCCAGACCAAAGGGCTAGCCATGATTGTGCTGGCTCCGGCTCGTCGGCTCAACAGAAGATACGCGGCCATCGACGCCCCGGACGCCAGGGCCAGCAGAATGCCTGGCAGCTCGTAGTGTGCTCCCGTCGGGGAGTGGAACAGCCAGACGCCGAGGACGGCGAGGGCGGCAAGCCCGACATCGAGCAGGCGGCGAGAAGTAAGCAGGGCAAGCGTGATTGGTCCGAGCAGCTGCAGTGATGTCGCCAGCCCGAGCGGCAAGTACTGCATCGCCGGATACACGAGGTTCATTCCTGCGATCGCGGTGCCGAAACCGATTACCAGGGCCACGTTCGTGCGACCCCGCGGCAGGGCAGGGCGAAAGATCAGCAGCAGGACGAGGGCGGCCAGACCGAGCCGTAAGGCGACCACGCCACCGGGCCCGATTGACCCGAAAAGGCTTTTGCCGGTCGCCTGGCCGAACTGAACGCTCAGCACGCTGCACAGCACCAGCAACGGAGCGGGAAATCTGCTCATACGTCCAGTGTGGATAGCACGGTTCGGGTAGGTCCAGCGATCCTTTCTGAAGGGAATCGTCTAGAATCACTACATGATTGACCTCCGCAGGTTGAACGCTCTGGCTGCCGTGGCCGAGCACGGGACCGTCACGGCAGCGGCGAAGGCCCTCAACTTCACGCCCTCGGCCGTGTCCCAGCAGATCGGTCAGCTCGCCCACGATCTCGATACTGAACTCCTCGAACGTCAAGGGCGACGTGTCCACCTCACCCCGGCCGCGCACATCCTGCTCGGGCACGTGCAGACTATCCAGGGGCAGTGGGAACAGGCCCGGGCCGAACTTGCCGCCAGCACCGAAAGAGTCAATGGCCTGCTGCGCGTTTGCGGTGTCTCATCGGCGATTGCCGCATTGGCGGCTCCGGCGACCACCTGTTTGGAAGCTCGGCATCCCCACCTACAGGTCCTGCTTCGAGAAGAAGAAAGCAGTGACTGCTACCGGCTTCTACTGTCCGACGAGGCCGACATCGCGCTGGTCCTTCCGACTCCCGATGCGCCACCGCCGACCGACGCGCGCTTCGAGCAGCAGCCTGTGCTCACCGACCCGCAGGACCTCCTCGTGCCCGTCGACCACGAGCTCGCCGGGTCCCGGGGAGTAGACCTTGCCGATGCTGCCGAGGAGTCCTGGATCGTCAAGCGTCACGACAACGACAGCTACACCCTCCTGTCCGTGGCCTGCGCCGCCTCCGGATTCACACCACAGGTTACGCACGAAGCCAAAGAATGGTTCGCCGTCTCAGCTCTCGTCGCCGCGGGGCTCGGCGTGTGTCTGCTCCCGCGTATCGTTCCCGTTCCCGCCTCACACACTGTCGTGCGAGTGCCGCTGATAGGCCGGTCGGCTCCTGCGCGGCAGATCATGATGAGCGTCCGACGAGGCAGCGTGGACCACCCCGCCGTCGCCGCGGGTCTGTCCGCATTACGCGACGTCGCTGACAACGATCATGCATCCAACTGACTGCCTGGTTCACCAACATCGACGCTGTCGAGCTATCCAGCACATGGTCGCCGCTCGGATCCTCAACGAGATGACGGACTGACGTATGAGAAACCGCTCTACCTCGCCGAGGAGGCCGCCACCCTCGATCTGCTCTCTGACCAGAGAGTGGCATTGGGCGTCAGCCGCGGCTCTCCGGAGCCGGCGCTGCGCGCCTGGGAGGCCTTCGGATACGACGATCCCACCGAGTCCAAAGCCGCGAACATGGCCCGAGAGAAGTTCGACCGCTTCCTCCGCGCCATCCGCGGCGAGGAGCTCGCCCCAGCCGATCCGCAGCAGTTCGGTCCCGGTGCGCGGCTGCGAATCGAACCGCATTCGGTGACCTCCAGGCCGAACAGATCGCCAGGTACCGACAGGCATGGAGCGACTCCGGGCATGAGTGGACGCCGCGGGTCTCCGTCAGCCGCAGCATCTTCCCGATCACCACCGACCTCGACGACCTCTACTTCGGGCGACGCGGAGCCGGACAGGGAGACCAGATCGGAATCATCGATGACACTCGCTCGACCTTCGGTCGCACCTATGCGGGTGAACCGGACACACTGATCGAAGAGCTCAAGGCCGATGCGGCGATCGCGGCCGCCGATACCCTCATGCTCACGATCCCTAGCCAACTGGGAGTCGACTGCAATCTGCACGTCCTCGAGTCCTTCGCAAAGTACGTCGCACCGGCTCTCGGATGGGTGCCCGCCGGCGAGCGCTGAGCTGAAGGCCCACGGAATCCTCTGCAACCGTATGATGAGACCAGTCAGAGACGACGCCTAACAGGGGAGACCGAGTGAGCGAGAGCACGAAGATGACGCAGATGCAGAAGCGCATCCTCATCATCGGCCTCGTTCCCCTCTTCATGTCGCTGCTCTCGGTCTCCAGCATCAACGTCGTCCTCCCCTCCATCGCCGCCGATATCGACGCCTCCACCTCGGCTCTGCAATGGGTTCTCACCGGGTATGCGCTGTCCTTCGGCGTCGTCCTCGTCGCAGCCGGACGAGCCGGTGACGTCTTCGGGCGCGGCCAGCTGTTCGTCATCGGTGTGGGTCTCTTCGGTCTGTCCTCGCTGGTTGCCGGAGTCGCCCCGGACCCGCTGACACTCAACATCTCCCGAGTGGCCATGGGACTGGGCTCGGGTTTCCTCAACCCGCAGGTCGTGGGGCTGCTGCAGCAGTACTTCCAGGGCCCGCCGCGCGGTCGTGCATTCGGGCTGATGGGCACCACTGTCGGTCTGTCTGTGGCGATCGGTCCGGTGCTCGGCGGAGCCCTCATCGCCCTGTTCGGCAGTGACCTCGGCTGGAGGGCGACCTTCCTGGTCAATGTGCCCTTCGCCATCGCCTCTCTCGTCCTCGCCCGGGCCTGGCTGCCGAGCGGCGCCTGGCGACCCGCTGTCGACCAGGGAGCGAAGAACGCCGATGACGACAAGGACCTCGACCCTGTGGGAGTGGTCCTCCTCGGTGTCGGTGTGCTCCTCATCCTCCTGCCCTTCGTCGAATCATCGCTGGGCTGGTTCATCTGGCTCTCCCTCCCGCTCGGCGTCGGTGCGATCTGGCTGTGGATGCGGTGGGAACGCCGCTATGCGCGCATGGGCCGGCCGCCGATGGTCGATCTCGACCTCTTCCGCATCCGCAGCTTCAGCAATGGCTCGATCATCATCGCCCTCTACTTCCTCGGCGTCACCAGCGTCTGGGTCCTCGTCGCCATGTACATGCAGCAGGGCCTGGGGCATACGGCTCTGGCCGCGGGCATGATCGGTCTGCCGGCCGCACTGTGCTCAGCCGTCTCCGCCGACGTGTCCGGACGGTTCGTCTTCCAGGTCGGGCGCCGCCTCGTGGTGTGGGGGATCGCCCTCTGCCTCGTCGGCCTGCTGGCCACGATCGGCGTCGTCGCGCTGCTGTCCAGAGGCATCGGCAGCGAGTGGTGGATGCTGCTCACATTGGCGTTCATCGGCACCGCTCAGGGCATGGTCATCAGCCCCAACCAGACCCTGACCCTGCAGGAAGTCCCGCTGCGATACGCCGGATCCTCCGGAGGAGTGCTCCAGACCGGTCAGCGCATCGGCACCTCGATGGGGCTGGCGATCATGACTGCCCTGGCGTTCTCGATCACCGCTGTGAGCGATTGGCATTGGGGGATGGTCGGGGCGTTCGCCGCGATCGTCGTCGTTGTCGTCCTCGCCGGAGTCGTCGGCCTCATCGAAGTCCGCCGAGGCGGTCCCCGCCGCGCTTGAGCCGCCGATCGCGGCGCGCCCGTCAGAGGAAAGATCATCCTCAGCTGTCAGCGCAATAATGTTACGGATTTTAGACAATCGGCTGTGTCCGAATATGGAAGACTGTGAACGCACATCAGCCCATGGAAGGAAACACAGTGGTCGAGGCCGTACCCGATGACGAGCTCGCGCTCGAGGAACTCGTGCGCTCGGGCGGGATCGAAACCTATTTCGCCCCCGTCGTCGACGTACTGACCTTCCAGCGGGTCGGCCATCAGATTCTGCAGGCTCCCACCGGTGATCCGGAGCTGGGCCGCGCCGAGTCGGAGAACCTGCGCCACGCCATGCGTGCCTCGACGATCACCGGTGATATCGACGCCTCTCTGCGGGATTCGGCTCTGCGCACCGCAGAGGGTGCCGGGCTGCCGAAGTCGAATCGCCTGTTCCTCCGCTCCGAATCCGAATCCTTTGCGACTCTCGAGGATCGCACAGGGGAACCCGACCGTTCGGTCATCTTGCAGCTCGATGCCAATCGGGTCGCCTCGTCCCCGGCTTCGGTGCTGCGTTCTGTGCGCTCGGCTCGCGCCCTGGGGTGGGGAGTGGGCATGTCATCGGTCGGTGCCGACCTGCGCAGCACGTCCTTCGTCCCTCTGGTCAACCCCTCCGTCGTCGGGCTCCATCCGGACGTTCTGCGCATCGACTGCGACTCTCATCTGGCCGAGCTCAATCGTCTGCTGCATGCCCACCTCGAACGCACAGGAGCGGTCATCCTCGCCGACGGCGTCGAGACCGAAGACGATCTGGACCGTGTGCGAGCACTGGGGGCGCGATTCATGTCCGGACCCTACTTCGGTGAGGCCACGAAACAGCCGCAGTCGTTCTCCGAACCGAGCGAGGACGCTCTCGTCTCCCATTACTCACGCAATCTGCCGGCATTGGGCACTCCGTACTCGATCTCGCAGGGGCTGCGACGTGAACCGCTGGTGATGAACCGCGAACTGCTCATCGCCCAGATCGCGGCTCTGGAAGAACGTGCTCTGGCCTCGGGAACCGCGACGATCACCCTCGGTGTGTTCGGAGAGGACGACGGGTTCTCCGAGGCGACACGACTGAGGTACGAGAAGATCCGGGACACTGTGGGGCTGACCGCTATGTTCTCCGGCGGATTCGACGGACCGCCGATTCCCGGAGTGCGCACCGGACTCGTCGATGCCTCCGATCCCATGCGCAATGAACACGGGGTCGTCGTGGTCGGACCGGACTGGTCGGGCATGGTCGCGGCGTCGAAACGCAGCGATCCTGGCAGCGACGGACAGACCGTCTTCGACGTCTACATCACGACCGACCGCTACACCTGCGTCGACGCCGCACGCAGCGTTCTCACTCGTGTCGCTCCCCTCACCGCGACGGCGAAGCTGCAGGCCTGAGACCGTCGAGTCCGCGCGCCACGGCTTTACAGAATGCGCGTGTGATCAGAATGGGGAAGCGGACACCGATGGTGCTAATGTTGTCTCGGCCGGCCCCCGTAGCTCAGCTGGTTAGAGCAGGGAACTCATAATTCCTTGGCCGTCGGTTCAAGTCCGACCGGGGGCACCATCAACCACTGACACCGTCCGATCGATGTCGCGCCGTCGTCAGTCCTCATCGGACGCCGTCTCGGCCTGCCGGCTCGGATTCGGCTTGAAGACGGTGCCCGACAGCGGAGCGTAGGCGACCCACTCTCCGCCCGGATTGTTCCTGATGAACTCGGCAGCTTCACGTTCCTCGGCCTCGACCTCGTCGAACAGCTGTGTGAAGGCCGACTCTGCTCCGGAGTTGGATGCCCGATGATCTGATCGTGCCCGGACGATCTCTGTACTCTCTGTACGCGAGGCGAACTCGACGATGAACTGAGGCCCCACTTCGTCGGCGACACGATGTGCCAGCCGCGTGCCGACTGCGCTGTAGGCGCGAACGGCCGCGTTGGACACCCATGTGAAATCAGGATCGAGCGAGTCGTAGTAGAACTGCTCCCATGCCTCCAGCTCCGCGACCAGACCGTCGGACAGTCCCGTGTCCTCGTAGTCGATCGGCTCGCGGACCCACAGCACCGTATCCGCATAGTCGGGGAACATGCGGATGGTCCGGGGCGATGCGTCCTCGGCAATGTGATCGTCGGTCATGTGCCCACCGTAACGCCGATCGCCGGCCACCTGCAGACACCCGACGCCACCAGCGTCTTTGATGCTTGGCTGCACGACGAACATCGACTATCATGTGGTCAGCACCTCCTTTCGGATCGTAGGGGAAGACGTATCCGAGGTAGGAGGCAGAAATGGATATGACACAGGGCGTACTCTTCGTCCACTCAGCACCTCGTGCGCTGTGCCCTCACATCGAGTGGGCAGCGGGCGGGGCCATCGGTGCACAAGCACGCTTCGACTGGACACCCCAGCCGGCAGCTCCAGGTCTCGTGCGCGCAGAAGTCTGCTGGCGCGCGCCAGCAGGCTCCGGAGCCCGTATCGCATCGGCGCTGCGCGGCTGGGATTCTCTCCGCTACGAAGTCACCGAGGAGCCCTCGGCAGGAGTCGACGGCGGACGGTGGAGCCACACACCCGATCTGGGCATCTACCACGCCGTGACCGATACCGCCGGCAACATCCTCGTTCCCGAAGACCGCATCCGCACAGTCATGGAACGCGCTGCAGGCGATCCCGCGAAGTTCTCCTCGGAGATGGCGATCGCCCTCGGCGAAGCGTGGGATGAGGAACTCGACGCATTCCGCCATGCCGGTGAGGGCGCACCGGTCCGCTGGCTGACCAAGGTCGGCTGAGCCGCTCTCCGTCGCCTCCGGGTCGTACAGTCATGTGACGGTTCGGTCGGCTCGACTCTGCTCAATGGGTACACCTACCTGCCTCGGGTGTGCCCATTTCGCTTACCTGTGCGGGTGTTCGGCCTGCGCACCAATGGAAACTGCCCACTCCGAGGTGAACAGCCCAAGTTGAAACCTGTGCTGTCCACCGTGGAGTGGGCCGTAGAGCTGCTCGGTGTCGAGCTGCGATCTCAGACGGAGCGGAACGCGACGACGGCGTTGTGACCACCGAAGCCGAATGAGTTCGTGATCGCAGCGATATCACCCGACGGCAGTTCCTGCGGAGTGTCGCGGACGATGTTGATTCCTTCGACCTTCGGATCGACCTCATCGATATTGATGGTCGGGGGAGCAGTGCGCGTCTGCAGAGCCTTGACCGTGAGGATCGCTTCCACCGCACCGGTACCGCCGAGCAGGTGGCCGGTCATCGACTTCGTGGCCGAGACCAGAGCGTCGGAGACATTGTCCCCGAGGAGCTCGCTGATGGCCAGCGACTCCGGGATGTCTCCGACCGGAGTCGAAGTCGCATGAGCGTTGACGTGCTTGATTTCTGTGCCGGTGATCCCACCGCCGTCGAGAGCCTGCTGCATGGCGGCGAGGGCATGCTTGCCCTCGGGCTCTCCGCCGGTGATGTGGTAGGCGTCGTTCGAGATGCCCCAGCTGGCCACCTCGGCGTAGATCTTCGCTCCGCGAGCGTTGGCATGTTCCTCGGTCTCGAGGATGAGCGTGCCGGCTCCTTCGCCCATGACGAAGCCGTCACGGTCGACGTCGTAGGGACGCGATGCGGCCTCGGGCGAATCGGTGCGACGCGACAGCGCCTGCATCGAGTTGAACGCGGCCAGAGTGATCGGGTGGATCGCAGCTTCGGAACCACCGGCGATGATGACATCAGCCTTGCCCGAAGCCAGAACATCAAAGGCGTGGCCGAGGCTCTCGGTCGACGAAGCGCAGGCGGAGACCAGAGTCTGCACGCCGGCGCGGGCCTTGAATTCCATTCCGATCGCGGCCGCAGGACCGTTCGGCATGAGCATCGGGACGGTCAGGGGCATGACCCGTCGAGGGCCTTCCTCCTGGAGGGTGTCCCAGGCGTCGAGCAGAGTCCAGACACCGCCGATTCCGGTGGCCCAGGAGACGGCCGTACGTTCCGGATCGGTCTCCTCGAGACCGGCGTCGGCCATGGCCTCACGAGCGGAGATGAGGGCGAACTGGCTCGAGGGGTCGAGGCGCTTGGCCTGTACCCGCTTGAGATTGTCGGGCACGACCTGTGGGTCGACCTGCGCGGCGAAGTCCACGGCGAGGCCGTACTTCTCTGACCAATCGTTGTCCATGGTGTGGACGCCGGACTTACCGGCCAGAATGGCTTCCCAAGTGGCATCGACAGTCGCGCCCAGGGGGGTTACCGCACCGATTCCGGTGACGACAACTTTAGATGTCATGGTACAAACCTCGTCGATAGTGTGGACACGGCCCGTCTGTGGACGGGCCGTGTTCGGCTGCTGTGGGTCAGGCTTCCTGAGCTTTGTTGATGTAGTCGACAGCGTCCTGAACGGTGACGAGGTCCTTGACGTCGTCATCGGGGATCTTCACGCCGAACTTCTTCTCAGCGTTGACGACGATGGTCATCATCGAGATGGAGTCGATGTCGAGGTCATCGGTGAACGACTTGTCGGCTTCGACTGCTTCGACAGCCAGGCCGGTCTCTTCATTGACGATCTCTGCCAGCCCAGCGAGGACTTCAGCTTCGGTGAATGCCATTTCTTTCCTACTTTCTGATCTCGGTCGAGGGTTTTCGACCGTTTGAGGAACTTTTCGACGAGTGTCCCGCCGAATATCTTAGGACATTCACGGAGAGTTTTCCGTGAATGGGTGTGTCTCAGGGCAGGCGGACGACCTGGGCACCGTAGACCAGGCCCGCGCCGAAGCCCATCTGCAGTGCGAGACCGCCGCTGAGTTCGGGCTGCTCGCGCAGGAGTCGCTCGGTCGCCAGCGGGATCGACGCCGCAGAGGTGTTCCCGTTGTCAGCGATGTCACGAGCGATGACGACCGACCCGGGGAGCTTCAGCTGCTTGGCGAGCTCATCGATGATGCGCATGTTCGCCTGGTGCGGAATGAACGCCGCGAGATCCTCTGCTTCGACTCCGGACGCGGTCAGCGCTTCCTTGGCCACCTCGGCGCCGTCCCATACGGCCCAGCGGAAGACGGTCGGACCGTCCTGGCGCAGAGTCGGGAACGGCAGCTCGCGGTTGTCGCGGATGTCCATGAGCGAATCGGTCATCCGGATGGTCGACCAGTTCTCGCCCTTCGAGCCCCACACGGTCTTCGAGATTCCCGGTTCGTCGGAGGACGACACGACGACCGCACCGGCACCGTCACCGAGGATGAACGAGATGGACCGGTCCTCGGGGTCGATGACGTCGGAGAGCTTCTCTGCACCGATGACGAGGACGTTGTCCATGGTTCCGGCACGGACGAGGGCGTCGGCCTGCGAGATTCCGTAGCAGTAGCCCGCACAGGCGGCGCTGATGTCCCACGCCGGGACCGGGCCGGTGCCCAGGCGGTCCGTGAGTGCGGCCGCAGCCGAAGGGGTGAAGTAGGGGAATGTCACGGTGGAGATGATGACTCCGCCGATGTCCTCCGGCTTGAGGCCGGAGGAGGCGATCGCCTCGAGAGCGGCCTCTTCGCACATTTCGAGGACACCGACATCCTTGCTGGCCCGACGACGGGTGATGATTCCGGTGCGCTGACGGATCCATTCGTCGGACGAGTTGATCGGTCCGGCGATATCGTCATTGGTGACGAGGTTCTCCGCACGGTAGGCACCGATTCCGGCGATCCGTGAGAAGGTGCCGAGCTCGGCAGTCTTGAGTGTAGGCATGGCGTCTTCTTTCGATTCTCAGGCGTGGGCTGCCGCGAACTCACGCACGCCGTCGAGGTCGGCGGCCGATTTGATGGCGAATGCCTCGACGCCCTTCATGGCGCGTCGGGCGATGCCGGTGAGGGTTCCACCGGGGACGAGTTCGATCATTCCGGTGACCCCGGCGTTCAGCAGCGACTCTTGACACAGGTCCCAGCGCACCGGATTCGTGACCTGCTTGACCAGTCGGTCGACGTACTCACGACCGGCCTCGACAGCAGTGCCGTCGGAATTGCTGAGGATGGATACGGTGGGATCGGAGACCTCCATCGCCGAGGCGGTGGTGGCGAGATCCTCCGTGGCCGCAGCCATGAAATCGGTGTGGAAGGCACCGGCTACGGCCAGCGAGATGACCCGGGCACGCTCCGGGGGGTTCGCGGCCAGGGCGTCGAGCGACTCCAGCGAACCGGCAGCCACTGTCTGGCCCCCGCCGTTGACATTGGCGGGGCTGGCTCCGGCGGCCTCGATGGCGGCGAGGACGTCGTCGGGCTGACCGCCGACCACGGCGGACATGCCGGTCGGAGTAGCGGCGGCAGCGGCGGCCATTCCGTCGGCACGGACCTTGACGAAGCGCATGGCGTCGGCGGGGGTGAAGATGCCCGCGATCTGTGCGGCGGCGATCTCGCCCACGGAGTGGCCGGCGACGACGGCGGGGCCGGCACCGAGTTCGGCTGCGCAGGCGATGGCGGAGGCGACGAGCAGAGGCTGTGCCACCGCGGTGTCCCTGATCGTCTCGTCATCGGATTCGGTTCCGTGCAGACGCAGATCGATCCCCGAGGCGGTCGAGAGTTCGTCGATCTGTGCCGAGAAGGTGTCGAGTTCGAGGAACGAACTCAGGAAGCCGGGCTTCTGGGCTCCCTGGCCCGGACAGGTGATTGCAAGCACTCAGTTCTCTTTTCGTTGGGTTCCGTTGATCAATCTAATGGACTCTGGGCCGAAATCAACGAGATTTGTCGCTGTCCGACAATACGCCGTCCTCGGACAGTCGCCCATACACCAACGCGATGTGGATGACGAAGGCATCACGCGAGGTCGTCGGATCGAGTCCGATGGCGTCCGTGATCTTCCGCAGCCGGTAGCGCACGGTGTTCGGATGCACGGACAGTGCCTTGGCCGTGGCCTCGAGGGAGGACCCGAATTCGACATAGGCGCTCACGGTCTTGAGCAGCTGTCCCGTTCCCGACGTCAGCGGTTCGTAATAGCGCTCGATGAGTTCGCTCAAGGCGATGCGGTCCCCGGACAGAGCTCGTTCCGGCAGGAGGTCATCGGCCTTGACGGGGCGTGGGGAATCCGGGCGGGCGGTCGCCGCCTTGAGAGCCCGGATCGCCGCCTTCGCCGAGGTGGCCGCCTCGGCGAGGCCCGGCACAGCGGGTCCGACGATGACCTCGGAGGGTCCGAAGCAGTCGGAGAGGTCTTCGACGGCATCGTCGAGTTCCGTGACTCCGCCGAGGACGATGAGCAGTCGGTTGTCGTGGATGCCCACGAGCGCGTCATCGGCCCACCGGCTGGCCTTGCGGCGGATGCCGTCCAAGCCCTTCTTCGCCGAGCGCTGCGGGGCGCGGCCGACGATGACGCACACGGGCCCTTCGGACTGCCAGCCGAAGGCCGCAGTGCGGCTGGCCAGCTCGTCCACGGAATCTCCGCGGACGAGAGCATCGACGACCATCGCTTCGAGGCGGGCATCCCAGCTGCCTCGGGCCTCGGCGGCACGGGCATAGACGTCGGCGGCGGCGAACGCGATCTCACGGGAGTAGATGAGCACGGCCTCGCGCAGGGCCGGTTGTTCGACCGGGCGGGCGATGTCCGGGACGCGCTCCTCGACGACCTCGACGACGATCTTGAGCAGCTGCAGTGTCTGCTGCAGGCTGATGGCGCGGATGAGGTCGCGCGGCGCGGTCTTGAAGATGTCGGAGACCACCCGCAGATTCGTATCGGGCTTGCGATACCAGTCGACGAACGAGGAGATGCCGGACTGCGCGAGCAGTCCCACCCAGGAGCGGTCGGATGACGACATCGAGCGGTACCAGGGCAGCTGCGCCTCCAGTCGCTGCAGAGTCACCGAGGACAGGACGCCGACTCCTGCGCGCAGTCTGCGGGCGGTTTCGGCGCGACGGCGCAGGGTCTCGGCATCAGACATCATGACCACGAGTTTAGATGAATGAGAACAACTCGGTTGTCAGCGACATACAAACAATCGGAAAAACCGACAAATATGGCCGGAGTCTTGGGGACTCCGGCCATATCAGCGCTCAGGATGCGCGCGAGATCAGGCGCCTGCACCCTCGGTCGAACCCGAGCTGCCGGCACGGACATCGTCGAGCTGGTACTTCTGCGCCGCCTCGGTGGCCTTGTCGATCGAGATCTTTCCGGTGTCGGCCAGCGAGATGAGCGCCTGGGTGACCACGGACGGCCCATCGACGAGGTAGTAGCGACGTGCCGCCGGACGGGTATCCGAGATTCCGTAGCCGTCGGTTCCCAGCGAAGTGAAGTGGCTGGGCACGTACTGACGGATCTGGTCGGGAACTGCGCGCATGTAATCCGAGGTCGCGATGATCGGTCCCTCGGTCTCGGCCATCTTCTCGGTCACATAGGGCACACGCGGTTCGGCCTGAGGATTCTTCAGGCGCTCGTTCTCGGCATCCATTCCGTCGCGGCGCAGCTCTGTCCACGAGGTCACCGACCACACATCGGCCGAGACTCCCCAGTCCTGATCGAGCAGTTCCTGAGCCTCCAGCACCCACGGCACACCGACACCGGAAGCCATGAGCTGGACCTTCGGCCCGCCGTTGTCGGGCCCCTTCTTCAGCAGGTAGAGACCCTTGAGCACGCCGTCGACGTCGAGGTCCTCCGGCTCGGCCGGCTGCACCATCGGCTCGTTGTACATCGTGATGTAGTAGAGCACATCGGGGTCGCGCTCATCGGCGGGGTCGTACATCCGGTGGATGCCGTCCTTGACGATGTGTGCGATCTCATAGCTGTAGGCCGGGTCGTAGGAGACCACGGACGGGTATGTCGAGGCCAGCACATGCGAGTGTCCGTCGCCGTGCTGGAGACCTTCGGCAACCAGGGTGGTGCGTCCGGCGGTGGCGCCGAGGACGAATCCGCGAGCCATCTGGTCGCCGGCGGCCCAGAAGAAGTCGCCGGTCCGCTGGAAGCCGAACATCGAATAGAAGATGTAGAACGGGATCATCGGCTCGCCGTGCGTGGCATACGAGGTGCCGACTGCGGTCAGTGCCGCGGTCGCTCCGGCCTCGTTGATGCCGACGTGGAGCAGCTGACCGTCCGTGGCTTCCTTGTAGGCGAGGAACAGGTCGCGGTCGACGGAGACGTAGTTCTGCCCGTGCGGGTTGTAGATCTTCGCCGTCGGGAAGAAGGAGTCCATGCCGAAGGTGCGAGCCTCATCAGGGATGATCGGCACGATCCGGTGACCGAACTCCTTCTCCCGCATGAGGTCCTTGAGCACGCGCACGAAGCCCATCGTGGTGGCGATCGCCTGTTTGCCCGATCCGCGGCGGCCGGCCTGGTAGGCCTTGTCGGAGGGCATCTTGAGATCGATATGGGCGGATCGGCGTTCGGGGGAGTACCCGCCGAGCTCAGAGCGGCGCTCCTGCATGTACTTGATCTCGGGGGCGTCGACTCCCGGGTGGTAGTACGGAGGCAGCTGCGGGTTGTCCTCGAGCTGCTTGTCCGAGATCGGGATCTGGAAGTGGTCACGGGCGAGCTTGAGGTCGTCGACCGTGAGCTTCTTCATCTGGTGCGTGGCGTTGCGGGCCTCGAAGTGAGGTCCGAGCGAGTAGCCCTTGACGGTCTTGACGAGGATGACTGTCGGCTGACCGGTGTGCGCCATCGCGGCCTTGTAGGCGGCGAAGACCTTGCGGTAGTCGTGACCGCCGCGCTTGAGGTTCCAGATCTGCTCGTCGCTGTAGTCCTCGACCATTGCCTTCGTCCGCGGGTCGCGGCCGAAGAAGTTGTCGCGGACGAACCCACCGGACTCGCCCTTGTAGGTCTGATAGTCACCGTCGGGGGTGGCGTTCATCAGGTTGACGAGCGCACCGTCGCGGTCCTTGGCCAGGAGTGCGTCCCATTCACGTCCCCAGACGACCTTGATGACGTTCCAGCCGGCGCCCCGGAAGTACGACTCGAGCTCCTGCATGATCTTGCCGTTGCCGCGAACCGGTCCGTCGAGGCGCTGCAGGTTGCAGTTGATGACGAAGTTGAGGTTGTCGAGCTCTTCGAAAGCTGCCACGTGGAGCATTCCGCGGCTCTCGGGCTCGTCGAGCTCACCGTCACCGAGGAAGGCCCAGGTCTGCTGCTGCGAGGTGTCCTTGATGCCGCGGTTGTGCAGGTACTTGTCGAACTGCGCCTGCGCGATCGCGTTCATCGGTCCCAGACCCATCGACACCGTCGGGTGCTCCCAGAAGTCGGGCAGCTGGTGCGGGTGCGGATAGGACGGCAGTCCCTGCGGCTTGCCGTCGATGAAGTGCGACTGCTGCTGACGGAAGCCGTCGAGCTGGTCGGCGCTCATCCGGCCCTCGAGATAGGCGCGGGCGTACATGCCGGGGGAGGCATGGCCCTGGTAGAAGATGTGGTCGCCGCCGCCGGGGTGGTCCTTGCCGCGGAAGAAGTGGTTGAGGCCTACCTCGTAGAGAGTCGCCGAGGAGGCGTAGGTGGAGATATGCCCACCGACCTCGACGCCGGGGCGCTGGGCACGGTGGACGAGCATGGCGGCATTCCAGCGGTTCCAGCGGCGGTAGCGGCGTTCGACCTCTTCATCGCCGGGGAACCAGGGTTCGTTCTCCGGGCCGATGGTGTTGACGTAGTCGGTGGCGGTGAGGCTGGGCACGCCGATCTGCTTCTGGCGTGAGCGCTCGAGCATGCGCAGCATGACATAGCGTGCTCGAGATCGACCGCCCTCATCGATGAGGCCATCGAGGGAGGCCAGCCATTCAGCGGTCTCCTCCGGGTCGATGTCGGGCACCTGGCTGGGCAGCCCGTTGAGGATGGGCCCGCCCTGATTCCGATTGTCCACGATGTGGTCCTCTCTTCAGCTCCACGATCTTCTTTGGTGTAGAGATCATGTCCATCGGATGGTGTGTCCTCCGCAGGTTGTCTGAGCCCAGGGTCCACCCGATACACCTGTCAGCCTAGTACGGGCAGACAGACTTCGCGCTCCCGCGAAGTTGTGATCTCTCTGACGAATGTGCTCCGTCGAGCGGGCCTGGTCACGGGCCGGTGAGCTGATTGAGTGTCGTTTGAGTGCGCTTGCCGCGCGCGGACGCGCCGATATTTGCACCTTGACCACTGTTGGCGGAACAATACAGGCATGAGCAACTCCGCTTCTGAAAGGACATCCTCCACTTCGACCCTCGCAAACGAGCTGGGACACAACCTCGGCTTGAACAAGGGCGACTATGTGCAAGAGGTCGGTTATGACGACGACGTCGATCAGGCACTCTGCGAGGCGATCGAGAACATCATCGGTGACAAGATCGCCGACGGCGAAGAGGATGATGTCTACGACGTGATCCTAATGTGGTGGCGGTCGGACGACGATGATCTCATCGACGGCCTCGTCGACGCCCAGACCACTCTGAAGGAGGGCGGAGTCGTGTGGCTGCTCAGTCCGAAGGCGAATCGCCCGGGACACATCAGCCCCGCTGACATCTCCGAAGCGGCACCCACCGCCGGTATGCACGTGACCTCGACGGTCAGTGCCGCCGAGGACTGGGCCGGATTCCGGCTCGTGGGCAAGAAGAACTATTCATGATCCTGCGGCCCGGTGACCGGGCCCCGGATCTCAGCCTTCCCGATCATCTCGGATCGGTCTTCACCCTCACCGAGGCGGCCCCGCGTGCCGCTGTCGTGCTCGCATTCGTTCCGTTCGCCTTCTCTCCGATCTGCGGAGACGAACTCGCCGCCCTCGACGGATGGCAGGAGCGGATGCGGCAGGGCTCCCATGCCGTCGATGTGATCGTCGTATCCACGGATTCCAAATACACTTTGGCCGCGTGGGCTCAGCAGGCGGGCACCGCCGTCATCCTAGCCTCGGACTTCTGGCCTCACGGCGGCGCCGCACGTGCGTTCGGTGTCTTCGACGAGATCCACGGAGTCGCCGAACGAGGAGTCTTCGTCATCTCACCTGCGGGTACGATCGTGAGTGGCAGGCAGGTCACCCGCACCGAGACTCGGGGCTTCTCCGAGGATTTCGCCGCGGCGCTGTCCTGCCTCGGATAATCGAGCCGCAACCGAAGTGCCGATCGACGGCGGCTTCGGAGATTGTTGAGGAGGACTCAAATGGCCACGCTGTTCACGAAGATCATCAACGGAGAGATCCCAGGCACCTTCGTCCATCAGGATGACGAGTGCGTCGCTATCCTCGATGTCTCTCCGATGACGGAAGGCCACGTCATGGTCGTTCCGCGAGAGGAGATCTCTCACTGGGTCGACGCTGATGCCGATCTTCTCGCCCACCTCACTGCAGTGGCGAAGAAGATCGGCCAAGCCCAGAAGCGGGCCTTCGACTGCGAGCGCATCGGGCTCCTCATCGTCGGCTACGAGGTGCCCCACCTGCACATCCATGTGCTGCCGACCAACTCGATGGATGATTTCGACATCTCCGACCGTGCGCCCATGCAGACGCCCGAGCAGCTGGAGGCGCCTGCCGAGAAGATCCGACAGGCACTCTCCGAACTGTCCTGAATCGGTCAGCGCCGACTCCGACCGTCTCAGAGGCTGTGGGCCTCGAGGCGGCGGTCGAGAGCGTCCCTGACCAGTTCGGCCACGGCGCTGCCGCCGAAGTTCGCGCCGAATCGCGGATCGTCGACATACATCTGTCCGAGGCCGCGCACATAGCCTGCGAGGTCTCCCTCGGGATCATGGGCAGGGGTGCCCGGAACCGCCCTCAGCCATTCGATATGCCGTTGGGCGAGTTCCTGGCAGCGGTCCGATTCGGGCCGTGCCCCCGCCTCGGCGGCGGCGATCCAGTCCTCGGCGAGCGCGGTGAAGTCGGCTTTCCATTCCTGCTTCTGCTCGGGGGTCTTCCGGGACCACCATTCGTCTCCCCGTCTGTAGGCGTCGGCACCCCAACGCCTGGTCACTTCCTCTTCGTGTGCGCGGTGGTCGAAACCATCGAACATCTCTTCAGCCATGAGCGGCTCACCTGCTCTCAATCGTGTGATGGTGGCGGTGACGGCGGCGAGCTGTCGGTCGAGTCGATCTCTCTCGCGTCCGAGCGAGACCCTATGCTGCGACAGTGCCTCGACCGGGTCGTCTGTCCGATCGAGCACCTCGGCGATCGTCGTCAGCGGCAGACCCAGCTCCTTGAGCAGCAAGATGCGCTGGAGGCGCACAAGAGCCGCTTCGTCGTAGCAGCGGTAGCCGTTGGCGGCGATGGTCGTGGGTGGCAGCAGACCGATTGCGTCATAGTGACGCAGGGTTCGGCTCGTCGTTCCCGTCAGCCGTGCGATTTCCTGAATGGACCAGTCCATGCCTGACAGCTTAGAAGTTGACGCAGCGTCAAGGTCAAGGATCTCAGGCTGCTTCGCGGATGGCGTCCAGGGCCGTGAACAGGTCACGTGCGAGGTCGTCGACATGTTCGAGGCCGACCGATAGGCGGACGAGGCCGTCTCCGGGCTTCGCGGTGGCCGCCACGGGCCGGTGGGTGAGTGAGGCCGGGTGCTGGATGAGCGTATCGGCACCGCCGAGCGAGACTGCGTGGACGATGAGGTCGCAGTGTTCGACGAAGGTCCGGGCGGCTTCGAACCCTCCGGCGAGTTCGAGGGCGATCATCGCCCCGCCGCCGTGCATCTGCGAACCGACCAGCCCGCGAGGGTCGGAATCGGCGAGCCCGGGGTAGTGGACGCGGGCGACCTCCGGGCGCGTCTGGAGCCGGCGAGCGAGTCCGCCGGCGGTGTCCTGGGCCGCGCGCATCCGCACAGCCAGAGTCCGCAGTCCGCGGTGGAGGAGATAGGCGCCCATCGGGTGCAGGAGGGCTCCGGTGACGGAGCGGACGCGGCGCAGACGCATGGTCCATTCGCTGTTCGTCGCGATGATTCCGCCCATCGCATCGCCGTGACCGCCGAGGTACTTCGTGGCGCTGTGCAGGACCAGCGCGGCCCCGTGATCGATCGGGCGCTGGAGCACGGGGGTGCAGAAGGTGTTGTCGACGAGGACCGGCACGTCTCCTGCTGCCGAGACGACGGCCTCGATGTCGACGAGGTCGAGGCTGGGATTCGCCGGTGTCTCGATGATGACGAGCCCTGTGTCTTGTCTGATGGTCGAGGCGATCTCGGTCTCTTTCGCCCAGGTCACCGAGGTGCCGAGCAGACCGGATTCGAGAAGGTGGTCGCTGCCTCCGTAGAGGGGCCGGACAGCGACGATATGGGGAGTGCCGGCCTCGACCGCGGCGAGGAGTGCGGCGGTCATGGCGGCCATTCCGGTGGCGAACGCGACGGCACCGTCTGCGTTCTCCAATTCGGCGAGGGCGGATTCGAACCGCGCCACGCCGGGCTGCCACAGCCGCTGGTAGACAGGGGAGTCTCCGTCTTTCAAAGAGTGTCCGCCGGCGAGGCTTTCGTAGGAATCTCCGCCCGTGCGGACGTCATTGACCGGGTTGGTGGTGGAGAGGTCGATCGCGGGAACGTGGACGCCTGCCTCCGCGAGGCCGTCCATCCCGCCGTGGACCATTCGGGTCTCGGGGTGCATAGGTGTCATAGCCGTATTCAATACACTTCTCCCGACCTGCGCAATGATTTCCAAATCACCTGCGATGATCTGAGAACTTCTGGGAGAGTCTGCGATCAGTTATGGGAGACTGTGACTCATGTCGCAGAATGTCTCACTCGATGGCACCGATCGGCGCCTGCTTCAGGAACTCAATGTCGACGCGCGTGCCTCGGGCGCCGCCCTCGCCGCGGCCGTCGGGATCTCGGAATCGACGGTCTCCCTGCGTCTCAGACGACTGAAGACGCTGGGTGTCATCCGCGGCTTCCATATCGATGTCGATCCGGCCGCGCTGGGTGTGGGGCTGCAGGCGCTCGTGTCGATTCGCCTGGCCAAGCATGATCGGGCCGAGATCGATGCGTTCACCGCGGCTGCACCGAAGTTCCCGGGAGTGGTGCGGATGTACCACATGGCCGGAGCCGACGACTACCTGCTGCATATCGTCGCCACCGACACTGCGGCGGTGCAGTCCTTCGTGCTCGACTATCTCACTCGGTATCCTGCCGTGGCGCATACGCGCACGAATCTCATCTATCGGGTCGAGGACGGTTCTGCCTGGATTCCCGAGGAATCCTGAACCCGCAGTCTCGATTCACGCGCACTGAGCCGCGCACCGGCTGCGCGGATGCCTTCGGCGAAGAGATCGTCGCGGCTCTATCCGGTTGACTGTCAACGCTGACATACTGATCTCATGGCAGAGAACAAGACCCAGCCGACCGATGCCGATGTCTCCGCATACCTCGATTCTGTGGCTCCCGAGAAGCGCCGCGAGGACGGGTTCGCCCTCGACGCGATCTTCCGCGAGGTCACCGGCGAGGAACCCGTGATGTGGGGTCCCTCGATCGTCGGCTACGGCCGGTACCGCTATCGGTCGCCGGTGAACCCGCGCAATCACGGTGAGTGGCCGGCGACGGGATTCTCCCCACGCAGGACCCAGCTCTCGCTGTACGGTCTCAAGGACCTGCCCGCGGGGCGAAGCTGCTCCCGCAGCTCGGGAAGTACACCGAGGGTGCCGGCTGCGTCTATGTTCGTCGACTCGAGAACATCGACGAGGCGGTGCTGCGCAGACTCATCGCGATCGCCGCAGCCCGCCCCGACGATCCTGAACCCGGCAGCTGATCACAGACCCTGGCCAGGAGGTCTGAGCGCGACCTCGGCGGCCGGACTCGTCACTGCGGTCAGGGCCGGGCTGTGATGCTCAGTCCCTGTTTGCGTTGATGGACGGAGAAGTACTGCAGTCCCGCCTCGGCGTCTGCGAGGAAGCGACGGCGGGAGCGTCGGGGCAGCCACACGATCTGCCCGGGGGACAGGTCGATCGTTCCCGTTTCGGTCTCCAGGGTGCCTGCGCCGGCGAGGATATGGATGAGGACGTCGAGGGGCGGACCGGTGTGCTCGCGGATCTCCCCGCCGGGAGCCAGCGCGATGACGTTCGCGTCGAGATCGCGCTGCCGGCTCGGCAGCTGCCAGACGGACCCGGAATCCTCTACGGGGTCGCTGAGCTCGGCGACGTCGAGGACGACGCGAGGGGCAGGGGTGGACGCACGACGGATGATGCGCACTCGGACCTCATCCTCGGTGCTCTCGAGCGGTTCCCATCCCACTGCATCGGCGAACTCTCGGACCATCTCCACACGCAGACCTTCGGGGACGTGATCGTTGATGAGGACCAGACCGGCGCCGACGTCAAGTTCCTGATATGTCCTGATGATGAGCGGATGGCGCTCCGGCTTCGGAACGGTCCGGACGTCGATGACGGGTTCAACTGCCACAGCGGCCCCTCTCAGTCGTTTCGATGGCTCTTCATCGAAACTATCACCGGGGCGATGACTGTGGTCCTGCGGGGAGACGCGAAGCGGACAGCCGCCATCGGCGTAACCTCAGTCGAGGTAAGAGAAAAGGCATCCCGTGATCAAGGGATGCCCTGACGGTGGGCCCAGAGGGACTCGAACCCCCGACCCTCTCGGTGTAAACGAGATGCTCTAGCCAACTGAGCTATAGGCCCCACCTGCGTCGTCGAAGACTCCGACAGCGCTCGATCAGTATGTCATACCCCAGGGTGAGCCGCGAAACGGGAATGCCGGCGATCACAGCGTCGGTCAGCGCTGTGTCCGGGCCGACCGGAGCAGGTGTGCCGCATTCGCGCCGAAATTCTCTGCCGCATCTGCGGGGTCGACCTCGAAGAGTCTCCGGTTCTGCTCGACGGCGACGGCTCCGAGCGTGAGCGTGAGGATGCCTTGAGAGAGTTCGGCGCCCAGACGGTCGGCCGTCAGCGCCTGCGGGGTGACTTCTGCCGGGTCGATCGAATAGCCCAGCAGCATGATCTCGGCGCCGTCCCGGTATTTCAGCAGCACCTCCCGCAGGGACATGGCCGCTGCGAGGGGGTCGGCGGCACCGGGGCAGAGAGTGTCGACTTCGGCCTTGAGGCTGCGCGAAATGAGGATGAGAAGAGACTGCTTGTCCTTGACATGCCAGTACAGCGCCGAGGGCTGAACCTCGAGTTCACGGGCGAGTCGGCGCATGGACAGGTCGCCGAGACCGTAACGCGAAAGGATGTCCAATGCAGTGGTGGTGATGCTTTCGGCTGTCAGTGCCAATGAGACATACCTTTCATTCTTCTAAAGCGGCCCGTCCCGATTTTTCAGATCGCGTTCCCATCGCTATAGTAGTTCCTGGTCACGGGATATAGCGCAGCTTGGTAGCGCGCCTCGTTCGGGACGAGGAGGTCGTGGGTTCGAATCCCGCTATCCCGACCAAGGGAAAGTGCCGCAGCATCGCTCAGGCGAGGTTGCGGCACTTCTGCATCTGCGGCCCTCCGTCCTCGCACGTCACGGCCCTGAAACCGGCTGTCCAGACCGTCTCCGGGGCCGCGGTGCAGACAGACTTCTCTGCCTCACAGCAGCACCGTCATCACATTCCGAACAGATACTCGGGCCATAGCCCGATGGCTGGTTCGGCACGTGATGACGATGCGCCCAGAAGGTGATGACGGCGCATGCCGCCACCAGGATCCGCTCTCAGGAAGGCGAGCCAGGCTCCCGGGGCACGGCATCGACTCCGGTGGGCTCATCTCCGCCGCGGGAGTCGGAGCGGCGGGCCGCCTCGGCGAAGTTCTCGGCAACGACGTCGGGATCCGTACCGCGCCACCGGGCGATCGCCTTCATGACCTGATAGACGATGATCGCCGAGGCGGTGCCCAGGGCGATGCCCTCGAACTGCAGTCCGCCCGGCGTCCAGGTGAAGTTCGCGATGGCGACGATAAGCGAGACCGCGGCGGTGTTGAGATTGATCGGGTTGGAGAAGTCGACCTTGTTCTCCACCCAGATCCGAACGCCGAGCATTCCGATCATTCCGTAGAGCACGGTCGCCGCGCCGCCGAGGACGCCGGGAGGGATTGTGGCGATGATCTCGCCGAATTTCGGCAGCATGCTGAGGACGAGCGCGATGACAGCCGCGCACAGATAGGCGGCGGTGGAGAAGATGCGGGTCGCGGCCATGACGCCGATGTTCTCGGCATAGGTCGTCGTTCCGGAACCGCCTCCGGACCCGGCGAGGATCGTGGAGAAGCCGTCGGCGAAGAGAGTGCGGCCGGTCAGTCTGTCGAGGTCGCGGCCGGTCATTGCGGCGACCGACTTCACGTGACCGATGTTCTCGACGATGAGGACGAGGACGACGGGCAGGAAGAGTCCGAGGTAGCCGAGATCGAAGGCCGGAGCGTGGAAAGCGGGCAGTCCCACCCAGTCGGCCTCTGTGACGGTGGAGAAGTCGAGCTCGCCCTGCAGCCATGCCGCGCCGTATCCGACGAGGACGCCGATGAGGATCGAGAGCCTGCCGACCATTCCGCGGAAGAGCACCGTGGTCAGCAGGATGGCGACGATCGTGATCACGGCCGTCAGGGGAGCCGCCTTGACCCAGTCCCATGCGGCCGGGGCCAGGTTGAGGCCGATGAGTGCCACGATGGCGCCGGTGACGACCGGCGGCATGGTCACCTCGATCCACCGGACGCCGACGAAGTGGACGACGAGGCCGACCAGCGCAAGGGTGACTCCCACGGAGATGATTCCGCCCTGAGCCAGCGCCATCGCGTGCGGTTCGAGCTCCTCCCCGGCGGTTGCCGAGAACCCCGTGACGGCGCCGATCGGAGCGAGCAGACCGAACGACGACCCGAGATAGGAGGGCATCATGCCCTTCGTGATGAGTAGGAAGAGCAACGTCCCGATGGCGGTGAAGAACAGCGTCGTCGACGGCGGGAATCCGGTGAGCAGCGGGACGAGGAACGTGGCTCCGAACATCGCTACGACATGCTGAGCGCCGATGCTGATGGTTCGCGGCCAGCTCAGGCGCTCCTCGGGCAGAACCTTCTCACCGGGGGCGATCGTCCGCCCGTCCCCGTGCAGACGCCAGCCACGACGGCTGCCTGTTCTGTCCTGAGCGTCCTTCTGTGCCGAATCCGCCATTGTGCTCCTCGTTCCGTTCGTCCCCGTGCCGGGCCCGAACCCGGGACCGGGCAGGGGCCCGTGCCATCGGAAGAATTCTATGCTCCAGGTCACCGCTGCGCCGACTCGGTCACCGCTCGGCATGCGACGACATTGCGATCAGAGCCCGAAGAGGAGAGCAGAATCACATCTCTGATACTGTGTTGAACAGTGTTCAGGATAGTTGACCTGGGCAGACTCTTAAAACGTTCATTTCCGCAGATTCAAAGGACCATTCGACTGTGGACCCTGACCGACTTGTCGACTCCATCCTCGGCGGAGGCGCGATCACCGAAGCCGAGGCGCTGACGCTGCTGTCCACACCCGACACGGACCTCCTCACCCTCGTCAACGCCGGGTCACGACTGCGCAGGGAGCACTTCGGGATGACGATCAAGCTCAACTACCTCGTCAACCTCAAGTCGGGAATGTGCCCGGAGAGCTGCACCTGCTGCTCTCAGTCGCTGGGGTCGAAAGCCGAGATCCTCAGATACTCGTGGCTGAGCACCGAGGAGGCCATGGATCAGGCGGGCAGGGGGATCGACGGGGGAGCCTCCCGCGTCTGCCTCGTCGCCAGCGGTCGCGGACCCAGCCGCCGTGACGTCGGTCGCGTCGGTGCCATCGTCGAACGTCTCAAGGATGTGAATCCGGAGGTCGAGGTGTGCGCGTGCCTGGGCATCCTCAAGAACGGTCAGGCCGAAACGCTGAAAGCGGCAGGAGCCGATGCCTACAACCACATCATCAACACCGCCGAATCCTTCCACGACAACATCGTCAGGACCCACAGCTACGACGACCGGACCAACACCGTCGAACTCGCCAAATCGGCGGGACTCTCACCCTGCAGCGGGCTCATCGTCGGCCTCGGCGAAAGCGATGAGCAGATCGTCGAGGCGCTCTTCGCCCTGAAGGAGCTCGAATCCGACTCGATCCCGATCAACTTCCTCGTCCCGTTCGACGGCACTCCGCTCGAAGGCCAGTGGAACCTCACACCCACCCAGTGCCTGAAGATCGTCGCGACGGCACGATTCGTCTGCCCCGACCGCGAGATCCGCCTGGCCGGCGGCCGCGAGATCCATCTCAAGTCCCTGCAGCCGATGGCGCTGCACCTGGCGAATTCGATCTTCCTCGGCGACTACCTCACCGCCGAAGGTCAGGCCGCTGCCGACGACCTCGCCATGATCCGCGACAACGGCTTCACGATCCTCGGCCGGGACGGCGAATGCGCGAAGGCTCGTGATTCTGAATCTCAGCGCGCCGAGGCGGCCGACCACCGCGATCCCATCATCCGCAGGCGAGGCGCCGGCACCGCTCAGGTCGCGAACGCCTGAGCAGGTGAGCGCACCCGACGGACTCAGGTCTCGCGCAGGCTGCGCTTGAGGATCTTCCCTGCCGAGTTCTTCGGCAGCTCGGCCACGAACTCCACCCGCTTCGGGACCTTGAAGCCGGCCAGGCGATTCTTCACCTGCGCGACGACGTCCTCGGCCGAGAGCGGCGGTTGGCCGTCCTTGAGCACGACGAATGCCGAGATCGCCTCGATCCACTTCTCGTCGGCGATTCCGACCACGGCCACCTCGGCGACCTGGGGGAGCTCGAAGATCGCATCCTCCACCTGCCGACTGGCCACCAGCACACCACCGGTGTTGATCACGTCTTTGACTCGGTCGACGACCTCGATGAATCCGGCATCGTCGACCTTGACCAGGTCGCCGGAATGGAACCAGCCGTCCTCGAACGCCTCTGCGGTGGCCTCCGGACGATTCCAATAGCCTTCGCACAGCTGCGGCGAGCGATAGAGGATCTCTCCCTCTTCACCGGGCCCGACATCGCTGCCTGCGGAATCGACGACACGGGTTTCGACGAACAGGACCGGACGACCGGCCGAGCCCGGATGATCGTCATGCTCCTCGGGGCGCAGCACCGAGCACAGCGGTCCGAGCTCGGACTGTCCGAAGCAGTTGAAGAATCCCAACTGAGGCAGCCGGGTGCGCAGACGGTCGAGGATCGGCCCGGGCATGATCGAGGCACCGTAGTAGGCCTTGCGGAGGCTGTCGAGATTGCGGGTCTCGAGATCGGGGCTGTTGGCCAGGGCCACCCAGACGGTGGGCGCGGCGAAGAACGAATTGATCTTGCGTTCTTCGAAGATGGCCAGCAGCTGCTCGGGAACCGGTGCCGGAACGATGATGTTGTGCGCCCCGATCGACAGCAGAGGCAGCAGGAAGACGTGCATCTGGGCCGAGTGATAGAGGGGGAGCGCATGGACGGCACGGTCAGTCGCAGCGAAGTCGAGTGACATGAGGGATGACAGGTACTCGTGCAGAAGGGCTCGATGCGTCATCACCGCTCCCTTGGGCGCCGAGGTGGTGCCGGAGGTATAGAGCAGCTGCGCGACATCCGTGTCGTCGACGGAGAACTCTGCGGTCCCGGCAGGGGCGATCGAATCGGACGTGGCGACCGGAACCAGAGCGGCGAAGTCGATCACCTGCGCCCCGGCTCCGGTCGGAGTCGAGGTGACAGCCGACATGAGGTCGGCATCGGCGAAGACGATCTCGGCGCCGGAGTTGCTGAGGATGTAGTCGAGCTCGTCGTTCTTCAGCTGATAGTTCACCGGCACATGGACGAACCCGGCGCGGGCGCAGCCGAGGTAGAGGAGGGCGAAGAGATCGGAGTTCTTTCCATAGGCGGCGACCCGGTCACCCTTCGCGACGCCGAGACGGTCGAGTTCGCGGGCCACCGCAGTCACGGCAGCGTCGAGTTGTGCATAGGTCCAGATCCGGTCGGCGAACTCGAGGGCCGTGTCGGTGGGGAAGCGACCGGCACTGCGGCGGATGAGATCGGAGACCGTGGACGAATTTCCGATGGCGGGTGAGTCGGAGGAGGTGCGTGCAGTTGTCATGGTCCTAATATATGAGCGAAATCACGTTCGTCGAAAATCGTCCGCCGATCTCTGCCTCGCCCTCGGCATGGTCGCGGCCACCGCGATGCAGGCCATGGGCGTCGGCCCCGATGTAATAGTGTGGGGGCATGAGACATCCGAAGGTGAGCGACTGCGTTGAGGTCTTCGACTCGCTGTGGCCGCCGGCCCTGGCCGAGTCCTGGGACTCCGTGGGATTGGCGGTCGGTGACCCCGACGCCGAGGTCCGATCGATCCTCTTGGCACTGGACCCGATGGACGCTGTGATCGCCGAGGCTGTCGTCCTTGGTGCGGATCTGGTGTTCAACCATCATCCGCTCATGCTCAAACCCGTGAAGTCGGTCAACGCCGCAACGCTGAAGGGCGGGGCCGTGCACACGCTCATCAGCAACGATATTGCGTTGTTCAACGCGCACACGAACGCCGATTCGGCTCGCGGCGGAGTCTCGGACGTGCTCATCTCACTCATGGGCATCGAGGATGCGCAGCCCTTGGCTGCGCACAGCCTTGCTGACGGACCGGACACCGACTCCCAGCCGACGGGGATCGGTCGCGTCGGCGATCTTGATCATCCCACCCCTGTCCGAGACTTGGCCAGACGCTTGGCCGCTCACCTGCCGCGCACCACGACCGGGGTGCGCATCGCAGGCGACCCGGCAGCGCCAGTCACCCGCGTGGCCGTCTGCGGCGGCGCCGGTGATTCGCTCTTCGACGAGGTCCGAGCCAGCGGGGCCGACGTGTATGTGACTGCCGACCTGCGCCACCACCCCGCCACAGAGGCGCTCGACACTGCGAATCGCCGGGAGAGCGGGCTCTCGCTCATCGACGTCTCCCACTGGGCGTCGGAGACGGTGTGGCTCACTGCGGCGGCCGAAGCGCTGGAAGCCGAATTCGCCGCACGCGGGTTCACCGTCTCGCTGCAGCACTCGGCGGTCAACACCGACCCCTGGGTCGAACGCTACTGACGAGGAGACCGACGATGCTCATCACCGACAGCCAGAGAACGGCACTGCAGACCCTCATCGAGCTCACCGCCCACGGACGTGCTCTGCGGTTCGAACACGACAATCCGAAGCGGGCCGAAGAGCTGCAGGAGCTCATCACCCGCCACAAGGAGCTCGGAGAGAAGCGGACCGAAGCCGCCGCGGTCGTCGAGGGCCACCAGCAGGCCATCGCCGAAGCGACCGAACTCATCGAAGCACAGCGGTCGAAGATCGAGAAGAAGACCGCCGAACTCAACGACGGCACCGGCCTGACGAGCCGAGACATGGTGAATCTGCAGGAGGAGATCGCCGGTCACGAAGCTCGGGTCTCCGAGATCGAGGAGTCTCAGCTGGAGGAGATGGAACACCTCGAGGCCGCCGAGGCCGAGCTGTCGGCAGTCGATGATCGGATCGCCGACGTCACGGCCTCCGGCAGAGAGGTGCAGACCGCGGTGAAGGACCGGAAGGCCGAACTGCGTGACCTCATCGCCGACAACGAATCCGCTGCGGCAGGTCCGAGAAGCGAAATGCCGCAGCAGCTGCTCACGGCATTCGATGCCAATGTCCGGCAGGGCGGGCCCGGAGCCGCGCTGCTCAACGGGCCGAACTGTCAGGCGTGCGGGCAGGAGATCGGCGGGGCCGCCTGGCATGGGATGCTCGGAGCCGATGTCAACGAAACCTATGAGTGCGAGGAGTGCGAAGCGGTGCTCCTGCGACGCAGCTGAACTCGATTCAGCCGATCGCCGTTCGCCTCCGCAGGACGGGTCAGTCCCGGAGGACGATCATGAGGTTCGCCGGTTTCGATTTCGTCGGTGCGGTGAACTCGACCTCGTAGAACTCTTCGGCCCGGGCCACGAGGCCCTCGGCAGTCTCCGGCGGAGGACGGTCGTCGGAGAGCAGCCGACCGGCGAACTCACCCCTGTAGAACTTCGCCCAATGGGAGACGACACGACGCTTTCCGTCACTGACGGACACGGCGCCCATGGTGACCACCTGATCGTTGGGTCCCGGCCACACTGAACGGTAATCACTCGAACGGCAGTCGAGGGCCACCTCGGCGGAGTCGAGGGAACACGACTTCGCCAGAATCGGCTTCCAATAGGACGTCAGCTTTCCCAGGGTCCCCAGATCGGTCTTCATCGCCAGACGATAAGCGGGGATCTCATCGAGTCCGTGGACTCGACCGAACAGGGCCGAGAAGACGTGGACGTCGTGGAGGCGTTCGCGCAGAGTCTCGTCCCGTTCCGCACGAGCCACCAGTTCGCCGGCGCCCATTGCCTCGTAGAGGACCCCAGAGTAGGTGAGCAGAGCGGGAGCGCAGGGGATCTCATCGAGAACCGTGTTCCGTTCGACGTCCTCTGCCAGTGACGCTCCGACACCGAGCTTCTCGAGGGCATCCCGACGCTTCGAGATCTTCTTCAGTGCGGACAGGACCCGCTTGCGTTTCGCTGTGAGTTCCGGAGCCGAGAGTCTGTCGAGGTCGAGGGTGGGGCCGGTTGACGACGGAGTCTTGCCCTCGGAGGGCGGCAGCAGGATCTTCACCACCCCATCGTATGATCACCGACTGAGCCGGTTCGGACCCGGTGCGGATGAGGTTCATCACGTTCGGCGCGTGGGCGCCGCGGCACCACAGGCCCTGCGTGGATCGCAGCTTAGCCGAGCGACTACACTGGGATGCCTGAGGACAGGTCACCAGGCGGTCGCGGCCGATTTCGGCTGAGGAACGTCCGGGCTCCACAGAGCAGGGATGGTGGGTAACACCCACCCGGGGCGACCCGCGGGCCAGTGCAACAGAAAGCAGACCGCCCAGTTCCGACTGGGTAAGGGTGAAACGGTGGTGTAAGAGACCACCAGAGCGGCGGGTGACCGTCGCTGCTGGGTAAACCCCATCCGGAGCAAGATCAGACAGACGACGTTCGAGGCTGCTCGCCGAGTCGTCGGGTGGATTGCTTGAGGCCGGTGGCAACATCGGTCCCAGATAGATGACCGTCAGGCGAGAAGGGCGACCGACTCGTCGACAGAACCCGGCTTATCGGTGGCCTGTCCTCACCCTCGCCCTCCACGCCCTCAAGAGGCGCGTCGACCTCTCAGGACCGGCTGCGGCCTTCATGATCGGCTGCGGCGGACCTTCGCCTTTCCGCCGTTGACCGCGATCATCGCTGCGCCGACGATTCCGGCGTTGTTGTACAGTTTCGCCGGTTTGAGTTTGGCTCGCGTCCTGATGAGCGGCAGGAACTGGTCTTGGGACTTCGAGACCCCGCCGCCGACGATGATGACGTCCGGGGCGACGAGCAGTTCGATCATCGAATAGTACTGCTGCAGCCGGGCCGCCCATTCGGGATAGGTCAGTCCCAGTCGGGTCCTGACCGATTCCGCGGCCTGCGTCTCGGCATCGGCGCCATTCATCTCGATATGACCGAGCTCGGTGTAGGGAACCAACCGGCCCTGAGTGAACAGGGCGGTTCCGATTCCCGTGCCCAGCGTCGTCAGCAGCACCGTCTTCTTCCGGTGTCTGCGACCGGCGCCGAAGATCATCTCGGCCAGGCCGGCCGCATCCGCATCATTGAGGAAATACACCGTGCGGCCGGTGCTCTGCCCGATGATCTCGGCGATGGGCGAACCGATCCAACTCTGATCGAGGTTCGCTGTGTATTCGACACGTCCCTCGCGGATGACCCCGGGAAACCCGCAGCCGACGGGCAGGGAGTCCAGATCCGCACGATCGGTGACGAGCTCGAGCTCGAGGGCGCGCGCGCTCAGCGCATCCAGCAGCGTGACGATCGTCGCGGCCACCGCATCGGGGGTGCTCGGTTTCGGGGTGAGCTCGCGCAGCCGCTTGAACGGCAGCTTTCCCGTGACCGTATCGACGAGCGCCGCTTTGATCCCGGTCCCTCCGATGTCGATGCCGATCGCAAACCGTGGGGAGGTCTCCGCGCTCATCTCAATTCCCCTCGTGTGCAGGTCCCGCGGCGATCGCGGTGTCGACATCGGGCAGGGTCAGGATATCGGCACCCGCCTCGGTCACGACCAGTGTGTGTTCGAACTGGGCAGAGCGTCTGCGATCCTTCGTCACCACGGTCCAGGCGTCATCCCAGACGTCCCAGTCGATCGTGCCGAGGTTGAGCATGGGCTCGATCGTGAAGATCATTCCCGGCTCAATCGTCTCGGCGTGGGCGGGGGCTGCGTCATAGTGGGGGATGATGAGGCCGGAATGGAACTCACGGCCGACACCGTGGCCGCTGTAGTCGCGCACGACTCCGTAGTCGAAGCGCTTCGCATATTTCTCGATCACTCGTCCGATGACGTTGATCTGACGGCCGGGTCTGACCGCCTTGATTCCGCGCATCATCGACTCATAGGTGCGTTCGACGAGCAGGCGCGACTCCTCGTCGACCTCGCCGGCGGTGAATGTGTAGTTCGTATCCCCGTGCATGCCCTGGTAGTAGGCGGTGATGTCGACATTGACGATGTCGCCGTCTTCGATGACGGTCGAATCGGGGATCCCGTGGCAGACCACCTCGTTGACGGAGGTGCATACGGACTTCGGAAACCCGCGATAGCCCAGCGTCGACGGGTACGCTCCGTGATCGCACATGAACTCGTGCGCTGCCTTGTCGATGTCATCGGTGGTGATGCCGGGGGCGATCATCTCGCCGACGGCGGCCAGGGCATCGGCCGCGATCCGACCGGCCGCTCGGACGACCTCGATCTCCTCGGGGCTGTAGAAATTGTTTCCGCGGCCCTCATCGGCGTCGGCGCGTCCGACGTATTCGGGGCGGGGAATGTCCTTCGGCACACCGCGTTCGGGCGATATGGTGCCGGGCGTGAGCAGGCGAGTGTGAACAGTCATGATGGTGTCGATCCTATGCTGGAAACGCGGCTTTGTCCCGCCGCCTGCTCGCCTGTCGATGCCGCGGCGAGGGCCCTGTGGAGTCTAGAATCGGAAGCAGCCGTGCCAAGGAAACGGGAGGCAGATTGAGCGAGGACACGACATCGGCGGGCCACGAGTTCGCCGGGCTGAGCGACGTGGTGAGCCTGACGAGCGCGCCGCAGCAGATCGCCGACCACATCCTCTCCGGAATCGCCGTGGGAGCGTTGCCGGAAGGCACTCTGCTGCCGGGCGAACGGACCTTGGCCGCAGATCTCCAGGTGTCTCGCTCGAGCGTGCGCGCAGCCCTGCTGCGGCTCGAACGGCTCGGTGTCGTCGAACGCCGCCGGGGTCGTGGGGGAGGGACGTTCGTCAAGACCGCCCGCCCCGAGGCGCTGGCGCCCATGGCCGGCAGGATCGACGAATTCCATGCCGAACGTCGGAATCTTCTCGACGCTCGCGCGGTCTTCCAGAATTCGCTGGCGGCGACCGCGGCGCGCCGACGCACCGAGGAGGAGCTGAGCGAACTCCGTGAGTTGGCCGAGGTCTATTCCCAGCGCGCCGAGGCGGCCGCCGCTCGCACCGCGGACGCGCAGTTCCATTTCGCCATCGCCCGCGCCGGGCACAACCCGGAACTCGTGCGCATGGCCATCGATCTCGATACGAAGATCAACGCCGGTTTCCGTCACGACCCGTTCTCCGCTGAGCTCTTCGACCACGCCGTAGACGACCACGCCGCGATCGTCGAGTCGATCGCCGCCGGTGACGGGGTGGAGGCAGGCAGACTGTGCGAAGAGCACTTCAGGTACACGACCATCGTCACCCGGGACTGAGCCGCACCCCCAGAACTACCTGACGGCGGCTCAGCAACCTCGCGAGGTTGCTGAGCCGCCGTCAGGTAGCAATACGAGTGCGAAAGTCTCAGTTCGCCAGCGCGTGTGCCACGGACACGGCTTCGAGGCCGAATGCGTCGGCGACGTTGTCGTTGGTGACGTGTCCGTTGTGGATATTGAGTCCCCGGGCCAGCGCCGAATCGTTCGACAACGCTGTGTGCCATCCCTGATCAGCGATCTTCACAGCAAACGGCAGAGTCGCATTCGTCAGCGCCGCCGTGGCCGTGTTCGGCACGGCACCGGGCATGTTCGCCACGCAGTAGTACACCGAGTTGTGGACGGTGAACGTCGGATCATCATGCGTCGTCGGTCGCGAGTTCTCGAAGCAGCCGCCCTGGTCGATGGCGATATCGACGAGGACGGAGCCTGGCTTCATCCCGGCGACCATCTCATCGGTGACGAGCTTCGGCGCCTTCCTGCCCGGGATGAGCACCGAACCGATGACGAGGTCGGCACCGGCCAGTGACTTCGTGATCTCGTACTTGTTCGACACCTTCGTGCCGATGGCACCGGCGAAGGTCTCATCGATCTGACGCAGACGCGGAATGTTGATATCGATGACCTCGACTCTCGCACCGAGACCCAGAGCCATGCGGGCGGCGTTCGTCCCGGCCACACCGGCACCGATGACGACGACATTGGCACGCTCGACGCCGGGGACTCCGGAGAGCAGGATGCCACGACCACCATTGGCCTTGAGCAGGCTGTGGGCACCGACCTGAGTCGACAGGCGACCGGCGATCTCACTCATCGGAGCCAGCAGCGGCAGGCCGCCGCCGTCGGGCTGGACGGTCTCATAGGCGATGGCCGTGGTGCCGGCTTCCATCAGGGCCTTCGTCAGCGCCTCATCGGCGGCGAGGTGGAGATAGGTGAACAGGACGAGGTCCTTGCGCAGGAACCCGTACTCCTGGGCGATCGGCTCCTTGACCTTGAGCACCAGGTCGCCGGCGGCCCAGGTGGTGGCGGCATCGGCGGCGATCGCCGCTCCGGCCGCCTCGTATTCGGCATCGGTGATGAAGGAGCCTTCGCCGGCTCCCGCCTGCACGGTGACCTCATGGCCGTGGGTGACGAGTTCGTTGACTCCGGCAGCGGTGATGGCGACTCGAAACTCGTTGTTCTTGACCTCGGTGGGCACTGAAATGCGCATTGTGTGTCCTTCTCTCCTGATGATGTGCCGCAGGGGCGGAGGCGACCGACTTCTCCGTCGGGCGTCGATGGTGTCAACTCTATTCCTTTGAAGGTTTGGAGAGCAAACCTTTAAATCTGTTTTCGTCATCCCGAATACGGAATCAGTGCATTTGAGTACCAGATAGCGCGGAAAACATGATTCCAGCCGAGGACAGACGGCACCGCAAGCGCAGATAGGGGAGTTCACCGAGCGCGAGGAGCAGGTACCGTCAGTTCGGCTCCCGAAACGGTAAGCTGAAAGTGTCAATGCAGAACCCCGCTGAGGAGAGAAGGCTCGCCATGGGACTCTACGAAGATATCGACGATCCGAACTCGAAGTACTACTTCAACCTCGAGACGAACACCGTCGAAAAGGGGCTGGTCAGCGATTGGACCCACCGTATGGGGCCGTACGAGACCGAGGAAGTCGCCCGCGCCGCCCTGGAGAAGGCACGTGAGCGCAATCAGAAGTGGGACGAAGACGACGAGAAGTGGAACGGCTGAATGTCGCGTCAGGAGGAATTCGTTCTCAGGACCGTCGAGGATCGTGAAGTGCGATTCATCCGACTCTGGTTCACCGATGTCCTCGGACAGCTGAAGTCCGTGGCCATCGTCCCCGCCGAACTCGAAGGTGCCTTCTCCGAAGGCATCGGGTTCGACGGATCGGCAGTCGAGGGACTGTCACGGGTGTACGAAGCCGATATGGTGCTCAAACCCGATCCCTCGACGTTCTCTCTGCTGCCCTGGCGCGGAGAGACCGAACCGACAGGGCGGATGTTCTGCGACATCCACGTCCCCGGGGGCGAACCGGCGCCGGCGGATCCGCGCAACGTCCTCAAACGCACTCTGGCGAAGGCCGCCGAACGCGGCTTCACCTTCTATGTGCATCCTGAGATCGAGTTCTACCTGTTCAAGACCGACAACCTCGACCCCGTCTCCGGAATCAGCGACGGCACTGCGCCGAGGCCCGTCGACACGGCCGGCTACTTCGATCATGTCAACGGCGGAACGGCCAACGACTTCCGCCGCGAAGCGGTCACCATGCTCGAAGCGATGGGATTGTCCGTGGAGTTCTCCCATCATGAGGCCGGACCGGGTCAGAACGAGATCGATCTGCGCTATGCCGATGCGCTGACCATGGCCGACAACGTCATGACCTTCCGGTCGGTCATCAAAGAAGTCGCGATCTCTCAAGGTGTCTACGGCTCGTTCATGCCCAAACCGATGGCCGAGCACCCGGGCAACGGGATGCACACGCATGTTTCCCTGTTCGAAGGTGAGAACAATGCCTTCTTCGAGCCGGGCGCCGAATATCAGCTGTCGAGGACCGGCCGTCAGTTCATCGCAGGACTGCTCACCCACGCTGCCGAGATCTCGGCGGTGACCAACCAGCACGTGAATTCCTATAAGCGGCTGTGGACCGGCCACGAAGCCCCGTCCTACATCTCCTGGGGCCACCGCAACCGCTCCGCTCTCGTGCGGGTCCCGCAGTACAACTCCGGCAAGTCCTCATCCGCACGGGTCGAATACCGTGCATTGGACTCCTCGGCGAACCCGTACCTGTCCTATGCGCTCATGCTCGCCGCAGGGCTCAAGGGGATCGAAGAGGACTACGAGCTGCCCGACGAGGCCGAGGACAACGTCTGGCTGCTCTCGTCCACCGAACGTCGAGCGATGGGCATCGAAGCGCTGCCGCGCAGCCTGTCCCATGCCCTGGAGCTGATGGAAGGCTCGGACCTCGTCGCCGAGACCCTGGGCGAAGAGGTGTTCGACTTCTTCCTGCGCAACAAGCGGCAGGAATGGACCGACTACCGCGCGCAGGTGACTCCGTACGAACTCGCCAAGCACTTCACCTCGATGTGATGGCCGCAATCACCTCACGGACCATCAGCATCCCGGATGCGACCGCCCGCTTCCTCCATGAGCTCGATGAGCTCCTCGGCCAGCCTCTGGCCACGGACTCGCGGTTCGTCGACCTGCTCATGGCCGTGCCCGACCCGCACGGGGCGGCGCTGGGACTGCTGCGGGTGATCGAGGCCGCGGGGGAGGAGTCCGCGGCGCTGCTGGACGCCGTGCGGTCGGGAACGAAGAGCGATCTGGCCGAGGACGAACTCAACCGTCCGCTCCTGGCCCGCCTGCTCGCAGTCCTGGGAACCTCGGAGGCGATGGTCGACCACCTGGTCCGTCATCCCGACTCGCTTCCTCTGCTGCTTGCCCCGGACCCGTTCCTGCTGATCTCCACCCCGGCCGCCTCGGCGTCGTCCCTGCGCGCTGAGATGCTCTCGGCCCTCGGCGCGGATCCGGACGATCCGGCCCCGCGCGCCACGGTGACCGGTGACGAAGGCGTCAGGGCTCTGCGGCGCAACTACCGTGACGCGGTCCTGCGCCTCGTCGCCGACGACCTGTCGGCAGAGTCCCCGGAAGAGATCGTCGATCATGTCATGGCCGTCCTGTCCGATCTGGCCGCGGCCGCGCTGGATACGGCTCTGGCCATCGCGCGTGCCGAACTCGACGAGGCGGCCGGCATCCGTCTGGCGGTCATCGCCCTGGGCAAGACCGGAGCACGAGAGCTCAACTACGTCTCCGACGTCGATGTCGTCTTCGTCCTCGACTCCGCGGAGACCGAGGGAGCCAGAAGTTCGGCCACCGATCTCGCTCAGCGTATGCGCAGCATCCTCTCCGACGCCGGGGGCGAGCCCGCACTCTGGGAGGTCGATACGGCGCTGCGTCCCGAAGGCAAAGCCGGGGCGCTCGTCCGGACTCTGTCGGAGTTCGAACACTATTACGACGAGATCGCCGAGAACTGGGAGTTCCAGGCCCTGCTCAAGGCCCGACCCGTCGCCGGTGACGTCGAGGTCGGCGAGGCGTTCTCGGACTCGCTTCTGCCCTTGGTCTGGCAGGCGGCCAGCCGTGTCGGCTTCATCGATGGGATCCGAGCGATGCGTCGGCGCGTCGTCGATCTCATTCCGGCCGTCGAAGCCCCACGCCAGATCAAGCTGGGGCGCGGCGGGCTGCGTGACGTCGAGTTCTCCGCACAGATGCTCCAGCTCGTCCACGGGCGCAATGATGAGGACATCCGCACCCCGAACACGCTCATCGCACTCGGCGAACTGGGAGAGCACGGGTACATCGGCCAGCAGGACGCCTCCGTGTTCTCGACCGCGTACCGGTTCATGCGCGTCGTCGAACACCGAGTGCAGATCCCGCGGATGATGCGCAATGCGCTCATCCCCGACGACGAAGCCAAGCTGCGGATGCTGGCCCGATCCGTCTTCCGTTCCGGATCGCGAACCGGAGACCGCCTCGAAGAGGCCCGCCGGGACTATGCGAAACAGGTCACCCGCCTCCACGAACAGATCTTCTATCGGCCCATCCTCGAGGCGGCCGTCGGCATCCACGGGGCCGTAGTGGATGCTCAGAAACGGGGAACGAGCCTGCAGGCGGCCGCCGATCGTCTCCAGGCCTTCGGCTATGTCGACCCGCAGGGAGCATTGGGCCATATCAAGGCGCTGACCACAGGGATGTCGCGCACCGCCATGGTCATCAAGCAGGTGCTTCCGGCACTGCTCGACTGGTTCTCCGACGGGGTCGAACCCGACCGAGCACTGCTGGCCTTCCGCCGCCTGAGCGAATCGCTGTCATCGTCCGGGTGGTTCCTCAAGATGCTCCGCGACTCCGGGCTGGCTGCCAAATCGGTGGCCGAAGTGCTCTCGCTGTCCGGGTATGCGACCGAACTTCTGCTGCGCCAGCCCGCTGCCGTGGCTTGGCTGGATCGCCCTGAGAACCTCGAGGCCCGTGATCTGGAGATCCTCAACGCCGAGGTCGACGGACTGCTCCGACGCCACGGCGCCGACGCGGTGACACCGATCCGGGAGACCTACAGCCGGGAGCTGCTGCGCATCGCTCTGCGCGACGTCCTCGGCGTCGGAGATCGGGCCGCAATACCCGCCGATCTCTCCGACCTCATGGACCTGGCCGTACGTGGTGCCCTGCAGGCTGTCCGAACAGACCTCGACGGCCCCGAGACACCGGACTACGAGTTCGGGATCATCGCCATGGGCCGGTGGGGCGGCCGCGAGATCGGCTACTTCTCCGATGCCGATTTGATGTTCGTCTACCGGCCCATCAGCGATGATCTCGACGCCGAAGCCCGTGGGAAGCTGAGCAAGCACGTGTCGAAGGTGGCACTCCAACTGTCCTCCCGTCTCAAAGCCAGCGAAGGCGCTCAGGGAGTGGATCTCGACGCGGATCTGCGTCCCGAAGGCAAGAACGGACCGTTGGTCCGCAGCCTCTCGTCCTACCAGGCCTACTATGCGAAATGGTCCCAGCCGTGGGAGGCTCAGGCGCTGCTGCGGGCACGTCCGGTCGCCGGCGACGACGGTCTCATCGCCGATTTCCTCTCGCTGATCGATCCGCTGCGGTACCCGGTGGAGATGCCGCAGAAGGCATTGACACAGGTGCGCACGCTCAAGGCGCGGATGGAGGACGAACGTCTGCCCCGCAATGCCGACAAGCGTCGGCATCTCAAGCTCGGTCGAGGCAGTCTCTCCGATGTCGAATGGACCGTTCAGCTGCTGCAGCTCCGACACGGGCATCGCGTCGAAGGCCTGCGCACGACCTCGACGCTGTCGGCTCTCGCTGCGGCCACGGACGAGGATCTGCTGCCGGCCGAGGATGCCGAGCAGCTGGCCGCGGCGTGGCAGCTGGTGACCGATGTGCGTTCAGCCGTGATGCTCTTCCGCGGTCGCACTGCCGAATCGCTGCCCGTCGACCACACAGAGCTCGAGGCCACGGCCTGCCTCCTCGGCTATCCTGCCGGTGCGGGCCATGACCTCGAAGACGACTATCTGCGGACCACCAGGCACGCGCGTTCCGTGATGGAACACCGCTTCTACGACTTCTGACTCGGCGAGCGCGGCACTTCGCCTTCTGGCGAATTCACCCGGGCATCCGCCGAATCAGACGTCGGTCGAACGCTCAGTCCTCGAATTCGAGCCCGAGCAGGGCGTTCTCGACGACCTCGGGCAGAGCCGGGTGGATCCAGTACTGTCCGGTGGCCACCTCGTCGGCCGTCTGACCGAAGGCCATGGCCTGAATGAGCGGTTGGATGAGCATCGATGCTTCATGCCCGACGATATGCGCGCCGAGGATGAGCCGGGTGCCGCGATCGGCGATGACCTTCACGATCCCCGGATCATCGGCCATCGCCCAGCCGTAGGCGACATCGGAGAACTGCTGCACCTTGACCGTGACATCGTGTCCGGCATCCGTGGCCTGCGTCTCGGTCATTCCCACATAGGCGACCTGAGGGGAGGTGAACACGGCACCGGGGACGGCGTGGTGATTGACCACGGCGAGGTCGTCGACCGGAGCACTTCCCGGCCCTCCCGCCGCGACGTCGGCAGCCAGATTGCGTCCGACGATCGTCGCTTCGTGGTTGGCGACATGTTTGAGCTGGTGCGGTGAGGAGATGTCTCCGAGAGCGAACACGCCTGGAACGGGCTGACCGGCGGAGAGCACTCGTTGGTGCTCATCGACGGACAGCCGTTTGCCGTCGGTGAGGTCGAAACCGGCGGCCGCCACGTCGAGCTCGGCGGTGTTGGGGACGCGCCCGGTGGCCACGAGCACACCGTCTGCCGTGATCGTCTCCGGCAGGGCCACCTCGGCGAGGCGCCCGCTGGGTTCGACGGTCAGCGTGACCTCACCATCGGCGATGTCGATCTGCTTGGCCTGGGCCCCGTGGACGACGGTGTGGGAGGAGCCGAAGATCCGGGTGAATTCGTCGGCGGCTTCCGCATCGATATCACCCAGGAGGCGGGGCCCGCGAGCCAGGACGGTCACCTCGGTGCCGAGGGCGGCGAAGACATGGGCGAACTCCATGGCGACGATCCCGGAGCCGATGATGACCAGGCGCCCTGGCTGATCGGGACGGCGCATCACCGTGTCCGAAGTGAATACCGGGTAGTCGCCGGTGTCGACGCGGGTCGTGTCGAGCCCGGCGATGTCGGGGATCATCGGGTGGGCGCCGGCGGCGATGACGATCCGATCGGCGGTGATCTGCTCACCGGAGGCGGTGCGTACGGTCTTCTCTCCGGTGAAGTGAACGTGTTCGGGAACGACGGTGACATTGGGCTGGCGGTCGCTGCTGCGGTACTCGCGTCCTCCGGACTCGATCGCGTCGACGCGGGAGAAGATGCGCTTCTGGAGCCCTGCCCAATCGACTTCGGGGTGGGTCGGAGTCAGGTTGTAACGGTCAGCCTGGTGCGACTGCTCAGCAACGGTGGCGGGGTAGACGAACATCTTCGTCGGGATGCAGCCGACGTTGAGGCAGGTTCCGCCGAAGTGCCATTCCTCGGCGATGGCGGTCTTCAGGCCCGCGAACCGCTTGTCGAGGAACATATTTCCCGAACCGGTGCCGATGAGCAGCAGGTCATAGTGCGTCAAAGTCCATCCCTCCGATGGTGCGTGATCCGACCGGCCGTGTCAGCGGCCGCAGAGCCGAAAGGGCGCCACGGGAGACAACCCGTGACGCCCTCACTCTATTCCACTCGGCTGCAGATGCCGGTTCTCGGTCCGACTGGAATCCGGCCGGGCCTGAGATCAGAGTGCGTAGTAGAGCTCGAACTCCGTCGGCGTCGGACGCAGGCGAGCGACATCGAGTTCGTTCTCACGTTTGATGCGGATCCACGTTTCGATGAGGTCGGGAGTGAAGACATCTCCGGCGGTGAGGAAGTCGTGGTCCTTCTCCAGCTCGTTGAGCGCCTCGTCGAGGGTGCCGGGAACGAGCTTGATGTCCTTGGCCTCCTCCGGCGGGAGCTCGTAGAGATCCTTGTCGATGGGCTCCGGCGGTTCGATGCGGTTGCGGATGCCGTCGAGCCCGGCCATGAGCTGCGCGGAGAAGGCGAGGTAGGGGTTCGACGAAGGGTCCGGAACGCGGAATTCGAGGCGCTTGGCCTTCGGCGAGGTTCCGGTCACAGGAATGCGGATCGCGGCCGAACGGTTGCGCGCGGAGTAGACGAGGTTGACCGGAGCTTCATAACCGGGCACGAGGCGACGGTAGGAGTTGATCGTCGGGTTCGTGAACGCGAGCACCGCACCGGCGTGTTCGATCAGGCCGCCGATGTACCAGCGGGCCAGGTCGGAGAGCCCGCCGTAGCCGTTCTCGTCGTAGAAGAGGGGCTCGCCGTTCTTCCACAGCGACTGGTGGCAGTGCATGCCCGAGCCGTTGTCATCGAAGAGCGGCTTGGGCATGAAGGTTGCGGACTTCCCGAGCTCGAAGGCGGTGTTCTTGATCACGTACTTGAAGTCGAGCAGCTGATCACCGGCATGCTGGAGGGTCTTGAATTTGTAGTTGATCTCCTGCTGACCGGCAGTGCCGACCTCGTGGTGCGCCCGCTCCATCTCGAAGCCGATCTGCTCGAGCGTCAGGGACATCTGGTCGCGGATATCGGCGTACTGATCCTGCGGAGAGACGGGGAAGTAGCCGCCTTTGAACGGAGTCTTGTAGCCCTGGTTTCCGCCGGGCTCATCCGTGCCCATGTCCCAGGCTGCCTCCTGTGAGCCGATCTTGTAGAAGCTGCTGCCCGGGGTGTTCTCGTAGCGGATGGAATCGAAGAGGTAGAACTCGGCCTCGGCACCGAAGAAGACGGTGTCGGCGATTCCGGTGGATTCGAGATAGGCCTCGGCCTTGGCCGCGACCTGTCGGGGATCGCGCGAGTAGGGTTCATCGGTGAACGGATCGACGATCGAGTGGGTGACGACCAGCGTCTTGGCCTCGCGGAAGGGGTCGATGTACGCGGAGGTGACATCGGCCAGCAGCTTCATATCCGATTCGTGGATGCCCTGGAAGCCTGTGATGGAGGACCCGTCGAAGAGCAGACCTTCGGTGATCTCCTCAGTGCCGTAGGAAGCGGCGGGGAGGTTGAAGTGCTGGACCACACCGGGCAGGTCGCAGAACCGGACATCGACGAATTTCACGTCGTTGTCCGATATGTAGTTGACGAGTTCTTCAGCAGACGAGAACACTTAGGTCTCCTAGTTCGTGTACGGTGGCCGTTTGTCCTGACCACGGTCAATCTTAGTCGCCGAAGAATGAAGTCGTGATGTCGCCCATGTTTCGGGCATGTTTCCTGAGGATCCACTCAGGCCGGATTTCGTAGGCTGGGGGAGTGATCAATCGTGACGACCTTGGTTCCTGGCTCGAAGGACCCCGGTTCGACAGGGAAGAAGACGACTGGCCCGGAAAGCGGCTGGGTCTGCCTGTCAACGGCTCGCATTCTCTGGCCCCGGCGTGGAAGCGCATCCTCGCCCTGCTCGTCGACTGGCTGATGTGTCTGGCGATCGCCAATCTCATCGATCCGGCGAATCCGATCCTAGCGCCAGCGATCTTCGCTGTAGAGAACTTCGTGCTCGTGGGCACGCTCGGCTATTCGGTGGGGCATCGCATCTTCGGCATCGAGGTGCGTCGCCTCGACGGCCATGTCCCGGGTCTGCTCAAATCGCTCATCCGCGCAGTGCTCGTCGTGCTCGTCATTCCCGCTCTCATCTTCAATCGCGACAACCGCGGACTCCACGACCTGGCGGCCGACACAGTCATCCTCCGCCGCTGAACCCCCTCCGATTGCTACCTGACGGCCCAGATACCTCGCGCGAGGTATCTGGGCCGCCGTCAGGTAGTAATTAGGGGAGGGGATGGAGGAGAGACGGAAGCGGCGCCGACTCGGAGTGAGTCGACGCCGCCTTCGCGGATCTTCGCTGGATGTGTGAGGATCAGCGTCCGCGCATGGCCTTGTGGTTCGGGCGGGCCTTGTTCGGATCGATGCCCTTCGGGATTGGCGGACGCGAGCCCTGCGTTCCCAGTGCGGCCAACCGATTGCGCACAGCCAGGACCTCGGCGCGGTTGAGCTTGCGAGGCAGCTTCTGCACGGCCGGAACGACCTGCTTCATCGCCAGCTGTCCCTCTTCCTTACCGCCCTGGAAGGTGTGGATCGGAACGTTGGGGAGGATGCGTTCGTGACGCTTCTTCTCTTTGGCCAACAGCTTCGCACTGCGAGCCTTCGGTCCTTCGCTGAGGAGGACGACTCCGGCACGACCGGTCGAGCGGAACACGAGGTCGCGGCTCTTCGGGTCGATGGCGATCGGCTTCTCATCCATGAGGTAGCCGCGACGAGCGGTGTTGAGGACGGCGCCGAAGGCTCCGGGCTGTCCGTCCATCTGAGCGAACGCGGCGGTCTCGGCGAAACGACCGAGCATGAACATGCCCAGCAGCAGACCGACCATGAAGCCGAGGATGGTCGTGAAGATCATCCCGCCGAACACGAATCCGGCACCGAGGCCGATGATCGTGCAGCCCAGCACAGCTGCGGCCAGCAGCCATGGGGTCGCCTTATTGTGTTTGGCCGACAGCTCATAGACCTGACGCATCTGCGCCAGACGACCGGGCTTCTTGTTCGGATCCTTGGGCTTGCGCCGGAAGAGTCCCTTACGCGGTTCTTCGCTCATTCTCTCACTTGCTCTTGAGGGGCGTTGCGGCGTCGCCTCCGGAAATCAGGGGGAGGCCGACGCTCATTGCTCAGCAGTCAAGTCTACCTCTTCGCCGGGTCCGAAGGTATCCACAACGGCCTGCGCCTCCTGTTTGGCAGGCGTGTGCCTGTCCAGGTGCGCCAGATGCGAAGGAATCTCCTCGCCGCGGCGGCGCATGGCGGTGGCCCACAGGCGACCGGCCCGGTAGGACGAGCGCACGAGCGGGCCCGACATGACACCGAGGAAGCCGATCTCCTCAGCGGCATCGCGCAGCATCACGAAATCAGCCGGTTTGACCCAGCGAGTGACGGGGTGGTGCCTGGGTGAAGGACGCAGATACTGCGTGATCGTGATGAGGTCGCATCCGGCATCGTGCAGGTCCTGCAGTGCGGAGATGATCTCGTCGTTCGTCTCACCCATGCCGAGGATGAGGTTCGATTTGGTCACCAGTCCGGCTTCGCGGGCCTGAGTGATCACCGACAGCGAGCGTTCGTATCGGAACGCGGGACGGATCCGCTTGAAGATGCGCGGAACCGTTTCGACATTGTGGGCGAGCACCTCGGGGCGGGAGGAGAACACCTCGGCGAGCTGATCCGGCTTGGCATTGAAATCGGGGATGAGCAGCTCGACGCCGGTGCCGCGCCCGTCGACATATGAGAGTTCGTGGATCTGGCGCACGGTCTCGGCGTAGAGCCAAGCGCCGCCGTCTTCGAGGTCGTCACGGGCCACGCCGGTGATCGTCGAGTAGCGCAGACCCATCTCCGCCACCGAGGCGGCCACGCGGCGCGGTTCGTCGGCGTCGAATTCAGCCGGCCGGCCGGTGTCGATCTGGCAGAAGTCACAGCGTCGGGTGCACTGTTCGCCGCCGATGAGGAAGGTCGCTTCGCGATCTTCCCAGCATTCGAAGATGTTCGGGCAGCCTGCTTCTTCGCACACCGTGTGCAGCTCCTGCTTGCGCACGAGCGACTTCAGCGCGGTGTACTCGGGACCGATGTGGGCCTTCGCCTTGATCCAGGCGGGCTTGTCCTCGATGGGAGTCTCGGAGTTGCGGGCCTCGACGCGGAGCATGCGGCGGCCTTCCGGTGCGATCGTCATCTGAGTTCTCCTATGCGGTGATGGTCTCGTGCAGGATTTCGTCGAGTCGTCGTGCCACATCCTCGGGAGTGACCGTGCGACCGAGTTCGGCACTGATGGAGGTGGTGTCGGCGTCGGTGATTCCGCAGGGGATGATCGACTCGTACGCAGCGAGTTCGTTGCTGCAGTTGAGGGCCAGGCCGTGCATCGTCACGCCTTCGTGGATGCGGATGCCGATGGCGCCGATCTTGCGGTCACGACGGAGTCCGTCGCCTCGCAGCCAGACTCCCGCTCGGCCCTCGATCGTGGTGGCCTCGATGTCGTATTCGGCGAGCAGCCTGATCATTGCGTCTTCGAGCTGAGACACGAAGAGCCGGACCTCTTTGGGGTCGTTGAGCCTGTAGATGCAGTACGCGACCAGCTGCCCGGGACCGTGCCAGGTGATCTTTCCGCCGCGGTCGACGTCGATGACTTCGGTGCCGTCGGTCGGCCGCTCGTGGTCCTCGGTGCGCTTGCCGGCCGTATAGACCGGGGAATGCTCGAGGAGCAGGATCGTCGAATCACGGTGACCTGCGAGCACTTCGTCGTGGTATGTCTTCTGCAATTCCCAAGTCTGCCGATAGTCCGAGAGGACCGGAGCGAACCCGAGCGTTTCTGTGGCCAGGGGCATGGCTCCACACTATGACTCTTGTCCCCAGTGTTCAATTTGTTCCCAATCACCTCTGCAGGTCGCTGCCGAGGCTGTGGCCCTTGACACATAACCACCACAGCGAGCAATATTAAAAGTCATCAAACGGCAGTGAACATCATCAATGGAGATGACGAAACATGACATGGGAGTTCCAGGCAACGATCGCCGACGATATTCACCGTGTACTCGGTTCCGATGGTCGCGGTGCGTGGGGCGTCGTGCACCGAGGACTCGATGCCGAGGATCCCCGTGTCCTCGCCCTCACCGAGGTGGCTCTGCCGAACGGCGCCCGTTCCGTGCTCATCGTCCCCGCTCCGCCCGGCGGGCTCGTCCTCGATGTCGTCCGCGCCTATCAGGGAGTGACCGAGGCCGAACTGTGCACGCTGTTCCTGGGCATCATCGACGAACTGCTCACGTGCACGCACCCCGAGGAACGGCTCACTCTGTCCGCGTTCGCCCTCGATGCCGATGGGAAGCCGGTGATCATCCCCGGTGTGTCCACGACCACGGCGACGACGCCGCGGCGAGCCGTGGGAGAGATGATCTACCACGCCGTCTGCGGTCGGCCGTGGGCCGAGGTCCTGCTGCCGATCAATCTCGCGCTGGCCGAATCATCGTCGGCCCTGCGGTCGCTCGTCGCCGATCTCATGGACGACTCCTCATCCGATTTCGGACTGGATTCCGCCCTCGCCGAGGCGGCCGATTCCCTGCGTACCCTCGACCGTCCCGCTGCGCTTCCGCTTGTGCCCGCCGAGAGTGAGACAGCACCCGAATCGGCGCTCACCGCACGTCTGCGCGCGGCCTCTGGACATCACCCGGACCGCGCCTGCGGTCAGGAGGCCACCCAACAGCACGGATCACCCGCTCCGCCGCTGCGTGCTGGAGGCGTGTCTCCGCTGCGCGCGGGTGCGAAGAGTTCGCGGCGGTCGAGACCGGAACGGAGGCGCCCGGCTGCCCGAAGCAGTCTGCTGACGCCCGTGCTGCATTCCGTGGAGGCTCTGTGGACCCGACTGCGCACGGCGGCACCGCCGAGCAGGGTCGGTCGCCGCACCCTGCTGGTCGGTGCTGCCGTATGCCTGACGCTGCTCGGCGGTGTGGTCGTCTGGACCGCGTGGTCGAACACTGCGGCCGTGAGCGGAGAGGACGTCGCGTCCGGCGGGGGAGCAGAATCCTCAGTCGAACAGACGGCTTCCCTCGGCGTGCGCGAGGTCACCAGCGTTCTCGACGATCTGTGTGAGTCTCGGGCCCGGGCCCTCAGCGACGGCGATGCGGCTGCTCTGCGGGCGCTGTCGGTGCCCGATTCAGCTGCCGCCGCAGCCGATGAGCTCATCGATCCTTCAGCGTTCAGCGGCTCCGACTATTCGATCGATGTCAAGGACGTCAAGATCGTCGCAGCCGATAACGACCGTGTCGTCGCCTCGGCGCTCATGCGTTCTAGTGCGGGCAGAGGCGCCGCGCTGCAGGAGTTCGCCGCGCAGACGGTCGAGTTCGAACTGCGGAAGGTCGAGGACGCATGGCTGGTCGCAGAGGTCCGGGAGATCGGCGCGCCGTGAATGACCCGAGGGGCCGACCAAGAATGGTCGGCCCCTCGACAGGTGTGCAGAAGAGTCAGGCTCAGAGGTCGAGATCTGCCTCGAAGTTGCCCTCTTCCAGACGTGCCTTGATGGTCTGCAGGAAGCGTCCCGCATCCGCACCGTCGACCAGCTGGTGGTTGTAGGTCAACGGCAGGTACACCATGTCACGGATGGCGATCGCCTCATCACCATCAGCCGTCTGCACGGCGATGGGACGACGGACGATCGCGCCCGTGCCGAGGATCCCCATCTGCGGCTGGTTGATGATCGGCGTATCGAACAGCGCCCCGACGGAACCGATGTTGGTCACCGTGAAGGTTCCGCCCGCGAGCTCGTCCGGCATGATCTTGTTGTTGCGTGTCCGGTCAGCGACATCGTCGATGGCCTTGGACAGACCTGCGACGCTGAGGTCGCCGGCCTCCTTGATCACGGGCACGAGCAGTCCGCGCGGCGTGTCCACCGCGACGGCCAGGTGTTCCTGATCGAAGTAGGTGATCTGCTGCGTTTCGAGATCGTACTGGGCGTTGACCTTCGGGTGCACCTGCAGCGCCTCGACGACGGCCTTCGCGAAGAACGGCAGGTACGTCAGCTTCGAACCGTGCTTGGCCTGGAACGCTTCCTTGTTGGCCTTGCGCAGTCTGACGATGCGGGACATGTCGACTTCGATGACCTGCGTGAGCTGAGCGGAGACATCGAGGGACTCGCTCATGCGCTTGGCAATGGTCTGCCGGATACGCGAAGCCTTCTCCGTGGTGCCGCGCAGCTTCGCGACCTCCTCGGGAATCTCGACCTTGAAAGGAGCCTTGGAGGCTCCGGCGGGCGCGGCGGAGTCAGCAGTCGGTGCGGCTGCCGGGCCGTTCTTCGCAGCCGTCTCGACATCCTGTTTGCGGATACGACCGCCCACTCCGGTGCCGGTGACCGTCGAGAGGTCGACGCCCTTCTCGCGAGCCAGACGGCGCACAAGGGGAGTGACGTAGGCGGCGTTCTCGCCCACGGTGTCGGCAGCGGCAGGTGCCTGAGACGCAGCCTCCACAGGCTCTTCGGCCTGAGCGGCCGAAGCGGACTGAGCCGATGCGGTCGATGCCGACTTGGGAGCCGACTCCTGCTTGGGAGCCTCCTGCTTCGACTCTTCCTCAGCGGGAGCCTCCTGCTTCGGGGCCTCCTGCTTCGCCTCCTGCTTGGGAGCCTCCTCGGCGGGGGCCTCCTGCTTCGGCTCCTCCTCGGCGGGAGCCTCTTCCTGAGGAGCTTCCTCAGCCGGTGCGGACTCGGCCGGAGCACCGGAACCGATGCGCGCCAGCGGAGCGCCCACCTCGACGGTGTCGTCCTCTTCCGCCAGGTGAGCCTGAACGACTCCGGCGACGGGGGAGGGAACCTCGGTGTCGACCTTGTCGGTCGAGACCTCGAGGAGGGGTTCGTCGACCTCGACCTCTTCACCGACTTCCTTGAGCCAGCGGGTCACGGTGCCTTCGGTGACGGATTCGCCGAGTGCGGGCATCGTGATCTCGGTGCCCTCGGACGAATCGGAATCCGACGCGGCCGGAGCGGATTCCTCCGCTGAGGCCTCTTCTGATGCAGGTGCAGCCTCTTCCTTGGGCGCCTCCTCGGCCGGAGCTTCTTCGGCCGGGGCCTCCGCAGGCTCCTCGGCGGCTTCCTCTTCGGCAGGAGCTTCGTCGTCGGAGGAAGCTCCGCTGCCGTCGCCGATGTAGGCGAGGTCGCCGCCGACCTCGACCACGTCATCTTCTTCGGCCAGGATCTTCTCGAGGGTTCCCGCGTACGGGCTGGGGATCTCAGTGTCGACCTTGTCGGTCGACACCTCGAGCAACGGCTCGTCTACCTCGACTTCTTCGCCCACTTCCTTGAGCCAGCGAGTGACAGTGCCCTCGGTGACCGACTCTCCGAGAGCCGGCATCTGAACGGAATTCGACATGAGTATTCGTCTCCTCGGATCTTATGAGTGGAAGTGCAGGGGTTTGCCGGCCAGGGCCAGGTGGGCCTCGCCGATTGCTTCGTTCTGCGTCGGGTGCGCGTGGATGAGCTGCGCGACTTCCTCGGGGAATGCTTCCCAATTGACGATGAGCTGAGCTTCACCGGCCTGCTCGGACAGACGCGCGCCGATTCCGTGCACGCCCACGACCGGACCGTCCTTTTCGCGGACGACCTTGATCAGACCTGTCGTGTTCAGGATCACGGACTTTCCGTTGCCGCCGAGGTTGTACTCGAGCGATTCGACCTTGTCCGCACCGTACTTCTCTTCGGCCTGAGCAGAGGAGAGTCCGACCGAGAAGATCTCCGGCTCGCAGTAGGTCACGCGCGGGATACCCGACTCGAGTACGGGCACCGGCGCCATACCGGCGATCTCCTCGGCGATGAAGATGCCCTGGCCGAAGGCCCGGTGGGCCAGCTGGAGGCCGGGGACGATATCGCCGCAGGCGTAGATGTTGCCGACGCCGGTGTGGAGACGTTCGTTGGCCAGGACGAATCCGCGATCCATCGGGATGCCCTGCTCTTCGAATCCGAAGCCCTCGGTGACCGGGCCGCGGCCGACGGCCACGAGGAGGTACTCCGCTTCGAGCGTGGAACCGTCTTCGAGGGTGACCTTGACACCGTCCGCGGTCTCTTCGACGCCCTTGAACATGACACCGAGCTTGAACTTGATCTTGCGCTTCTTGAACGCGCGCTCGAGGTTCTTCGAGATGGTCTCGTCCTCGTTGGCCACGAGGTGCTTGAGACCTTCGACAATCGTGACGTCGGCGCCGAAGGAGTTCCAGACGCTGGCGAACTCGACGCCGATGACGCCGCCGCCGAGCACGATGGCCGAACTCGGAACCTTGTCGAGTTCCAGAGCTTCGGTGCTCGTGATCACGCGGTCGGTGACCTCGAGACCGATGGTCTTCGACGTCGAACCGGTCGAGAGCAGAACGTTCGTTCCCTTGACGGTGTGGTTGCCGTCTTCACCGGCGACCTCGACGGTGTCCTTGCCGACGAGCTTGCCGGTGCCGAAGTAGGTGTCGATTCCGCGAGCCTTGACCAGACCCTGCAGGCCCTTGTAGTTGCGGGTGATGACCCCGTCCTTGTACTCGAGCACCTTGGCGATGTCGATCCCCTTGAACTCGGCTTCGATGCCGAAGGTCTCGGAGTTCTTAGCGGTCTCGGCGACCTCTGCGGCATGCAGAAGAGCCTTCGTCGGCACGCAGCCGCGGTGCAGGCAGGTGCCTCCTACCTTGTCGCGTTCGATCAAAGCGACCTTCATGTCGAGCTCTGCGGCTCGCAGAGCAGCGGCATAGCCACCGGTTCCGCCTCCCAGAACGACAAGGTCGTAGGTCAATTCGTCACTCACGGATTTCTCCTCGTAGCTGTGAATAAGCCTGCGGTACGCAGCTTTCAGTCTTATCTTTCCACTTTTCTCGCGCGCGGCGAAGAAAAACGCTGTCTGATTGGACACAGGTGGGCATCGTCACGTCCACCTCGACAGCGTGTAGAACCACTGTGCTCAGGCCTTCGCCTTCGCGATTTCGATGAGGGTGCGCACCGCGGCTCCGGTCGCGGCCTTCGGCGTGTAGCCGAAGGGTGCGGACCCGTTGAAGCTCGGTCCGGCGATATCGATATGCGCCCAGTTCGCATCCTCGTCGACGAACTCACGCAGGAACGCGGCTGCGGCGAGCATGCCGCCGGGGCGCGGTCCGGAGTTCGTGAGATCGGCGGCGGTGGAGTCGAACCCGGACAGCATCTCCTCGGGGATCGGCATCGCCCACATCTGTTCACCGGCCACGGATGCGGAGGCGATGACCTCTGCTCGTGCTGCCTCGGCGCCCATGACACCGGAGGTGCGTTCGCCGAGTGCCACGATCTGTGCACCGGTGAGAGTGGCCACATCGATGAGCAGGTCGGGATTCTCCGCACCGGCGTCGGTGAGCGCGTCGGCGAGGACGAGCCGCCCTTCGGCATCGGTGTTCGTGACCTCGACGGTCTTGCCGCTGCGCATCTTCAGCACATCGCTGGGACGCTGCGCCGACGATCCGGGCATGTTCTCGGCCATCGGCAGCCAAGCGGTGACGCGGACCGGCAGCTTGAGGTCGGCGATGCCGAAGAGCGCCTGCACGACGGCTGCGGAACCGGCCATATCGGACTTCATATCCTCCATGCTCTTCGCGGGCTTGAGCGAGATTCCGCCGGAGTCGAAGGTGATGCCCTTGCCGACGAAGCTGAGATGGCGCTTGGCACCGCGCGGTGCGTATTCGACCTTGACGAGACGAGGCCCGCGAGTCGAACCCTGACCGACGCCGATGATTCCGCCGTAGCCTCCGGCCTTGAGCTCCTTGTCACCGAGGACGGTGACCTTGAGCTTGCGGTCCTTGGCCTGGTCCTTGACGATCTCGGCGTAGGACTCGGGGTAGAGATCCAGCGGGGGAGTGTTGACGAGGTCGCGTGCCCTGTTCGTCGCGGCCGCGATGACCGCACCGGCATCATGGGCGGCGGAGAAGGTCTTGCCCTTGGGACCGATGACAGTGATCTCACCCGGGGTTGTGCCTTCGCTGCGGTAGTCGAGGAACCGGTAGGCTCCGAGTCCGGCGCCCACGGCGACGGCCTCGACCTCGGCCGGAGTGGCAGTCGGCAGCGCCAGAGCGATCGAGTCGACTCCGTCCAGGGCCCGCAGAGCCGAGCCGGCGCCTCGACGCAGTGCTTCGGTCGTCGCGGCGATATCGGAGTCGCTGGGGTCGAAGTCGCCGAGGCCCACCAGCAGGACGGAGTCGGCGGTGACACCCTTCGGAGCGGGAACTCGAGCGGTGGACCCGGCCTTGCCGCTGAACCCGATGGCTGCGGCCGCGTCGTCGAGGGCGGTCCGTGCCGCCTTCGCGCCTTCGAGGCCGAGGACCTTCGAGTCCGCTGCCGCCAGCACCAGCACGGAGGCGGTGGCCTTCACCGGTGAGGTCGTGGAGTAGCTGCTGAGGGTGGATGCACCAGCCATGAGTTCCCTTTCAGTCGTCTTTGAACGTTGATTCGATCCTAATGCCTAATACGTCCACGTGCTGAAGCGGTGACGGGACCGCTCGCTGAAGCGATGAGGAACTCTGACATATTCTGGGTGCGTGTACTCATTGATCTTCAGACTCCTCTTCGTTCCGATGGATGCCGAACGGGCCCATCACCTCTCCTTCTCCGCTCTGCGCCTCCTCGACTCCTTTCCGCTGCTCGGGCGGCTGCTCCGCTTCGTCTGCGCCCGCGGCACCGTCCGGCCGACTGAGGTGATGGGTCTGCCCTTCGCCAATCGCGTCGGCCTGGCCGCAGGGTTCGACAAGAACGGCATCGGTGTCCGGGCCCTGTCCTCGCTGGGCTTCGGCCATATCGAGGTCGGAACGATCACCGCCCATGCTCAGCCGGGCAATGATCGCCCGCGGCTGTTCCGCCTGCGGGAGAACCTCGCCCTGCTCAATCGCATGGGATTCAACAACGACGGAGCGCGGCAGGCATCGTTCAACATCGCCGCCGAACGCAGGAAGATCGATGCCCTCCCGCAGCGCCTGCGCCCGATCGTGGGCATCAACATCGGCAAGACGAAGGTCGTCGAGGCGGCCGACGCGGTGGCCGACTACGCTGCCTCGACCCGGGCCCTGGCCCCACTGGCCGACTACCTCGTCATCAATGTCAGCTCACCGAACACGCCCGGTCTGCGGGATCTGCAGTCCGTGGGCAGCCTGGAGCCGATCATCACCGCAGTCCGTGACACCGCCGCCGAGGTGGTGGAGACCCCGCGGTCGACGCTGGGACACGTGCCCCTGCTGGTCAAGATCGCCCCGGACCTGGCTGACGAGGATGTTGCGGAGATCTGCGCCCTCGCACTGCGCACAGGGGTCGACGGCCTCATCACGACGAATACGACGATCGACCGCGGCGTGCTCTCCGGCACCGAGGCGGATTTCGCAGAGGACCAGGCCGGCGGGCTCTCGGGCCGTCCCCTGGCCGACCGGTCCTTGGAGGTCCTCCGCCTGGTCAGGACTGAAGTGGGAGACAGTCTGACCGTCATCTCCGTCGGGGGAGTCGCAGACGCGAAAGACGCCCGGGCACGAGTGGCCGCGGGCGCCGATCTGGTTCAGGTCTATTCGGAGATGATCTATTCCGGTCCGTTCTTCCCCGGCCGCATCGTTCGCGGCCTCGAGTCGAGCCGACTGCTCACTCGGGGTACTGGCGGCGCTTGACCTGAGGCTTGGGCATGCGCAGCGGACGCAGCTGGATGCTGCGCATGACCGCGTAGAACGTGATGCCGCGTTCGACCTCGCCGAACTTGCCCCGCAGTCGGTTCTTCAGGATGTAGTTGAGAACGAAGCCGTCGAGGATGATCAGTGCGATGAGGCCCCAGACCGCGTAGGTGAAGTACTGCTGGATCTGCACCGGCTGGGTGAACGCGATGACGAGGATGAGGATCGCAGCGGGAATGAAGATCTCGCCGACCGAGAAGCGGGCATCGATGTAATCGCGGATGTACCGGCGCTGCGGCCCTTTGTCACGACGAGTGAGGTACTTCTCCTCGCCGTTCATCATGCCGATGCGCGCACGATCACGATCCTGCCGCTGCTGCTCCTTGGCCTTCTTGTTCGCGACCTTGCGATCCTTGTTCACCAAGGGCTGACGGCGCGCAGACTCCTGTTGGCTGCGCTTGGGCGTGGGCCGTCCCTTCTTCGCCTCCGCTTCGCGACGGGCGTCGGCTTCTGCGGAGAGGTCGTCATGGACTGGCTGAGAGGCGGAGGTTTCGTCGTCCGCACGAGATTTTTTGCTTCCGAACACGAGATGAATACTACCTTTGGAGAATGAGCGAATCGACTTCAGCACTTGACAGTGCACAATTGCATGCCGAATTGGACACCATCTTCGATGAGGTCCTGCATGATCTCACGGATCTCGTAGCCATCCCCTCCGTCGCGTGGCCGAGCTTCGACGCCGCGAATGTCACGGCCAGCGCCGAGGCGGTCGCGGGCCTGGCACGCGACCTCGGCCTCGACGTCGACGTCCTCAGCGCAGACCAGCCCGATGGGACCCCGGGCTACCCGGCCGTCGTCGCGTCGGTCCCGGCCCCCGAAGGTGCGCCGACCGTGCTCCTCTACGCGCATCACGACGTCCAGCCGCCCGGCCGCGATGAGGACTGGGCCACCGAGCCCTTCGTCGCCACCCGCAAGGGCGACCGCCTCTTCGGCCGCGGGGCCGCCGATGACAAGGCGGGAATCATGGTCCATCTCACGGCTCTGCGGCTGCTGGCCGACCGCCTCGGTGTGGGGGTGACTCTCTTCTTCGAAGGCGAGGAAGAAGCCGGCAGCCCGAGCTTCCGCAATTTTCTCGAAACGTACCGGGCTCGTCTGCGTGCCGATGTCATCGTCGTGGCCGACTCGGGCAACTGGGCCGCGGGCACCCCGGCGCTGACGACGAGCCTGCGCGGAATGTGCGCCGTCGAATTCGAGGTCTCCACCCTCGACCATGCCGTGCATTCGGGAATGTACGGGGGAGTGGCACCGGATGCGATGCTCGCCATGACGAAGCTGCTGGCGACTCTCCATGACGAGCACGGCTCCGTCGCGGTCGCAGGTCTGCGCTCGGACACGGAGACGGCCATCGACTACGACGAAGCGACTCTGCGAACCGATTCGGGCGTTCTCCCGGACACCGAACTCATCGGTGTCGGCACGCTGGCCTCCCGGCTCTGGACGCAGCCGTCGATCACCGTCATCGGTCTCGACATCCCCGATGTGGCGGTGTCGTCGAACACCCTGCAGTCGTCACTGAAGGCGAAGCTCTCCATCCGGCTCGCGCCCGGGGACACTCCCGCCTCGGCGGTCGAAGCAGTCGAGAAGCATCTGCGGGGGCATCTGCCCTTCGGTGCGCAGCTGAGCATCGGTGAGACCGAGGGCGGCAGCCCCTGGCAGGCCGATGAGACCGATCCGGTGGTCCAGACCGCCCGCCGGGCGCTCACCGATGCCTGGGGCACGGAGTCGGTGACGATGGGCATCGGCGGGTCGATCCCCTTCATCGCCGATCTGCTCGAGGTCTTCCCCGGCGCGTCGATCCTCGTCACGGGTGTCGAAGATCCGGACGCCCGGGCCCACAGTGCGAACGAATCGCTTTACCTGCCCGATTTCAGGGCCGCGATCGTCGCCGAAGCCCTGCTGCTGCAGCGCCTCGGCGACAATGGATGACACGAACAGGGAATAGCCTGCAGGGCATCGGCGTTGTTCCCGGTGTAGCCTGGGGACAGGAACGCGAAAAGGAGTAACCATGACTGTGACCGAAAAAGCCGAAGCCACCCACGAGGTGGAGCTGTCGTCGACCGCTGCCGACAAGGTCCGCAGCCTGTTGGAACAGGAAGGTCGTGATGACCTGCGCCTGCGCGTGGCTGTCCAGCCCGGCGGATGCTCCGGACTGATCTACCAGCTCTATTTCGACGAGCGCTTCCTCGACGGAGACGCTGTGCGCGACTTCGACGGCGTCGAGGTCATCGTCGATCGGATGAGCGTTCCCTACCTCAGCGGTTCGACCATCGACTTCTCCGACACCATCGAGAAGCAGGGATTCACCATCGACAACCCCAACGCCGGCGGATCCTGCGCCTGCGGAGACTCGTTCCACTGATCAGCTTCGGCTGAGGAGGAACGCTTCTCATGGACCTGGAAGATCTGCGTGCCGTGTCGTACACGGCTACGCAGGCCCAGGTCCTTCTGTCGTATCGGGCCGGACTCTTTCCGATGGGAGTCGGCCACGGCGGCACCGGGCGGATGGGCTGGTGGGCTCCACGGCGCCGCGGCGTCCTGTTTCCCGGCGACCTGCGCGTGACGAAGAGCCTGCGCAAGTCGATGAAGCACTTCACCTTCACCACCGACCGAGCTTTCAGGCACGTCATCCGCTCCTGCGCCGACCCGCGGAGGACCGGAAGCTGGATCACCGAGGAGATGATCGAGCTCTACCAGGGCCTCCATGAAGACGGGTGGGCTCATTCCGTCGAGGTCTGGAACGACGACGAACTCGTCGGCGGACTCTACGGAGTGGCCATCGGATCGCTCTTCGCCGGCGAATCGATGTTCCACACCCAGCGGGACGCATCGAAAGCGGCGCTGGCCCACCTGGTCGGACTCTTCGACGGCGTCGACGGCGTCAGCCGAACACGTCCGGCCACCTCGGCGAATGAGGAAGCGGGAACCGGGGACTGGCTCATCGACACGCAGTGGCAGACATCACACCTCGCGACCCTCGGCGTGTCGGAGATCGGCGGCTTGGAGTACTCCGCTCACCTAGATTCCGCGCTTAGGGGCCGCATCTGTCAGGATATTCTCAACAAATGAACATCCGCAGGTGAATTTCTACCGCTTGTAGCGGTAGTCTTATGGGTGACAGAGTAAGTACACGTCTCCCGGCCTGACCTGGAGACGCAGAACGTTGTGAAAGGCTGCACGTGGATTCTCCGAATCAGTCAGGACCGCAGCGGTCCTGGGCGAAGCGGCTCGGCATTCTGAGCGCCGTGTTGATACCGGCGTTGCTATCGGGTTGCACTAAAGAGCAGATCGCCACAGGATTTTTTCCCGTCGAATCGCAAGGCGCGACGAACCACACGGATGCCTATACAGCGCTGTGGAACGGCGGCTGGATCGCCCTCCTCATTGTGGGCCTCATCGTGTGGGGTCTCATCCTGTGGGCGATGGTCGCCTACCGCCGCCGCAAGAACGATCGCGGACTGCCGGTGCAGATGCGCTACAGCATGCCGATCGAAATCCTCTTCACCGTGACTCCGGTCGTTCTCGTCCTCGGCTTCTTCTTCCAGAACGTCCAGGTCATGGAGCAGACGACGGATGATACGACTCCCGGCGAGCAGGTCATCGAGGTCGCTGCCAAGCAGTGGGCCTGGGACTTCAACTACGAGACCGAGGACGTCTACTACGCCGGCAAGCAGGTCGAGCTCGACGGCACCGAGGAGCCCGAGAAGACCGCTCCGGTCCTCTACCTCCCGGTCGACACCGATCTCGAGATCCGCCTGCATTCGCGCGACGTCCTCCACTCCTTCTGGGTCCCCGCCTTCCTGGAGAAGCGCGATATGATCCCGGGTCACGATCAGAGCCTGCATCTGCGCGCCGAGAAGGAAGGCGAGTACGTCGGCAAGTGTGCCGAGCTTTGCGGCGAGTACCACTCGGAGATGCTTTTCAACGTCAAAGTCGTGTCCAAGGAAGAATTCCAGGATTACACGCAGTCGCTTGCCGATCAGGGCAACACAGGCCAGCTGGGACCGGAGTACGATCGCAACTGGTACCCGAAAGAAGGTGCTGAGAAATGACCGCCACGATGGATCAGGCGGCTCTTGATGCTCCAGTAGTTCCACGGAGCAAGGGCAAGATCATCGTCGACTGGATCACGTCGACGGACCACAAGACGATCGGGTACATGTACCTCATCGGTTCGTTCTTCTTCTTCTGCGTCGGCGGTGTGATGGCGCTGATCATCCGTCTCGAGCTCTTCGAGCCCGGCATGCAGATCGTCGAGACCAAGGAACAGTACAACCAGCTGTTCACCATGCACGGCACGCTGATGCTGCTGATGTTCGCCACCCCGCTGTTCGCCGGCTTCGCCAACGTCATCATGCCCTTGCAGATCGGTGCCCCGGACGTGGCGTTCCCACGCCTGAATGCCTTCGCCTTCTGGATGTTCCTCTTCGGCAGCATCGTTGCCCTCTCCGGCTTCCTCACCCCACAGGGTGCGGCATCATTCGGCTGGACGGCTTATGCGCCATTGAGCAATACGACGTTCACACCGGGTGCCGGTGGCAACTTGTGGGTCCTCGGCCTCGGTCTGCAGGGCTTCGGAACCATCCTCGGTTCCGTCAACTTCATCACCACTGTGATCACGATGCGTGCACCGGGCATGACCATGTTCCGTATGCCGATCTTCACCTGGAACGTCCTCGTCACCGGCATCCTCGTGCTCATGGCCTTCCAGCCTCTGGCTGCTTCGCTGCTGGTGCTCGGCTCCGATCGCATCCTCGGTTCCCATGTGTTCAGTCCGGGCAACGGCGGACCGATACTCTGGCAGCACTTGTTCTGGTTCTTCGGACACCCGGAGGTCTACGTCATCGCGTTGCCGTTCTTCGGAATCGTCACCGAGATCTTCCCGGTATTCAGCCGCAAGCCCGTCTTCGGCTACAAGGAACTCGTCTTCGCGACGGTCGCCATCGCTGCTCTGTCGGTGACCGTGTGGGCACACCACATGTACGTCACGGGCGTTGTCGCACTGCCGTTCTTCGCGTTCATGACGATGCTCATCGCGATTCCGACAGGCGTGAAGTTCTTCAACTGGATCGGCACGATGTGGAGAGGCTCGATCACGTTCGAGACGCCCATCGTGTGGTCGATCGGCTTCCTCGCAACGTTCCTCTTCGGTGGTCTCACCGGCGTCATCCTCGCCAGCCCCGCACTCGACCAGCAGGTGTCCGACACCTACTTCGTCGTCGCTCACTTCCACTACGTGGTCTTCGGCACAGTCGTGTTCGCGATGTTCGCCGGGTTCTACTTCTGGTGGCCGAAGTGGACGGGCAAGATGCTCAACGAGAAGCTCGGGCACATCCACTTCTGGATGCTGTTCATCGGCTTCCACGGAACCTTCCTCGTCCAGCACTGGCTGGGTGTCGACGGCATGCCGCGCCGTTACGCCGACTACCTGCCGCAGGACGGCTTCACCTGGATGAACCAGGTGTCGACAGTCGGTTCGCTGCTGCTGGGTCTGTCCATGGTGCCGTTCTTCTGGAACGTATGGATCACACACCGCAACGCACCCAAGGTGACGGTCGACGATCCGTGGGGCTACGGAGGATCGCTGGAATGGGCGACCTCGTGCCCGCCCCCGCGTCACAACTTCACCTCGCTGCCGCGGATCCGCTCCGAGCGTCCTGCCTTCGACCTCAACCATCCTGAGCTGCTCGAATACGCAGGTCACTCCAATGAGCAGCAGCTGACAGGAGGCGCAGTCAAATGAGAGCTTCGATCTTCGTCTTCCTCTTCTCTGCCGTGTTCTTCGTGATCGTCGGGATCGTCTACGGCTTCTTCACCGACTTCACGGAGCTGGCCGGGTTCCCCGCGCTGCTGCTCCTCGGCGCAATGTCCGGAATGATCGGCATCTACCTGTGGATGACGGATCGCCGAGTCGGTCGTCAGCCCCAGGACAACGACGATGCTGAGATCTCCGACGCTGACGCCGACTACGGCATGTTCAGCCCGTGGAGCTGGTGGCCCATCGCCTGTGCCGGTGCTGCCGCTGTCGCCTTCTACGGAATCGCGATGGGCTGGTGGATCTTCCCATTCGGCGTCGTGCTCGGCATCATCACACTGGTCGGCCTCACCTACGAACACGATCGTGGCGATTTCGCCCACTGATCGCACGGTGATCTGATCGCTGACGCGGTGATCTGATCGCTTGGCTGCTGCGGCCCGGACTCACTTCGAGTCCGGGCCGCAGAGCTATTCACAGACATCTCCGTCCCCTGCGCCTGTGTGCCCGTTCGGCTCCCCGTACGTACGCTCATTCTCTCTCAAGCGCCGTTGCCTCCTGCCGGGCCGCGAGCCTCCAGCCGCGGCCCCTGCGAAACCCTAGAGTCGCCACCGCTCATCACTGCTGGCGCGATCTGGATGATGATCACTCTTCGGACCCATTATCGGCGCAAGAACCGATGACCGGTTCAGAACGTGACGGTCGAAGGGACGCGGCCTGTTGACCAAGCGTGCTGAGACGACACGTTCAGCCCTGGACCGGCCGCGGAGGGCGCTGCGGGATTCCAACCTGGTTATGGACCTCCACAGGCCCTCTGGGCGGCCAGCGGACAGGTTCCACGGCCAAATAGCCGCGAATGAATGCAGGAGCTCACTCTTCTTGGCGTGTGTGGGCCCGTGCAGCGCGCAGCGACCTCCCGAGCAGCGACACATTGTGTGACGGGGAGTCGGGGAGCTCACGGTCGAGACACGGCTTAGTCGATCGCTGGTACGGCCGTATGTGCCTCTGCAGAGCCACGCGCCAATGGGCCGGCATCGGTCGACTGTGCGCGTTCGCTGCCCTCGTGGCCCTCGGAACGTTCTCAAGCTCACTGCGAGGATTCCGCATAGGCACAGGAATTCTCACGCTCGTGGGTGGGTTCCCGTTGCCCCGATATGGCCAACGGGTTCACTGTGCTGAGCGCAGCAGTCAGCTTACGCAGGCAGAGGAGAGGATGAACAGGGGCGACGAATGAGCGGCGCGGGCAGATCGATAGTGAACCACCGCGACGAAGACCCACCAGAACTGGTCCGACGAACCAGGTGATGCTGATCGATGAACTGGGCCCAACAGGGGGAGTGGGAGACGGCTTCGAATCGCTCGGGGTCGCAGGAGCTCACCATGAGTGCGCTGTGGGCCCTGAGAGGACCGCGAACCCGTCTCCTCGCATCTGTGCGGCGCGGTCGGTTCGAAGGCTCCTTGACGGCGTCGGCACCTCGTCAGATACAGCCCTCGAGCGGATCGGATGACCCTAGACAGAACCGAACCGAGGACAGAACCGAGCGGGAGTGCCACAATTGCGCCGCGCTGATGAATAGAGCGAGGGGCTCAGCAGCTGAACTGCTGAGCCCCTCGGACTTGGCTGATCGAACCGGTCAGTGACCGAGCTCCTTGTTGTCCGACCCCTCGACTGCGTCGTGGTCATGGTGCGAAGCCTCGAGCTCCTGCTTCGACACCGGAGCAACACGATCTTCGAAGAAGAAGCGTGACAGCCGTGCACGCAGCTTCTCCATACCCGTGATCTTGCCCTCCGCGTTCGGCTGCGCCGGAATGTGAGCCGGCGACTCGAAAGCGGTGATCTTCCACAGCTTGTGCGGAGGAAGAGCCTCGTGGCGTTCGAGGAACTCACCATGGGGCAGACGGATGATATGGGCGGTCTCCCGTCCGTGCAGAGCGATCTCACGGTCCTTGCGCTGCAGTGCCAGGCACATGCGCTTGGTGATGATGTAACCGATGATCGGCCCGAAGAAGAACAGGAACCGGAAGATGTAGATCAAGTCGTTGAGCGACATCTGGAAGAACACGGCCATGATGTCACCCGATGCGGCCGCCCACATGTTGCAGTAGAAGATGATTCCTGCAACGCCGATCGCGGTACGAGTCGGGTTGTTGCGCGGACGATCGAGGATATGGTGCTCCCGATGGTCCTTCTGCAGCCACGCCTCGAAGAACGGGTAGATGAACATGACAGCGAACACGCCGCCCATGACGATCACGGCACTGTTGATATTGAACGAGATCGGCCATCCGAAGATGTAGAACTCGAACCAGCCCGGAACGATGCGGAGGAATCCGTCGGCCCAGCCGATGTACCAGTCAGGCTGCGTACCAGCGGAGACCGGTGACGGATCATAAGGACCGTAGTTCCAGATCGGGTTGATCGTGAACAGAGCCGAGATGAGCGAGAGCAGGCCGAAGATGAGGAAGAAGAATCCTCCGCCCTTGGCCGCGAAGGTCGGCAGAACCGGTTCTCCGACGACGTTCTTCTCGGTGTTGCCGGCACCCGGGTACTGGGTGTGCTTGTGAACGACGACGAACATCAGGTGGATGCCGATGAGGGCGATGAGCAGTGCCGGCACGATCATGATGTGCAGGGTGTACAGACGCGCCACGATGTCGATACCGGGGAACTCGCCTCCGAAGAGGAAGAACGAGACGTAGGTTCCGACAAGGGGAAGCGACTTCAGGATGCCGTCGATGATTCGCAGACCGTTGCCGGAGAGCAGGTCATCCGGCAGCGAGTAGCCGGTGAAGCCGGCGGCCATGCCCATGATGACCAGCAGAACACCGACGACCCAGTTGAGCTCACGCGGACGGCGGAAGGCACCGGTGAAGAACACACGCAGCATGTGGACGCTCAATGCGGCAACGAACAGCAGGGCACCCCAGTGGTGCAGCTGTCGGATGAACAGACCGCCGCGGATCTCCAAGGAGATCGCCAGCGTGGAGTCGTAAGCCTCTGAGATCTCGACCCCGCGCAGCGGCAGCCAGGGTCCGTCATAGTGGAGCTCGCCCATGGCGGGCTGGAAGAAGAACGTGAGGAACGTTCCGGACAGGACGACGATGATGAAGCTGTAGAGAGCAACCTCGCCGAGCATGAACGACCAGTGTGAAGGGAAGATCTTGCGACCGAACTCGCGCACGAGGACGGATGCCCCGACGCGGGTTTCGGCGAAGTTCGCCGCCTTCCCGATGGTGGTGGTTGGCTGTGTAGTACTCATGGGTGGTTGATCTCCCAGAACGTAGGTCCGACAGGCTCAGGGAAGTCCGACTGGGCAACCAGATAGCCTTCGCTGTCCACGGAGATGGGCAGCTGAGGAAGCGGTCGTTTGGCCGGGCCGAAGATGACCTTGCAGTGCTCTGTCACATCGAAGGTCGACTGGTGGCAGGGGCACAGCAGGTGGTGCGTCTGGTGCTCGTACAGGGCCACCGGGCAGCCGACGTGCGTGCAGATCTTCGAGTAGGCGACGATCCCGTCGTGCGACCAGTCCTTGCGGTCCGGGTCTTCTTTGAGTTCATTGGGATCGATGCGCATGAGCAGAACGGCGGCTTTGGCCTTCTCGTTCAGCGGGTGCTCGCTCGCCTCCTCGTCGCCGATGCCCGAAGGCAGGACGTGGTAGGCAGAGCCGATCGTGACTTCTTCGGCCTTGATCGGACGTTCGGAGTCAGCCGAGGGGATACCGCCCACATCGCGGATGAGGCGGGTGCCCTTCTGCCACAGCGTGTTGAACATCTTGTCACCCGGCAGGGGCCCCAGGTCGCGGAAGACGAGGACTGCAGGCAGGGGCGCGATCGCAAGCGCGGCGATGAGCGTGTTGCGCAGCAGGGGACGACGGGCGATCCCCGACTCCTCCTTGGCCTGGTGGAGGATCTCGAGGGCAATCGCCTGATCCTCTTCGCTGCCGCCGATGTCATGCCGTTCGTCGATGCCCTCGTGATCGCTCATGAGGTTCTTGGCCCAGAGCACAGCGCCGAAGCCGATGGAGAACATCGCGACGGCGGCACCGAGGCCGACGAACATGTTGTGGAGGCGGATGCTCTGCATCGATTCGCCCGGGGTGAACAGGAAATAGGCCACGATGAACCAGATGGAGCCGATCATCGAGAGGATGAACCAGGCGGCCACCTGTCGTTCGGCGACCTTCTCGGCGCGTGGGTCCGTGTCGGCCAGGCGCGGCTTGTGCTCAGGCAGACCCGGGTTCGTGAACCCGTTCAACTCCTCGAGCTGGCTGCCGCCGCCGGAGTGCTCTTTCGAGGTCATTGAATTCCCCGTCTATTCTCGTAATTGATGGTGAACGACACTGTCGGACTCACTTGGACCTGGATGACAGCCACACTGTCAGACCGATGACAGCGGCAAGTCCGAAGAACCAGATGAACAGGCCCTCGGCCACTGGTCCCAGCGATCCGAGCTTGAATCCGCCGGGGGAGGGGTTGTCCGAGACTTCCTTGACGTAGGCGATGACATCGCGTTTGTCGTCGGGAGTCAGGTTCGCGTCGTTGAAGATCGGCATGTTCTGCGGGCCGGTCTGCATCGCTTCGTAGAGGTGCTTCTCGGAGACCTCGGAAAGGTTCGGTGCGTACTTGCCGCGGGTCAGTGCACCACCGGAGCCGACCACGTTGTGGCACATGGCGCAGTTGGTGCGGAACAGACCGCCGCCGGCAGCCGGGTCGCCCTTCGAAGCATCGAGGTACTCGTCTTCGGGAACTGCCGGTCCGGGGCCCAGCGAAGCGACATAGGCAGCCAGCTGAGCAGTCTGCTCCTCATCGAACTGCGGTTCCTTGACGCGAGCCTGCGGGCCGTTGGCCTGCAACGGCATGCGTCCGGTGCCGACCTGGAAGTCAACAGCAGCGGCGCCGACGCCGATGAGGCCGGGTCCGGCCTTCGAGCCTTCGGCGTTCATGCCGTGACAGGTGGCGCAGTTGGCCGCGAAGAGTTTCTTGCCTTCTTCGATGTCAGAGGCGCTGGCTGTGTCCGCCTTGGCGCTCGAAGTCTGCGTGAAGAGTGCATAGGCTCCGCCGGTCAGCAGCAGTCCCACGAGAAGAAGCGCGACCAGCGCCATGGGATGTCTGCGGCGATCTGCTAGAAGCTTCACTTGATCGTCCTTTGCTTGAAGTGTTGTGAGTCCTGGGGGCCGAGCATCTCAGGCCGCCTACTGAAGCAGGTAGATGACGCCGAAGAGACCGATCCAGACGACATCGACGAAGTGCCAGTAGTAGGACACGCAGATTGCGAATGTGGCTTCGTGGTGACCGAACTTCTTCGCACCGTAAGCGCGTCCGATGACGAGCAGGAAGCAGATCAGTCCGATGGTCACGTGGATGCCGTGGAAGCCGGTGGTCAGATAGAAGACGGAGCCGTATCCGTCGGAGTCGATCGCGATGCCCTCGCTGACGAGGGTCGCATACTCCATGACCTGACCGGAGACGAAGATCGCGCCCAGGGCGAAGGTGAGGTAGAACCACTCGACCATTCCCCATTTGGCGATGTTGAACAGCGAGCCGGTCCGCCGTGGGCGGAACCTCTCGGCTGCGAACACGCCGATCTGGCATGTGAACGAAGACGACACCAGGATCAACGTGTTGCCGAGAGCATAGGGGATGTCGAGGATCTGGGTCCTCGCCTCCCACAGCTCCGGAACAACGGACCGGACGGTGAAGTACATGGCGAAGAGCGCGGCAAAGAACATCAGGTCGCTCGCGAGGAACACGATGAAGCCCACCGTGGTCACATTCGGACGATTGACAACCGGATGTGCTGGCGCTGTTTGAGATGCAGTGGCAGTTGACACAACCCCATTATTACCCGTCTCGGGGTGAGTTTTCATCTTTTACCCAGGTTTCGAGAAAGAAATTTCTACACGACGTAGCAAAAACCGCGACCTGGTGCCGAAATCTCGTTCCGGGAGCATCCTCCGCCCGCGTGTCGAAGTCACGATAGGATGCCGCAGGTAAGGTCCGCCCTGAGCATCGGGGCGGCGGCAACGCCTAGTGAGAGTTCAAACGGATGACCGATTCCACGCCCCTGACCACCTCGGCAGCGCAGGCTTCCGAGGCCCGCATCACGGTTCCGGCGGCCACCGTGAACTGGCCCGACCTGCTCATGGCTCTCATGCACCAGCAGGACCTCGATGGCGACCAGGCGGCTTGGGCGATGGATCAGATCATGTCGGGCAAGACTCCGGATGTGACGATGGCCGCATTTCTCGCTGCGCACCATACGAAGGGCGAGACGGTCGAAGAGATCGCCGGCCTCGTGGCGGCGATGATGGATCATGCGGTTCCCCTGCCCGGGCTCGAAGACTCCGTCGACATCGTCGGCACAGGGGGCGACCGCGCGAAGACGGCGAACATCTCGTCCACTGCGGCCATGATCATCTCCGCGGCCGGCCAGTGCGTCGTCAAACACGGCAACCGCGCGACATCCTCGGCGTCGGGCTCAGCAGATGTGCTCGAAGCTCTCGGCGTACGGTTCGACATCACGCCCGAACAGACCGGTGAGATCGCCCAAGAGGTGGGGCTGGCCTTCTGCTTCGCGAACGTCTTCCACCCGTCGATGCAGTTCGTCGCGGCAGTGCGACGCCAGATCAGCGTCCCCACCGCATTCAACATCCTCGGCCCCCTGACGAACCCGGCGCGAGCCCGGCATACGGCGATCGGCGTCGCCGACGCCCAGATGGCTCCTCTCGTCGTCGGCACACTGGCCAAACGCGGACACCAGGCTGTCGTGTTCCGGTCACGAGACGGTCTCGACGAGCTGAGCAACACCGCCGTCAACGATGTGTGGGAAGTCCGTCACGGCGAGATCGAGCACTCGACGTTCGATGCTCTCGACCTCGGCATCGAACGGGCGACGAAGGACGATCTGCGCGGCGGCGGTCCGGACGAGAACGCCGCGATCACCCGTGCGGTCCTCGACGGTGAACGATCGGCCGTGCGCGACATCGTGGCCATCAACGCAGCAGCGGCTCTCGTGGCCGCCGACGAATCGGCTGTGGGCAGCTTCACCGAGCGCTTGGCCCTCAAACTCGAAACGGCGGTGGAGACCATCGATACAGGCGGCGGCGCCGAGAAGCTCCAGCAGCTCATCGAGGTCTCACACCGAGTCGCTGAGACGAACCGCTCCTGAGCTGTGTGCGTGGCTGGTCGCTCCCTTCCGCGGCAGCGACCAGCCGCTGCCGTCCGCAGTTCTCGCGGAGAGGAGTTCGGCTGTCTCCAACCAGCCGGCCAGCAGTCGGGTCTCCTCCGGAAGAGAGTCGGTCTCCTGCGGCAGCTGCCCGGGCGCGGGAACCCATTCGGCAGTCGAACGCAGCACTGACACCGAGTCGCCGATGGCCGCGCGGGCAGACACATGGGCGGCGCCGGCGAGCTTGCCGTGGCGGATGACGGCCAGATCCCAGCCCGCGTCGAAGCCGGGCGCCGCAGCGACCAGTTCAGGGGCCCTTCGCAACGCCGACACCTGTTCGGCCCGTGCCGCGATCGACACCGCCGAGCGCATCGCGTCACGGACCTCGGCGGCCGTCTCATATCTGGCCTCTCCGGCCAGGCGCTGCATCCTCTCTGCGGCCAGACGCTGCAGCGACGACAGATCGCCGCCGAGGAGTGCGAAGACCTCGATGATGGATTTCCGGTAGTCGTCGGCATCCGTGATCCCCGCACACGGACCGCCGCACTGACCGACCTGAGCACTTACACAGGGACGATGCTCGCCGAGGCTGCGCTTCGTGATGTTCGCCGTGCACCTCTTCACCGGGTAGAGCGTATCGAGGAGCTCCTTGACGGCCTGCGCCGACTTCCGGGAACGGAACGGCCCCAGCGGCGGGGTGGGAGAGCGTTCGAGCGCGGAGTTCGCCCGGACGACCGACAGCCGCGGGAACAGCTCATCACTGAGCACGATCCAGGAATTTCGCTCCGGGTTCTTCGACCGTCGATTATAGGGCGGAGCCAGCTCGCCGATGAGGCGGATCTCGCGGACTTCGGCTTCCAGGGCATGAGCGCAGGGCAGGCAGCTGACCTCTTGTGCCGCAGTGATCATCTCGGCCATGCGGCCCCGATTCTCCGAGGCATTGAAATAGCCACGCACGCGTCTGGCCATATTCCCGGACTTGCCGATGTAGAGGACCCGGCGAGTGCCGTCGAGGAACATATACACGCCGGGTTCCGGCGGGACGCCCTTGGCCAAATGGGATTTCGCCTGACGTTTCGCCCATCCCGACTGTCTGACGGTGGACAGCTCCTCCAGGGTCGTCACACCGTAGCCGCCGAAGCGTTCGAAGAGGTGGTGGAGCAGCTCTCCGGTCGCACGAGCATCGGAGAGCGCGCGGTGATCGGGTTCGACCTGGGTGCCGAAATGAGCGGCGAGGGTCGAAAGCTTGTGGTTGCGCACTTCGTCGCGGCCGACGACACGTCGGGCCAGGGTGACGGTGTCGAGGACCGTGGGTGCCGGCCAGTGGTAGTCAAGACGTTCGCAGGCCGAGCGGAGGAAGCCGATGTCGAAGGGCGCGTTGTGGGCCACCAGCACTGCACCGATGGAGAATTCGAGGAAGCTCGGCAGCACGGATCTGATCGGCGGGGCGTCGTCGACCATCGCATGAGTGATGCCGGTGAGCCGGGCGACGAACGGGCTGATCACGGAGTGTTCGGGTTTGACCAGGGTTTGGAATTCGCCGAGGACTTCCCCGCCGCGAGTCTTGACCGCTCCGATCTCGGTGATCTCCGACTGCCCGGCCCGGGTGCCGGTCGTCTCGAGGTCGACGATGACGAAGGTGACGTCGGACAGGGGAGTGCCGAGGCTGTCGAAGGACAGCTGAGTGTGCAGGGCGCTGGGCGCGCGGTCGAACGGGGCGGTCATGGAGCTCAGTCTCTCAGGCGCCGGTGACACGAGGGGTGGTCAGCACCGTTCACACCGAGGATCCGTCGCCGTCGTCGGCGGAGCGATGGCTCGGCAGGTGGAAGAACAGTCCGACCGCTCCGCCGATGCCGACGGCCAGACCGATGAGCAGATACCACCCGGGAAGAGGCCTGAAGAAGATGGCACCGACGAGGAGGAGCGCAACCGCGCCGAGGGCGGCGGCCCAGGACAGCACCAATGTGGGCGAAGCGGTGCGCCACCCGATCGGTTCGGCAGGGTCGGGCTCCCAATGTTCGGCGTCCTCAAGAGCGTCTCGAACATCCTCGACGGGCATATCGCCCATCGTCGCTGAGGGCTCGGCGATCTGCCGGACGAGGTCGTCCCATTCCTCGTCGCTGATGCGCGAACGATCGTGACCGATCCTCTCGGGGTCGGGAACGTCTCGTCGCCAATCCTCCCGGCCCTCATCGTCGGGAGTCGAAGCGCTGCCGTCGTCGTTCATATCTGTTCCAGCAATTCCTCCGGCCGAGCTATTCCCCGGTCTCGGACGGGGAAGACTCGACCGCCTCGGTGCGGGCTTTCGCCAGGACCGCCTCGGCGATGGTGTGCGCATCGAAATCGAGAGTGGCCACATGGCGGGACCGGCGCAGTGCGACGATGTGGGGCGGACGCGGAAGACCTGAACGCAGGGCACGCAGCGTTCGCGGCCCGACGACATTGTCCTCACCGGAGATCATGGCGGTGACGGGGCAGTCGATCTTCCACAGATCCTCCCGCAGGATCCTCAGAGCCCGGTGGAACGTGGACAGGGGAGCCACTGGGGTCCGTTCGTAGGCGTACTCGTCGCGATCCGGGTGCGCGATATCGCCGCCGATCGACGGAATCGTGCGCACGACATGCCGGAGCACCGGCAGGAGGGGAGCGAAGGGGGAGTCGACGTAGAGGGCGGGATTGACGACGATGATCTCGTCGGGTGCTCCCTCGGCTGCGGCCAGAGCCAGCGCCAGTGAACCGCCCATCGACAGACCGGCGACGATGACCCGGTCATGGTCGGCCCGCAGCCGACCGAGCTCCGTGTGCGCATCACCGAGCCAATCAGACCACGCCGTGAGACCCATCTCCTGCCACGAGGTGCCGTGTCCGGGCAGCTGCGGAACGCTGACGTCGATGCCCTCGGCCGCGAGAGCCCTGGCGATCGGCACCCACACGACAGGTGAACCGGTCAGCCCGTGTAGGAAGAGGACCGCGACGGATGAGCCGGCACCGAGGCTGCGGTAGGCGGCCGCCGGATCCGGCCTGAGTGTGAAATCGATCTCCATGGTTCCAGCATGGCACGGATGTGTTCTCCCGGACTTGGCTGTTCATGGTTCGTGTCGATATATGATTGCCGAGGACGACAAAGAGTCGTAGTTGGAAGGGTGCGCGTGTTCTACTGGTTTCTCAAGCGAGTCCTCGCCGGACCCATCCTGCGGATCCTCTTCCGCCCTTGGGTGCGGGGCCTGGACAGTCTGCCGACCGAGGGCCCAGCGATCATCGCGGGAAACCACAATCACTTCATGGACTCGATCTTCGTCCCTCTGCTCGCCCCGCGGCCCGTCGTCTACCTCGCGAAGAAGGACTACTTCACCGGTCGCGGCATCAAGGGTGCGGTGACACGCTGGTTCTTCAAACTCAACAATCAGCTGCCCATGGACCGAGGAGGCGGCTCGGGATCGCAGGCTTCGCTCGAATCGGGGCTGAAGGTTCTGCGCGAGGGCAATTCCCTGGGCATCTATCCCGAAGGCACCCGGTCGCCCGACGGAAAGCTCTACCGTGGGCGCACCGGCATCGCACGTCTCGTCCTCGAGTCCGGCGCGCCCGTGGTTCCCGTGGCCATCATCGGCACGGACAAGCTGCAGCCTGCCGGCCGCCTCATCCCCAAGCTCCGGCGTGTCGGGGTCGTCTTCGGCGCGCCCATGGACTTCTCGAAGTATTCGGGTCTGCCGGTCGACCGTTTCATGCTGCGTTCGGTCACCGACGAGATCATGTACGAGATCATGCGCCTGTCCGGTCAGGAATATGTCGACTCCTATGCGTCGACGGTCAAGACCAAACTGCTGACGAGCGCGAAGCCGAAGAAGCCGGAATCCGATAAGGACTCTGCCAAGGGCAAAGACGTCTCCACAGGCAGGGACGCGGCCCAGCGCAAGGATGCTGCGAAGACGCAGGGCTCGAGCAGAGATGAGCCGGAATCCGGCGACGAGAACACCTCGGCTTCAGCCTGAAGAACCTGGCTCCTCCCGCTCCGCAACGCCTGAATCTCATCCATGTGACATGTTCGAATACTGCGGTAACGGCGACACGCTGAAATTGTTACCTCGAGGTGTTTGTCCTGGCTGGGACGGCAGAATAACTTGGAGTTGTTGAATCCCACTGTAGGTTCGCTGAGAAGAGGGCTAGAATGACTATGTTCTCGGTCCTTCCAAGCGACCTTCGCTTCCCCCAGGGACTTTAAGGAGGAGTCGGTGTGAACCGCTCAAGTCATGAAAGCGTCGACATGACGCCGATGCCGTCAGCAGCTCAAGGGCTGCTGTTCGATGATGATCTGCCCGTACTCGATGAAGAGGCCGGCTACCGCGGTCCCACCGTCTGCAAGGTCGTCGGCATCAGCTACCGTCGCCTCGATTACTGGGCGCGCACCGATCTGGTGACCCCGTCGATCCGCAATGCGACCGGATCCGGAAGCCAGCGGCTCTACAGCTTCCGTGACATCCTCGTCCTCAAGATCGTCAAGCGGCTTCTCGACACCGGCGTCGGACTGCAGTCGATCCGCACAGCGGTTGAGCACCTGCGTTCCCGCGGCGTCGAGGATCTCTCCCAGATCACCCTCATGTCCGACGGCGCCAGCGTCTTCGAATGCACCTCGCCGGATGAGGTCGTCGACCTGCTCCAGGGCGGACAGGGCGTCTTCGGCATCGCGGTCGGCCGGGTCTGGAACGAAGTCGAAGGTACGCTCTCCGAGTTCCCGAGCGAACGAGTCCTCGAAGACGAAGCGGCCATCGAAGCCATGGACGAGCTCGCTGCACGCCGCGCACGCAAGTCCGGCTGACAACCAGCCGACTTCTGTCCCGCTGAAACGTCGAGGCGGTCCGTCCACGGGACGGGCCGCCTCTGCTATTCACCGGTGACTGGTCAAGTCCATGGTCCACATGTGCGGACGGCAGCGGCATGTCGGCGCCATGGATTCCCCAGCGCGCCCGTTCAGGCTGCCTCAGGCCTCCCGTTTGTGGTCGCTCCCCCGAGGAGAATCGGCAGAAACGCCCTGATTCCCTCGGCTCAGTGACCACAAACGACGACGGGTTCAGGCGGCGAGCCGATGTTCGGGGGACATTCCTTCCGAATACGGGCCGCTGCAGACGAATCTGCCGCCCGAACAGAGTGTCAGGGCGGCAGTCGCATAGCTGTGCTGGGGGAGAGGCTACTTCTTCTCGAGCTTCGCCTGATTCGAGTTGGCCTGGTTCGGCTTGGCCTGATTCGACTTCGCCGGGTTCGGCTTGGCCTGGTTCGGCTTCGCATCGCCAGCTCGACGGCCACGGATGCTCTCCGAGCGCAGTGCGCGTTCGAGAAGGGCGTCGAAGGAGCCGGCGACTTCCTCGGCGGGCTTGCCGGGCCAGGAGTGGATGGGTCGCGCGGACCCCTGGGCCTGCTGCATGACAGCGCGTTCGGCCAGAGGCGGATTGAGCACGAGGGGGCCGAACATCTCACGCATCTCTTTGATGCGGTAGTCATGTTCGGTCGAACCGGCACGCACCCGGTTGACGACCAGGCCGAGCGGCTGCAGGTCTGAGGCGCCGCGCTGCCGCAGCTCATCCGTCGCGCGCAGGGCGCGATCGGCAGCGGCGACGGAGAACAGGCTGGGCTCAGTCACGACCGCGACCCGATTGCTCGCCGTCCACGCCGTGCGGGTGAGACCGTTGAGGCTGGGCGGACAGTCGATGAGGACCAACCGGTAGCCTTTGGCGATCCGGGTCAGGGCATCTTCGAGTCGGCGCAGATAACGCTCGGACAGCGAAGGCCGATCGAATTCCGCGGCACGCGGCGAACCGGAGATCACATCGAGGTGGCCGAGCCTGTCGCCGACCCACCCCGAGGGGATGATCGCCTCGGACAGGATCTTCTGGGACTTCGGAGCAGCGAGCACATCGGCGATGTCGACACGCGTCGACGTCGGCACATCGAGGCCGGTCGACGAGTCCGCCTGCGGATCCATATCGACGACCAGAGTGGGAATCCCCCTATTATAGGCCGCCGAGGCCAGACCGAGCGTCACGGATGTCTTACCGACTCCGCCTTTGAGGCTGCTGATACTTAGGACAAGCACCCTCCTACGTTAACGTATCGGCAGCTGCCGAGCCGTGCCGACCACGCCGAGACTCACGTCTCAGTCCAAAGTCGACCCCCGGCCGCAGAGGTGTTCCAGGTCACTGAGTAGAGTATGTTTCCGACAGCTTGTCGACCAGTCGCCCAGTGCGGCCGTTACAGAAGTGAGAGACACCTATGTTCTCTAAAGTTCTCGTGGCCAACCGCGGAGAGATCGCCGTTCGTGCGTTCCGTGCCGCCTATGAGCTCGGAGCCTCCACAGTCGCGGTCTTCCCCTATGAGGACCGCAATTCCGAACACCGGATGAAGGCCGACGAAGCCTATATGATCGGTGAGGAAGGCCACCCCGTCCGCGCATACCTCAGCGTCGAAGAGATGCTGCGGGTGGCGAAGGAGAGCGGCGCCGACGCCATCTACCCCGGCTACGGCTTCCTCTCTGAGAACCCCGACCTGGCACGCGCCTGCGCCGAAGCGGGCATCACCTTCATCGGCCCCCAGGCCGACGTGCTCGAACTGGCAGGAAACAAGGTCCAGGCACTGGCCGCCGCACGCAATGCGGGAATCCCGGTGCTCGACTCCACCCGTCCATCGGCCGATATCGCGCAGCTTCTCGCCGATGCCGAATCGATGGAGTACCCCCTCTTCGTCAAGGCCGTCGCCGGCGGCGGCGGACGCGGTATGCGCCGCGTGGCGCAGGCCTCCGACCTCGAAGACGCCCTCAAGGCCGCCATGCGTGAAGCCGAAGGCGCCTTCGGAGATCCCACGGTCTTCATCGAGCAGGCCGTGCAGCGTCCCCGTCACATCGAGGTGCAGGTCCTCGCCGACAACGACTCGAATGCCATCCACCTCTTCGAGCGCGACTGCTCGGTGCAGCGCCGTCACCAGAAGGTCGTCGAGATCGCTCCGGCCCCGAACCTGGATCCCGAGATCGCAGCCGCCCTGCACGCAGACGCCCTGAAGTTCGCGAAGGCGCTGGGCTACCAGAATGCCGGCACCGTGGAGTTCCTCCTCGAAACCGACGGCCCGCGCGCCGGCAAGCACGTCTTCATCGAGATGAACCCGCGCGTCCAGGTCGAGCACACCGTGACCGAGGAGATCACCGACGTCGACATCGTGGCTTCGCAGATGCGCATCGCCGCCGGTGCCGGCCTCGAAGAGATCGGCCTGCGCCAGGATGAGATGCGCATCAAGGGAGCAGCCCTCCAGTGCCGCATCACCACCGAGGATCCCGCGAACTCGTTCCGTCCCGATACCGGAACCATCACCGCCTACCGCTCAGCCGGCGGTGCAGGCGTGCGCCTCGATGGCGGAACCGTCCACGCCGGTGCCGCCGTCAGCCCCCACTTCGACTCGATGCTCGTGAAGCTCTCCTGCCGTGGCCGCGATTTCGCTCAGGCCGTCGGCCGTGCCAAGCGCGCTCTGGCGGAGTTCCGCATCCGCGGTGTGTCCTCGAACATCGGATTCCTGCAGGCCGTCCTCGACGATCCCGCATTCGTCGCCGGCGACCTGTCCACGTCCTTCATCGAAGAACGCCCGCAGCTCTTCGACGCTCGCGTGAGCGCCGATCGCGGCTCGAAGCTGCTCGACTACCTCGCCGATGTCACGGTCAACCGCCCCCACGGCGAACCGGGCCTGCGCATCCGCCCCGGCGACAAGCTGCCGAACATCGATCTCTCCGCGAGTCCCGCTCCGGGCAGCCGCGACCGCCTCGCCGAGCTCGGGCCGGAGGGCTTCGCCCGCGCCCTGCGCGAGCAGACCGCCCTGGCCGTCACCGACACGACGTTCCGTGACGCTCACCAGTCGCTGCTGGCCACCCGCGTGCGCACCCGCGATCTTCTGGCCGTGGCCGGCCATGTATCCCGGATGACGCCCGAACTGCTGAGCATCGAAGCCTGGGGCGGTGCCACCTATGATGTGGCGCTGCGCTTCCTCGGAGAGGACCCCTGGGAGCGTCTCGAGGCTCTGCGCGCCGCAGTGCCCAACATCAACCTGCAGATGCTCCTGCGCGGCCGCAACACCGTCGGCTACACCCCGTACCCGACCGAGGTCACCGACGCCTTCGTCGATGAGGCTGCTCGCACGGGCATCGACATCTTCCGCATCTTCGACGCCCTCAACGACGTCGAGCAGATGCGACCGGCGATCGAGGCCGTGCGCGGAACGAACACGGCGCTGGCCGAGGTGGCCCTGTGCTACACCTCGGACATCCTCGATCCGACGGAAGAGCTCTACACCCTCGACTACTATCTGCGCCTGGCCGAGCAGATCGTCGACGCCGGAGCTCATGTGCTCGCGATCAAGGACATGGCCGGTCTGCTGCGCCCCGCCGCCACGGCCAAGCTCGTGACGGCTCTGCGCGAGAACTTCGACCTGCCCGTCCACGTCCACACCCACGACACAGCGGGCGGACAGTTGGCCACCCTCTATGCTGCGGCCGCAGCCGGTGCCGATGCCGTCGACGCCGCCTCGGCGGCCATGGCCGGGACCACCAGCCAGCCGAGCCTCTCCGCTCTCGTCGCCGCGTTCGAGAACACCGACCGCGACACGGGTATCAGCCTCGACGCCGTCAGCGACCTCGAGCCCTACTGGGAATCGGTGCGCAAACTCTACGCACCCTTCGAGTCCGGACTCGCCGGACCGACCGGTCGCGTCTACCGTCACGAGATCCCCGGCGGCCAGCTGTCGAACCTGCGTCAGCAGGCTGTGGCACTCGGCCTGGGGGAGCGGTTCGAAGACATCGAGCACATGTATGCGGCCGCCGATTCGATCCTCGGCCACCTGGTCAAGGTCACCCCGTCCTCGAAGGTCGTCGGCGATCTGGCCCTCCATCTCGTCGGCGCCGGAGTCTCGCCTGAGGAGTTCGCGGAGAACCCGGACAAGTTCGACATCCCGGATTCGGTGATCGGATTCCTGAGCGGCGACCTCGGTGACCCTCCGGGAGGATGGCCCGAGCCGTTCCGCACGAAGGCACTGGCCGGTCGCTCCGCCAAGCCGCTCGTCGAGCACCTCGAGCCCGCGGACGCGGCAGCCCTGGAGACGCCGGGCCGAGACCGGAAAGACAAGCTCAACGAGCTGCTGTTCCCCGGACCGACGAAGGAATTCCAGGCGATGCGCTCGAACTACGGTGACCTCTCCGTCGTCGAGACCTCCGAGTACCTCTACGGTCTCACCGGCGGCGAAGAACATGCCGTCGAGCTGGCCAAGGGCAAGAACCTGCTCATCGGCGTCCAGGCCATCGGCGGAACCGACGAGCGCGGAATGCGTTCGGTCATGTTCACCCTCAACGGACAGCTGCGGCCTCTGCAGGTGCGTGACCGGTCCGTCGAGAGCGAGGTCAAGACGGCAGAGAAGGCCGACCCGAACAACCGCGGCCATGTCGGCAGCCCGTTCGCCGGTGTCGTGACCATGCAGGTCCACGAAGGCGACAAGGTCGCCGTCGGAGACACCGTTGCCACGATCGAAGCCATGAAGATGGAAGCGACGATCACCACGCAGACGGCGGGAACCATCTCCCGTGTGGCCATCGCCGACGTCCAGCAGCTCGAAGGCGGGGACCTCGTCGTGGTGATCGATGCCTGAACGCGAGATCCGGCTGTGGGGAGATCCCGTGCTCCGCAGCAAGTGCGAACCGGTGACCGTCTTCGACGACAGCGTCGACGCCCTCGCCGCCGACCTCGTCGACACCGCACGGCCCGAGGGCCGTGCGGCGGTCGCCGCCCCACAGATCGGAGTCGGTCTGCGGGCCTTCGGCTACGACCTCGACGGTCGCACCGGATATGTCATCAACCCCGAGATCGTCGAACTCGGAGGGCAGCTGCGCGACATCGAAGAAGGCTGCCTCTCCGTCCCCGGACTGTTCTTCCCCACCCCGCGCTACGAGTTCGCTCGGGTGCGCGGGGTGGATGCGAAGAATCAGCCGATCGAGATCGAAGGCACGGAGGTCTTCGCTCAGATGCTCCAACACGAGGTGGGCCACCTCGACGGGCAGGTCTACATCCAGACCCTGCCCGGGGAGCGCCGACGGGAAGCCATGAAGGCGATCCGCTCGGCCGACTGGTTCCTCGCACGGATGTCCTGAGCAGACCGATTCGCACGACATCGACCAAAACGACTGAGAAGGAGAAGTTTATGAGCATCCAGCGCACAGCCGTCATCGGCAGCGGACTCATGGGAGCCGGAATCGCCGAGGTCCTGGCGAAATCCGGACTCGACGTCATCGTCCGTGAGATCAACGAGGAGGCTTCGGCCGCCGGTCGTGCCCGCATCGAGAAGTCCCTGGCCCGCGCAGTGGACAAGGGCAAGCTCGAGGCCGCGGCCCGCGACGAGGCACTGGGCCGACTGCGGTTCACCACCGATATCGGCGATCTGGCCGATCGTCAGCTGGTCATCGAAGCCGCCAGCGAGAACGAAGACATCAAGAAGTCGATCTTCGCCGAACTCGACGAGGTCGTCACCGACCCGGAGGCGATCCTGGCCTCGAACACCTCGTCGATGCCGATCATCCGCTTCGCCCAGTCGACCTCGCGTCCCGAACGCGTGCTCGGCGTCCACTTCTTCAACCCGGCGCCCGTGCAGCCGCTGGTGGAGATCGTCTCATCGGTCCTCACCGCCGAGGATGTCCGTGACACCGTGACCACGTTCGCTGCCGACGTGCTCGGCAAGAACCCGATCCAGGCAGACGACCGTCCCGGCTTCATCGTCAACGCACTGCTGATCCCGTACCTGATCGGCGCCATCCGGATGCTCGAGTCCGGATTCGCTACGAAGGAAGACATCGACGCGGGGATGGTCGGCGGCTGCGCCCACCCGATGGGGCCGATCAAGCTCACCGACCTCGTCGGACTCGACACCTGCCTCTACGCTGCACAGAGCATCTATGAGGAGACCGGCGATCCCGCCGCGAAGCCGCCGATCCTGCTCTCGCGCATGGTCGATGCCGGCCTTCTCGGTGTGAAGTCGGGACGCGGCTTCTACGAATACTGAGCCGAACCGGCACCGTCCGGTCGGCACTGCGGTTCCCGCCGCAGCCGAGATCAGCGCCGAAGCTCCTGGAACAGACAGGTCCGCCGCGAACCATTCGGTTCGGGGCGGACTTGTCTCAGCCGGCAGTCAGACAGATGTGTGGCAATCGAGCTCTTGTCGGAATGCAGGCGCTGTTTGGAACTCAGCCGGCCAGAAGCTTCTCATAGCTGGCCAGTCGCACACACGCGACGAGTCCCTGAGCTGCGAGTTCGACCTCCTCGAGGGTCGGCATCGTCGGGGCGATGCGGATGATGTTGTTGTGCGGGTCCAGCCCGTAGGGGTGAGTGGCACCGGCTGGGGTCAGCTTCACCCCGGCCTCCGCGGCGAGTTTGACGACCCGATCGGCGATGCCCTCCATCGTCGTCAGAGTGATGAAGTAGCCGCCGTCAGGTGAGGTCCAATGCGCCAGATCGTCTGCTCCGAGGCCGTTGTGCAGTGCAGTGAGCACGGCATCGAACTTCGGCGCGATGATCTCGGCATGCCTGCGCATATGCGCTTCGACGCCGGCGGAGTCGGAGAAGAACCGGGCATGGCGAAGCTGGTTGATCTTGTCGGGACCGATGGCGACCTTCCCGAGGTTCGCTCGCATCCAGTCGACCGTGGCCGGGCCCCCGGCGAAGAACGACACTCCGGCGCCGGCATGAGTGATCTTCGAGGTCGAGGCGAAGATCCACGCCCGTTCGGGATTGCCCGCCTCGGCGCACAGGGAGAGGATGTCGAGATTGTCCGGATGGTCCTCACGCAGATGGTGCACCCCGTAGGCGTTGTCCCACAGCAGAGTGAAGTCGGGCGCAGCGGTCGGCATCGCCGCGAGCTCCCGTGCCCGCGCCTCGGTGATGGTGACTCCGGTCGGATTCGAATACATCGGCACCAGCCACATGCCCTTCACCGCCGGATCGTCTGCCAGGCGTTGGGCCTCGGCGATGATCGGGCCCTCCTCGTCCATGGGAATGGTCAGCAGTTCGAAGCCGAGGGATTCGGCCAGGGTGAAATGGCGGTCGTAGCCGGGCACGGGGCACAGCAGCTTGTGCGGGCCCTGACCCCACGGGCGGTCATCGACGGCCGTTCCGTGCATCAGCGCGAAGGTCAGGGCCTGGGTCATGAACGTCAGCGAGGCATTGCCTCCGGCCAACAGCTGAGCGGCCGGCACCTTGAGCAGCGGCGCGAAGATCTCTCGCAGTTCGATGAGCCCGTCGAGACCGCCGTAGTTGCGAGTGTCGACCCCATTGGGAGTGAGGAAGTCGTCGCCGCTGACCGCAGTGAGCAGATCGGCGGCGAGGTCGAGCTGGTCGGGGGCCGGCTTGCCTCGAGTGATGTCGAGAGCGAGGCCGCGAGAGGCGAATTCCTCGTAGGCGGCGGAGGCCTCATCCAGTTTGGATCGGAGGTCGGACGGTGCGGACATGGTGGCTCCTTAGGGCTGGGAACGGGCCGTTGACTCCATCCTATCGACTCGCAGTGCGTGGACGACGTTAGAGTGGTCTGGAGCGGTCGCCCGAACGGCCGGTGGAGGCTCGGCGAAAGGCAGACTCAGATGGTGCGACCACGCGCGCAGGCAGCCCACGGGCGCGGTTTCGGCGCCCAGGCCGGAGTCTATGACGAGGTGCGCCCCGGTTATCCCGACGCTGCCCTCGGCCTGGCTCTGTCCGGCTGGGACCGGAACTGGTCCGATCTGCGGGTGTGCGACCTGGGCGCCGGAACCGGGATCCTCAGCCGCAGGCTGGCCGCATACGGCACGGATCTCATCGCCGTCGATCCCGACACGGCGGCACTCGAACGCAATCCTGCCCCCACCATGGTCGGCACCGCCGAGGACACCGGTCTGGATTCGGACAGCCTCGACCTCGTCACCGTGGCTCAGGCCTGGCATTGGTTCGACGAAGCGAGGGCCGCCGCCGAGGTGGCCCGCATCCTCAGGCCCGGAGGGCGGCTGCTCATCCTCATCAACCAACTCGACGTCCGCGTCGACTGGGTGCTGCGTCTGAGCCGGATCATGCACGCCGGTGACGTGTACCGACCTCAGTACCGGCCCCAACCCGGCGGGGGACTGACTCTCACCGATCACCTGATCGTCGATTTCACCACCGAGCTGTCCGTCGATGGAATCGTCGATCTGGCTCGCACACGTTCCTACTGGCTGCGTTCGAACGAGACGACTCGAACTCGGGTCGAATCGAACCTGCGCGAATACCTCCGGGTCGAACATCCGGTGCCGGACACGGTGGATCTGCCGTATCTGTGCCTGGCCTACCTCCTCGAACGTCGCTGACCGAACGAAGCGGGCCGCACCCTGGTTCAGGTGCGGCCCGCTGTCAGCGTCCGAGCGGCCAATCTGCGTCCGATCCTCGGCCCACTTCTCTGCGCTGGAGTTCTGCGCTCGAGTCAGCTGTCGACGCCGGGGGAGCGGGGCTCGTCCGACGTGGACGATTCGACCACCTCGGGGGCGGTCTGTCCGGAGGCGTGCGAGACGGAGATCTTCCGCGGACGGGCCTCCTCGGCGACGGGGATCGTCAGCGTGAGAACGCCGTCGCTGTAATCGGCGCGGATGCGATCCAGTGCCACCCGGTTGCCGAGCGTGAGCTGTCGGGCATAGGTGCCGTTGGTGCGTTCCCTGGTCAGCCACTTCACGTCCTTGTCAGCGACCTCGGATTCGCGGCGAGCACGAACCGTGAGCGTGCGGTCCTCGACGTCGACATCGATGCTGCTCGGATCGACTCCGGGCATGTCGATGCGGGCGATGAAGACTTCACCGTCACGGTAGAGGTCCATCGGCAAGGTGGTGGCATTCGGTGTCCGGGTCACCTCGGAGAAGAATCGGTCGAGGTCACGGAAGGGGTCGAAACGTGTAGCCATGTGCTTCCTTTCGTTCGGGTCCTACATTGAGTCAAACACACTCAACTTTGAAATGATTCCGAACTCATGAAATTCTCAGTCTGTGAGCCTGGTTCCCATACTTCTCGCCCTCCTTCCCGTCACGGTGCTCATCGCCTTCGGCCTCGTGCTGGGGAGGCTGCCGGGATTTCGGAGTCCGGAGTTCTGGTCGGGTGCGGAGAAGCTCGCATACTACTGTCTGCTGCCGGTGCTCCTCTTCACGTCCGTCGCCGAGGTGGACGTGGCTCATGTCCCGCTCGCGCGCTTGGCGGCGGCGCTCGTCGTTCCCACAGTGATCGTGTCCCTGGGCATCGTCCTGGCGCGTCGGGTCATCGCCCGCGATCTCCCCGCCTTCACCTCGGTGCTGCAGGGCGGAATCCGCTTCAACACCTATATCGGCCTGTCCCTGGCGGGAAGCCTGTTCGGCTCAGAAGGCAGTGCTGTGGCTGCGATCGTCGCCGCGATCCTCGTCCCCACGGTCAATGTCATCTCGAGCCTCGGGTTCGAGCTCCTGCGCACGGGGCCGAGCTCTCTGCTTGCGCTGCTGCGTGCGATCGTGACGAATCCTCTGGTGCTCGGCTGCGTGGCCGGAGCGGTGGCGAACATCAGCGGGCTGGGTCTGCCGGTCGTGGCGGCAACAGTCCTCGATCCGTTGGCGGCCGCCTCGCTGCCCATCGGTCTGCTGTGTGTCGGCGCCGGTCTGCGGACGTTCTCCATGCGAGCCCATGCCCGAGCCATCATCGCGTCGACCATCATCAAGCTGCTCGTCCTGCCGGGGCTGTCTCTGGCGGCTCTGTCCATCGTCGGCATACCGACGGTGCCGGCGCTGGTCGGGCTGATCTTCCAATCGATTGCGACGGCGAGCTCCGGCTATGTCATGGCCCGACAGCTCGGGGGAGATGCGAGGCTCATGGCCGCCCTGATCGCCGGCCAGACCGTCGTCATGCTCGTGACACTGCCGGTCGTGCTTCTCATCGGACAATCCGTGCTCGGCTGAGTTCGGTTCCTTCTCGCCCGTGTCTCGGGTCCAGACAGCTCAGCGGCCGACCCCGCAGAGGGATCGGCCGCTGAGTGCTCGATTCGAGTTCGCACTCGGCTCATGTCGCTCGATCGAAGCGCTGAGCCTGAGTGATCAGTCTGCAGATGTCACTCGCTGTCTGCGGTGATATCAGGGTGGCGTGAGCCGAGTTCGGAATCGATGCGCAGGACACCGGCACCGTCGTTGCCGACGCGCTCGAGACGGCCGATGATCTCGGAGATGCTCGACTCTTCCTCGACCTGCTCGTCGATGAACCAGTGGAGCAGCGGCAGAACGTCGAGGTCGGTTTCGTCCTGGGCGGTGCGGTAGAGGCTGCGGATGGACTCCGAGACCTTCTCCTCGTGGGCCAGTGCTGCCTTGAAGAAGTCGATCGGCTGTGAACCGGAGACCTTCGGAGCGGCGATATCGCCGATCTGAGGGGCGAATCCGCGGTCGAGGCAGTGCTGGGTGAACTTCGCGGCGTGAACCTGCTCTTCTTCGGACTGAGCACGCATCCAGCGCGTCATTCCGGGCAGATCGAGGTCGTCGAGTTGGATGGAGAGCTGGAGGTAGACCAGCGAGGCTTCGAGTTCGAGGGTGACCTGCTCGTTGAGGGCCTTCTGCATGGCGGGGCTCAGGTGCATCTTTTACTCCTTTGCGGTTCGAGGCGGATCCATTCCGCCTGCTTAGAGAATATCCTGACACCTTTTCTAGAACGGTTCCAGTGTGGAAAGGCTCGGCAAACTCCGCCCAGGTTTGCCATACCTGCGTCAAATCCGTGACCTCGGCAGTTCGGAACTCGGCAGTTCGAAGCTCGGCGCGGGGGGGGTCTGCTCAGAGGTCCGGCCGCCGGGCGTGGTGTCCGGTCGCTGCTTCGAAGGCGTGCGCGACTCGGAGCAGCTCGACATCAGCACCTGGTCTCGCGACGATCTGGACGCCCACGGGCAGGCCCGAGTCCGAGAACCCGGCCGGCACCGAAATCGCCGGGCACCCGGTCGCCGAGATGAGGCACAGCGCCCGCATCCAGTCGAGGTAGTTGTACAGCTGCACTCCGTTGATCTGCGTCGGATACTCGATGTCCGCATCGAACGGCAGGACCTGACAGGTGGTGAGCACGAGGACGTCGTGCTCGGTGAAGTAGCGGTCGATCTCGCCGTGCAGGCGAGTGCGTGCGGATTCGGCCGAGGCCACCTCGGCGCCCGTGAGATCGAGGCCCATGCGGATGTTCCATCCGACCGATTCCTTGATCATGTCCGGATGCGCCTCGTACAGCCCTCCCCAGGAGCCGATGAAGTCGAGGGCACGGCGAACGTTGAATACCTCATCGGCGTCGGTGAGGTTCGGAATCTCATCATCCACTTGTGCGCCGAGGCCGGCGAAGACCTGGGCGGTGGACGCGACGATCTCCGCAACCTCGGTCTCGACCGGCAGCAGTCCGCCCAGATCGGGACTGAAGCCGACCCGCAGACCGGTGAGGGCGGGGGAGTAGTCCGCATCGAGCGCGAACTCCGGAAGGTCGAAGACCCTGCCCGATTCGACGATCGATGCCGGCGCGGAGGCATGCGGCCCGGAGGCCACCGACATCAGCAGCGCCACATCGGAGACCGTGCGTGCCATGAAACCGCTCTGGCCCAGCCACGCAAACGGATTGCCCGGTGGCACATGCGGGATGCGTCCGTTGCTCGGTCGCAGCCCCACGACGTTGTTGAACGATGCCGGCGACCGCAGCGATCCGCCCATATCCGATCCGTCCCCGGAGGCCTGGATGCCTGCCGCGAGCACCGCTCCGACTCCGCCGGAGGAGCCCGAAGCGGATTTCGTCCGGTCATAGGGGTTCACGGTCGTTCCGAACACTTCATTGAAGGTGTGCGAGCCGGCAGCGAATTCGGGCACATTCGTCTTGCCCGTCGTCGTGATCCCGGCAGACTTGAGGCGGGCGATGATGAGCGCATCCGATTCGGGCACGCGGTCGGCCATGAGCGGCGAACCCCAGGTCGTCCGCATCCCCGCCGTGTCGTGAGTGTCCTTATGCGTCATCGGCACTCCGTGCAGCGCGCCGAAGCTCTCACCGCGAGCAGTCGCGGCATCCGCTGCTTCGGCCCGAGCCAAGGCGGCCTCGTCATCACGGGTGATCACGGCGTTGAGAGCGGGATTGACCTCATCGATGCGGTCGAGGTGAGCCTGCAGCGCCTCACGGGCCGAGACATCTCTGGCAGCGATCCGGGCGGCCAGCTCACGAGTCGACCACCATCGCATCTCATCGGTCATGCGTTGTCCTTTCCGACCTTGCTCAGCACTGCAGACAGCGCGGCCCTGATGCCGGTCTCGAGAGTGGTCTCGACATCGTCGGGGGCGAAGAACGGGGAGTGATTCCCGGGTGGGGTCTCTTCGCCTTCGAATTTCGCGGGGGAGTAGCCGCCGAAGAACCAGTACACGTACGGGACTCCGATGTCATCGCCGAACGCTCCGACATCCTCGCTGCCGGTGGCCGGCTTATCGAGGTGGACCTGGTCGGTTCCGAGTTCGGCTCCGGCATGGGTGAGGAACGACTCCGTCTCCGCGGGGTCGTTGAAGCAGCGCGGGAACCGGTACATCTCCTCGATCTCGGGTTCCGGTGCTCCGGAAGCCAGCGCCTCGGCGAGGATGACCCGTCGGACGCGGTCGAGGACGACTTCGCGGACCTCCTCGTTGAAGGTGCGGATATTGAGTTTGAACTCGGCGGAGTCGGGGATGATGTTCTCCTTGAGTCCTCCGTGGAAGGTGCCGACGGTGACGACGGCCATGTCGTTGCCGGAGATCTCACGGGACACGACCGACTGGAGGCGGGTGATCATATAGGCGCCGAGGACGATCGGGTCGATCGCGTTCTCCGGCTGAGAGCCGTGTGCCTGCTTGCCCCTGACGGTCACGCGCAGGCAGTCGGACATCGCCATGGCGGTACCGCTGCTGACGTAGACGTGGCCGGCGACGCCAGGCCACACATGCTGGCCGTAGATCACGTCGGGGCGCACGATCCGGTCCCAGAGTCCGTCGTCGAGCATTGCCCGTGCACCCTGGCCGGTCTCCTCCCCGGGCTGGAAGATCATGACCACTGTTCCCGACCACAGGTCCCTGTGTGCGATGAGGTGCTTGGCCAGATAGAGCCCGACCGTGATGTGGGTGTCATGACCGCAGCCGTGCATGACGTTCGTCGTCTCGCCGTCGGGAAGAGTGCCGTCCGCTGTGGAGGCGTAGTCGAGTCCGGTGTCCTCGGCGATCGGCAGTCCGTCGATGTCGGCACGGTAGCCGATGACCGGCCCGTCACCGTTTTCGATCACGGCCACGACTCCGGTGCCCCCGAAGGTGTGCGTGGTCAGTCCCAGTGCCTGGAGCCTGGAGGCGATCTCAGCGGCGGTGTTCGTCTCCTGCATCGACAGCTCGGGAGTGCTATGGAAGTGCTTGTAGTCCGCGATCGTCTGGTCGAGATCGGCACTGATCGACGTGCGGAGGGCGGGATTGAGAGACATGTTGTCCTTTCAGCAGTGGTCTGGTGCCATCTTGGCAGGAATTCTCGAAGATGGTCGGCGGTCTCGGCAGTCGAACGCCGAGCGCATGCCGTCGTCTTCTGGCGTCAGTTGATGCCGACGGTATCGGTGCCGTCACCTCCGGCTCTCTTGTCCGTGACCGCCTTGTTGCGGGTGAACCATGTGATGAGGATGGTCAGGAAGACGACGATGGCGACGTCCCCGGGAGCGAGCACGGGAACCAGCCGAACGAGCACGAGAATGACCAGCGCCGCCATGCCGAGTGCGATGAGTGTGGATTTGACCTGTTTGAGGGAGGCGATGAGCTGCACGGTGACACCGCCGAGGATCGCCGGGAGGATGTAGAGCTTGGCGACGAGGGTGATCGGCTCGGGGATGAGGGCGACGAGCCAGGTCCCGAGGATGCCGACGAAGATGATCATCGAGGCCACGTGGATGATCGCGGCCCCGCAGATGGCCATCGTGGCCGCATACTCGCCCTTGCGGGTCCCCGGCTTCGCACCGATCGTGTCCTGAGCGACGATCGCCGAGGGCAGCAGTTTGTTCGAGACGTTGCCGATCATGAAGGCCTGGTACATGCCGGCTGGTCCGAGGATCGGGAAGTAGGTGAGAGGTTCGACGATGTAGAAGACTCCGTAGACGGCGAACACGGCGAGGAATCCCTTGAGGATCTCCGCGACGTCGATGTTCGCATCCGCGACGAAGAGCAGATAGAAGGGCACCGAGGTGGCGATGAGGAATCCGATGAACAGCGTGATCGACCCCCACCGGCTGGTGGTGCGCTCGAATGCCGCATGTGAGGGTGATGTGATGAGCGATGACATGTTCTCTCCTCAGGCTTCGGGCAGGCCGAGACCGGCATAGTGGGCGAAGTAGGCGGCGACGAGGCCGATGAGCAGGGAGAATCCCAGTCCCCATTCCTTCAGCCAGTTCTGTTTGAGCGTCTTGGCCAACAGCAGGCAGATGCTCATCACCACGGCCGAGACGACGACGGCGATGACGTGGGTCGGTGACTTGGGCAGCTCCCGGAAGGTCAGGGCCGCGAAGGCCGCGAGCAGCGCCGCGCCCGGGATGATCGACATGAGTGCGGGATTGACCTTCTCGAGCTTGTGCGAGCTGCGTCTGAAGATCGGGGTGAGGATCAGGGTGGAGATCATCCAACCGGCGCCCGAGAGGCTCATGGCCATCAGCGCGACGATGAAGACTCCGCGGGTGAACGTCTCATCACCGAGGTTGGCGCCCATGGTCCCTGCGGCCAGAGAGGCCGAGGCCACCTCGGTGGCGGCGGATCCGATGAGGCCGACGCGGACGATGACCGGGGGAGTGCCGAACAGCGGAAGCAGGGCGATGGCGACGAGAACCACCGACAGGGATGGGCCGATCGCGGCGACCCCGCCGGCGCGGAAGGCCGAACGGACTTCCTGTTGGCTCATTCCTGCGGACTCGGCGTTCTTCTTCACAGCGGTCATGTAGATGAGCGACTGTACGACGACGACGCCCATCACCGCCATCGCGAGTATCCAGAGAATCGGTGCATTTGCGAGGCCTATGTAGTCGGCCGAACCGCTGGCCATGGGCATGGTCAGCTCCTCACTTCATTGTTGAGTTGCAGGGACGCACACCGGCAAGCCGCATTGGTATACCATCACGCGGTGCGCAGGAACAACCTATACTGACCAACCGGTCAGGGGCCATAGTTCGGTCAGAAATTCCCACCAGTCGGGATATGGAAAATCGATGAGCCTCATCAATCGGCTTGAGGCTCACTTGCCCGACTCTGCATACCGCCGCCGGCCCTGAGGCGGCCGACCGACGGGGGAGTCGACCACCTCAGTGCCGACGGCTCATCACTGCGGGGGCGGTGGGGGCCGCAGCGCCTCAACGCCTCTTCGGCGAGATGTGCATCGTGATGCGAGCTGTGACGAAGGCGGTGCCGTCGGCGTCGAGGACGTCGACGGGAACGATGATGTCGAACTTCTCGGCTCCGAACTCGGGAATCTCCTCGAGACGGGCGATCGCCGTGACTGCGGTGGTGGCCGTGGCGTTGTATTCGACGGTCATTCCTGCGGGAATCCACCGATGCGTGGCGGGCACAGTCGCCTCGGTGAGCATCCCTCCGGCGATCTCGGCCATATTGCACGATGCGATCGCGTGGTACGTGCCGAGATGGTTGCGCATTCCGCGACGATTCGGCGCTGTGACGCGACACAGGCCCGGCCGCAGCTCCCTGATCAGCGGACGCACGGTGCGGAAGTAGGGCGCCTTGAAGCAGACGGCCTGCGAGAACAGCCAGTTGCCCAAAGGCAGCTCCTGTATCTTCTTCCAGAGTCTGAACGTGGGCGCCGGGTCAGCACTCTGAGCGGCGGTGGCGTCTGCGGACATGAAGGCTTCCTTTCCCGTGAGCTAAGTTACTAGTCAGTACATGCTAGCAGTCCGCCCATTCGGCCAGGGTGTGATCGCGCGTGCGCTCGAGCAGCTCTCGCAGTATCGCCTCGTCCACGCCGGTGAGGCGCGTGAGGTAGAGGCACGATGTGCCGCTGCGGAATCTCCCGAGTCGCGAGACGAGGTCGGGCCAGCGGTCTTCGAAGTCGCTCGTGAGGTAGATCGTATGCTGACGTGCGGCGGGGGAGAAGGCCAATACCGGCATAGTCCCACCGCGACCCGATTCGTAACTGTAGGTGACTTCGCCGAAGCCGATGATCCGTGAGGCCCACACGACGGGCTGTTCACCGGAGACCTCGCCGAGGAGTTCGATGAGCTCATCGGCTTCGGCGCGTCTGGGCCCTTGGGCGCGATCGAGCACGTCGGCGATGTCGTCGCCGGTCGGCCTCATCGCCGGTTGTGGCTGCGCCATATCAACTCCCACATCGGTGCTGTGACGACATCCATGTCGGTGGAGTCGATTCTTCGGTTCCCACCATAGACGCAGATCCGGGAAGAGGCCGCATGTGTTTACTTAACATAATGTATATTATCGGCGTTATACCCGAAGCGGGAGAGCCTGGCTTCTCATGAGTGACAGAGATGGCCGTGAGCGTCGAACGCGACGCTCACGGCCATCTCGGCCTCAGACCACGACAGGTCTGTCAGTGACTGCGGGTCGCTGAGCCACAGATCATCATGGACCTCAGCCGCCGACGGTGACGTTGCCGCCGAGTCCGACCTTGCCGCTGTCGCCGTCATCCTTCTTGCCGCCGTCGTCCTTCGAGCCGCCTCCGTCATCGGCGGCGCCATTGGACTTCGTCAGCCCGGCTTTCTCACCGCAGGTCGGCCATGCGCCCGGGCCCTGTTCCTTGAGGACCTTCTGAGCGATGCGGATCTGCTCCTTCTTGCTGTGCTGGTCCGCTGTGCCCGAACCGCCGAAGCCGTTCCAGGTCTGCTTGGAGAACTGCAGACCACCGTAGTATCCGTTTCCGGTGTTGATGTCCCAGTCACCGCCGGATTCGCATTCGGCGACCTTGTCCCAGACGCCCTTCTCAGATGCCTGAGCCGGCTGCCCTGCGCTCATTCCGGTCACTCCGGCGGCTGCGACAGCGCCGGCGCCGACGAGCAGGGCGACCTTGCGGAGGCTTGTGCTGTAGAGGTTCACTGTGTCTTCTCCAAAGTACGACTGCATTTCGGTTCTGTAACCCGGTCGTTACCGAGCTGTTATACACCGTAACGAATCTGCGGTGGAGAGTGAACCCGAGAACCCGGAATCAGCATCCGAATCCTCTCCGCAGAACCTGAGGGGAAGCTGACCGGAAGCGGCTTCCCCGTCCCTGAGCAGAGCGGCCAGGAGGCGCACTCCCCTGGCACCTGACCTGCAGCTCGGCAGTCCGATGGGCACAGCCGGATCAGGCGTTCACATATGCGGCCAGATGCTTCCCGGTCACCGATCCGTTCTCTTCCGCACCTGCGACGATCTGGGCCGGACTGCCTTCGAAGACGATGGAACCTCCGTCATGCCCGGCACCGGGACCGAGGTCGATGATGTGGTCGGCGTGAGCCATCACGGCCTGATGGTGTTCGATGACGATGACGGTCCGTCCGGAGTCGACGAGTCCATCGAGCAGGCCCAGCAGGTTCTCGACATCGGCCAGATGCAGACCCGTCGTCGGTTCATCGAGGATGATCACCTGGGCCGCGTCGGCGGCCTTCGCCGACAGGTGCACCGCCAGCTTCAGCCGCTGTCGCTCTCCCCCGGACAACGTCGTCAGCGGCTGTCCCAGACTGACATAGCCCAGCCCCACCTCGGCGAGGATCCCCAGGATCTTCACGACAGCAGGGATGCGCGACTCCCCCGCACCGAAATGGTCGACTGCGGAGACCACAGGCAGATCCAGGACCTCGCGGATGTTCAGCCCGTCCAACGTGTATTCGAGCACCTCGGCTTGGAATCCCTTGCCCTCGCACTCATCGCACGGTGCCGACACACCGCCCATGAGCGCCATATCCGAAAAGATGATCCCGGCACCGTTGCACACCGGGCAGGCGCCTTCGGAATTCGCGCTGAACAGTGACGGCTTGACCCCATTGGCCTTCGCGAAGGCCTTCCGAATGGGCTCGAGCATGCCCGTATACGTGGCAGGGTTGCTGCGCCGGGATCCCTTGATCGGAGCCTGATCGATCATCACTACTCCGTCGCGTCCCCGCAGGGACCCCTCGATGAGGCTGCTCTTGCCCGAACCGGCGACTCCGGTGACGACGGTGAGCACGCCGAGGGGCACATCGACGTCGACGTCCCTGAGGTTATGCGACTGAGCACTGCGGATCTCGAGTGCGCCGGCCGATTCCCGGATCGTGTCCTTGAGAGCCGCCGTGTACCCGAGGTGGCGGCCGGTGTGGGTATCGGATGCGCGGAGACCATCGACGGTGCCGGTGAAGGTGACCTCTCCCCCGTTGCCGCCGGCTCCGGGACCGAGGTCGACGATGTGGTCGGCGATGAGTATCGTCTCGGGTTTGTGTTCGACGACGAGGACCGTGTTGCCCTTGTCCCGCAGCGCCAGCAGCAGTTCATTCATCGACTGGATGTCGTGCGGGTGCAGACCGATGGTCGGTTCGTCGAAGACGTAGGTGACATCGGTCAGTGAGGATCCGAGGTGACGGACCAGTTTGATCCGCTGCGCCTCTCCCCCGGACAGCGACCCTGCCGATCGGTCCAGGGACAGATACCCGAGTCCGATGTCGTTGAATGCCTGCACATCCGCCCGCAGAGAATCGAGCAGCGCCGAGGCTGCTCCGGGTTCGATCCGGTCCAGCCAGTCTGTGATGTCCGAGATCTGCAGAGCGCAGACATCGGCTATCGATTGTCCGGCGATCAGCGAGGAACGGGCGGCCGCGTTGAGACGAGTTCCCTCGCATTCGGGGCAGGTGGTGAACACGACGGCTCGGTCGACGAACTCGCGGATGTGCTTCTGCATCGAGTCCCGGTCCTTGGACAGGAACGACCGGCGGATACGAGGAATCAGCCCGTCGAAGGTGATGTTCGTGCCGTTGATCTTGACCTTCTCACCTTCGGCGTAGAGCAGGTAGTGCCGCTCATTCTCATCGAAGTCGGCGACGGGCTTGTCCGGGTCGAAGTAGCCGGATTCGGAGAATATCCGCACCGACCAGCCACCGGGTTTGTATCCGGGGACGGTGATGGCTCCCCCGGCTAAGGATTTCGACTCATCGACCACCTCGGCGATGGAGATGTCCGTGGCCGTGCCCATTCCCTCACAGTGCGGACACATACCGCCGTTGACGGAGAAAGACCTGCGTTCGACCTGTTTGCCCTCGCCCTTGTCGATGGAGACCGCGCCCTTCCCGCTGAGGGTGGCGACATTGAAGGAGTACGCGTTCGTCGATCCGAGGTTCGGCTCTGCCCTGCGGGCGAAGAGAGTGCGCAGCTTCGCATTGATGTCCGAGACCGTGCCCACGGTGGAGCGCGGGTTCGCCCCGATGCGTTCCTGATCGACGAGGATGGCGGTGGTCAGTCCTTCGAGGACGTCGACCTCGGGGCGGGCCATCGCCGGCATGAATCCCTGGACGAAGGCGGAATAGGTTTCGTTGATCATCCGCTGGGACTCGGCGGCGATGGTGTGGAAGACCAGCGAGCTCTTGCCGGAACCGGACACTCCGGTGAACACTGTGAGGCGGCGTTTGGGGATTTCGACGCTGACGTTCTTGAGGTTGTTCTCCCGGGCTCCGCTGACGCGGATGAGGTCGTGGCTGTCGGCTGTGTGCACCGGTCTCAGCCTCTCTGCTGGATGCGGATCATGTTGCCTGCGGGGTCCCGCAGGGCGCAGTCGCGCAGTCCATAGGGCTGGTCCATCGGCTCCTGCACGATGTCGGCGCCCTTGGCCTCCACCTCGGCGAAGACCTCGTCGACGTTCGGGCTGGCGAGCACGATCGCGGCGTAGCTGCCCTTGGCCATGAGCGCCTCGATGGTCTCACGTTCGGTGCCGCTGATCGTCGGATCGGTCACCGCAGGTGTGAGCACGATGGAGGTGTCCGGTTGGTTCTTCGGCCCGACCGTCAGCCAGCGCATGCGTCCGGATCCGACGTCGAGGCGCAGTTCGAAGCCGAGGACGTCGCGGTAGAAGTGCAGGGATTGTTCGGCATCGGTATGCGGCAGGAAGCTGGCGTTGATCGAGATGTCCATGACAGCAATCGTAGACTGTTCAGCCCGGTGGGACTTCTCGATTCCTGACCGGTCGCAGTGCGTTCTTCACCACGATCGTCGGCAGCCGGTGTTCCCCGGCGGCGACACCGTCGCGGTAGCGGGTCGGTGAGAGTCCGACGAGTTCGCTGAAGCGGGTGCTGAAGGTGCCCAAGGAAGAGAAGCCGACGGTGAAGCAGATCTCGGTGATGGACAGATCCCCGCGCCGAATGAGCGCCATGGCCCGTTCGATCCTGCGAGTCATGAGGTACGAGTACGGGGATTCGCCGAAGGCCGCTCGGAACCTGCGGCTGAGGTGTCCGGCCGACATATGCACGCCTGCGGCCAGAGCCTCCACGCTCAACGGCTGGTCGAACTCCCGGTCGATGCGGTCACGGACCCGACGCAGAGCCACCAGCTGATCGTTCACCCTGCGTCGACTCCCTGTGTCAGGGTGCGTCCGCGGAAGAAGTCCGGATGGCGCAGCGACTGGATGATCATGATGACCACACCCAGTGCCAAGACCCCGATGCCGAGGACGAACACGAGTCCGAGGCCGAAGACCGACGAGCCGGATCCGTAGTCGGGGTCGAGTGAGTCGATCGCGGTGGTGACGAAGATGACCAGCAGGGTCACTCCGCCGACGAGCGGGAACAGGAATCGGAAGAAGAAGGTGCGCGCCGATGTGAACAGGCTGCGCCGGAAGTACCAGATGCAGGCCAGGCCGGTGATGCCGTAGTAGAAGCAGACCATGAGTCCCAGCGCGGTGATCGTGTCCCAGAGTGCGTTCTCCGAGAGCAGGCGCATGACGACGTAGAAGATGATCGCCGCTGCCGCCGAAGTGACTGTGGCCACCGACGGCGATTTGTATCGCGGGGAGACGCGGCCGTACTTCTCCGGCAGGGCTCCGTAGTGGCCCATCGCCAGGATCGTCCGCGACGGTGAGACCATCGTCGCCTGCAGCGACGACAGGGAGGAAGAGAGCACGGCGATGGACACGAGCACCGCGAAGGGCCCCATGACCGGGCCGGCGAGGGAGGCGAAGATCGATTCCTGGTTGTCCGGGTTGCCTGCGCCGAGGCCCTCGGTGCCGACTCCGGCGAAGGAGATGACGGCGATCGTGCAGGCGATGTAGATGATGACGATCGCCACGATGGTGAGCATGGCTGCCCGGCCAGGGGTCTTCTCCGGGTCCTTGGCTTCCTCGTTCATCGTGATCACGGTGTCCCAGCCCCAGAACAGGAAGATGGAGAGGGAGACTGCGGCCGCGACGGTGGAGAAGTCACCGGCAGACAGCGGGTTGAACCAGTCGAGTGAGACCGGGGTCGGGTCGTAGGCGGTGCCGTTCGAGGCCTGCACGATCGCGGCGACTACGAACCAGCCCAGAGCCAGCACCTGGAAGGCGACGAGCCAGACCTGCAGCTTCTCGGTGGCCTCGACGCCCCTGTAGGACACCCAGGCCGCAGCCGCGGTGAGGATGATCGTGACGGGAATGTTGATCCACAGAACACGGGTGAGTTCGGCGATCTGCGGGTCGGAGAACACTTGGGACAGCAGGAGGAACAGGAAGTCCACCGCCACAGCCGCGAGGTTGGACAGCACGAGGACTGTGGCGGCGACGAGGCCCCATCCGCCCATCCAGCCCAGCCAGGGGCCGAACGCTCTGGTCGCCCAGGTGAAGGTGGTCCCCGAGTCCGGCATCGCCGTGTTGAGTTCCCGGTAGCCGAAGACGACCAACAGCATCGGCACGAAGCCGATGAGCAGCACGGCCGGGGTGTGGACTCCGACCTCGGAGATCGTCGGGCCCAGTCCCGAGGTCAGCGTGTAGGCCGGAGCGATGCAGGAGATGCCGATGACGGCTCCCCCGATGGCACCGATCTTGCCGGCGGAGAGCCCCTTGGCGCTGAGTCCGCTCGAGTTCGTCGACGGTGACGGTTGTGTGCTGCTCATGGATCAGGACTTCTCGCCGAGGATCCTCTCGGCGGTCGCGGTGCCGATGCGCACTGATCCGTCGACGTGCTGGTAGCCTTCGGCGGCGATATCGGAGCTGGCGAAGTGGAGCGGCCCGACCGGGTCGTTCTGGAAGGGGCCCCACCGGTGCAGGCCGCCGAGGTCGTAGCTTGTCGCATATGCTCCGCGGGTCCATTCCTCGGCACCGAAGTCAGAGAGGTAGAACACGCGGGGGTCGAGCGCGTTCGGACCGAGGAATTCGGCGAGGGCTTCGAGGATCTTCGTCCGCCGGGTCTCCTCGTCCAGGGCCCACATGGCATCGGCATTGACATCGGAGATGAAGCCGACGAGGGTTCCCTGCTCTTCGCCGTGGTTCGTGTTGTCGTAGACCTCTTGGACGAGGCGAGAAGCGCCGAATCCGGTTCCGCAGAGCCCGTCTTCACGCCAGAACGGTGTGTCGTAGGTGGCGTGGACCTTGATGACGAGTCCCATGGACTGGTGCTGGTGGAAGATCTGTTGCAGCCGTGGCAGCGGCGGTGAGTAGGTGATGCGTGAGTAGAGGTTCGGCGGAACGGCGAGGATCGCGGACCGGGCGCTCACACGCAGCTCCTCCGTCGAGACGCGGACACCGGACTCCGACCATTCGATTCGGCGCACCGGCTGCTCCAGGCGGACGATGTCCAAGCCGAGCTCGTCTGCCATCTGCACCGAAACCGACTGCATTCCGCCGACGACGCGACGATCGAGGATGAAGTGATCGTCGACGAGGTTTGTGAACGATCCCGCCGAGGCGGCCATGAGGATGGCCTGGAGTGCTGAGAAGGTGGTGGCGGGCTTGGTCAGCATGCCGCCGGCGACGAACAGTCCGATGTTCTCACACGCGAGTTCGTCCTCGGATTGCCGACGCAGCCAGTGGTGGAATGAGATCGAGTCGAGTTCGGCCGCGTCGTCGGCGTCCCAGGGAGCCTTCGGGCCGATGCGAGCGGCGAGCTCGTCGAGAAGGCCGATGAGACGTTCCATCTCCGCCTGGGTCGACTCCCCTACCGGGAACATCTCCCCGGAATAGACGGTGCGCGTGCCGTCGGGAGCGATGTAGACGCTGTCGCCGTCACGGTACCGCGGATAGGTCTCCTTGCCGAGTTCGTCGACGAGGGCGAGAAGCGCGGTCTGGTCCGGGGAGATCCACTGGCCGCCGAGTTCGTACATCTGCCCGTCGATGTGCTCGGTCCAGGTGCGACCGCCCACTCTGTCGCGGGCTTCGAGGACGACGACGCTGCGTCCGGCCCTGTGCAGCCGACGGGCTGCGCTCAGACCCGTGGGGCCGGCTCCGATGATGACGACGTCACAGGATTCTTCCGACATGGCGATCTCCTCGAAAGGGGGTGTGGTGGTGGATTCAGATTAGCCAGACCACAGTCGAAAGCCAAGGTCGAAATCGTGAGTACGGAATTCGCACCGAATGCACTATCCACACGTCTCAGCGCCAAAATGCGACTGATTCCCTATGTTTGAGCCAGCGGGCAATTCGAAATTCGTCTTCCAGCGCGTTCAGCTGCGGAATCCGCAGATAGAGGTCCGGTCACTGCACTTCGTACTTGCCGTTGATCTGTCCGGCGCCGACGCCGCCGACGGCTTCCATGGCCGCCTTCGACAGGTCGAAGCAGCGGTTGCCGTGGTAGGGGCCGCGGTCGTTGACGCGCACGGTCACGGACTTGCCGTTCGCGGAGTTCGTGATCGTCACCTTGGAACCGAAGGGCAGGGTCTTGTGCGCGGCGGTGAGCTTGTTCGTATCGAAGATCTCGCCGTTGGCGGTCTGCTTGCCGTCGAAGCCGTCGCCGCCGCCGTAATACGACATCGGGCAGCTGCCGGATTCGCCGGCCGACTCGCCCGAGTTCGACGGTCCGTCGTTCTCATCGGCGGCACCGCCGCTGGACGAGTCTCCCCCGCCGGTCGATCCTTCGGTCTTCTTGTCAGCGGTCTTCGACGGCTTTGGGCTCGGAGTCTCGATATGCGTGTCGATCGTGACGTCTGCGGGCTTCTCCTCGGCCTGCTTCTTCGCCTTGGCGAGGAACTCGTCCGTGGCCTTGGTCGGCTCGGAGACGGCGACAGCCGGAGCTTCGGCCACGACCTGGCCGCCTGTGGAGGAGTCATTGGGAGCCATGGCCAAGCTCGAGGCGACAACAGCAGCCGTTGCGGCAGTCGGCACGACGAAAGCGGAGAGGACTGGGCGGGTGCGGACTGCTGCCAGCACTCCCCCGGCGGTGTTCTGCCGACCGACAGGTGCGTGGCGGCCGGCCTTCTTCTTCGCTGTCAGCGCAGAGAAGATCGAATCGGTCTTCTTGGTGCTCGGTGCTGAGTGTCTGCCCACAGTGGTGTTCCTCGTCGTCATCAGAGAGTGCTTCGGCAACTCGGAGATGCAGAGGGGAAGACCTCTCGCGACGGTGCGCTTGAGGAGAGACTCCAAGTTATCGGATCGTTATGTTCACTGATTCTAATTAAGGAACTGTTACAAAAGCAATGTGGCTCACCGAATCGGCGTGCCACATGGATGAGACTCTGCTCACGGAGTAAGTCTGCGCATCGTCGGTCAGCAGAACCCCGACGGCTGTTCGCGGTCGGGGCCGATCGCAGTGGGATTCAGGCAGTGAGAGTCAGCGAGGCTTGCGCTTCACCAGTCTCCGGACACCGTCGGCTCCCGTCGTCACGGTTTCCTGAGCCCTGTCGAAGGCCCGCTCGACCTTGCCGCTGCGCACAGCGTCATCGATCGCGTGCGAGACGGTGCCGAGGGCGCGGTTGACACCGTTCTCGGTGGCTTCGATGAGGCGGGAGGTCGAGGCCGCCTCACGCACGCTCTTCACACCGGTGCTCGCAACGCTGTAAGCGCGTCCGGCGGCCCGGCGTGCACGTTCGGTCGGGGTCTTCGCGGTCGCGTCGATGACGTCGTCGGGTTCGAGGGGTTCGCGGTGTGAGCTCATACGTCCATCCTTGAACAGACCCCCTGCGAAATCAACACCCTGATTAGGATTGGACCATGAATTCCCTGCCGGAGGTCACCGCAGACCCTGAGATCATCGCGCACCGAGGCGGCCTGTGGCCGGGGATGAGCGAAAACACCCTCGATGCCTTCGCCGCTGCGGCAGCGGTCGGGGTGCAGTGGATGGAGACCGACGTCCACGCCTCCGCCGACGGCGTCCTCTTCGCCGCCCATGATGCCGATCTCAACCGCATCGCCGGACTGTCCCATTCCATCCGCGAACTCGGTGCGGACGAACTCGACGATGTCGAGCTCCTCGCGGGAGGCCGACTCCCCCGCCTCGACGCCCTGTTCGAAGCCTTGCCGCAGGTGCAGTGGAACATCGATGTCAAGGCAGCTCACAGCATCGGTCCGATGATTCGCTTCGTTCACAATTTCAACGCCGCTGATCGTCTCCGTCTGGCCTCCTTCGACTCGGCGACCCTGCGGCGCCTGCGCACCGCTCTGCCCGGAGTGCGCACGTCCACGGGGAGGACGGAGACCGCCCTGTTCGCCCTCGGTCGAGTGCCAGGAGTTCCCGATCGTGGGGCCGCTCCCCTGCCGCCGGGAGTCGACGCACTGCAGGTGCCGATGTCGTTCAAGCGGATCCCGGTGGTCACGGCTGATTTCGTTGCCCGGGCGCACCAGTCGGGTCTGCTCGTCCACGTTTGGACGATCAACGACGAACAGACGATGCAGTCTCTGCTCGACCTCGGTGTCGACGGAATCGTCACCGATGATGTGGAACTCGGCCTCGAGGTGCTGGGGCGCCGGCACGGCTGAGCCGACGTCCCTCCGACGTGGCCTCGCGACATTCCGGTCTAGGCAGCGACGCGCATGCCGTCACGGGCCGTCGGCGAGGAATATTCGGGCACGGTAGACTGTTGCATTGCGTCCAAGGTGTGCAGTCGAGTCGGAAGGTCTTAGATATGAGCGAACGCAGTCTCCGCGGAACACAGTTGGGCTCGCGCAGCCTCGAAACCGAAGAGGGCGTCGAGCCGGCTCCCCGTCAGATGGTCGAATTCGAATGCGAAGACGGGACCCGTTTCAAGGTGCCGTTCTCGATCGAAGCCGAGGTCCCCTCGACCTGGGATTCCGGTCTCCATGGCATCGGCGTCCGTGTGGGAGTCAATGAACCCGATGGCGAGCCCGTCAAGCATGTGCGCTCCCACTGGGACATGCTCCTCGAGCGCCGGTCCTTCGATGAACTCCAGGTGCTCCTCGATGAGCGCCTCGCGATCCGCCGCGGCGAGGTTCCCGCCCAGAGCTGATTCAGCTGCGCTGAGAACCCTGAGGGGGTGCAGGTCTTCGGACCTGCACCCCCTCATTCGCATCAGCGCCTCCACCCCTATTGCTACCTGACGGCGGCCCAGATACCTCGCGAGGTTGCTGGGCCGCCGTCAGGTAGTAATAAGGGGTTCAGGTGGCCGGCGAGGTGCGGCTCAGGAGACGTTGCGCCTGCCTGCGACGGCGGGTCAGTCCCCAACCGGCGACCTTCGTGAAGGCCTCGGTGATGATCGATCCGCTCATCTTCGATTCGCCCAACTCGCGTTCCACGAAGACAATGGGCACCTCCGTGACCCGGAAACCGGCTTCGACGGTGCGGTAGGTCATATCGATCTGGAAGCAGTATCCCTGCGACTGCACGCCGGAGAGGTCGAGAGCTTCGAGCACCGGGCGGGTGTAGGCGCGGAATCCGGCCGTCGCATCCTTGACTCCCAGACCCATGACGGCGTTGACGTAGACGTTCGCGCCGCGGGAGAGGAGGTACCGGGACTTGGGCCAATCGACGATCTCTCCGCCCGGCACCCACCGTGATCCGATGATGAGGTCCCCTCGTCCTTCTCGGGCGGCGTCGAGCAGCTGTCCGAGGTCGAGCGGGCGGTGAGAGCCGTCGGCGTCGAATTCGCAGATGATCTCGTAGTCACGTTCGAGAGCCCATTCGAACCCGGCGATATAGGCCATGCCGAGTCCGGACTTCTCGGTGCGGTGGAGGACATGGATGCGGGGATCTTCGCGAGCCTGCTCATCGGCCCACTCCCCTGTCCCGTCGGGAGAGCCGTCATCGACGATGAGGACATCGACGTCGGGCTGCTGCTCGAACAGTCCGGCCAGGGTTACGGGGAGGGCGAGACGTTCGTTGAAGGTGGGGATGACGACAAGAATCTTGGAAAGCACGGACTCCACGATACGCGGTGGCAGGTCCGGACAATGAGTCGACACCCCCGCCTTCGGACCACGCTGCCGAAGCAGTGAGTTATCTATTGACGGGGGTGCCGACTCCATTCCGCAGCAAGCGGAATGTTCGCTTCGAATCTAGTGGCCGATTCAGACTTTGCAAAATCGCTGTGACCTGGACGGATGGCTGATTCCCCAGCTCAGAGCCTTAGGAGCGATATCGAAATTTTCCCCACGGCGGCGTGTCGGCTGGACTCGCCTACATGTGCGACGGGGATGACGAGAGTCCGGCCTCCCGACCTCGCCGAGGCGGCCCTGACCTGTTCGACTCAGAGTTCGACGCACGTGGGCAACGCCACGTCCGGCGACAGCTCGGGCAGCCCCGGTGTTCCCGATCGCGGATCGGTGCTCCAGGCCGCGACGCGCGGGTCGGCGACCTGGACGACGAGGCGTTCGACCTTCCACCGCACGATGTCGGCATCGGCTCCGGGAGCGAGAACTCCGCCTTCGGGATTGCCGGCCGCACGATGAGCGAAGCGCGTCGCGGCATTGAAGGCGGCTCGTGCGCCGATCCCGCCGTCGCCGACGACGGCATTTCGCACAGCCGCCCAGGGCGAGGGGTCGGAATGGCTGAAGGACACCTGCGCTCCGGCCGCCAGCAGCTGGGCCAAGGGCTGCGGCTGTGCGGGGTCGAGGGTGACGGCGATTCCGCTGCGGCCGAGGTGTTCGACTTCGGCCTCCGAAACGGCGAAGTCCAGACGCAGGCGATATCCGTGGCGCTGAGCATGAGCGGCATCGGCGCTCAGAGCGTCGAGCACGCCGGTGAGCTGCTCATTCGAATCGACGAGGACGAAGAGGCTGAGCGCCGGAAGCTCACCGAGCCCGAGGAGATCACCGGCCGCGATCGACGCACGTCCGGCCGCACCGGACTCAGTGCCCAGCTGCGGATAGTCGACGATCGACAGTCCATCCGGAGCGTCGGCGGCGAACTGTGCGACCGCCTCGGCGGTGCCGATCGCATGCACATGGGTGAACCCCTGCGCGTGGAGGTCGGCAGCCGTCGGTGCCGAACCGTCCACGACCAGCCCGGCGTGGACGAAGCCCGGGGTGAGGAAGTCCTCACCGAGGTCGATCGCCTCCTGGTCCAGAGCCTTGGCCGCTTCATCGGAACCGATGAACGAGACCTTTCCGTCCGTGCATCCCAATGCCGTCGCAAAAGCGTCGACACTGCTGTAAACATCTCCACCAAAGTACATAGTCACAGCCGACAGGCTACACCGTCGGCCGTTGCGGCTACACCTGTGTCAGGACGGTCGGGTATCGTCATCGATTGTGAAGCCCTTGGTTCTGCTCGATACGCCTGCTCTGTACTACCGCGCCTTCTATTCGGTGCCGGATTCGATCGTCAACGCCGACGGTCACCCGGTCAACGCCGTGCGTGGGGTGCTCGACACCGTGGCCCAGATGGTGCGCCGCTTCGACACCGATCGTGTGATCGCGACGATGGACGCCGATTGGCGTCCGGCCTTCCGCACCGCGATCATGCCCGAATACAAGGCGGCGCGAGTCAAGGATGAGGAAGCGGGAACGGAGATCCCACCCGAGCTGGCCGTGCAGCTGCCGATCATGAATCGTGTCCTCGCCGCCGCCGGAATCCCCATCGCCGAGGTGGCGGGGACCGAAGCCGATGACGTCATCGCCACGATGGCCGCCCAGTCGACGACCCCCGTGGTCATCGTCTCCCCCGACCGCGACCTGTTGGCTCTCATCGACTCGACCACCGAGGTCAGCGTCCTGCGGCCGCGCAAGGGCGGCGAGTGGGAAGCCGTGACTCAGGCCGACCTGCCGACCGCCTACGGAGTGCCCGACGGCGCCCGCTACCGTGAGCTCGCAGCGCTGCGCGGCGACCCGTCCGACGGTCTTCCCGGAGCTCCCGGCATCGGGGAGAAGACCGCCGCGACCCTGCTGGGGAACTTCGGCTCCCTCGAATCGATCGTCAAGGCCGCCAAAGCCGGAGTGAAGTCCGGTGGGCTCAGCCCGAAGCGGGCAGCGACGATCATCGAGGTCGAAGACACTCTGTACAAGACGCTCGAGGTCATGCGCTGCCTGACCGACGTCGACCACGGCATCGACCTCGAGTCTGTTCCGAACGGTTTCGACCGCGCTGGAGTCGACAGCGCCGCTGAAGGGCAGAACATCCGCCGCTCCGTCGACAACCTCATCGCCGCGCTCGAATCCGTGACCGGCACCGGCGGCTCGGCGCCGGCAGGCGCCCCAGTGCAATGCGGCGCCCCAGTGCAGGGCGGCGCGTCGGGACAGCCGGGGCCGGCGCGATCAGCTGAGCCGGCACCGCGGACCGGCGGTGCCGTTTCGTGGGTGCAGTCGCGGCTCGTCGGCTTCGACCTCGAGACCACCGGGGTCGAACCGGCCACTGCCCGCATCGTCACCGCCGCCTTCGTCGACTCGGCCGCACAGGTGCGCACGTGGCTGGCCGATCCGGGAATCGAGATCCCCGAATCGGCGCGAGCGGTCCACGGAATCACGACCGAATTCGCTCAGGCCAACGGTGCGGCCGCCGCTCAGGTCGTCAGCGAGCTGTGTGCGGAGTTCGCCGCACTCAGGGAGGAAGGCGCCGTCGTCGTCGGACACAACGTCGTCTACGATCTCAGCGTGATGGCCGCCGAGGTGGCTCGCCACCGCCCGGACATCGATTTCCCATCGATCATCCCGACGATCGTCGACACCTTCGTCGTCGACAAGAACATCGATCCCTACCGCAGGGGCAAGCGGACGCTGATCGAAACGGCGAAGATCTACCAGGTCGAACTCCTCGACGCCCACGATGCCGCTGCAGATGCCCTGGCCGCTCTGGACATTTCCCGAGCATTGGCCGAAAAGTCCACGGAAATCTCTGTGCTCAGCAACGCTGAGATCATGGCCGCGCAGGCCGAATGGAAGCGCTCACAGGCGGCAGGGCTGCAGGCCTGGCTGCGGAAGAAGGGCAACGCCGAAGCCGTCGTCGACGGTTCGTGGCCGATGTGCTGAACGCTAGACTCGACACCGACGTACACACGATGAAGGACGACAATGGGATTTCTCTCTCGCCTGCTCAACCGACCCGGCTCTCATGCGGAGAAGACGACAGGTTGGTTCGAGCGCGCCGTCGACGATCTGGGAGCGGCCGGGCGCGAATTCTCCGAGCTCAGCGATGCCGAGCTCACGGAAGCCGCCGCTGAGGTCTTCGCATCGGGCAGCCAGCAGCAGACGCACATCCGCTACTGCGCTCTGGCACGCGAAGCCGGTGAGCGGGTCTTGGACGAACGTGCCTACGACACACAGCTGCGCGGGCTCGTCGGGCTCCTGCAGGGCAGCATCGTGCAGATGGCCACCGGTGAGGGCAAGACTCTCGTCGGTGCCCTGGCGGCAGCCGGCTACGCCCTCCAGGGACGACGCGTGCACGTCGTCAGCGTCAACGACTACCTCGCCGTCCGTGACCGCAGCTGGATGAAGCCGCTGTTCGACCTCCTCGGTGTGAAATCCGCCGCGATCTCCGGTGCGCAGACCGACGACGAACGCCGTGAGGCCTACCGTGCCGAGGTCGTCTACGCCTCGGTGACCGAGGTCGGATTCGACGTCCTCCGTGATCGGTTCCTCACCGATGATGCCGATCAGCGGGTCCCCGAACGCGATGTCGTCATCGTCGATGAGGCCGACTCGGTGCTCATCGACGAAGCACGCGTGCCGCTGGTCCTCGCGGGCTCTGCCAGTGTGCAGGACACCGATGCCGCCATCGCAGCACTCGTGTCCCGGCTCAGCCCGGACACCGACTATGAGGTCAGCGCCGACCGTCATGCCGTCTCACTCACCGACGCCGGAGTCGACCGGGTCGAAGAAGAGCTCGAGGTCGCACTCTTCGGAGAGGATTCCGAGACGCTCGCCGCCGTCAACCTCGCTCTCCACGCCCGGGCACTGGTCAAACGCGATGTCGACTACCTTGTCGTCGACGGACGGATCAAACTCATCTCCTCCTCCCGCGGCCGCGTCGCCGAGCTCCAGCGCTGGCCCGACGGGCTCCAAGCCGCTGTCGAAGCCAAGGAGAGCCTGGAGGCCACTGACAGCGGGGAGATCCTCGACCAGATGACCGTCGAGGAGCTCATCCACGGTTATGCGACGGTATGCGGAATGACCGGCACCGCGCTGGCCGTCGGCGACGACCTGCGCGAATTCTATGGGCTGGAGATCGTGCCCATCGACACTCACCTGCCCGTGATCCGCATCGACGAACCCGATCGCCTGTTCACCTATCAGGAGTCGAAGGAACGCGCGATCGTCGAAGAGGTCGCCGACAATCATGCCCGCAGCCGTCCCGTGCTCATCGGCACCTCGTCGGTGGCCGAGAGCGAGTCCCTGGCCGATCGGCTGACCGAGCGCGGAATCGAAACCGCGGTGCTGAATGCGAAGGACGATTCCCGGGAAGCCGAGATCATCGCGAAGGCGGGTGCGCCCGGTGCGGTGACGGTGTCCACTCAGATGGCCGGGCGCGGCACCGATATCCGTCTGGCCGACGATGACGTCGCCGATGCCGGCGGTCTCCTCGTCATCGGTGCCGGTCGCTATCCCTCTTCGCGTCTCGATGACCAGCTGCGCGGTCGTGCGGGTCGTCAGGGTGATCCCGGCACGTCCGTGTTCTTCACCAGCCTCGAAGATGAACTGCTCACCAGGGTTCCCGAGATCCAGCGCTTCGTCTCCGAGGGCGACGAGACCGGGCTCATCGAGTCCAAGCGCGCTCTCGGCCTTGTCGAGCATGCTCAGCGCATCGCCGAGGGGCAGAACACCGCACTGCACCGTGACACCTGGCGTTTCAATGAGCTCATGGCCAAACAGCGCGAACTCGTCCTCGAACGCCGAGCCGAGATCCGCAAGGACGACGAACCAGTCAGTCAGCTGCGTGACGAACTCGGCGACCGTGCCGATGAGATCGCACAGGAGCATTCGGAGCAGCTGCTGGAGTCGGTTCTCCGCGAAGTCATGCTCTTCCACCTCGACGCGCGTTGGGTCGATCACCTCGCCTTCCTCAACGATCTGCGTGAGGGCATCCACCTGCGCACCTTCGCCCGGGAGAAACCGCACGAGGCGTTCAACACAGAGTCGATCCGCGTCTTCTCGTCGTTCTGGTCCGATGTGATCGACGATTCGAAGGCGACCATCGAGGAGGCGACGATCACCGATGAGGGAATCGATCTCGAATCGCATGGTCTCAAACGTCCGTCGTCGACGTGGACCTATCTGACGACTGAGAACGCATTCGGCTCCGATATCGAGAACATCGTCAAGAAGGTCCGACGCTGAGTCGGTGAGACCGGGCCTCGGCTCCTGCGGGGAGCCGGGGCCCGGTCTCGAACCCGTACCGATCAAGGTGCCGACTCTGCCGGTGACGGCGACGGACAGGTTCCGGCGACGGCCGGACCACGACACCAGTCAGGAGTCGGCGACGACTCCGCGACGGATGGCTTCGATCGTGCGACGCACCCGCACTGCGGTCTCCGCATCGATGACTTCAGCGATCTGACCGAGCAGATCGAGGCTCTGTTTGGCCCATCTGACGAAGTCTCCGGCGGCGATGTCGCTGCCCCGCAGGGACTCCGAGAGCGTTTTGCCTTCGGTCCACCGGTACATCGATCTGATCAGGCCACGGTCCGGTTCGTCCGTCGTGTTCAGCGCATGCTGCTCTTCGAGGTGGAAGAGCCGACGCCAGATCGTCTCGGATTCGTCGCAGACGGCCTTGAGGTCGGCGCTCGGGGCCCGGTGCGCTGTGAGGGTGTCCCTGCGCGACTGGAACACGAAGATCGACGCGAAGGCCGCGAGTTCCGGCTCATTGAGGCGGTCCCACAGACCGGCGCGGATCGTCAGCGCCACCAGCAGATCACGTTCTCCGTAGATGCGGCGCAGCATCGTCGAGTGTGCGGGATCGAAACCGAGACCGCGCAGCACATCCTGGACACGGTCGAAGACCAAAGCGATCGAGGTGGTGCGGCCTTCGATGCGGGCGATGAGCGAATCGTTCTCCCTGATGAGCTTGTCAGCACGGTTGGCCCATCGAGCGTGGAGCTCCCGGTCCGGGCAGTCATGGCAGGGGTGTGCCCGCATCTGCGCCTGGAGCTCGGCCACGGTGGTGCTTTCGCCCTGATGCTGCCGGCTCGATTCCCAGTGGGCTTCGGAATCGACCCGACCGTCGTGAACGGCGGCCTCGAGGATGGACAGCAGCTGCCTGCGATCGCCTGCCTGCCGGTGGTTGAACTTCTTCGGCACCCGTACTCGGCCCTGAGAGGCGACGGGTTCGGTCACCTCGTGCGGGCGCAGGTGCCACACCTTGCCCTGCTCGGTGAGCACGGTGGGCAGCCTGGAGACGCCGTCCTTGTTGCTCATCGGGGCGATGATGACCGCGCGTCCGCCGACCCGTTTCGCGGGCATCATCACCACATCGCCGATCTTGAGTGCGGTGAGTGATTCGACGATATCGCGCTGCTTGTTCCGCGACTTCGTCCGCGTCTCCTGCTTCTGCGTGTCCGAGATCGCCCGACGCAGTCCGGCGTATTCGGAGAAGTCGCCGAGATCGCAGTGCATGGACTTCTCGTACGCCTCGATCGTGGCTTCGTTCTTCCGCACTTTCCGGGCCAGGCCGACAACGGCCTTATCGGCTTGGAACTGGGCGAACGAGGTTTCCAGCACCTTGGCGGCTTCGTCGGAGCCCATCCGCGACAGCAGGTTCGCTGTCATATTGTAGGTCGGTCCGAAAGCGGAGTTCAGCGCGTAGGAGCGGTTCGAGGCCAGGGCCGCCAGCTCGCTGACTTCGATGGTCGGGTGCCACACCACGACCGAATGGCCGATTCGGTCGATTCCGCGGCGACCGGCCCGTCCGGTCAGCTGCGTGTACTCCCCCGGCGTGATCATCACATGCGCTTCGCCGTTGAACTTCACGAGCTTCTCGAGTACGACGGTGCGTGCAGGCATGTTGATGCCCAGGGCCAGGGTCTCCGTGGCGAAGACGACCTTGATGATTCCCTGCGAGAACAGCTCTTCGACGAGCTGCTTGAACTGCGGGATCATCCCCGCATGGTGGGCGGCCACGCCGAGCAGCAGACCCTCACGGAAGGTGTGATAGCCGAGGATGCCGAGGTCTTCATCGGCGAGCTCATCGCGCAGGGATTCGAGAGCGGCGTTGACGATCGTCTTCTCTTCCCGCGAATTCAGGTCGGTGCCCGTGCTCAGGTACTGTTCGACGGCTTCGTCGCAGCCGTTGCGGGAGAAGATGAACATGATCGCCGGCAGCATGGCCGCCTCGGCGAGGGAGGCCACCACCTGAGTGCGGCTGGGACGACGGAACCGCGCCCGGGTGGCACGCGCGCGCTTCGAGCGCGGTCCCCCGTGAGTGCGCGTGGCATGGTTGAGCGCCGGGTCGATCCGATCGGAATCGGTGTGCGTGAACAGGTCGTACATCCGGTGGCCGACGAGGACATGGTTGACCAGGGGCACGGGCCGGTGGCTCGTCGACACGATCGTCGTCGGTCCTCTGACCTCGCGCAGCCAGGCACCGAACTCCTCGACGTTGGACACCGTCGCCGACAGCGACACCATCTGCACACGGTCGGGAAGGTGGATGATGACCTCTTCCCACACGGGGCCGCGGAACCGGTCGGCGAGGTAGTGGACTTCGTCGAGGACGACGAAGCCGAGATCCGCCAGACCCGCCACATCGTTGTAGAGCATGTTGCGCAGCACTTCGGTGGTCATGACGATGATCGGCGCGTCGCGTCGGATCGAGGTGTCACCGGTGAGCAGCCCGACGTTCTCGGCTCCGTGCACCTCGGCGAGGTCATTGAACTTCTGGTTGCTCAGCGCCTTGATCGGCGTGGTGTAGAAGATCCGTTTGCCCTCGCCCCGCGCCAGTTGCACAGCGAACTCCGCGATGAGCGTCTTGCCCGCTCCGGTCGGCGCGGTGACCAGTACGTCCTCGCCCTCCTGCAGATGGCTGCAGGCTTCGATCTGGAAGTCGTCGAGGTCGAACTCGGTGCGCTCCATGAACTCGCCCAAGGGTGTGCGGGCGAACTCTGCACGCGCCTTGAAGTCGGCATAGGCGGCGGAAGGGCTCAGCGGTTGCTCCGCAGAGGTGTCGGTCGAAAGTGGTGTGGAGTCAGTCATTCTTCTCTTCGTCGGTCAGTTCGTCCTCGTCGACCCACAGGCCCTGCGCGATGAGCCGCTTCTTGCGTCGGCGATCGTTGAAGACGCAGATCAACCACGCCAGGCAGAACAGCGTCATCATGGGGATGACGAGGAAGAACATGGACATTGCGTCCGGAGTCGGGGTGGCGATCGCGGCGAACAGGAACACGAGCATGACGATGATGCGCCACGACTTCTTGATCCTCTCCGCCGACAGGATCCCGAGCATGTTCAGTCCCACCATGAGCACCGGCAGGACGAAGGCGAGTCCGAAGACCACGATGATGACCATCACGAAGCTCAGGTAGTCCTGTGCCGGGATGATGTTCGTGCCGCCCTCGGGGGTGAACGAGGTCAGCGCCTTCACCGCGTTGGGCAGCGCAAAGAACGCCATCGTCGACCCGGCCAGGAACAGCGGGATCGCCGCGCCGAGGAATCCGAGGGAGTACAGCTTCTCCTTCCGCTTCAGACCCGGCACGATGAAGGCCCAGACCTCATAGAGCCAGATCGGGCAGGAGAGGAAGAGACCGATGAAGAACGAGAGTTTGATCTTCAGGTCGAAGGGCGAGGCGACTCCGGCGAAGTTGATCTCGGCCATCCGACCGCCGTTGTCTCGGATGGTCCGGATCGGCTCTTGGAGGATATCGAGGACGGGATCGTAGAGGAACCAGCCGGCCACCGCACCGAGGGCGATGGCAACGGCGGAGATGATGACGCGGTTGCGCAACTCGACGAGGTGCCCGACGACGGGCATCTTCTTCTCAGGATTGCTCTTCCGTGATCGAGATGGCTTCCGCTGACTGTTCTCTTTCACTTCTCGTGAGACTGCGGGTCCTGCTTCTCTCGCCGCGACTCCTCGGTTCCGGTGGTCTCACCGGTGGCCGCGGCGGAATCGGTCGAGGAGTTCTGATTGAGCGCTCCCGGCTCGGTGGTCTTGCTCGTGCCGGATTCGTCCTCGTCGCCGCGCAGATCCTTGACCTCGGACTTGAAGATCTTCATCGACTGTCCCAGGCTTCGGGCCAGCTGCGGCAGTTTGGGTGCGCCGAAGATGATCACGATGATGAGGATCACGATCGCGATCTGCACGAAACTCGGTTTCATGGGGAGCTCTCCTTGGATTGTTGATGCTGTGGACGATTCTACGCGCTGCGGCTGAGCCTTTCATCCACATTCGGACGCGGTCTTCGTCTCAGCCGAGCCTGCGCAGAGCGGCCGCAACCGCTTCGGTGTCATCGATTTCGGTGATCACATCGGCGTGACAGAGCAGGAACCGGCTGAGCCAATCCACCGAGTGCACGAGCAGACGGATACGCACACTCGTCTCACCGCTGTCGAGATATTCCCGATTCGTCACGTCGAGTTCGTCTGCCAGCCATGCTCCTCTCGCCGCGAGACCGAGGGTGACCTCGTATGAGGACGTCGTCGCTTCGCTCACCGACATCGGGGGGTGCGCCGCCGGTTCCCAGGACCGGATGCGGCCCAGGGCGAAACGGCGCGGAGCCCCGGCCGAATAGCACCAGGCGTCGACATACCAATCGGCGCCGGGCACGAGACGGGTCGGGGCGATGGTCCGCGTCGTGAGTTCGTCGCGGGACCCCACGTAGTAGTCGATGCGCAGCGCCGTCCCGGACTCGACGGCCCGCCGCAGAGCGGCCAGCAGCTCCTCGTCGACGTCGATGGGGCTGACATCGACCGCGGTGCGCAGGTTCTCCCCCGCCGCCACACGCAGTTTGGACGCCGCAGTGGCCACCGCTTCGGAGTCGAGCCCGGGCAGGGACGAGAGCATGTCGAGGGCGAGGACGAGGACGCCGGCCTCCTCGGCACTCAGTCGCACGGGCACGGAGACCTCCTCGGCGTTGGAGATGAAGATCTGTCCGCCTTCCCAGGACGCATCGATGAGGTCATCGGGCATATGCCCGGGGCGACCGGTGACGAAGAGCAGCTGCAGATCGTCGATGAGAGTGTCGGAGTCGATGCCGAAGTAGGCGGCAGTGTCTTCGAGATCCGCTCCCGGATGGGCGTCGAGGTAGGGCACGAGGCTGAGCAGCCGGGTGAGACGTTCACGCGCTGAGGACACTGGCGCCTCCCAAGCGGTTGAGCGACTCCCGGATCGCCTCGCGTCTGCGGTCGACGGCTCGCACGAGCTCGGGTGGGTCGACGGCATCGACGGCATCACCGAAACCGACGATCTCAGCGGCAAGGGCGTCGACATCGGAACAGCCGATGATCACTTCGTCTCCGTCGCTGCGGATCTGTCGGCGTCGCAGCGGATCGGCCCGGTGGGCGCGGATGCGCAGCGTCGCCTCGGCGACGACGGCCATCTCCGAACTCGACTGCAGCGCCAGCTGCGGGGAGAAGTCCTCGGGGATCTCATAGTCTCCGGGTTCACGGCCGCCGAGCTTCGCGATTCCACCCTCGACGCGGGAGAGTCGGAAGGTGCGACGCGCCTGCCGATCGAGGTCGAAGCCGAAGAGGTAGACGCGGTCACCACGGCTGAGCAGCGCAAAGGGTTCCAGGCGCACCTTCCGCACGCTCTGGCCGGGCTTGTGATAGCGGAATCCGATGGCTTCGCGGGCGTTGATGTGATGAAGGGCGGCGGCGAAGTTCGCGCTGGCCAGCCTGTGCGCGGCGGTGCCCGGGTCGACGGCTCCCGGCCCGTCCGCGGACTGGTCGAGGTCGATGCCGAGAGCACGCAGCTTCGTCAGCGCCTGGGCGGAGGACTCCCCGAGTTCGGTCTCGGACCAGAATGCGGCGGCCACGGTCACGGCGGCCACCTCGGCGGGGGTGAGATCGACGTCGTCCATCGCATAGTCGGCGGTGGAGATCCGGTAGCCGGTCTCCCCCACATCACCGTAGGAGTCGTGTTCGGCTCGGGTGGCGATGGTGATGCCCATATGCCGCAGCAGTTCCTTGTCGCGGGAGAATTTGCGATCGAAGGCGACCTCGTCGAGTCCGGAATAGCCGTCGATGGCGCTCATCAGAGTCTTGCGCGACACCCAACCGCGGGACGCGCGCAGGGCGATCAGCAGATTCATCAGACGTTCGGTCTGCTGTCTCTGTCTGCTGGTGCGGGGTGTGTTCACGATTCCACCGTAACCTAGGCCGGGCGATAGTCTTGGGACCATGATTCATTGGCGCAAAGGAATCGTCGCAGCGATTCGCTCCACCCGGCCAGGATACACAGAGGTCGACGTCGAACTGGACGAGGCTCTGCCGGGCACCGATGTGAGATCCATCCGGGCGGTCGCCTATACCGATGCCGTCGGGCAGCCGATGACGGCCGACGCCGTCATCGTCAATGTCTCGGCTCTCGCGAAGCGTCTGGGCACGGGAGGGTTCGGACTCATCATCGCCCTGCCCGATGCCCTGCCGGCCGACCCGCCGGAAGGTCCCGGTCATCTGGTCAAGGACCGCTATTCGCCCCTGCAGACGATGGTCCTCGGCGTCGACGATCAGGAATCGCAGCATCATTCCACCCTCGCCGAGGCCGAACACCTCGACGGCATGCCCGTGGTCGTGGCCGACCTGCATTCGGCTCTGCCCGCGGTGATCGCCGGAATCCGTGCCGTCGACCCGTCCCTGTCAGTGGCGTATGTGCTCAGCGACGGTGCGGCACTGCCGGCCCCGTTCTCGCAGGCCGTCGCCGGGCTCAAGGACGCCGGGTGGCTGAGCGGGTCGATCAGCACCGGCCAGGCCTGGGGCGGTGATCTGGAAGCTGTGACCATCCATACGGGGCTGCTCGCGGCCAAGCACGTGATGGCCGCCAACATCGCCATCGTCGCTCAGGGTCCCGGGAATCTGGGCACGGGCACGAAGTACGGGTATTCGGGGTTGGTCACCGGTGAGCATCTCAATGCCGCGGCCCTCCTCGGCGGGCGTCCGGTCGGTCTGCTGCGGATGTCGAATGCCGATGCCCGCGGCCGTCATTTCGGCATCTCCCATCATTCGCTGACTCCGCTGAGTGAGATCGCGCGGGCGGGGATGACCGTGCCGGTGCCCGATTTCTCCACCCTTGCCGAGGCGGAGCGGGCCGAGATGGATCCGGACCCGAATGTCGTGGCCGAGACCGTGGCCGGACAGCTGCCTCGTCTGCAGATGCATGATCTCGTCGATGTCGACCTGACCGGGCTGTGGGATGCCTTGGGCACATCGCCGGTGCGACTGTCGACGATGGGCAGGAAGCTGCCCGCCGATGCCGCATCGTTCCTCGCCGCGGCCGCCGCTGGACGCTGCGCCGCCGGGCTCGCCCGCCGCTGACCACGTCGAACACTCAGTCCGCCGCCTCGTCCTCGCAGAATCCCCCTCCGCGTCGGGAAAGACAGATGTGGCCGGGTTCGAAAGAACCCGGCCACAGTCGTCTCAGGCAGAATCAGCGCGTGTTGGTCCTATTGCTGTCTCTCAACGCACGTTCTCGAGGTCGCACACGAAGATCAGGGACTCCCCGGGCTGGATGACTCCGCCGGCCCCCTGGTCGCCGTACGCCAGGTGTGGCGGGATCTGCAGGGTGCGGCGGCCGCCGACCTTCATCCCCTGGATGCCCTGGTCCCAGCCGGAGATGACCATTCCGGAGCCGAGACGGAACTCCAGCGGGGTGCCGCGGTTGTACGAAGCGTCGAACTCTTCGCCCGTGGAATAGGCGACTCCGACATAGTGCACGCTCACGGTGTCGCCGGGCCCCGCCTCGGCGCCGGTGCCGATCACATCATCGGTGATGATGAGCTCGGTCGGGGCGTCTCCGCCGGGGAAGTCGACTTCGGGCTTCTGCTTGCTCATATGTTCCTCCTGGTGTCGGTTCTGTTGAGGTGTCGCTCGGTGTCGGACCGTTGGGTCTCAGCCCTGGGCCGAGAGGATGTCGACGACGAAGATCAGAGTCGCATCGCCGGGAATGGACGGTTCGCTGCCCTGTTCGCCATAGCCCTTGTCCGGTGGGACGACGAGGACGACCTGGTCGCCGACCTTCTGACCGACGAGTCCCTCGTTCCAGCCGTCGATGACCTGAGCCTCGCCGACCGGGGCGACGACGAAGGGCTGTCCGTCCTTCTTCCAATTCGAGTCGAAGGTCTTCGACGTGTCGTCCCAGAGCCAACCGGAGTACTTCACGGAGACGCTCTGGCCCTTCTTGACCTCCTGGCCTTTGCCCTCGATCGTCGTGTAGGACTCGAGCTCGGTCGGCTTTTTGCCCTTCGGCTTCGAGATCGACGGAGCACCGTCGTCACCCCACTTCACGGTGACGGGGTTGTCCGACTGGTCGGCCTTCGTGCCTTCGGCGCGAGTCAGCGGTTTCGTCGTGTCCTCGACATCGATGATGTAGACCAGCGTCTGGGAGGCTTCACCCTGCTCGGCGCTGCCGTTGAGAGACATCATCACGCGCGATCCGACCTTGACGTCGATGAGCGCGTTGAAGAGGTCTTCGGAGATCTGGGCCTTGTCCATGGGGAATCCGGCGGCGGAATCCGAATCGTAGCTGGACTCGACGGTCTTGCCGGTCGTGCCGGAGACCAGTGTCATCTGTGCCGTGACCTGCTCGCCCTCGGCGATCTTGTCGCCGGTGCCCTTCTTGAGCACCTTCTTCTCGGTCTCGTCGATGACCAGTGGAGCCTCGAAGCTGACCTCGGGCTTCTTCCCGATCTTGCCGTCGACGGTGATGTCGTCGAGACCGGTCGACTTCGCGTCCTGCGCGGCCACCGACGGCGGAGGTGTGGTCGAGTCCTCTGACTCCTCACCCTGTCCGCAGGCCGAGAGCAGCAGCAGGCCGGCCGCGATGGCGCTGAGCACTTTGGTGCGCACTGGTTTCCTTTCGTCACGGGAGGCCGTGCCCGGATGGGGGCTCGACCGGATCACAGGGCGATCTTACAGGCCCGCGATGAGTGTTTCCGCCTGCGGGTGAGTCGTCAAGAACGGGTCTTTGAGCGCGACTGCTCGACCGGATTCGTCGTTGAGCCGCAGGTGCACCCAGTCGACGGTGTAGTCCCGACGGGCGGCGTGAGCGGCGCGCACGAATTCGCCGCGGATCGCAGCGCGCGTGCTCGCCGGCGGTGTGTCCTTGGCCCGCTCGGCCGCCTCGGCGGGAACGAGGCACTTCGCCATCCCGGCGGCTTCGAGTTTGGGAAACAGGCCAGTTGCGGGGGTGATGTCGTGGAAGGCGATGTCGAGGCGGTGAATGCGCGCATCGGCGATATCGGCGATGCCGCGCTGCATAGACCGCTCGATCAGGGTGCGTTTCATCACCCAGTCGATCTCCGTGTCCACGCTCGAGAAGTCCTGGGATTCCACGGCTGTGAGCATCCGTGTCCACAGATCGATGACATAGTGGGCGAGATCATCATCGCCGAGGCTGTGCTCCCCGGACTCCACGATCCGCTGGGCCCGATCCCGGTAGTCGCCGAGCAGTCCCAGCGGAGTCGTCGTGGTCCCGTCCGTGCGTTCGAGCACGACCTGCCCGGTGAGGTCGCGGGCGACGAGACGAATATCGCGCACCGGGTGGCGCAGCCCGTTCTCCGGGATCCTGGCGCCCTGTTCGATGAGGTCGAGCATGAGCACCGCGGATCCGATCTTGAGCGCCGAGGTGGCCGTCGACATCGAGGAATCCCCGACGATGACGTGCAGCCGCCGGTACTTCTCCGCATCCGCGTGCGGTTCGTCGCGCGCGTTGATGATCGGTCGCGACCGCGTCGTCGCCGAGGACAGTCCCTCCCACATGACATCGGAGCGGGCCGAGAGGCCGAACATCATCTCCGACCGGTCGGCCTCCTCGTCGGGGGCGAACGCCGAACGGCGGGGAATGACGGCTCCGGCCCCGACGAGCAGCTGCCTCGAGACCAGGAAGGGCAGCAGCACCGTGGTCAGCCGGTTGAAGTCGAGTGTGCGGCGGATGAGGAAGTTCTCGTGGGAACCGTAGGAGTTTCCTGCCGCGTCCGTGTTGTTCTTGACCATGTGCACGCGTCCGCCGACGTCGTCGGCCTCGAGCGCGGACTGTGCCTTGTCCAGCAGATCGATCATCAGGCCTTCGCCGGCCCGGTCCTGGGCGAGCAGATCGCCTAAGTCATCGCATTCGGCGGTCGCGTATTCCGGGTGGGATCCGACGTCGAGGTAGAGGCGTGACCCGTTGGGGAGAAACACATTCGAGGACCGGCCCCATTCGACGACGGGTCGGAAGAGGTACCGGGCGATCTCCTCGGGGCCGATGCGGCGGCCTTCTGAATCGGCGGTGTGGGCGAGTCCGTATTCGGTTTCGAGTCCGTAGATGCGTGCCATTCAGTCCTCCCGCAGTCCGCTCATCGCCGCATCGTCGAGGCGCCGGAATGTCCGCTGCTTCGTCGTGGTGCGGTCGAGGACGGCGGCCTCGAGCGCGTCGGTGTCCAAGGTCGCCTGGGTGGCGGCTCCCAGGGCGGCCACGCCGTGGTCGAACACTTCCCGCAGAGTCATCTGCGAGCTGCGCACCCCGGCCAGGGAGGCGGTGATCGCATCGGCCTGACCGCCGATGGCCACGTGTTCGGTCTCGTCGATGACGGACCCGTCGTAGCTGAGTCGGTAGAGCTGGTCGCCCTCCGGTGCGACTCCGAGTTCGGCGACGACGAGTTCGACTTCGAAGGGCTTCGATTCGGTGGTGAAGACTCCGGCCAGCGTCTGTGCGTAGGCGTTCGTCAGTCCGCGAGCGGTGACGTCGGTGCGGTCGTAGGAGTACCCGCGCAGGTCCGCGTAGCGGACTCCGGCCTGGCGCAGCGTCTCGAATTCGTTGTACTTGCCGACGGCGGCGAAGCCGATCCGGTCGTAGATCTCAGCGATCTTGTGCAGCGTCGGTGACGGGTTCTCCGCCAAAAGCAGGATGCCTTCGTCGAAGCGCATGACGACGACGGACCGGCCTCGGGCGATGCCCTTGCGGGCGAAGTCCGCCCGGTCCTTCATCAGCTGTTCGGGCGAGACGTAGAACGGTGCCTGACTCATCCACGATCCTTTCGCGGTAACGGTGCCGTGGTCATCACCGGGCGGCGGCGGTGCGGCGGGCGACGACCTCGGTGGCGGTGTCCAGGACGGTGGCCGAATCGATTTCGGTGACACCGTTGTCAAGGTCGACGGTGCAGATCGTCGGGGCGATCTGGCGGACGAAATCGGGCCCGCCGGTCGCCGAATCATCGTCGGAGGCGTCGAAGAGGGCTTCGACGGCCACGGAGATCGCCTGCTCGTGGTCGAGATCGGCCCGCCACAGCTTCTTCAGTGCCCCGCGGGCGAACCCGGATCCGGAGCCGATGGAATGGAACCGGTGCTCTTCGTACTTTCCGCCGGTGACGTCGAAGCTGAAGATCTGACCCTGCGGTCTCGATTCGTCGACTCCGGCGAACAGCGGGACGACGGTCAGACCCTGCATCGCCAGGCCGAGGTTTCCGCGCAGCATCGCCGCTAAGCGGTTGGCTTTGCCGTTGAGCGAGAGGCGCGCTCCTTCGATCTTCTCGTAGTGTTCGAGTTCGAGCTGGAACAGCCGGATGAGGTCGAGTGCGACACCGGCGGTGCCGGCGATGCCGATGACGGAGAAGTCATCGGCGGCATCGACCTTCTCCATCGAATGCGACGCGATGAGGTTGCCGATCGTCGCCCTCCGGTCACCGGCCATGAGTATTCCATCGGCCGTGCGGAAGCAGATGATCGTCGTGCCGTCCGGGGCCTGTTCGGCCAGATCCCCACCCCCGGGTTGCGGCAGCGCTTCGGGCGCCAGGGAGCGGGCGAGTTCGACGAAGGAGTTGCTCGTCGAACTCAAGAATGCAGGAGGGAATCCTGCCATCTCATTGGCCGCCCTTCTGCACGAAGTTCTTGACGAACTCCTCCGCATTCGATTCGAGCACACCGTCGATCTCGTCGAGGATGGAGTCGACGTTCTGAGTGTTGATCTGTCCCTGCACTGCCTCCGGCGGATCGACGGGGGCGTCTCCCCCACCGGACGATTTGTCTCTCTGGACCTGTTCCTGCGAGCTCATCTCACACTCCTTCAGTCGTTCTTCACGCTCAGTCTATCCACTCCGAGTGCCTCCAGCAGGCCCTCGGCCGTCCCGATTCCCTCAACCCGATGGGCAAGCAGTTCGCGGGTGCCCTTGAGCGGTTCGTGCATGGGCAGGCGCACCACGCCGAAGGATCCCGCGTTGAGCACGAGCGAATCCCAGCTCGCGGCCACCAGATCCTCGCCGAGGCGGCTGACCGCCACGGAGCGCAGGAACGCCCGGGTCCCGTCGGGGGCGTTGGTCACGGCGGCTTCGACCTCGGCGTCGGTGGTCATCCGGCGGATCCGTCCGGCCCGTTCGAGCTTGTGGAACAGCCCCTTCTCCGGGCGCACATCGTGGTACTGGACGTCGATGAGGGCGAGCTTCGGATGGTCCCAGTCGATTCCTTCCCGGGAGCGGTAGCTTGACAGCAGCACCCATTTGGCGACCCAGTCGATGGAGTCGGCCAGATTCGTCGGATCGGTCGAGAGCCCGTCGAGGAATCGGCGCCATTCGGCGAGCACCTGACTCGTCTCGGCATCATCCGGGTCGGCGTGCTCGAGACAGGCGGAATAGAAGATCTCCTGGATCTCCAGGGCCGTCTTCGTCGTCCCGTCGGCCAGCGGCAGCGGGGCGGATAGGCTCAGGTCGTGGCTGACGTCCCACAGCGACTGCAGGGGATCTGCGAGCTCGATCCGCGGCGCCAGTCCGGCCTCGATGAGTCCGAGGACGAGGGAGGTCGACCCGAAGCGGACGAACGTCGCCGGTTCCGCCAGAGTGGCGTCGCCGATGATCACGTGCAGACGGCGGTACTTCGCCGGGTCGGCGTGCGGTTCGTCGCGGGTGTTGACGATGGGTCGCCGCAGGGTCGTCTCGAGTCCCACTTCGGCTTCGAAGAAGTCCGCGCGGGACGAGATCTGGAAGCCTTTGCCCTCCCCCTCGCGACCGATGCCGACCCGTCCCGATCCGCACAGGATCTGACGGGTGACGAAGAACGGGACGAGGCCGGCCACGATGTCATCGAAGTCCGTGGACCGGTCGACGAGGTAGTTCTCATGGGTGCCGTAGGAAGCGCCCTTGGAGTCCGTGTTGTTCTTGTACAGATTGACCGGTTCCGCGCTCTTCTCGAGCGTTCGCACCGACTCCAATGCGACGAGATCGCCGGCTCGGTCGAAGGTGACGACATCGCGCGGGGTGAGCACCTCCGGGGAGGAGTATTCGGGATGGGCGTGGTCGACGTAGTAGCGGGCGCCGTTCTCCGTGACGACATTCGCCAGATACTGGGCTTCGACATCGTCGGCCGGAACGTGGGTCAGCTGGGTGGCATCGGCGTCGGCGATGTTCATGAAGAAGCCGCGGGCATCGGCCAGCGGAGACTCGGTGGCGAAGTCCCAGAAGTTCTGGGAGGACTTCAGCCCGCGGTGACCGGCATAGGCGTCGACGACACGCGCCGAGTCCCGCATCGGGTTCGCCCGCGGGTTGCCCGGCTGGCTGAGGCCGAACTCGGTCTCGGCCCCCATGACGCGCCTGACTCTGAGCATCTGATTCTCCTCCAAGGTCTAGACTCGGGGACGTGGCAACGAAGAAATCTCATCTCCCCATCGCACTGATCGTCGACCTCATCCTCGTGGTTCTGTTCACGATCGTCGGTCATTACACACATTCTCACAATTTCGATCTTCAGGGGCTGATGACCACAGCGTGGCCCTTCGTCGCAGCCCTCGTCATCGCGTGGCTGCTCACGGCCGTGTGGGATCGGCCGATCGCTCCTCTGGCCACGGGCACCGGCGTCTGGGCGATCACCGTCCTCGTCGGGCTCGTTCTGCGCGGAGTCACCGGTGCCGGCGGGGACCCAGCTGCGGTGCCGGTGAGCTTCATGATCGTGGCGACCTCGCTCAATCTCATCACTCTGGTCGGTTGGCGCCTCATCGCCACGGCCGTCTCCGGCGGTTCGGGCCGCCGCAGACGCAGCCGCTGAACATCTGCTCGCGTCGGCCCGACGCCTGACTGCGAACCGAGCCCGCCGCCTCCGTCGACCGATGGAGACGGCGGGCTCTCGATTCATCGCCTCGTGATCATCGGCAGGCTCAGACGAGATCGGAGTTCGGCCGCACCTCGGCGATCTCGGTCTCATAGGGCACGGTCGGGGCTCCCCTGGTCGTATCGAGGTGCATCATCCGCAGATGAGTGACCCGCTCGCCCTTGCGCCCGGAGATCCGCGCCCATTCGTCAGGGTTCGTCGTGTTCGGCAGATCCTCGTGCTCGCTGAATTCCTCGGCGATGGCATCCTCGAAGTGTCCAGGACGCAGACCGCGCTCACCGGTGTCGAGCAGCGACTTGATCGCCGCCTTCTTCGCACGGTCGACGATGTTGTGGATCATCGCACCGGAGGCGAAAGCAGAGAAGTGGAGGATTTCTTTCGAACCGTCGGCATAGCTGACCTCGACGAATTCGTTCTCCGGAGTCTCCGCGAACATCCGTTCGACACAGCTGTCGATCAGCGCGGTGACCGCCTCGGCGGGGGTGTCATGACCGGCGAGTACGCTCGAGTGCAGGGGCAGGTCCGCCGTGAGGTACTTCTCGAAGATGTCCCGGGCCGCGTCGGCGTCGGGACGTTCGATGCGGATCTTCACATCCAGGCGACCGGGACGCAGGATCGCAGGGTCGATGAGATCCTCACGGTTCGAGGCACCGATGACGATGACGTTGTCGAGCTGTTCGACACCGTCGATCTCCGTGAGCAGCTGCGGCACGATCGTCGTCTCCACGTCCGAGGACTTGCCGGTGCCGCGTGTGCGGAACAGCGATTCCATCTCGTCGAAGAACACCACGACGGGGAAACCTGCCGAGGCCTTCTCCCGCGCTCGGGCGAAGATCAGGCGCAGCTGACGTTCGGTCTCACCGACGTACTTGTCCAGCAGCTCCGGGCCTTTGATGTTGAGGAAGTAGGTCTTGCTCGTGCGCACCGTGCCGGTGCGATCGGCCAGGGAGTTCGCCACGGCCTTTGCGATGAGCGTCTTTCCGCAGCCGGGAGGTCCGTAGAGCAGGATCCCCTTGGGTGGTTTGAGTCCGTGCTCGGTGTAGAGCTCGGGATGTTCGAAGGGCAGTTCGACGGCGTCCTTGATCTGTTCGATCTGGTCGGCCAGTCCGCCGATGTCCGAGTAGGTGATGTCGGGGACCTCTTCGAGCAGCAGCGAGGACACCTCGGGCTTCTCGACGACCTGCAGCGCATAGTGGGTGCGGGTGTCGACGACGACGGCATCGCCGACGCGCAGTCCCGATTCGACGAGGCCGGCAGCGAGGGTGAAGACCTGTTCGTCATCGCCGGGAGCTCCGACGAGGATGCGCTGGGAGTCGACGAATTCGCGGACGTTGACGACCGATCCCACGGGCGGGAAGTCGCCGGTGCCGATGATGACGAGACCTTCGGACAGGAGCACATCGGCTCCGGCACGCAGGGTCTCGGGTTCGATTTCGGGGGCGACGGCCACGCGCATGCGTCGTCCGCCGACGATGACGTCGGCGGTCACTGCATTCTCGCCGAGGGCGATGAGTGTGCCCCAGTTGTTCGGAGGCTCGGTCAGTCGCCTGGCCTCCTCTTTGATCCTGCCCAGCTCATCGCGGGCCGTGCGCAGAGTCTTCGACAGTGCCTCGTTGCGTTTGCCCGCTGTGTAGAGCTGCTGGCGCAGGGACGCGGTGTCCTCGCGCAGCTTCTTCACCTCGGTCGTGGTCTCTGTCATCGATCCTCCTTCGGCCCTGTGCTCGTGTCGGTCGGGCTGTCTGTGACATCTGTGGTCGGCGTTTCGCCGGATCCTTCGGGCTCGTCGCGCAGGCGTCTGCCGGCCTCGCGCATCACCCGGCGCAGCTTCTTCCCGTGTGCGGTGCGGGTGCCGATGGCCGCCTCGGTGACCTCGGGTTCCGTCCACGCCGCCACATCCTCTGCGGCCGCGGCGGCTCCCTGAGGGCGCTTCTTCTTCTCCAGCGGGCTGATGCCGTCGGCCATCCGGCGGGCCATGATGAGGAACCCGGTGTGGGCGATCATCCGGTGGTCGGGGCGGACCGCGAGTCCGTCGACGTGCCAGCCGCGGACCATGGCCTCCATCGACTCGGGTTCGGCGAACCGGCCGGAAGCGCGCAGGGCTTCGACGAAACGGGACAGCTGCGGGACGGTGGCCACATAGGCGATGACGATTCCGCCGGGTGTCAGCGCTTCGCTGACTGCTTCGAGGGTGTTCCAGGGGGTCAGCATGTCGAGGACGACGCGGTCGACGCTGCCGGGTCCGAACGTCTGCGGCAGGGTCTCGGCGAGATCACCGACGGTGACCGACCAGTTCTCCGGTTCGCCGTCGAAGAAGTCGGCGATGTTGCCGGCCGCGATCGTCGCGAATTCCTCTCGCAGTTCGAACGAGTGCACGGACCCGCCTGCGCCCACGGCGCGCAGCAGCGCCATCGACAGGGCTCCGGATCCGACGCCGGCCTCGACGACGGTAGCCCCGGGAAAGATGTCGCCGAGGGTGACGATGAGTCCCGAATCCTTCGGGTAGACGACTGCGGCCCCACGGGGCATGGAGAGCACGAAGTCTTCGTACCGGGGGCGGAAGACCTGGAAGTCCACTCCCCCGGAGTTCGCGACGATGATTCCCTCTGTGCGCCCGATGATGTCATCGTGGCTGATGAGGCCCTTGTTCGTATGGAAGTGCTCACCCGGGGCGAGCACGAAGGTGTGCATCCGCCCCTTGGGGTCGGTGAGTTGGACCTTCTCTCCGCGGCCCAGAACGCGCGGAGGCCGGGAATGCAGTGGCTGAGTCATGATGAGTCCACTCTACGCTGGTGAGGATTGCCTCACACAACCGGCTCAGGCTGCGAGAAGTTCGTCGAAGAACTCCTGCAGGTCGATGACTCCGACGAGGGTGTTGCCGTCCATGACCAGGCTGAACTGTGCCTTGGGGCGGTGGGTGAGCGATTCGAGCAGGTGCGGGGCCGTGATGTCCTTCGGCACTCCGATCCACCCGGCCAGGGGGCGCGCCACCTCTCCGGCGGGAACGGCCTCGAGGGTCTCGGCGAGCCGACCGGCTGCCGCATGCCGGTCGACGAGACCGTACGGCAGCCCCTTCTGGTCGAGGACGACGATGAGGGTGCGCTCCTTCGCGTTCCCGAGCGTGTTCGCATAGTCGAGCGTGTCGGCCAGGTCGGCGTCCCAGGTGGCGGCGATCGCCGGTTGGATGACCTGGGACAGGTCGTAGGTCTCCATCTTCCGAGCCCGTTTGGCGTGGGTCGCGGCGTCTCCGGCGGAGAACCACAGCATGATCGCGATGAGCGACATCCAGGCCACGGTCAGCGGGGCGGGGCGTTCGCCGGCGAGCAGCGGTGTGATGACCGACCAGCCGATGAACCCGATGGCGATGATGCGTCCGACCCAGCTGGCCACGATCGTGCCCAGGAACTGCGAACCGGTGAGGCGCCACATGATCGCCTGCAGCGCCCAGCCGCCGTCGAGCGGGATGCCCGGCAGTAGGTTGATGGCACCGAGGGCGACGTTGGCGAAGGTGACGGCGATGAGCAGCAGCCAAGGCACCGAGGTGGGGCTGGCGGCGCTGAGGCACCACCATCCCAGCAGAGCCAGAACGATGTTGACGATGGGGCCGACGATGGAGATGACGAAGCTCGTCATCGCCGCTTTGTCGCGCGGATTGTCCATCTGCGGTTCGAACCGGGTGAACCCGCCCCAGATATTGAGTTCGATCGCAGCGACCTTCTGGCCGTAGAACTGACCGGCCACTCCGTGCGCGAGCTCGTGGAGGAACACGGAGGCGAAGAGGAGCACGGCGTAGGCGAAGGCCACGAACCATGCCCCGATGCCCAGATCGGGACGGACCTGGTTGAGCCACGGGGTGAAGAGGATGGTGATCACGATGGCGGCGAGGAACCACGACCACGCCAGAATCACCGGCGCGCCGAGGACAGTGCCCAGGCGCAGACCCGATGACGCACCGGGGTGGTGGTTTTTCGCGGCCATTGAAGGGATTCCTCCGGTCGATGTCGTGGTCAGCGGACCACAGAGGGTCGGTTACTCAGCCTAACAGCGACGACGCACTGACCGCTGGTCGCCACGTCGTGTCCGTGCAGGTCGTTACAGTGGAGTTATGGCCGAGCTCACCAGTCTCTCGCCCTCCCGGGCCAACGACTTCATCCAATGCCCTCTGAAGTTCCGCTTCCGCAGCATCGACAAGCTGCCGGAGCCGCCTTCTCAGGCGGCATTCCGCGGCACGGTGGTCCATTCGGTGCTCGAGAAGCTGTTCACCGCACCGGCGGTCGAGCGCACGGCCGAACTGGCGCAGACGATGCTCATGCCGGCGTGGGAGGAGCTCGTCGAGAAAGACCCCGATGTGCTCGAGATCTTCGTGGACGAATCGGAGAAGGAGACGTTCTTCACATCGGCACGTCGGCTGATCGATTCCTATTTCGTTCTCGAGTATCCGGAGCATCTCGAACCGGAGGAGACGGAGAAGTTCGTCCGCACGAAGCTCGACAACGGACTCGAGCTGCGCGGGTTCATCGACCGGGTCGATGTCGCCCCTGGCGGCGAGCGGCGTCTCGTCGACTACAAGACGGGCAAGCAGCCGAAGCCGCAGTACGGGCGGGAGGCGAAGTTCCAGATGGGCTTCTACGCTCTCGTCGTCTATCGACTCTCCGGCGAACTCGTCCACACTCTGCAGCTGATGTACCTGGGTTCGCGCAGCGTGCTGAAGTCCCATCCGACGATGGCTGAGGTCGAACAGACGCAGTTCGAAATCGATGCGATCTGGAAGGACATCATCGCCTCAGCGGAGTCGGATCGGTGGCGGCCGAAGAAGTCACCGCTGTGCAATTGGTGCACGTTCAAACCGCTGTGCCCGGCCTGGGGCAACACCCCTCCCCCGACTCCGGAGATCACGAAGATCGTCGGGGCGTAGTCCTCAGGCGCTCTGTTCGGCACGGAGGCGTCGCAGGTCGGCGACACCGCGGCCTTCGAGGCTGTCCCAGAGGATGCGGCCAGGACGGGGCTCGAGGTCGACGAAGTGGGGCACGCCGATCGCAATGGTTCCGGCCGCCTCGGCACTGGCCAGGCCCGGCTTCGAATCCTCCAGGGCCACGCACTCGGTCGGGTCGAGGCCGAGCAGTGCCGCCCCGCGCAGATAGGGTTCGGGATCCGGTTTGCCTGCGAAGACCTCATCGCCGGAGACGAGCCCGGCGAAGCTGTTCGGCGGGCAGTTGGCGATGACGGCCTCGGCCAAGGGGCGGTAGGACATCGTGACCATGACGTTCGGAATGCCCTCGGCCTTGAGTTCGGCCAGCAGCTCGAGGGCACCGGGCCGGAACGGCACTGACTCGCGGATCTGGGCGATGACCTTGCCCATCAGGGTCTCGACGATCTCTTCGGCCGGCAGGTCGAGTCCGGCCTGACGCATCATCCGGGCGGAGACGATCAGCTCGTTGCCGACGAAGTCGAGTCCCTGTTCCTCCGACCACGGCAGCCCATGGGCGTTCATCAGTTCGGTCTCGGCGCGGATCCAATACGGTTCGGTGTCGACCAGGGTTCCGTCCATATCCCACAGGACGGCGGCAGGGTCGGCTGATGCATGGTTCGTCATACGCCCAGCGTAGTCTGGGACCATGAGTATTCTTCCATCCGGGTCCGGGGCACTCGTCTTCATCGCCTTCGAAGGTCAGGATGCCGATGCTTCCGAAGCGGCGAGTTCGCTGGTCAAGGATCTCATCGAGGTCTGGCAGCTGGACGACCCCGAGATCCTCGACACCGATGGGTTCTACGAATTCCGTTTCTCCGAACCCGAGATCATCCGCGACGAGGACGGAACGGCGTCGATCGCCTGGCCGGGCGTCGCGGTTCATCGGGGCTGCCTCGGCGAGCAGCTGATCACGGTCATCCACGGTCACGAACCGGGTCTGAAATGGCGGGAGTTCCTCTCCCTCGTCCTCGCTCACGTCGGGGATGACGATACGGTCGTCCTCCTCGGCGGGCTCCACGCGGAGGTCCCGCATACGCGACCGCTGCCGGTGGTGGCCAATACGGAGGACAAGGAGCTCGCCTCCGGACTCGGCATCGACGCCAACGGCTATGAGGGTCCCATCGGCATTCTCGGGCTCCTCGGGGTCGCCTGCCGATGGCGCGGAGTCCGGGCGATCAATCTGTGGGTGGGCGTGCCGGACTACCTGGCTGAATCACCGTCGCCGAAGGCGGAGCTCGCACTGGCGAAGGCAGTCGAACGCTATGCCGGGATCGAAATCGACATCCACGTGCTAGAAGAGGAGAGCCGGGCGTGGGAACTCGGCGCCGATGAGCTCGTCTCCCTCAACCCGCAACTCGTCGAACTCGTCAAGACGCTGGAGCGACAGAACGATTCGACGGAGCTGCCCGAAGCCAGCGGAGACGCCATCGCGGCCGAGTTCGAACGCTATCTGCGCAAACGCGGCCGCGATAAGTGAACCACGGGCATCCGGCGCTCAGACAGTGAGCGTCGATCGATGTCAGTCGAGGAGGCGGATGCCCAACAGGGCGTCGACGGCGTCGGCGACTCGGTCGCCGCTGAGAGCCGCAGTCTCCGACGGCTCGGAGTCCGCATAGTGTTCGGCCCATTCGTCGAGGATCCCCAGGGCACGTGGGCTGTCGAGGTCATCGGTGAGTGCTTCGCGCAGCAGGCCGATGATGTGCTCGCGCAGGCCTTCACGACATTCTGACTCGCACTTGGCGGCATGCCTCCAGGCTTGGAGGCGCGCATCTGCGATGGAGAGCTGCTCCTCGGTGAAGCTCCAGTCGCTGCGGTAGTGGTTGGACAGGATCACAGTGCGGATGACCATGGGGTCGACTCCGCGCTCACGCAGCTTCGAGACGAGGACGAGATTGCCCTTGGACTTGCTCATCTTCTCGCCGTCGAGGCCGACCATCCCGGTGTGCATGTAGGTCTTCGCCATCGGCGTGTCCCGCCAGGCTGCGGCATGTGCGGCGCTCATCTCATGGTGCGGGAAGATGAGGTCGCTGCCGCCTCCCTGCACATCGACGGGGAATCCGACGTACTTATCGGCGATGACGGTGCATTCGACATGCCAACCCGGGCGCCCCCGCCCCAGTGAGCCTCCGTCCCAGGAGGGTTCGCCTTCGCGTTCGGCTCGCCACAGCAGCGGGTCGATGGGGTTCTCCTTGCCCGCGGTCTCCGGATCTCCGCCGCGTTCGGCCGAGAGTGCGGCCATGGTCTCGGCATCATCGTGGCTGACGGTGCCGAAGGGCGGAGTGATCTGGGTCGACACTCGGTAGTAGACGTCACCGTTGTCGAGTGTGTAGGCGGCCCCCTTGTCCACGAGATCGCGGACGCCGGCGGCGATCTCGTCGACCGATTCGACGACGCCGATGAAGCTGTCCGGCGGGATCACCCGCAGGGCGTCCATGTCTTCGCGGAAGAGCTGGATCTGGGAGGAGGCGAGTTCGCGCCAGTCGACTCCCGTGGCGTCGGCCCTCTCCAGCAGCGGGTCGTCGACATCAGTGGTGTTCTGTGCGTAGACGACGTCCAGCCCGGCATCCCGCCAGATCCGGTTGAGCAGGTCGAAGGCCACATAGGTGGCGGCATGACCGAGATGCGTCGCATCGTAGGGGGTGATCCCGCAGACATAGAGACGAGCGGTCTGCTCGGATCCGCGCAGTCGGCGCGGGCTGCGGGTGCTCGTGTCGAAGACCGTGGGCACTTTGCCGGTGCTGGTCAGACGGGGCAGTTGAGGTTCGGGCCATGACTTCACGGCAACCAGCCTAACCGAGAGGTCGGCGTTCGGCACTTCCGACGCGAAGTGATGCGCGTTTCAGATCGGCGGCCAGGGAATGACGGTCCGATCGGCAGATGCTTCGGGGAAGAACTCGGCGGCGAGAAGCCGGTTCGCCCGGTGCCTCAGCGCCTGCAGCTCGTCTGCCGACAGACAGTCGCTCAGCTGTGCCCGCAGTGCCTCGTCCATTGCGGCGACCTCCTCGAGCGCCTCGATCTCTTCGGCATGGAACGAGGCGCGAGAGAAACCCCACAGCACGGTCCGCAGCTTCTCCTCATCGTGGAAGGTCAGACCGTTGTCGATGCCGAAGACGCCTTTATCGGCCGCGGCAGTGCTCGGCAGGCAGCAGCCGGAGATGACATGACCGGCTTTGCGATCGGCGTTGTTGGCGAGGAGGTCGAAGAAGGCCACGGCCCGCAGACCCTCATCGACCGCATGGGAGAGTACGAGGTCACGACCGTCTTCGGTGCGCAGAGCGAAGATCGGCGTGTGATCGACGGGGATCGCGTCGACCGCCGACAGGGTCACGGCTTCGTCATCGTCGGAAGCTTCGACATAGGCCTGCAGCGATCCGCGGCCGGCGGGCAGATCGTCTCGCAGCACCGTCGGCGGGACCACTCCCAGATCGAGTGCGGCAGACAGACGGTAGGCCGCGACTTCGCGCAGGGCCAGTGTCTCCAATGGGAAGTCGGTGAGCGGGCGTTCGCCCGAGATCGGCTTGTACACGGCCTTGATCGCCCGGCCCTCGTGGTCGAGCACGAGCAGTCGGGTGTCGTTGCTGGCGCGTGGGATCGAACCCATCTCCGTCCAGTCCCCCGCTTCCAAAGCGTCGAGGAGCATCCCGTGGTCCATCACTGATCAGGCGCGCGGGATCCCGTTGGCACGGGGGCACAGGTGACCGTCGGGTTCGAGCGGGAGGGAGCAGAACGGGCAGTCACCGCGTCCGGCGCTGACGACCTGTTCGCCGCGGCGGGCGAACTCCCGTGCGGCTGCGGCGTCGAGGACGATGCGCAGGACTTCGCGTTCGACTTCGTCGTCATCGGGGTCGGCGGAGGTTCCGGCCTGGGCGTCCGCCTCGGTGAGTTCGAAGCACTCGATGACGAGCTCATGCTTGACGGTGTCCCAGCCCAGGCTCATCGTGCCGACGCGGAATTCCGGTTCGATGGGCACGTTGAGCCCGGCATTGTCGATGAGATCGTCGAGTGCCGTCTGCGGCACCCGGGCGGCGGGGTCCTTGATCATGACCATGTCGAGCAGTTCGGTGACCCGATCGGAGAGGATCTCGACCTGCTCCTTCTCGACGACCACGGTCGTGAGCGCGTTGCCGGACTTCGCTTGGAGGAGGAACGTCCTCTCGCCGGGAAGTCCGATTGTGCCGACGACGAAACGATCGGGTGTGGGGTGGTCGTACAGAGCTGCCATGTCTTCAGCCTAGTTCAAAGACTTACATGTCGGTCCGGCCTGGGATACATTTGAGTCATGAGCACAGATCCTCGTGAGGCCCTGGACGCATTCCTCGAAGCAGTGAGAGAGCACTACGCTGCATCCGCACACCGCAACGGTGACCAAGACCCCCGAGTCGAAGCCGCTTATATGGCTTTGGCCGATGCCTTCGAAATCTACGAAGACGCGATCTACACAGCGTTCGACGAAGTCACCCCGTTCGAGCTCTTCGATGATGTCGAGGATGCCAAGGACGATGACGAGTTCGTCCTCGACGACGATGACGAGGACGACTGAACGACTCGTTCGCGCTCAGCGTCACTGCGTGCTCGGCGCCACTGCGCTCTAGGCCGACGGACTCCAGGAGATCTGATCGAGCACCTCGGCGATCTCCCGCGCCAGTTCGACATCGCTGCCGGTGACCTCCGCCAGCTGCGCCGGGGTTCGGGGCGAGACCAGAGTGCTGGCGATTCCGTGCTGCCGGTTGAAGGCCAGTGCGATATCCGTCGTCGACACGCCCAGAGCGGTCGCTGCACGGCGGACCCCGGCGAGCACCCGGTTCGACCGGTCGTCGAGGTAGGCACCGGCGTATTCGCTCAGCTCCCCCGCCAGTCGCGAATCCTGCGGGGTGGCGTTGCGGTATTTGTCGGTGAGCACACCGCGGCCCAGTCCGGCTCCGGCGATGAGTGAGACTCCGGCATAGTCGGCAGCGGGGATGAGTTCTGCCTCGGCTTCGCGGTTGAGCAGGGAGTATTCGGCGACGGCACAGGCGACCGGGACCCCGGCTCCGCGCATCTCCGCCAGCTGCCATCCGGTGTGATGGGACACGCCGATGTAGCGGATCTTTCCGAGGGTGAGCAGTGTCTCGACCGCCGAAGCGGTCTCGACGCGGTCGACCTCGGAATCGAAGACATCGAGGACCAGTACGTCGACGTGATCTCGTCCCACCGTGCGCAGCAGCGAATCGACCTGGCTGAGGATTCTGGAGCGCCCCAGTCCGACCTCGATGTGGTCGGGCTCACTCATGGACACGCCCACTCGGGCAAGCAGCAGAATCTCTTCGGGAAGTCTCAGCTGCCCGAGCACCTCAGCGGCGATCGTGGCCGAGCTGGGCAGCTCGATGAGGTTGCCACCTGCGTCTTCGAACTCATCGACGAGGCGCTGAGCGACCTGGTCATCGACCCGGTGTCCCCACTCGAAGGTCCCGAGACCCACATCGCTGACTTCCAAACCGGTGGTGCCGAGTCGTTGGTGCTTCATGCTTCTTGAGGTTACCCGATGCGGCGACTACCGTGGTTTCGTTCCCACCTCATATTCTCAAGGAGTCGTATGTACGACTGGCTGGTCGCTGCTGTGCTCGGAATCGTGCAGGCACTCACCGAGTTCCTCCCGATCTCCTCTTCGGCGCATGTGCGCATCGTCGGCGAACTCATGCTGCCCGGTGACGACCCCGGTGCGTTCTTCACCGCCATCATCCAGATCGGCACCGAGGCGGCCGTCGTCGTCTACTTCTGGCGCGATATCGTCACGATCATCTCGAAATGGTGCAAGGCACTCGTCGGCAAGCATGATCGCAGGGATCCCGAGGTGCGCCTGGGCTGGCTCATCATCATCGGTTCGATCCCCATCGTCATCATCGGTCTGCTCTTCCAGGACTACATCGAAGGCGCCCTGCGCAGCCTGTGGATCACCGCCACGATGCTCATCGTCTTCGGCCTCATCATCGGCGTCGCCGACTGGGCCGGGAAGCGCGAACGCACCCTCGAGGACATGAACTGGGGTCAGGGCATCCTGTTCGGCTTCGCTCAGGCACTGGCCGTCATCCCCGGCGTGTCACGGTCGGGCGGCACGATCATGGCCGGGCGTTTCATGGGCTTCGACCGTCCTTCCGCGGCCCGCTACTCGTTCCTGCTGGCCATTCCCGCAGTCGTCGGTTCGGGCCTCTACGGCGTGGCGCAGACCCTCGGTCGCAGCGAGGACATGGTGCTCGGTTGGGGGCCGACGATCCTCGCCACGGTCATCTCGTTCGCTCTCGGCCTCGTCGTCATCCACTGGTTCCTCAGATACGTGCAGACGAAGTCCTTCGCCGTCTTCGTCTGGTACCGCGTGGCCGTGGGCATCGTCCTCTACATCCTGCTCGGCACGGGAGTCCTCGCCGCCGTCTGAGTCGCCGCACCTCCGCACACCGACATCCTGATCCCGGCATTCGCTCTCGAGTGCCGGGATCAGCGCATTCCGCCCCCGCCGACGGCGGCCGACTGCGCGAGTCCGGCGGCGGTCACCGACATCGCCGCGAGCACCGGTTCGGCACCGGAGTGATCGATGACCGTGAACGATCCGGGGGCGACGCTCAGACGCTGGAAGTCATCGAGCGGCATTCCCAGCGCATCGGCGATGATCGCTTTGATGATGTCCCCGTGGGAGACGACCATCGCCCACCGAGGCGGCACCGGCTTCCCAGCGTCGGCCACCGGTTCCGCGGTGGCCCCGCCCTCAGCATCGGCACGCTCCTCCTCACGCAGCTGAGCCACGAGCTCTCGGACACGGGCCGTGGAACGATCGGCCGCCTCGGCGATGGATTCCCCTCCGGGGAACCGGGCCTGCGATGCCGACTTCACCACGGTCTTCCACAGGGGCTCCTCCCCCAGTTCTGTGAGCGCTCGTCCCGTCCATTCGCCGTAGTCGAGTTCGATGATGTCCTCATCGACGTCGATGTGCTCGAATTCGGCCGCCTCTGTCGCGATCGTCGCGGTCTGTTCGCAGCGCTGCAGCGGCGAATGCAGCAGGTGGGCGAAGTGCCGGTGCGGCAGCAGCCGCAGGTTGGCTCGCAGCGCACGGACCCCCTCGTCGGTGAGGGACACGCCGGGGGCGCGTCCGGCCAGGATTCCGGAGACATTGGCGCTGGAGAGGCCGTGCCGCAGCAGAACGATGACGGGCATACCGTCAAGATTAGCCCAGATCGTCTAGGGTGAGGCTATGAAACGTCAGCGTCCACGTATGACCTACGAGTTCCGGAAGGTCTCGTTCTCCAAGGATGTGCCGCGGTCGGTCAGCCTGCAGGAACTCAACGACCAGGCGGAATACGGCCAGTGGGAACTCGCCCGCACCCGCATCTCGGTCGGCGGAGTCCGCACCGTATGGCTGCGCCGGAAGATCATGCCGCTGACGTTGAGCAGCTGATCGCTTGAGATCGTCCTCGCTCGTCCCCGTCGTCACCGCTGGGCTCGTCACGATCGTCGCGGGAGCGGCGATGTCTCTGCAGGGGCGCGCGAACGGTCTGCTCGGGCAGGTGCTCGGCCACGCCGTCTTCGCCGCGCTCATCTCGTTCCTCGTCGGGCTTCTCTGTGTCGGCATCGCCCTCGTCGTCTCGGCTCGATCCCGAGCCGCCTCCCGACGCCTGTTCGCTCTCCTGCGCGAACGCAGGCTGCCCTGGTGGATGCTCCTCGGGGGCTTGAGCGGCGGGCTCGTCGTCATCGCCCAGGCCACGACGATTCCCCTGATGGGCGTAGCGATGTTCACGATGGCGTTCGTCTCCGGTCAGGTCACCGGCGGACTCATCGTCGACTCCACCGAGCTGCCGCCGGGAGGCCGACAGCGCCTCAACGCGCTGCGCATCCTCGGTGTGCTCATCGTGCTCGCCTCCCTGGCCTACGCCGCCGGTGACCGCCTGCAGTCGGGGATTCCGCTGTGGGCTCCCCTGCTTCCGTTCGTCTCCGGAGCACTGACGAGTGTGCAGCAGGCATTCAACGGCCATATCCGAGCCGCCACCGAATCGGCGGTGGTCGCGACGACGGTGAACTTCACGGTCGGTTTCGCGGCGCTCATCATCGGCACGGCCGCCCTGCTCGTCTCGGGTGTTCCGTGGCAGGGCCTCCCGACCGCACCCGATCAGTGGTGGATCCTCCTCGGCGGGGCTTTCGGCGTGGTCTTCATCGCCCTGACCACGGTGACCGTGGCGAGGCTGGGCGTGCTGCTGCTCAGCCTGTTCGCCCTCTTCGGCAACCTCGTCGGGGCGCTGGCACTCGATGTGCTGCTGCCGATCCCGGGCTCCGTGGTCACTGCGACCACGGTGCTCAGCGCTGTCGGAGTGCTCATCGGGATCGTCGTGACTGCTATGCCCTCATCAGGAAGTCCCCGAGAACCCGCGCCCCGAACCTGAGTGCCGAGATCGGCACTCTCTCGTCGACTCCGTGGAACATGGCCGGGAAGTCGAGGTCGCCGGTGAGCTGGAGCGGGGCGAAGCCGTAGCCGGTGATGCCGAGTTCGGCCATCGACTTGTTGTCCGTACCGCCGGAGAGCGTGTAGGGCAGAACTTTCGCGCTCGGGTCGTCGGCAAGCAGACTCTTCTGCATCTGCGCGACCAGCGGGGTGTCGAAAGGGGACTCGAGTGCCTCACCCTCGTCTTCGGCGCTGATATCGATGCCCTCCCCCGCGAGCTCCTTGATCGTGAGCATGACGTCCTCGTGCCGGCCGGGCAGTGTGCGACAGTCGACGTAGGCGGTCGCTGTGCCGGGGATGACATTGTGCTTGTAACCGGCTTCGAGGAATGACGGGTTCGATGTGTTCTGCAGGGTCGGTGCCACGAACTTCTCGACCGAACCGAGTTCGGCGAGCAGCTGCGGAATCGTCTCTGCCCGGAACTCGATTCCCGTCATCTCGGAGACGCCTTCGAGGAGCTTCCGTGTGGCCGAGGGGATCTCCTGCGGCCATGGATGGCTGCCGATGCGCGTGATCGCGGCCGCGAGACGCGTGACGGGGTTGTCGTCATTGCGCTGAGATCCGTGTCCGGCGGTGCCGTGGGCGACGAGGTTGAGCCAGGCCAGGCCCTTCTCCGCGGTCTGGATGAGGTAGACGCGCTGCCCGCGGATGTCGACGGAGTAGCCGCCGACTTCCGAGATCGCCTCGGAGGCTCCGGAGAAGAGGTCGGGACGATTGCGCACCATATGGCGGGCGCCGAAGTTGCCTCCGGCCTCTTCGTCGGCGAAGAAGGCGATGATGAGGTCGCGGCGAGGCGTGAGCCCCTGGCGCAGCATGGCGCGGATGGAGGCGACGATCATCGCGTCCATGTTCTTCATATCCACTGCGCCGCGGCCCCACAGCAGGCCGTCTTTGACGACACCTGCGAAGGGGTCGACGCTCCAGTCCTCCGCTGCGGCGGGAACGACGTCGGTGTGGCCGTGGACGACGAGCGCCGGAGCCTCCGGATCGGAGCCTCTGACGCGGGCGACGAGGTTGGCCCTCCCCGGAGAGGATTCGACGATCTCGGACTTCAGGTCGGCCTCGGCGAGCCAGGAGGCGATGAGTTCGGCCGCCGGAAGCTCCGGGTTGGCTCTGTTCCCGCCCCAGTTCTGGGTGTCGATGCGGATGAGCTGACGGCACAGTTCGGTGACTTCGTCCTCTGCGGCGCTGAAATCAAACACGGGGACTCCCCTCGATGGTGGGTGGATCACGCGGCAGTGCTGTGATCGGCCTGACAGCTACCACCGTATCCCACCGGCGGGCGCGGCTCACTGTCCAAATGGTGTGTATCAGCGGGTCAGAAGTTCATACGTGGTGATCTGGATGAGTGCGTATGATCTTTCGACCCGCGGAAGCCCCAATGACCCCCGAAGACGGAGATGGCCTCCGGATCGAAATCCGGAGGCCATCTCCTCGTTGTGCGCGAAGGGGGACTTGAACCCCCACGCCCGATAAGTTGGGCACTAGCACCTCAAGCTAGCGCGTCTACCAATTCCGCCACTCGCGCTGGCAACAGATATAACTCTACATGCGCGAAACGGTGTCGCAAAATCGAAATCGGCTTTTGTGACGCACTTTACTTTTCTGCTCATCGTTCGAGGTGTGCCACCTGCGAGAGCACGTGCGGCTTACCTGACTTCAGGTCGAAGACGGCCGACTGCGCGGCCTCGTGACGCCGTCCTTCGGTCAGCGCATAGCCGACCGTGCCGGGCAGCAGAATCGGCTTCGCGAACGACACGTCCCACCGGTAGGACTCGAGTCGGGGATCCATTGCCGAGAACGCCCGAGAGGCGCTGTACATCCCGTGGGCGATCTGCCGGGGGAACCCGAATCCCTTCGCGGCGAGTCCGTTGAGGTGGATCGGGTTGTAGTCGCCGGAGACCTTCGCATAGCGCTGACCGATGATCGGATCCAGACGCCACACAGCACTCGGCTGTGGTGCCGCGAACTCGAGGTGCGGCACCTGTGCCTTCGGCTTCGCTCCGGACAGCTTGCGCCCCTTGGCCAGGTACGTCGAGACCTCCTCCATCACGGGACGCCCGTCGACCTTCGCCTCGAGTCGAATCTCGATCGTCGTACCCTTCGTGTGCTCGAAGGGCCCGGCGAGTTCGAGGTGGAAGTCGACGACCTCGCCGAGGCGGGCCTGCGAATGCATGTCCACGCGGTTGTGGATGTGGACCATCCCCATCATCGGCAGCGGGACCTCGGGGTCGGCCAGCAGCTGCATGCTCAGTGGGAAGCCGAGGATGTGCAGGTAGCCGGGGTGGACGATATCGTCCAGACGTTGGCCGACGACATGGGCGAAGCCCGCATAGGCGACCGGTTCGAGCGGAATGCTGCGATCGATCGCATGGTCCGGCAGCTCCGGGCTGGTGCGCGGTCCCACCGGGAGGGTCTTGAGCAGGGCCCGGGCGTAGACGGGAAGCATCGAATCCGCCATCATGCACCCACCATGTTCTGACCGCACACGCGCAGGGTCTGCCCGTTGATTCCGCGGGCACCGCTTGATGCGAGGAAGCCGATGGCTTCGGCGACGTCGATCGGCTGGCCGCCCTGCTGCAGGCTCGAGAGTCGGCGCGCGACCTGACGGGTCAGCGTCGGCATCTTCGCGGTCATATCCGTTTCGATGAACCCGGGTGCGACCGCGTTGATCGCTCCCCCACGAGCCGCGAAGTCCTCCGCTGAGGCGGCTGTGAGTCCGATGACTCCGGCCTTCGAGGTCGCGTAGTTCGTCTGTCCGCGGTTGCCGGCGATTCCCGAGGTCGAGGCCAGGGAGATGACCTGGGCGCCCTCGGCGAAGAGGCCCTTCTCTGCCAGGCGGGCATTGATCATCGTCTGCGCGGCGATATTGACGGCGATGACCGAATCCCATTTGGCGGCGTCCATGTTCGCCAGCATCTTGTCGCGGGTGATCCCGGCATTGTGGACGAGGACGTCCACGGGGGCTCCGAGCGCCTCGGTGATCTTGTCCGGAGCGTCGGCCGCGGTGATGTCGAGCTGCAGCGACTTCCCGCCGATCCTGTTCATCACCTGTGCCAGCGCCTGACCGGCCTGCGGCATGTCCACCCCGATGACATAAGCGCCGTCACGGGCGAGGTTCTCGGCGATCGCGGCCCCGATTCCGCGGGCGGCGCCGGTGACCACGGCGGTGCGACCGGCCAGCGGCCCGGCGTCACCGGTGGACATGAACGCGTCCAGACTCAGGCGCTGCCCGGCGTCCGAGGACACCGTGAGGAACTGGCCGGAGACATAAGCGGATTTTCCTGACAGCAGGAACCACAGGGCCGCGGCCACCGACGGCGCGGTGAGGTCGACTCCGTCGAGGAGGATGCCGTTGGCGGTGGCACCGGCCCGCATCTCGTGGGCGACCGACCGGGTGAAGCCGGTGATGCCCTGAGTGGCGGCGGCCTGCTCCGGTGTCTGGTTCCCGGCATCCGGTGCCGTCGAAATCGTGATCACGCGACCGCAGGTCGTCAGCGATCGGAGGGCGGCGCCGACTTCGAGGACGATGGGCGAGAGCTCTGCCGGGGACTGCGCATCGTCGAGGACGGCGATGATCGCCCGCAGCTTCTCACCGGTCTGAGCGTTGCGGCGGACCTCGAGACCGTTCTCGAGAAGCAGATCGGCCAGGCCCTGGGCCCCGGGACCCGTGCCGAGGACGAGGACCGGCTTGCTCTCATACGAGGCCGGGGTGGATCCGAAGCGGTTGAGTTCGACCGGCTGCGGCAGACCGAGGGTCTTCGCGACCTGCTTCAGCGGTCCGTTGACGAGGGAGAGATAGGTGTCTTTCATGCTGCCTCCACGATCGCGGTGAGTCCCTGGCCGCCTGCAGCGCAGATCGAGACCAGGGAGCGCTTCTTCCCGGTGGTCTTCAGGTACTTGGCGGTGGTGGCGATGATGCGTCCGCCGGTGGCGGCGAAGGGGTGACCGGCCGCGAGGCTCGAACCCAGCGGGTTGAGCTTGTCGCGGTCGATGGTGCCCAGAGCCGCGTCGAGTCCGACCTTGTCCTTGCAGAATTCCTCGGACTCCCAGGCCGCGAGGTGCGAGAGCACGGTCGAGGCGAAGGCTTCATGGATCTCGAAGACGTCGAAGTCATCGAAGGTCAGACCGTTGCGGGCCAGCAGACGTGGGACCGCATAGGCCGGAGCCATGAGCAGGCCCTCGGCCCCGTCGACGAAGTCCACGGCCGCGGCTTCGGCGTCGACGAGGCGTGCCAGCGGGGTGAATCCGTGGTCGGCGGCCCACTCCTCGCTGCCCAGCAGCACCGAGGAGGCGCCGTCGGTGAGCGGAGTCGAGTTGCCGGCGGTCATGGTCGCCTCCGCGGACAGCTTCTTTCCGAAGACGGGGCTGAGCTTCGCGAGGGATTCTGCGGTCGAGTCGGCACGCATGTTGGTGTCCCGGCTGACCCCTAGGTACGGGGTGGTGAGATCGTCGAAGAATCCCGACTCCCATGCCGCGGCGAGGTTCTGGTGCGAGGCCGCAGCGAGCTCGTCCTGAGCCTGGCGGGTGATCCCCCAGGCGGCGGTGGTGATCGCCTGGTGCTCACCCATGCTCAGACCGGTGCGCGGTTCCCCCGTGCTCGGGGCCTGCGGTGCGAGGTAGGCGGGGCGGATCTGGGAGGCGATCTTCGCCTTCTGCACCATCGTCTTCGCGCGGGTGAGTTCGAGGAGGATCTCGCGCATCGAATCGTTGATGACGATCGGAGCGTCGGACGTCGAATCCACGCCCGAGGCGATTCCGGAGTCGATCTGTCCGGCGTTGATCTTGTTGTTCAGGCTGACCACGGCCTCCAGGCCGGTGGCGCAGGCCTGACCGAGATCGAAGGCGGGGGTCGTCGGTGCCAGTGCGGAGCCGAGCACGGCCTCGCGGGTGAGATTGAAGTCCTTCGAATGCTTGAGGACAGCGCCACCGGCGACTTCGCCGATGTTCTCGCCGGCCAGTCCGAAGCGGGCGACGAGCCCGTCGATGGCCGAGGTGAGCATATCGAGGTTGGTGGCCTTCGCGTACTGCTTGTTCGAGCGGGCGAAGGGAATTCGGTTGCCGCCGAGGATGACGGCGCGGGTGGTGGGAGCGGACATGTGCACCTCCGAGTGGTTGATTTAGCTGGTACCGACAGTACCTGATACTGTCTGTTACATGAAATCGATCACAGACGGTCGCTCGACGAGGTGGCAGAAGCACCGCGACGAGCGTCGTCGCGAACTTCTGCGGGCCGTGCGACTCGTCGTCGACGAACACGGCGATGACATGTCGATGGATCAGATATCGGAGGCTTCGGGTACGACGAAGTCAGTGCTCTATCGGTACTTCACCGACCGGGCGGGCCTCCAAGCGGCCATGGGCGAATGGGCGATGGGCGTCATCGTCCGGTCTCTCGATGATGCCGCGGCCGCCTCGGGGAAGGTCAACGGCGCCCCCGACGGGGAGGAGTCCTTGGCCGCGATGATCCGGGCCTTCGTCACCCTCGCCGCGAACTCGCCGAACGTCTATCGCTTCTGCGACACCGCGGTCAACCGGTTCGCGCCCGAGGAGACCGGCGGTTTCTTCAATTCGATCGCCGCACTGCTGGCCGAACGTCTCGACCTCGACGGCGAGCAGGCTCAACTGTGGTCGGCCGGGGCGATCGGGTTCGTCCGCGCCGCCACCGAGACCTGGCTGTCCCGACCGGAACGGCCCGAGGAATTCGCCACCACGATCACTCACTGGCTCTGGGCAACCCTGCCCGAACAACGAGGAGTAGAACTATGAAGCTGTCTCTTGACCCGCACGCCATCAACGACGTCCTGGACGGACACTGGGCAGAGGCTCGCCGTCGCGGGCGGACACTCGCCGAGGAGCCGTCGACGCACGATGACCCGGCCGATGATCTCGAAACCGCACGGGCGAAGACCCTCGACGGGGTCGCAATGATGGCGGCGACCGGACTGCCGCTGACCGGCCTGGCCCCGGAGATGGGAGGGAAGAACGAACACGCCACGAATGTCGCCGGGTTCGAGGAGACCGTCACGGCCAACCCCAGCCTGCAGATCAAGGCGGGCGTCCAGTTCGGGCTCTTCGGCGGCGCGATCCTCCACCTCGGCGACGCCGAGCAGCAGAGGAAGTGGCTGCTCGACGCTCAGGAAGGACGGCTGTTGGGTTCGTTCGCGATGACGGAGATCGGACACGGCTCCGATGTCGCGAACGTGGCGACCACCGCCACCTACGATGACGCGACCGAAGAGTTCGTCATCGTCACTCCCTTCCGCGCCGCGACGAAGGAGTACATCGGCAACGCCGCCCGCGATGCCCGAGCCGCCGTCGTCTTCGCCCAGCTCGTCACCCAGGGCGTCAACCACGGAGTGCACGCCTTCTTCGTACCCATCCGCGACGCGGCCGGTGAGCCGATGCCGGGAATCTCGATCGAAGACGACGGATACAAGGGCGGACTCAAGGGCGTCGACAACGGTCGCATCGCCTTCGACTCGGTGCGGATCCCGCGCACCAATCTGCTCAACCGCTATGGGAACGTCACCGCAGACGGTACGTACTCCTCCCCCATCGAGTCGCCCGGACGCCGCTTCTTCACGATGCTCGGCACCCTGGTCCAGGGCCGGGTGTCCCTCGACGGAGCCTCGGTCGTCGCGTCCAAGCTCGCGCTCGACATCGCAGTGCGCTACGGCCTCGAGCGCAAGCAGTTCACGGCAGGTGACGACTTCGCCGAGACCACGCTGCTCGACTATGGACAGCATCAGCGTCGTCTGATGCCGGCCCTGGCCGCGGTATATGCTTCGACGTTTGCGCACGAGAAGCTGCTGACATCGTTCGAAGAGGTCTTCTCCGGTGCCGATGACTCCGAGGAGAACCGAGCGCTGCTCGAGACTCGGGCGGCGGCGTTCAAGGCCGATTCGACGTGGATGGCTCTCGACGTCATCCAGGAATGCCGCGAAGCCTGCGGCGGTGCCGGATTCATGGCAGAGAACCGGCTCGTGGGACTGCGCGCCGACCTCGACGTCTATGTCACCTTCGAAGGCGACAACACGGTGCTGCTGCAGCTCGCGGCCAAGCGCCTCCTCGGCGACTATGCGAAGGAATTCGCGCATCTCGACGTCGGCGGTGCCGCCCGCTATATCGGCACTCAGGCCGCCGAGCACACTCTCTACCGCACGGGTCTGGCCAATGCGGGGCGGGCGATCTCTGATGTGCTGACCCCGAACCTCGGCGACAAGCGGATCCGGTCCGGTCGACTGCAGCGCACCCTGCTCGAGACTCGTCTCGAGGTCATGGTCGCCGGTGTCGCTCAGGCTCTGCGCCCGGCGACGAAGATGCCGGCCGCTCAGGCAGCCGATCTGTTCAACGTCCACCAGCACGAACTCATCGAGATGGCACGCGCCTATGTCGAACTCGAGAAGTGGAAGGCCCTGGACGAGAAGATGAAGGAGCAGACCGAGGCCGATCAGGCCAAGGTCTTCCGTCGGCTGCGTGATACCTACGGTCTCGGACTCATCGAGAAGCACATGGCCTGGCACCTCATGTACGGTCGTCTGCCGATGTCGCGTGCACGCCAGATCAACGAGACGCTCAACCGCCTGTGCGCGAAGCTCGCGGCCAACGCCCTCGACCTCGTCGAGGCATTCGGCTACTCGGACATCCACCGCCGGGCCACGATCTCCACCGGTGTCGAGGCCGAACGACAAGCCGAGGCCGCCGACTACTACCGACGGGCACGCGCCCGCCAGGACTTCCCGGTCGACGAGAAGCAGCTGCGCAAGGCCGCGAAGAAGAAGGCGAAGGCCGGCGCGAAGTGACCGCAGCCTGAAGCAGGCACACCGGAAGACCCCCGCAGCGAACGGTCTGCGGGGGTCTTCCGGTGCTCGGGGACTCGGCGCGCTTCGGCGTTCCGATCGATCTCAGGCGGCGAGGAAGTCGGCGAGCACCGCGGAGATCTTCACGGTCTCGGTGAGGAACCCGTCGTGGCCGACCGGGGAGTCGATGATGTCGTGTCGGACTCTGCCCGGCAGCGCCTCGGCGAGGATTCCCACCTGCTCGGGCGGGAACAGCCGGTCCGAGGACACCGAGACGACGAGGTTGTCCGTGCAGGCGTCGGCCAATGCGGTCCTGAGATCGGAGGAGCGACCTCGGCGCACATCATGATCACGCAGGGCCCGCGTGAGCACGAGGTAGCTGTGCGGGTCGAACCGGGCGGTGAGCTTCTTCGCCTGGTGGTCCAGATACGAGGTCACCTCGTAGTAGTCCTCCGAACGCATCCGACGGGAGAAGCGTTCGTTGAGGTCGGCATCATTGCGATACGTCAGATGCGCGATCTGTCGGGCCAGACCGAGCCCCTGACTGGGGAAGCTGCCGACGGCCGAATAGTCTCCGGAATAGTAGTCGGCGTCGAGTTCGATCGCGCGTTCCTGCATCATCGCCCAGGCGATCTGGTCGGCTTCGCAGAAGGCCGGTGCGGCGATGACCGCGCATTTGCGGACCTTCCGAGCGTCCAGCAGAGCGAATTCCAGGGCCCGCGCACCTCCCATGGATCCGCCGATGACGGCGACCCAGGAATCGATGCCGAGGATCTGGGCGAGGTTGTGTTCCAGGCGTGCCATGTCCCGAATCGACACCGTGGGAAACCGCGAGCCGTAGGCCAGACCGTCACCGTAGGGCGACTGCGGCCCGGTCGTGCCCGAGCAGCCCCCGAGCGAATTCGCGCACACCACGAAGTACTTGTTCGTATCCACGGCTTCTCCGGGCCCCACAACACCCGCCCACCATTCGGTGACGCGGGTGTCGCCGGTCAGAGCGTGCTCGATGAGGATCGCATTGGATCGCTCGGCGTTGAGGGTGCCGAAGGTCTCATAGGCGATCTCGACCGTGCCGAATGTGTGCCCCGAGTCCGTGCCGAAGCCCAGGATCCGTTCGACGGAGGTGCTCTGGGTGGTCATCTCAGGCCGCGGCCGACGCCTTCGCCGCTGCCGCCGCGAAGCCCTTGTCGAGGTCGCCGATGATGTCGTCGATGCCTTCGAGTCCCACGGACAGACGCACCAGGGCCGGGTTGACTCCGGCTGCTTCCTGGGCCGCTTCGTCGAGCTGCGAGTGGGTGGTCGAGGCCGGGTGGATGACGAGCGAGCGAACGTCGCCGATATTGGCCACGTGCGAGTGCAGTTCGAGGGCGTCGACGAAGGCGACTGCCGCGTCGTAGCCGCCGGCGATGTCGAAGGCCAGCACCGAACCGACACCGTTCGGCAGGTACTTCTTCGCCTTGTCGTTCCACGGGCTCGAGGCGAGTCCGGCGTAGGCGACGCGGGTGACCTGTTCGTGGCCTTCGAGGTAGGCGGCGACCTTCTCCGCGTTCTCGACGTGGCGGGCGATGCGCAGGCTCAGCGTCTCCAGTCCCTGGGCGATGAGGAAGGCGTTGAACGGGCTGGCTGCCGGTCCGAGGTCGCGCAGACCCTGCACGCGGGCCTTGAGTCCGAAGGCCACATTCGCTCCGAGGACGCCGTCGGCGCCGAGGTCGCGGGCGTAGACGAGACCGTTGTAGGACTCATCAGGTTCGTTGAAGCCGGGGAACTTCTCCGGCTGTGCGCCGTAGTCGAAGTTTCCGCTGTCGACGAGGACTCCGGCGATCGAGGTGCCGTGGCCGCCGAGGTACTTCGTGGCCGAGTGGATGACGACGTCGGCGCCGTGCTCGATCGGACGCACCAGGTAGGGGCTGGCCAGGGTGTTGTCGGTGAACAGCGGCACACCGGCGGCATGGGCGATATCCGCGACGGCGGTGATGTCGAGGACGTCGGAGCGGGGGTTGGATACGACCTCGGCGAAGAACAGCTTCGTGTTGTCCTGCACCGCGTTCTTCCATTCATCGAGGTCATCGACGTCGACGAAGGTGGTGTCGATGCCGAGCTTGCGCAGGGTGACGTTGAACAGGTTCTGGGTTCCGCCGTAGAGGCTGGAGCTGGCGACGATATGGTCACCGGCGCCGGCGATGTTCGTGATCGCCAGCAGCGCCGCGGACTGTCCCGAAGCGGTGAGCACGGCGTGGACTCCGCCTTCGAGGTCGGCGATGCGGTTCTCCACGACCTCGGTGGTCGGGTTCGTGATGCGGGTGTAGATGGGCCCGAGTTCGGACAGAGCGAAGCGGTTGGCCGCGGTCTCGTTGCTGTCGAAGACGAACGAGGTGGTCTGGTGGATGGGCAGGGCGCGCGAACCGGTGACCGGGTCGGGGGTCTGTCCTGCGTGGATCTGGCGGGTGTCGAATGACTGGCTCATGGTGTCTCCTCGGTGGGTGCAGCGGTGGTGCCGGCTGATGGAGTCGGTGTGATGTGTCTACTGTCATCGACTTTCGCCTCCCGCGTCCGCCTGTGTGTCATGTTGATGTCATCGTGTGTCATCTTTCGTCACAAGACGTCCAGCAGGTCATCGTCGCTTCCGCGGGTCACCGGAAGTTCCGTGCCTTCGTCGGCAGCTGCACCTCGAGGGGGAGGAGCTTGTGCGCGTAGAGGCTGACCACGTCTCCCCCGCGCTGGATGAGCCCGGTGACGACGAGGGCGTTGCGGGAGGTCGCGACCGTGCGGAAGCGTTTCATCAGCCCGGCCGTGGCCACGACATTGAGCATTCCGAATTCGTCCTCGAGGTTGATGAAGGTGATCCCCGAGGCAGTGGCCGGGCGCTGCCGGTGAGTGACGATCGCGGCCACCGTCATCCGGGTCCCGTCCGCGGCACGTGCGGCATCCGCGGTCGAGGAGTACCCGCGCGCGTTCAGCTGCTCACGCATCATCTGCGTGGGATAGCCGTCGACGGTGATTCCGGTGGAGAAGAGTTCGGCCAGGGTCACGTCGAAGGCGTCCATGGCCGGCAGGGTCGGGGCCGAGTCCACGCTCGCCGTGCCCGGCAGCAGCCCCGGATGGGCACCGGCGACTCCCCCGGCCAGCCACAGCGCCTGCCGCCGGTCGAGGTCGAATCCGGCCAGTGCTCCGGAAGTGGCGAGGGATTCCAGGGCCTGTTTGCCGATTCCGGTGCGTTCGGCCAGGTCCGCCACCGAGGCGAACGGCGCGTTGTCGCGTTCGGTCACGATCACCTCGGCGAAGGTGCCGACATGTGCGACCGTGTCCAGTCCCAAGCGGATCCCCAATTCCCCCGCCGAGGCGGTGCTGTGTCCCGGTTCCCCGGGCCCGACCCGCTCGAGGTCCGTGGCCGCCTGCGACCAGCGGATGTCGACGGGCAGGATCGGCACCCCGTGGCGGCGGGCATCGGCGATGAGCGACTGCGGGGAGTAGAACCCCATCGGCTGGCTGCGCAGCAGTCCGGCGGTGAAGGCCGCGTGGTGGTGGTATTTGAACCAGGCGGACTGATAGACGAGGTTCGCGAAGCTGATGGCATGCGATTCGGGGAACCCGTAGTTCGCGAAGGCGGCGATGGTGGAGAAGATCGTCTCGGCGGTGTCCTCATCCACTCCGCGCTCCATGGCACCTGAGCGGAACTTCTCGGCGAGTTCGGCCATCCGCTTCTCCGACCGGCGTGAGCCCATGGCCTGCCGCAGACGGTCGGCATCGGCCCCGGTGAAGCCGCCGACGTCGATGGCCATCTGCATCAGCTGCTCTTGGAACAGGGGGACTCCGCAGGTCTTGGACAAGGACTTCTCGAGCAGCGGGTGGAGGTATTCGACCGTATCGAGGCCCTGCCGTCGGCGGATATAGGGGTGGACGGATCCGCCTTGGATCGGTCCCGGTCGGATGAGGGCGACCTGGACAGCCAGGTCGTAGAACTTCTTCGGCCGCAGTCGGGGCAGGGTCGCCAGCTGGGCGCGGGATTCGACTTGGAAGACTCCGACGGCATCGGCGCGGCAGAGCATCTCGTAGACGGCTTCGTCGTCGTCATCGATCTCCGCGCGGTCGATGAGGATCCCGGTGTGGCGGTGGACGAGTCCGACCATCTCGTGCAGGGCGGTGAGCATGCCCAGGCCGAGCAGGTCGAACTTCACCAGGTCCATGGCCGCGCAGTCGTCCTTGTCCCATTGGACGACGGTGCGGTGGCCCATCGTCGCCTTTTCGATCGGCACGACTTCGCCGATGGCACGGTCGGCGAGGATCATCCCGCCGGAGTGGATGCCAAGATGACGCGGTGAGCCGAGCAGATCCTCGGCGACCTCGAGCACCGGGGCGGGCACCGGTGAGTCCTCGGCATCGGGCAGGCTCGACCACCGGTTGCTCGACTTCGAGAACGCGTCCTGCTGTCCGGGAGCGTAGCCGAGGCTGAATGCGGCGTCCCGGATCGCCGACTTCGCTCGGTAGGTGATGACGTTGGCGACTTGGGCGGCCCGGTCGCGGCCGAAGTGGTCGTAGACGTACTGGATGACCTCTTCGCGGCGGCCGGATTCGATGTCGATGTCGATGTCCGGGTACCCCTTGCGGTCCGGGGACAGGAACCGGTCGAAGAGCAGCCCGTGCTTGACGGCGTCGACGGCGGTGATGCCGAGGACGAAGCAGACCGCGGAGTTCGCCGCCGAACCCCGACCCTGGCAGAAGATGCCCATATTGCGGCAGAACTCGGTGATGTCGAAGACGATGAGGAAGTAGCCGCAGAAGCCCAGCCGGGCGATCATGTCCATCTCCCGGTCCAGTTGCTCCCACGCCCGCGGATGCTCCGCTCTGGAACCGTAGCGGTGCCGCCCGCGTTCAGCGATGAGTCCGCGCAGGTAGGCCTCACCGTCACCGTCGTCGGGCATCGGCGCCTTCGGCAGGTCGGGGCGGGCCGAGGAGAGGACGAAGGAACAGTCCCGACCGATCCGCACCGCATTGTCCACAGCCTGCCGAGGGAACCGTGCGAGCATCTCCTCACCGGTGTGGATGCGTGCGCTCGCCGTCGCCGGCAGCCATCCTGCCAGTTCGTCCAGCGACAATCGTGATCGCACCGAGGCCCTCACCTGCGCCGACTTCCACCCGGCCCGGGTGGCGAAGTGGACGGCGTTGCTGGCCATGATCGGCAGTCGCATCCGCGAAGCCAGATCGCCGAGGTGGCGCAGCCGCTCATCGTCGTCCGGGGTTCCGTCCCGGCTGAGTTCGACGGCGACCCGGTCGGGTCCGAAGAGTGAAGTGAGTTCGCGCAGAGCACCGAGCCCGCCGTCGTCATCGCCCAGCGCCCGTCGCAGCGGGCCCTTGCGACAGCCGGTGAGGATCATCCAGTCTCCGTTCTCGGCCGCCAGTTCTTCGAGGTCGAAGAGCGGGCGGTTCTTCTCACCGCGCAGGTTCGCCGCGGTGATGATCTGAGAGAGCTGGTGATAGCCCTCGACGCTGCGGGCGAGAACGAGCAGGTGGGTGGCATCGGGATCGGTCTGACCGGGGATCTTCTCCTTCAGCCCCACGGACAGCTCGGAGCCGAACACGGTGTCCAGCCCCACCTCGGCCGCGGCTTGGGAGAAGCGGACGGCGCCGTAGAGGCCGTTGTGGTCGGTCAGCGCCAAGGAACTCAGCCCGGCGGCGGCTCCGGCGGCGACGAGCTCTTCGGGATCAGAGGCTCCGTCGAGGAAGCTGAACTGGGAATGCACGTGCAGCTCCGCCCAGTCCACACCGCTGCGGCGCAGCAGCGGTCCGCTGCCGGGCCCCTGGCCGGCGCCTGTGCCTTTCGGTCCCTGATAGCGGCTGCGTCCGTCCGAACCGCCGGGGCCGACCGAGACTTGGTAGCGGTCGGGGCGGGAGAATGCGGGCGCATCGGAGCCGTCGGCGTGCTTATCGACAGGCTGCTTGTCGGCAGCCGGTTTGTCGACGCTGTCCTTTCCTTCGAGTCTGCGGGCCAGCTTCGACCAGGGGGTGCGCGGGTTCGAGAAGCCCATCGGGGTCTCCTCCTCTCAGAGGTCGTCGTCGGTCAGTGGGTCGCCGGTCAGCAGCAGCGGCCGGTCAGCGGGTTGCCGGTCAGCAGTAGCGGCCGGTGAGGTACCACTGGCCGTGTTCCTTGCTCAGCAGGAGGGCACGGCCGCCATCGGTGACCACCTGCAGACGTGTCCGGTAGACGGATCGGCTCGGGTCCCACCACCCGGATTCGATGGGCCAGGAGCCCGAGTAGTCGGTGATGGTCTCGGTCTGCCCGGTGGGGAATCTGATCGTCGCCGGTGCGGCTCCCAACCCCGAGGGGCGTGCTTCCACCGGTGAGCCGTCGGCTGCGAGCACATCGACGGCGGAGTGTTCGACGGTCGTCGGACGGGGTGCGTGCAGGGCACCGGGCCAGGGGGCGGCAGGGCTGCGTTCGGGGACGGCTGCCTGCTGCCACGGGGTCCACAGGTTCGTCTCGGCGGGGTCCCACCCGCCTTGGAGGCCGGGGACCAGAACGGCATCGGGACCGAACAGTCCCTGCAGACGCTCGAGTGTATGGGTGATCTGGCCGGTGTTCTCGTCGAACAGGCTGCGTGTGGCACCGATCGGAGTGGTCAGTTCGGCCGCGATGAGGCGCAGCGCGATGATGCCGTCCTCGGTGAAGTCCTCGGCATCGGGTGCCGGTTCGTCGCCGATGTCGAGCGCCTGCGGGGCGGCCTGCGCCGGCTGAGGACCCTGTCCCGATCCGGTGTTCGCGGTTCCGGTGCTCACTCCGGCCAGCCAGCCTTCGGCCTGCCACCGCAGGCGGTCAGCGATCGCATTCTCCTGCATGTCCTCGATTCGCCAGGTCCGGGATGAGGACTGGCCGGTCGCTGCATCGAGTTCGATCGTGATCTGGGTGCAGACCAGCCCCTGCCTGCGCACCTTGGCCAGCAGATCTGCGCCGAGCTGGCGGGCGAGGAAGCCGAGGGTGTCGCTGCGGGTCGTCGGGGCATCGAGGTCGAGTTCGACTTCGAGCCGTTCTCCGCGGACGTGGTCGGCGAGCGGAGCCCCTTCCCGTCCGGAGGCCAGGTCGTGCAGATGTCGACCGAAGGCACCGAAGCGTGCGTTCACATCTTTGGCCTCGAGGCGGGCGAAGTCTCCGAGGGTGCGCAGCCCCAGCTGCAGGAAGACCTCGATCAGCGCGGTCGCCTCGGCGCCGGCGTACTCCAGGGTGGTGATCGGCTGGGCGGAGAGGAAGTCCGCGGTCTGCCCGGGCTCGACTCGGCGCGCCTGACCGGCGGCGAGGACTGCGGCGAAGACGGTGTCGGCGATCCCGGGGAAGAACTCCCACCCGGTGTCATCGACGAGAGCCGAGACCAGGGTTTCGACAGCATCGACTTCGTTTGCGCAGCCGTGTCTGAGCGAGGCGAGAGGAACCGCCAATGTTCCCGGACTGAGCAGAGTGAACCGGGCGACGAGGCCTTCGAGGGCACCGACCCCGGCACTGAAATGCCGATTGTCGGCCTCTTCGTCCCAGACTGCGACGTGGGCTTCCGGACAGCGGTATCCCACGGCGCGTTTGTTGTTCCCGGCGGTGATTCCGGCGGCACGGGCGGGAGCATCGGCGGCGATGACCTTGCCTGCGTGGAGGACCGCGACCGGGCGGCCCGGTGCGATGTCGTGTTCGACCGCTGCGGCCACGGCCGGCCAGTCGGGCACGGTGAGGACGAGGGTGCGGTCGGGCTCACCCGACATGGCTGATCACCTGCCGCAGCTGTGTGATCGTCGACCACCGAGGATCGTCGGCCGCGTCCGCATCCTCTGCCGGGACGCGGGATGCTCCGACGGCTGTGTCAGAGACGTCGGAGGTCTCTGCGGGTGCCCCTGCGGGGGCGGCGCCTGCCACCACTTCCAGCGTCCCCGCGGGGACGCTGGTGGGAGTCCCTGACGGTCCCGGCAGCAGGAACCTATGGGTCCCCGTCTGTGAACGGGCGCGCACGAGGCAGGACTGCAGGCGTCCGCGACCGTGTTCGGCACCCGCCCAGCGGGTATCGGTGATCTCGATCTGCTCCGTGCTGCCGGACAGGGGGCGGAGACTGATGAGGCTCATTCGTCGTTCACGGATCTTCGCCAGAAGTCGGGCCCGCTCCGAAGCGCTCGGTGCGAAGCCGGGGTCGACGAGGATGATGTCGAAGGATTCGATGAGGATCGAAGCCACCCGCAGCCAGTCCTCCCCGGGGGTCGCGAGATTGACGAAATGGTCGAGGTCGACACCGAGGTCGGCGATCGAGGATACGGACGGTTCGCCGAGTCCGATGCCGGCACACCACTTCTGCTCCCGGGTGGCCGCAGCGATCGTCGCCAGGCCGCAGCTCAGCGACAGCTCACCGGTGACGGTGACGAGTTCCCCACGCGGCAGACCACCACGGCGAAACAGCGGAGAGAGCACAGGATCCACCGGATGGGGCGGGATCTTATCGAACAGTGCCGCAGCCGTGGAGATCCCCGTCTCCCGGCTGAGCTGCTCGATGACTGGTGCTGCTGACATGACATCCATTATCGAACTGGTGTTCTAAAATGGCAAGATTCAGACAACAGCTCTGCCTTCCCGGGCGTGTCGCCATTCGGCTTCGAACATCCATGCGATACAGAGGCCGAGGTCAAAGCCGTAACCACCCCCGACGGTGCCCGGATCGGCCGCCTTCGTGGCCTCCTTGACCTCTGCAACGCGAACCGCCGTGTTGAACATCATCCGTCCCCTCACCCGACTCTCCAGAGGAAGCAGCTGGGAGCCGTCGGGCAGGTAGAAGGCGAAGGCGGCGGGACCGCGCATCGCTCCGGCGAAGTCCGCTCCGGTGCGCTCGATGCGCAATTGGTACTTGTGCACCACGGTGTGGTGCCGGCGGCAGAGCAGGATGAGATTGTCCATATCGGTCGCCCCTCCCTGCGACCAGGGACGGATATGGTGGGCATCGCATCGCCTGCGGGTGCGACAGCCGGGGAATTGACAGCAGACATCGCGCACACTCAGGGCCATTCGCTGTCGCCTGCTCACCAGACGCTTCGAGCGCCCGAGCATGAGGACGTCGCCTCCGGCGTCCTTGATCGCCCCGTTGATCAGCGCCTCACAGCTCAGGCGCTCCGCCGTCGCCGCGGTGATGCCGCCGAACCCTTCGATCCGGCAGGTCGTGTCCGCTTGTCCTGTCGATGTCCCCGCGGGGACGCTCTCCTGCCCTGCAGGAACGTCTGATCCGGTCTCCGTTCCCGCGGGGACGCCTGCTTCGGTCGCCGCCCTTGCGGGGATGCTGAGGAGAGGGGGTTCGAAAGCAGGGGCGGCTTCCACCGCAGCGCCGCTGCGGGTGATCACCTCGGCGGAGGCATGGACGAGCAGCCGGGCACGGTCGGCATCGATCGAACCCGTGGGCTCGGCACGAGGGAAGGCATGGATGATCTCCATCAGGCACATGACTTGGGAGACCGGCTCATAAGGAGCCTCGTCCCCTTTGCCGTCTCCGTCGACGTTGCCGCCTTCGTCCGCCACAGCGCTGCCCTCGGCCACGGCTCCCTCCTCGTCGGCAGCGCCGACGGGGCGCTCGAGAACCTGCCGGGCGGCATCGAGCATCGCAGCGATCTCCGCGGCGTCGTCTTCCTCGAGTTCGATCGTGATCCGGGTCCGACCGGGTGCCACCTGACGCATGCTCACGCTGTCCTGAGCCAGGAACAGCGGGAACGGTCCGTTGTCGATCTTGTCGGCCAGCTGCTGGTAGTTCTGGGAGATCCGGCTGATCTGACTGCCCGTGGCAAGGGTGGCCAGACGCAGCGCTTCATCGTCGCCGATCCGCTCCCCCAGTCGGGTCACTTCCCGCACCTTGGAGAAGCTGACATCACCGTCCGCCAGACTCTTCCTCACCTTCGGCATCTCACGCAGCGCTGTCATCACACGGACGTACTCGCGTGCAGTGTGCATGCTCACCGACGCCACATGCATCACCCACTCGGTCAAGGTCTTCACGCCGACCCATTCCGCCCACAGCCCCCGCCGCTCGACCTCGTCGATGAGCGCGATGACACGAGCGTGGCAGAAGGAGATGCACGAGATGTTGCGCCGGATATCGATCACGATCTGCTCACAGGTGAGGGTGCCGGGGTCCACATCGGCTTCAGCTCCTCCGCAGTCCTTCGGGTCGACACTCAGCCCGTCGAATTCGGCGGCCTCCGCCTCAATCGGGTTGTCGTCTCTCATGGTTCTCCCCTTCCGCGACCTCTTCGGTCCTCCGGTCCGGCAATCCCCCTGACCACCAACCGTGCCTTCACTCTAGAATCCGGCACTGACACGAGAAATCCATCCACAGCACCCTGCACGCATGGACCGCAGTCCAGATTCGATTGAGTTTCGTTTATGCAGGTGAACATCGCAGGCAGGCTGATCGTCGAGCTCCTCCGCACCAGTCATGTCACCGCCGACGGGTAGGGTGACGTCATGACTGACGGCAGCAACGACAGCGCAGGCGACGGCCACGGCGCAGGCACCGCACAGACACCGTCGACCGATGACACGCGCACCCGGGAGGCGCCCACGCGCGATTCCTATGATGCGATCGCGCAGACCTACACGGAGTGGGTCGCCGATGAACTCACTGCGAAACCCCATGACCGGGCCGTCCTCGGAGCCTTCTCAGAACTCGTCCTCGGCACCGGTTCGGCAGAGGTCCTCGACATCGGCTGCGGTCCCGGTCGCATCACCTCGTTCCTCGCCGCTCTCGGGCTCACCCCGCGCGGCCTCGACCTCTCCCCTGCCATGATCGAACTCGCCCGGGGTCTCTATCCGACGCTCGGATTCGACGTCGGAACGATGACCGCCCTGCCCTATGCCGACGATTCCTACGCCGGTCTCGTCGCCTGGTACTCGACGATCCACGTCCCCGATGACGCCCTTGCCCTCACCTTCGCCGAGGCGGCTCGTGTCCTCCGTCCGGGCGGTTGGTTCCAGCTGGCGTTCCAACTCGGCGGCCGGATCGACCATGTCTCCGATCTCGCCGGCTTCCCCGTCGATCTCGATTTCCACCGGCGCTCGCTCGATCAGGTCCTCGCCGCCCTCGAACCGCACGGGTTCACACCGGCCACCCGATTCGAACGCGAACCCGACCGCGTCGGCCGCTATCCGGAGGCGACCCGACAGGGCTGCCTGCTTGTACGCAAACCGGACCAGTGATCATGTTCACCCCGCCGGGAGAACGGCGCAGACGAAAGTGCGACCGCGCTGTCTGACCAGCAGACCGCGGGGTGAGAAGATGAGTTCGATATGAATATCGACATCGTCTTCCACACTCCCGAGATCCCCGGCAACACCGGCAACGCCATCCGGCTCGCAGCGGTCACCGGGGCCCATCTTCATCTCGTCGAACCCCTCGGCTTCGATCTCTCCGATGCGAAGCTGCGCCGAGCCGGTCTCGACTATCACGACCTCGCCCATGTCACCGTTCACCGGTCGATCGACGAGCTGTGGGGCCACCTCGGTGAGCGTCGGGTGATCGCGTTCAGCACGCATACGGACGATTCCTTCGCCGAGGTGGACTACCAAGACGGAGATGTCCTCCTCTTCGGGCGCGAGTCGACGGGACTGCCCGACGATGTCATCAACGACGAGCATGTGGACATGGCGGTGCGGATTCCGATGCTGCCGGCACGTCGTTCGCTCAACCTGGCGAATTCGGCATCGATCGCCATCTACGAAGCTTGGCGCCAGCACGGCTACGCAGGAGCCTGAACCCGCGTAGACTTCTTCGCGGACGCTTTACCCGAAAGGACCACTATGACCGCAAAGGTGCTCACCGTCGCCGGATCCGACGTATCCGGAGGCGCCGGACTCGAAGCCGACCTGAAGATGTTCGACGAATACGGTGCCTTCGGCACTGCCGTCGTCACCTGCATCGTCACTTTCGATCCCAATGACGGATTCGCCCACGTCCTCGAGTTCATCGAGCCCGAGGTCGTCAACCGTCAGCTCGAATCGACTCTGGCCGTGCACGAGTTCACCGCCATCAAATCCGGAATGCTCGGCTCCGTCGACTCGGCACTGGTCCTCGCCGAAGAGCTGAAGACCAACGATCTGCCGTACGTCTTCGATCCTGTGCTCGTGTGCAAGGGCGCTGGCACCATGGTCGATCTCAAGGATCTCTTCGTCGAGAACCTCGTGCCCTTGGCCACCGTCGTCACCCCGAACCTCGAAGAGGCCGCGACCCTGGCCGGGGTCGACGCCATCGATTCCGTCGAGGGCATGATCGAGGCCGCGAAGATCATCCACGGGCAGGGAGCGAAGAACGTCGTCGTCAAGGGCGGGGCCCGCCTCGCCGGAGATGATGCCATCGACATCCTCTTCGACGGTGAGACCGTGACGACTCTGCGTTCGCGCAAGGTCAACGACAAGCTCGTCAACGGCGCCGGCTGCTCCTTCGCCTCCTCGATCGCGGCGGGCATCGCCACCGGTCTGGATATCAAGGATGCCGTCGTCTCCGCGAAGGAGAAGGTGGCTCACGGAATCGCGAACTGCCTCGACAACGCCACCGGCGTCGCGTCGCTCTACCACCCGGCGGCTCGGGTGAGCCCCTCCCCCGAGGTCTCAGTCACCGTCGACTGACCTGCGATAGACTGTGCCCCCGCGGGACACAACCCGTCGCGTCCCCGCGGGGACGTGCGCGCGACCTGACTCGTCCCCGCGGGGACGTCGCATCAGTCGCAGACGGCCTGCAGGCAGCAGATTGCCCCGCACACCGAACTCGGTGTGCGGGGCAATCTGTATGAAGCTGTCGGGAACGCCCGAGATCAGCGCTTGCCGAAGCCCTTGTAGCGGTCCTTGAACTTCTCCACGCGGCCGGCGGAGTCGAGGATGCGCTGCTTGCCCGTGTAGAACGGGTGCGAAGCGGAAGAGATCTCGACGTCGATCACGGGGTAGGTGTTGCCGTCTTCCCACTCGATGGTCTTGTCGCTCTTAGCGGTGGAGCGGGTGAGGAACTTGGTGCCGGAAGCCAGATCGTTGAACACGATCGGCGCGTATTCCGGGTGGATGTCCTTCTTCATATTCTTACCTCTGCTGAATTCTTTCAGGCGCCTGATATGGGTCCGACCCATCTGCCAGTGCCCGAATTCGTCTGCTGGACACGCTCCGAACCGTAGGAACCGGACACGAAGCGACAGTCCAGTCTAACCGATGGGCGCGGGCAAAGCAATTCGACACGGATCTCCTACACTGTGGCCATGACCACGAAGGAACGCCTCACCACTCAGTTCACTCTCCAACCCGCCGCCACCGCCCCCGAGCTCGTGGCCGATTCGACGGCCGCCGCTCTTCAGACAGTCTCCGGTGACGTCGACGTGTTCGCCATCGATCCGCAGATCGCGGACACCGCGTCTCTCCTCGGTGCCACGGATCTGCCTCCGGCTACCTCGGCGAACTGTGTCCTCGTTGCCGGTTCGCGAGGCGGTGAGGAGCGCATCGCCGCATGTATGGTGCTCGCGAACACCCGCGCCGATGTCAACAAACGAGTCAAGAAGCTCCTCGACGTCCGCAAGGCCTCGTTCCTCCCGCTCGAGCGCGCCGTGAGCGAATCGGGGATGGAGTACGGCGGGATCGGACCGATCGGTCTGCCGGACAACTATCGGGTGCTCATCGATTCGCGCGTCGCCGAAGCCGACGAACTCATCATCGGTTCCGGTATCCGCGGCTCCAAGCTGCTGCTCTCCGGTTCCACGCTCGCGTCCCTGCCCGGCGCCGAGGTGATCCAGGACCTGGCCAACGAGATCGACTGAGGGTGACGTCCGGTCCGGTGCCGACTGGCAGTTCAGCCCCGCCCGTCAGTGCAGAACCGCCCGTCAGTTCAGCCCCGCCCGTTCGATGACGAAATCGATGAGCGGGGCATAGAGGTTCGGCACGACGTCGTCATCGAGCGGGATGGTCGCCTCGACCTGCCCCTGCGCTTCGGCGACGAAGAGCGCCGGATCATTGCAGTCGGCGTAGCCGATGGTCCGCAGCCCCCTGCTCGAGGCGGCCCCGGCCCACCCATGGTCGGCGACGACGAGGTCGGGAGACGATCCGCCGCGAGCGGCGAAATCGTTGAGAAGCGCATGCATGGGTTCGGCCAGGTGGGTGTGCGGGCTGCCGCCGTGCTGATGCCAGGTCCACACATCGCCGATCTGGCGGAGGTCACCGCCGATCTCCGGGACCGGGATGAAATGGTCCTGGGTGTCGATGACCGCGCCGGCGGACTTCGCGGCCCGGGCGATCGCCATATGGACGGGCAGCAACCCGGCCGGGTGACCGGTGGCGAAGAGGATCCGGCCACCTGAGCGTGTGACCTCGCCGACCGCCTCGGCGAGTCTCTCCAGCGCGGCGATGCAGGCCTCCGTGGAGATCGTGTCCACGCCTTCGACGAATTCGGGGTCGGGCCGCAGACCGCAGCGTTCGACCATGAGCGCGAACACGGAGTCATAGTCCCAGTCGCGGGCCAGTTCGACACCGAAGTCGAACTGGCGTTCCTGGGCAAGGAAACGGTGGATATGGGAGAGGTTGTTCTCCCTGGGAGTTGCGACCTCCCCGGTGATCCGTCCGGCTTCGAGGGCTTGGGCTAGGGTGCTGCGGTCCACTGAGGTCCTCTCTGTAGCGGCGGCGGAGAAGGGCGCTGTCGGTTCAACTGTCATAGCTCACCCCTTCTGCAGGGCGAAGCAGGTCACCGCCGAGGCGGCTGCCACGTTGAGGGAGTCCACTCCCCCGCTCATGGGGATCATCACGGTCGAATCGCAGGCGGCGATCGTCGACTTCTTCAGTCCGTCGCCCTCGGTGCCGAACACGACGGCGGTCCGCTCGGGTGCGGATGCGGCGAACTCGCGCAGGCTCACCGAATCCGTCTCGAGCGCCAGTGCGGCGACGTGGAACCCGGCTTCCTGCAGTTCGGCGATCCCGGCGGGCCAGGTCTCGATACGGGTCCACGGCACCTGGAACACCGTGCCCATCGAGACTCTGATCGACCGGCGGTACAGCGGGTCGGCGCAGCGCGGGCTCACGAGCACGGCATCGGCTCCGAACGCGGCAGCGGAACGGAAGATCGCGCCGACGTTCGTATGGTCGACGATGTCTTCGATGACGACGATGCGCCGGGCGTCCTCGACCAAGGAGGCGACCGGGGCCAGAACGGGGCGGCCCATGGCGGCCAGGGCGCCTCGGTGCAGGTGGAATCCGGTCAGAGATTCGACGGCGGCATCCGTGCCGATGAAGATCGGCACATCGCTGTCGACGATGATGTCGGCGAGGTCGAACAGCCATTTCGGGCTGGTCAGGAATGACCGGGGAGACAGACCGGCAGCGTGAGCGCGGCGGATGATCTTCGAGGATTCGGCGATGAACAGCCCCTCGGCGGGTTCCCGGACGCTGCGCAGGGCGACGTCGGTCAGCTGTGTATAGTCGCGCATCTCATCCGAGCCGCCGGCGACGAGATCCGCTTCGTCGAAGAACCGCAGTCGTTCGACGGCGATCCCGAGCTCAGCGGACCGGTCGATGACCTGCTGCCTCGTCAGGGGTGCCTTGGCCGGAGTGTTCACAGCTCTCTACCCATCACAGTGTGACGATCCGCCAGATCGCGACGAGACCGAGGATGACGATGACGGTGCGCAGCAGCACCGGGGAGAACTTCCGCCCCACCCGCGCTCCGAAGTATCCGCCAATCAGGGAGCCGACGGCGATGCAGATCACGGCGATCCAGTTGATGCGGTCATGGCCGACGATGATGTACGTGCTCGCCGAGACCGTGTTGACGACGAGGACGAGCACGTTCTTCAGTCCGTTGAGTCGCTGCAGATCATCGGGCAGCAGCAGGCCGAGCAGGGCGATGAGGATGATGCCCTGCGCCGCGGCGAAGTAGCCGCCGTAGATCGCGGTGAGGAAGACGACGACGAGCACGGCGATGTACCGGCCCGTGGACAGTCTGTCCCCCGCCGAGGCGGCCCGATGTTCGATGCCGGCGGCCTGGGCCCGGCGCAGGGACCGGTTCTTCAGGTAGCGCGAGAGATACGGCTGCCCCACGACCATGACGAGAGCCACGACGAGGAGGACGGGCACGATCGTCTCGAAGGCGTCCTCCGGCAGGTGCAGCAGCAGATACGCCCCGGTCAGCGACCCGAGCAGGGACGCGGGGACGAACCCGAGGATCCGTCTCCACTGTCCGCGCAGCTCTTCGCGGTATCCGAACGAGGAGGCGATATTGCCGGGGATCAGACCGACCGCGTTGCTCATCGTCGACACCACCGGCGGCACTCCGAAGGCGACGAGTGCCGGGAAGGTGATGAGCGTTCCGGAGCCGACGACGGCGTTGATGGCGCCCGCCGCGATTCCGGCGACGATGATGAGGCCGATCTGCCACGGTTCGAGGCTGAGGTTCGCCAGCAGCTCCATGCTCAGAGGGCGGAACGTGCGTGGTAGCGCTGACCGTCCCGCGTGAGCTTGACGTCGATGCCGAAGGTCGCCGCGAGGTTCTCGGCCGTCAGGGTCTCCTCGATCGGGCCGGCGACCAGATCGGTGCCCTCGGACAGCAGCAGCACGTGCGTGATGCCCTCCGGGATCTCCTCGACATGGTGGGTGACCATGATCGTGGCCGGTGCCCACTTCGACGACAGGATCTCCGAGAGCGCACCGAGCAGCTCCTCACGTCCGCCGAAGTCGAGTCCGGAGGCCGGCTCGTCGAGCAGCAGCAGCTCCGGGTCGGTCATGAGCGCACGCGCGATCTGCACGCGCTTGCGCTCACCTTCGGACAGCGTGCCGAAGGTGCGATCGGCCAGATGGGTGATGTGGAAGGCGGCCAGCAGATCGCGGGCGCGGTCGATGTCGTCCTGCTCGTACTCCTCCACCCAGCGTCCGGTGACGCCGTAGGCGGCGGTGAGCACGGTGTCGAGGACCGCTTCGGAACTGGGAATGCGGTTGGCCAGAATCGTCGAGGCATAGCCGATGCGCGGACGCAGTTCGAACACGTCGACGCGCCCGAGCTGCTCTTCGAGGATGTTGACCGTACCCGTCGTCGGGTGCATGCGACCGGCCGCGAGTTCGAGCAGGGTCGTCTTGCCCGCACCGTTGGGGCCGAGCACCGCCCAGTGCTCGCCTTCGGCGACGGTCAGCGAGAAATCGTCGAGGAGGAAATCGGTCCCCCGGCGCACGGACACAGAATCCAGATTCAGGACTTCACTCATATCCTCAGACTCTATCGCAGACGAGCCGTCTATCCTGGTTCGACATGGACCTCACGACCGACTCGCTGCTGCTGACCCTGGCCATCAACCACCGTCTGCGCTCGACGCTGCCCCCTGACGAGGTCACCTCTGCTTTCCTCGATGATGATCGTGATGTTCCTCTCATCGTCTCCGATGAGGTGTTCGACACGTCCGTACCCACCGGTCTGCTGCTCTTCGCAGCCGAGGCGGCCGCCGCCGGAATCACCCATGCGCGCCTGGCCCTGCACCACCCGTCGCTGCCGCATACGACTCCCCCGGTCGATCGCACCGCCCGGACGAAGGTCGGGCGCCACAGCGCCCCCGTCGTCCTCCACCGCGGTGACGAACAGGCGGCGATCGCCCTCACCGGTGCCGAGGCGAACGTGGAGGTCCTCGCCTGCCGACCTACTGTGTTCCGGCCCGTCACGGTCGGAACCGCAGCGGAGGCGCTGCGTCGTCTGCGTCTGCTGGTGATGGAAGGTCTTCGTCTCATCGAGTCCATCGACGTCCCCGAGGAATGGCGGCAGGGACCGTGGCGCGACTGGCAGGAGGAGCTGTCGACGATGCACCCGATCTCCCGGCTCATCCCCACCGAGGCGGATTCCCGAGCGATCTACGCCGCCCTCGACATCCACCACCGGATGCGCTCGGTGCTCGCCCCGGCCACGGTCGCCCCGCCTCGGTTCGGTGCGCTGCTGTCTCAGCTGCACCCCGCCGCCGCGGACTACATCATGACTGTGGCTACGATGAAGGGGTGAATGAGACACCACAGGCCAACGCCTCCCAGATCCCCGTCCAGCTGCTTGTCATGGACGTCGATTCGACCTTCATCAACGAGGAGGTCATCGACCTCATCGCCGCCCATGCTGGTATCGGAGACCGGGTCGCCGACATCACCGAACGCGCCATGGCCGGTGAGCTCGACTTCGTCGCGTCCCTGGCCGAACGGGTCGCACTTCTGAGCGGCCTGCCGGAGTCCGTGCTCGATGAGGTGCGGGAGCAGATCACCCTCACCGAGGGCGCCGCCGAGCTCGTCGCGGCAGTGCATTCCTCCGGTGGTCAGGTGGCATTGGTCTCGGGCGGCTTCACCGCCATCATCGCTCCAGTGGCCGCGCAGCTGGGCATCACCGACGTCTTCGCCAACGGACTCGACATCGTCGACGGCCACCTCACCGGTCGGACGAGCGGCCGCGTCATCGGCCCGGACGTCAAGGCCGAGATCTTCGAGGATCTGCTGGCCGCCGGCGGATACGACCGTGCCGCCTCGGTGGCGGTCGGTGACGGGGCCAATGACATCGGCATGATCGAAGCCGCCGGTCTGGGAGTCGCCTTCTGCGCGAAGCCGGCTCTCGTGGCAGCAGCGGATGCGTCGGTGACGACTCGGGACCTGCGGTCCGTGATCGACCTCGTGACGGCGCGGACAGGAAGCTGAACTTCGTCACAGCCACCTGACCGGTGAGACGCCTGTGGCGCTGACGGATGATCCGTCAGCGCCACAGCCGTCTCACCAGTCGGGCAGAGAGCTCAGACTCCGTGGAAGACCCGGATCTGCGGGGCAGGGTACTGTCCCGGTTCCACGTCCCAGCTCTCGAGGTCGAAGACCGCGATCGAGGAGGGACGGAACGCATCGGGAACCCCGCCTTCCGGGTTGAGGTGGCCGACCACCTCGGCGACGGTGGGCTGGTGGCCCACGATATACGCGCATTCCGCGTCCGCGGGGATCGAGTTGATCGCATCCAGCCAGTCGTCGACGGACCCGGCATACAGGGAGGGGTCCTCACGCAGGGTCAGCTGCCCCGGTTCGTCGAGGGATCCTCCGTGGGCGCGGTTGACGGCCTCGACGACGGCCTGGCCGGTCTGCACGGTGCGCCGTGCCGCCGAGGCGATGGCCACATCGGGTGACCAGCGTTCGGCGATCTCGGCACCGGCTTCGACCGCTTGGGCCAGACCCTTCGGGTCCAGGGACCGTTCGAAATCGGTCGGACCGTGCGCTTCCGCCTTCGCATGGCGGGCGAGGATGAGCACAGGCATGAGCTGGCTCAGGCTCCGGTGGAGTGGAATCCGCCGTCGACGTGGATCATCTCGCCGGTGGTGGCGGGGAACCAGTCGGAGAGCAGGGCGACGATGGCCTTGCCGGCAGGAGTGGTGTCCGTCTGGTCCCAGCCCAGAGGTGCGCGGTCGCCCCACATGTCTTCCAGCGTTCCGAAGCCGGGAATGGACGTTGCGGCAGTGGTCTTCAGCGGTCCCGCCGAGACGAGGTTGACGCGCACACCGTCTTCGCCGACGTACTTGGCGAGGTAGCGGGCGGTCGATTCGAAGGCGGCCTTGGCCACACCCATCCAGTCGTAGACCGGCCAGGAGATGGTCGCATCGAAGGTCAGACCGACGATCCCTGCGCCCTTGTTGAGCACGGGCTTCGCAGCCACGGCGATGGCCTTGAGCGAGTATGCGGAGACGTGGATGGCCGCCGACACCGAGTCCCACGGGGTGTCGAGGAAGACTCCGCCGAGGGCATCCTTCGGGGCGAAGGCGATGGCGTGGACGATGCCGTCGATATTGCCCCCGAGGCGCTCGGGCAGTGCCGCGAGATCCTCTTCGTTGGTGGCGTCGAGTTCGATGACCTGCGGGGTCTGGGGCAGGCGTTCGGCGATCACCTGGGTGATCTTCATCTGGCGGCCGAAGCTCGAGAGGATGACCTCGGCTCCCTGCTCCTGTGCGATGCGAGCGGCGGCGAAGGCGATCGAGGCCTCGGTGAGCACGCCGGTGACGAGAATGCGCTTTCCGTCAAGAATTCCCATGGTGGTCCTTTCGAAAGGAAGGTGGTTGCGTGTGCATGACTCCGCTTCAGGCGGTGTCCCTGTATCGAAGTCTACGGGCTGCGGCCGGGCAGGGCCGCATCGTCCGCGGGCTCCGGCTCAGTGGCCCATGCCCAGTCCGCCGTCGACGGGGATGACGGCACCGGAGATGTAGGCGGCTTCGTCGGAGGCCACCCAGCGGACGACCTTGGCGACCTCTTCGGCTTCGGCGAAGCGCTTGGCCGGGATCGTCGCCAGGTATTCTGATCGCTGCTTCTCGCTCAGCTCATCGGTCATGTCCGTGCGGATGAAGCCGGGCGCCACGACGTTGGCGGTGATTCCGCGGGAGCCGACCTCACGGGTGATGGAGCGGGCGAAGCCGACGAGTCCGGCCTTCGACGCCGAGTAGTTCGCCTGGCCGGGAACGCCGTAGAGGCCCGACACCGAGGAGATGAGGACGATGCGGCCCCTCTTCGCCCGGATCATCCCGGTGATGCCGCGCTTGACGGTGCGGAAGGCACCGGTGAGGTTCGTGTCGATGACGGATTCGAACTCGTCATCGTTCATCCGCATGAGCAGGTTGTCGGCGGTGATTCCGGCATTGGCCACGACGACCTCGATGGGGCCGAGCTTCTCTTCGATCTCGGTGAACGCCCGATCGATGGATTCGCTGTCGGTGACATCGGCGGCCACGGCGAGGGCGCCTTCCGGGGCCTGACCGTTGCGGGAGGTGACTGCCACCTTGTCCCCCTGGGCGAGGAATTCCTCGGCGATGGTGCGACCGATTCCGCGGTTGCCGCCGGTGACGAGGACTGTGCGTGGTTCTGACACGTTGGTCTCCTGTTGCTCGACTGTGTTCTTCAAATCTATCGTGGACAAACCTATCCTGTCCTTTGGCCGATGGATACGACTCTCACAAAGGACGAGTATCATGTTTGGCAGTCATCGATCGAAGAAGGATATGGTCAGGCACTCGCAGCAGATCACAACGGCAGACACCGCCCTTGATGATGACATGAGGTCCCGGATCATCAAGTATTCGATCACCATGGGCATCAGGACGGTCTGCTTTGTGGGTGCCTATTTCGCTTTCGTCGCCGATATGCACATCCTCATGTGGGTGTGCGTGGCCGGAGCTGTCGCCCTCCCCTACCCGGCGGTGATCTTCGCCAATGCGGGGCGTGAGCGCACCCGCGACGACCGTTCGGCGCTGCTCGATCAGGCCCCGCTGGCGGAACTGCCGCCGGCTCGCGGGGAGACGATCTCCGCGGACACCCTCGATGGCGAGACCGTCGACGAGGAGACGAGCGACGGTGACGCAGATGCCCGTGGTGCCGCCCCGGACGGCCCCGGTCCAGGTCAGACCGCCCGGGACGAGACCATCCCCGGTGAGACCATCCAGGGTGAGACCGTGGAAGACAACGACGACGACAGGAGTGACCAGGCGTGAGCGAGCAGCTGCAGTGCTCCGCGAAGGAATGCCGGGCGTTCGCGACCCGTGCCCTGCTGTGGAACAACCCCCGCGTTCACACTCCTGAGAGGAAGAAGACGTGGCTGGCCTGTGACGAGCACCTGGACTATCTGCGTGACTTCCTGACACTGCGCGACTTCTTCATCATCGACGTCTCCGTCGACGAGATTCCGGAGGACGCCGGTTGAGCCGCTATTCCTTCCTCTTCTCCGCACGCTGGCTCAAATACATCGCCATGGCGATCATCGTCATCATCGCCTGCGTGTTCCTCGCCCTGTGGCAGAAGGACCGCCGCGACCAGCGGGAACAGGAGATCGCGACGATCACGGCGAACTACTCCGCCGACCCCGTGGACGTCTCCTCGGTGCTGCCGAACCCGACGTCCGCATTGGCCACCACCGAGGAGTGGACTCAGGTCGAGCTGACCGGACACTACTCCGACGAGGACACCGTCCTCGCCCGCAACCGCACGGTCGGGGACACACCCGGCTTCTATGTGGTGACTCCGTTCGAGCTCACCGGCGGATCGACGATCGCCGTCGTCCGCGGTTTCACCGCCGAACAGGACTCCGTGCCGCCGGCACCGCAGGGTGAGCAGACCGTCGTCGCTCATCTGCGTCCGGCTCAGGACGGCTCCGAGGACGAGAACCCGCAGGGCCTCATCAGGGCCATCGATCCTGCGCGCATCCCCGGAATGGATGACGGCTACTCGAATGTCTACGTCGAAGCCTCACCGGAAGAGACCGGTGGTGCGCCGGAAGAGGGACTGACCCCGCTGCCGATGCCCGAGCTCGATCCGGGCAACCACCTGTCCTATATGCTCCAGTGGTTCGCCTTCGGCATCATGATCATCATCGCCGTGGTCATCTCGGCCCGCCGAGAGCGCAAGGCCGCCGCCGAGGCTGTCGGACGCGGCGATGCCGGAAGCGAAATGGTCGTCATCGACAAGGCCGCCCTCGACGCAGGTGCGAAGATCAGCCAACCGGGCAGCCGCTACGGCCGCAATCGCTGGGCTTCGCCCACCGTGCGCGGACGCGCCGAAGCCGATGAGGACGCCCTGTTCGAGGAGCGCTTCCGCTCTCAGTGAGTCCATACGGCCCAGTCAGCGGACTGACCGGGCCGTACAGCGGGTCGGCTCAGGCGAGTGTGACGAGGTCGAGGTACGTGTCGTTCCACAGGTCCTCGTCTCCGTCGGGCAGCAGCAGCACACGGTCGGGATCGAGCGCGGACACCGCTCCCTCATCGTGGGTGACCAGCACGATCGCACCCTCATAGCGGCGGATCGCCGAGAGGATCTCCTCACGGGAGGCGGGATCGAGGTTGTTCGTCGGCTCATCGAGCAGAAGCACATTCGCACTCGAGACCACGAGAGTCGCCAGAGCCAGACGCGTCTTCTCCCCACCGGAGAGGACCGCGGCGGGTTTGTGCACGTCGTCACCGCTGAACAGGAACGAACCGAGCACATTGCGCACCGCAGTGTCATCGAGATGCGGTGAGTTCCGCGACATGTTCTCGAGCACCGTGCGTTCGAGGTCGAGAGTCTCGTGCTCCTGCGCGTAGTAGCCGAGCTTGAGCCCGTGCCCGGGCACGACTTCGCCCGAATCGGGTTCGTCGAGTCCGGCGAGCAGACGCAGCAGCGTCGTCTTGCCGGCGCCGTTGTAGCCGAGGATGACCACGCGGGAGCCTTTGTCGATGGCGAGATCGACGCCGGTGAACACCTCGGTCGAGCCGAAGCTGCGGGACAGGCCCTCGGCGGTCAGCGGCACGCGACCACAGTCGGCCGGGGCCGGGAAGCGCAGGTTCGCGACCTTCTCCGTGGCACGTTCGTCATCGAGGCCGGCGAGCAGGCGCTCGGCGCGTTTGGCCATCTGCTGGGCAGCGACGGTCTTCGTGGCCTTCGCCATCATCTTGTTGGCCTGAGCGGTCAGTGCCGAGGCCTTCTTCTCCGCGTTCGCCCGCTCACGCCGACGGCGACGTTCATCGTCCTCGCGCTGTTTGAGGTAGAGCCGGTAGCCCATCGAATAGATGTCGATGGTCTGCCTGGTCGCGTCGAGGAAGAACACCTTGTTGACGACCTCGTCGATGAGATCGAGGTCGTGGCTGATGACGATGAGTCCGCCCGAGTACCCCTTGAGGTAGTCGCGCAGCCACAGCACGGATTCGGCGTCGAGGTGGTTCGTCGGCTCATCGAGGATCATCGTGTCCGGGGACGAGAACAGAATCCGGGCGAGTTCCACACGGCGGCGCTGACCGCCGGAGAGCGTCCCGATCTCCTGACTGACCAGAGCTTCGTCGAGGCCGAGGTTCGCGGCGATGGCGAAGGCTTCGGATTCCGCGGCATAACCGCCGGCGGCGATGAATTCGGCTTCGATGCGCGGGTAGCGATCGATGGCCTTCGTCGCCACCTTCTCATCCGGTGAAGCCATCTGACGTTCGGCCTTGCGCAGCCGCTTGACGAGGACGTCGAGGTCTCGCACCGAGAGGATGCGTTCCATCCCGGTGGCGGTGAGGTCGCCGCTGCGAGGGTCCTGCGGCAGGTAGCCGACGGTGCCGGAGATCGACACGGAGCCGGCATGAGCCGGATGTCCGCCCATGATCACCTTGGTCAGGGTCGTCTTGCCGGCGCCGTTGCGACCGACGAGACCGACCCGGTCTCCCTTGTCGACGCGGAAGGACACCTCGGACATGAGGGTCCGGGCACCGACGGCGACTTCGAGGCCGGAGGCCTGAATCATTCTGTCTCCAAACTGCGGCCGATGAGATCGGCCAGGAATTCTTGGGGGTGGATGCCGCGGGCCTGTGCCCGTGCGACGAGTTCATCTGCGACTGAGGACGAGACCCGACAGGACACGACGGTGGTTGCCGACGCAGCCGCTGAGGTCGCGGGTCCGGCGGCAAGATCGTTCTGCTCCGCAGGTTCAGCCGATTCATCTGCCGGGGTCGAGGACGACGTCCCCGCGGGGACGAATCCGGGGCCCTCCGGCACAGTCGTGCCCTTCTGGAAGGCGGTGGCTGCGGCGCGGGCTCGATCGTCTGCGGCCTCATTGAGTTTGTGGTTGCTGTGCCCCTTGACCCACTCGAACTCGACCGTCCGCCCGCTCAGTGCCTCGTCGAGAGACGCTAAGAGGTCCTTGTTGAGGACTTCTTTGCCATCGGCCTTCTTCCATCCCTTGCGTTTCCACCCCGACATCCATTTGGTCAGGGCGTTGATGACGTACTGCGAATCACAGTATATCTTCAGGTCATCGTCGCTGCCTGCCGTCGACCGGAGCAGGTCGAGCACGGCCATGAGCTCACCGCGGTTGTTCGTCGCGTTCTTCCACCCGCCGGCATGCCAGGAGGTGTCGTCGATGTACCAGGCCCACCCGGCTGGTCCGGGATTGCCGAGCGCGGATCCGTCGGCGGCAGCGATGATCGTCAATGGTTCTCCTTGGAAAGTCGGATTCCATTCTTTCACGCCGCACTCCGGTTCGGAGTCCGCGGGGCGGTGATCTCCACGACCCCGGCATCTGCGACAGGCACCGAACTCAACGACGATCGCCGAGGTGGTCCTGCCCTGCTCGGGCAGCCCCACCTCGGCGATGTGATCGATCGCGTCCCCGCGGGGACGCGCCGGTGTTCGACTCAGTCGATGACGGTCTCAGATATTGAAGCCGAGAGCCCTCATCTGCTCGCGTCCGTCCTCGGTGATCTTCTCCGGGCCCCATGGCGGCATCCAGACCCAGTTGATCCGGTACGCCGGCACGATTCCCTCGAGCGACTGTGCGGTCTGATCCTCGATGACGTCGGTCAGCGGGCAGGCCGCCGAGGTCAGGGTCATCTCGATCACGGCGGTGCCGTCGTCTTCGACCGAGAGTCCGTACACGAGTCCGAGATCGACGATGTTGACACCGAGCTCGGGATCGACGACGTCCATCATCGCTTCGCGCACTTCGTCGACGCTGGCATTCTGCGGTGCGTCAATGACTTCAGGCATTGTGTTTCTCCTCACGAGCTGCTTGTGTTTGGTTGAGTGCGTCCTTGAACGCCATCCATGCCAGGAGAGCGCATTTGATCCTGGCCGGGAACTTCGACACTCCGGTGAACGCCGCGGCGTCCCCGAGAATCGACTCATCCGCCTCCATTGTCCCACGAGAATGCATGAGTTCGTGGAACACCGCTTCGATCTCGAGCATCTGCGCGACGCTCGAGTCGGCGGCCAGTTCGGCGAGCACCGAGGCCGAGGCCATAGAGATCGAACAGCCGTCGCCGGTCCATCGCACCGCGATCTTGCCGTCCGCGAGCAGCTCGGTCTCGAGTTCGATCTCATCGCCGCAGGTCGGGTTCACCTGGTGTGAGTACCCGTGCGGTGAGAGTGCGTCGTCGCGGAGCAGCTCGGTGTTGCCGATGCGTGCCCGGGACTGGTCGAGGATGACCTGCTGGTAGAGCTGCTGCATCTGTGTGCTCATCGGTTGACTCCCATCTTCATGCGACTCCGAAGAAGGGCCGCACTTCTGCCAGAGCGGTCAGGAAGCGGGTGCAGTCTTCGACGTTGTTGTACAGATACGTGCTCGCCCGGGTCGAGGCGGTGACCCCGAAGCGCCGGTGCAGCGGCTGGGCGCAGTGGTGGCCCACCCGCACGGCGACTCCCTGGGAGTCGAGATACTGCCCGACGTCGTGGGCGTGGACGCCGTCGACGTCGAAGGCCACGGTCCCGATCCGGTCACCGGCATCGCCGAGGACGCGGATTCCGGGGATCTGCCCGATCCCGTCGAGAAGCACCTGTGCGAGTTCCTTCTCATGGTCGAACACATTGCCCAGCCCCACCTCGGTGAGGTAGCCGATCGCGGTCGCGAACGCGGCCACCTCGGCGACCGGCTGGGTGCCGGCCTCGAAACGCTGCGGGGCGGGCATGAACTCGGTCTCCTCCATGGTCACCGTCGTGATCATGGATCCTCCGGTGAGCACCGGCGGCAGAGCGTCGAGCAGCTCGGACCTGCCCCACAGCGCACCCAGACCGGTGGGCCCGAGCGCCTTGTGAGCGGAGAACGCGGCGAAGTCGACGTCGAGCTCGACGAAGTCCACGGGCATATGCGGCACGGACTGGCAGGCATCGAGGACGACGTACGCCCCGACGGCGCGAGCCCGCTCGACGAGGCGGTCGACCGGGTTGATGGTGCCGAGGACGTTGGAGACGTGCGTGAACGCGAGCACCTTCGTCGATTCGTCGACGATCGTGTCGAGATCGGCCAGATCGAGTTCTCCGGAATCGGTGACCGGCAGCCAGCGCAGCTGCGCTCCGGTCGAGGCCGCCAGCTGCTGCCACGGCACGAGATTCGCGTGATGCTCCATCTCGGTCACGACGATCGAGTCAGCGGGACCGAGGGCGAAGCGCGCTGCGCCCTCTCCCCCGAAGCCGCGGCTGGCCCGATCCATGCCGAGGGCCACGATGTTGAGCGCCTCGGTGGCGTTCTTCGTCCAGCACACCTGTTCCGGCGTGCCGCCGACGAGCCCGGCAGCGGCGATCCGACCGTTCTCGAACGCGTCGGTGGCCTCGACGGCCAGGGAGTGAGCGCCACGGTGAACGGCGGCATTGCGCTGCTGGAAGTACTCGACGAAGGTGTCGATGACGCACTGCGGCTTCTGCGACGTCGCGCCCGAGTCGAGATACGACAGCGGCGACTCCCCGACTCTCACATCGAGAATCGGGAAGTCGCCCCTCAGACGTGAGAACATCAGACGCCGGCAGTGAAGAAGCGGTCGTAGCCTTCGTTCTCGAGGCGTTCGGCCAGTTCCGGTCCGCCTTCCTCGGCCACCTTGCCGTTGATGATCACGTGGACGTGATCGGGCTTGATGTAGTTGAGGATGCGCGTGTAGTGAGTGATGAGCATGACGCCGACATCGGTGGCGTCCTTGACGCGGTTGACGCCTTCGGACACGATGCGCAGCGCATCGACGTCGAGGCCCGAGTCGGTCTCGTCGAGAACGGCGAACCTCGGCTTGAGCATCTCGAGCTGCAGAATCTCGTGACGCTTCTTCTCACCGCCGGAGAAGCCCTCGTTGACGTTGCGCGACGCGAACGCGGGATCCACACGCAGGTTCTCCATGGCCTGCTTGAGGTCCTTGGTCCAGTTGCGCAGCTTGGGAGCTTCGCCGTCGATGGCGGTCTTGGCCGAACGGAGGAAGTTCGTCACGGTCACGCCGGGAACCTCGACGGGGTACTGCATGGCCAGGAACAGGCCGGCCTTCGCACGCTCGTCGACGGACATCTCGAGGACGTCCTCACCGTCGAGCGTGACCGAACCGGAGGTCACTTCGTACTTGGGGTGACCGGCCAGGGCATACGCCAGGGTCGACTTGCCGGAGCCGTTGGGCCCCATGATGGCATGAGTCTCGTTCGAGTTGATGACGAGGTTGATGCCGTTGAGGATGGGCTTGAGACCGGTGTCAGTGTTGACACCGACGTGCAGGTCTTCGATCTTGAGAGTGGACATATTGATCCTTCTTCTTCGGTCTTGAGGTCAGTTCAGGGTTGTGTTCGGGTCGACGAGGATCCGGCCGGCGATCTCTTTGCAGTCATAGACCGCGACGGGTTCGAAGGCCGGCGGATTCACCGGCCTGCCCGTCGTCAGGTCGAACTGCGATCCGTGCAGCCAGCATTCGATGGTGCAGTCCTCGACGTCTCCTTCCGCCAACGACACCTCACCGTGGGTGCACAGGTCGTCGATGGCGTGGATCGTGCCGTCGGAGTCGCGAGCGATGCAGATCTCGAACTCGCCGATCTCGATGCGCATGGTGCCGCCGGGGGTCACCTCGTCGGTGGCCGCCACGTCGATCATGGTCACAGAACACTCCGGGACAGTTCGTCTTCGATGCGTTCGTTGAGCACGTCTTCGATCTCGGGCACCTGGATCTTCTGGATCACTTCGTTGAAGAATCCGCGCACCACGAGCTGACGAGCGACCTCTTCCGGGATGCCGCGGCTCATGAGGTAGAACAGGTGCTCCTCATCGAAGCGACCCACCGAGGAGGCGTGGCCGGCACCGGCGATGTCGCCGGTCTCGATCTCGAGGTTCGGCACCGAGTCCGCGCGGGCACCCTCGGTGAGGATGAGGTTCCGGTTGAGCTCGTAGGTGTCGATGTCGAGGGCCTCGGGACGGATGAGCACATCGCCGATCCACACGCTGCGCGCGTCCTTGCCCTGCAGAGCGCCCTTGTAGTGGACGTTGGACTGGGCCTTGGGAGTGTTGTGGTCGATGTAGGTGCGGTGTTCGAGGTGCTGACCGGCGTCGGCGAAGTAGAGGCCGAGCAGTTCGGCCTCTCCCCCGGCCGCCGAGTAGCGCACGTTCGTGTTCAGGCGCACGACCTCACCGCCGAGGGTGATGAGGATGTGCTTGAACTTCGCGTCCTTGCCCACGATCGCGTCGTGCTGGCCGAGGTGCTGGGAGCCCTCGTCCCACAGCTGCAGCGACACGAAGGTGACCTCCGCGCCGTCGCCGACGACCAGGGAGACGAGCTCGGAGTACCGGGCCAGTCCCTCGTGCTCGACGACGATGGTCGCCTTCGAGTTCGCTCCGACGGTGACGACGACATGGCCGTGGCCGAGCGACTCACCGGTGCCGTCGGCGTGGATGATCGCGGCCCGATCGAGTTCGGTGTCCGCGGGGATCGAGTAGTGCGTCACGGCGGCGGCTCGGTTGGCGGCGACGGCCGCAGCGCGGTCCTCGGGTTCGAGGATGCCCAGTTCCTGAGCGGACTCGAGCGAGATCTCCTCGACGGACAGGCCTTCGGGCAGGTCCGACTCGAACTTCAGCGTCGCCTCGCTGGCGGTGTCCTCGAAGAACTCGCTGAACTTGCGCACGGGAGAGAAGCGCCATTCCTCCTCCCGGCCGGTGGGCACGGGGAAGTCGGCGACGTCGAAGCTGCGGGTGCGCGCATCGCGCTTCGAATCGGGCACCTGGACCTCGGAACCGTGCGAGTGTTCCGAGAGGCCAAGCGGATTGGTGGTGTCAGTCACAGATTTACTCCTTTGAGTGCAGTGGGCGCCGGGTCGGGTCTCAGCCGACCGCGCCTTCCATCTGCAGTTCGATGAGGCGGTTGAGTTCGAGGGCGTACTCCATCGGGAGTTCACGTGCGATGGGCTCGACGAAGCCGCGCACGATCATCGCCATCGCCTCGGTCTCCTCCATGCCGCGGGACATGAGGTAGAAGAGCTGATCCTCACTGACCTTCGACACGGTGGCCTCATGGCCGAGTGTGACGTCGTCTTCGCGAATGTCGATGTAGGGGTACGTGTCCGAACGGGAGACGTTGTCGACGAGCAGGGCGTCGCAGAGGACGTTGTTCGACGCGCCTTCGGCACCCGGATGGACGTGGACGAGTCCGCGGTAGCCGGCACGGCCGCCGCCGCGGGCCACGGACTTCGACACGATCGACGAATGGGTGTGCGGAGCGGCGTGGACCATCTTGGCACCGGTGTCCTGGTGCTGCCCCTCGCCGGCGAAGGCCACGGACAGGGTCTCACCGCGAGCGTGCTCACCGGTGAGCCAGATGGCCGGGTACTTCATGGTCACCTTCGAGCCGATGTTGCCGTCGACCCATTCCATGGAGGCGCCCTCTTCGGCGATGGCACGCTTGGTGACCAGGTTGTACACGTTGTTCGACCAGTTCTGGATCGTCGTGTAGCGGACTTTCGCGTCCTTCTTCGCGATGATCTCGACGACGGCCGAGTGCAGGGAGTCGGTCTTGTAGATCGGAGCGGTGCAGCCCTCGACGTAGTGGACCGAGGATCCCTCGTCGGCGATGATGAGCGTGCGCTCGAACTGGCCCATATTCTCCGTGTTGATGCGGAAGTAGGCCTGCAGCGGGATCTCGACGTGGACGCCCTTGGGGACGTAGACGAAGGAGCCGCCTGACCAGACTGCGGTGTTCAGCGCGGCGAACTTGTTGTCGCCGGACGGAATGATCGAGCCGAAGTACTCTTCGAAGATCTCCGGGTGCTCACGCAGACCTGTGTCGGTGTCCATGAAGATGACACCCTGAGCCTCGAGCTCCTCGTTGATCTGGTGGTAGACGACCTCGGACTCGTACTGAGCGGCGACACCGGCGACGAGGCGCTGCTTCTCGGCCTCGGGAATGCCCAGACGGTCGTAGGTGTTGCGGATGTCCTCGGGGAGGTCCTCCCAGGAAGTCGCCTGTCCCTCGGTGGAGCGGACGAAGTACTTGATGTCGGCGAAGTCGATTCCGGTGAGGTCGGCGCCCCAGTTGGGCATCGGCTTCTTGTCGAACAGGCGCAGCGCCTTGAGCCGACGCTTGAGCATCCACTCGGGTTCGTCCTTGAGCTTCGAGATGTTGCGCACGACGTCTTCGCTGAGCCCGCGGGTCGCGGTCGCTCCTGCGTCGTTCTCGTCGTGCCAACCGTATGCATACTGCCCGAGGTCTTTGAGCTCGGGATTCGCATCGATGATCCGATTTCCTGTGTCAGTCATCGTGAACCTCCTTGAGGTCGATCATTGCTGTGGATGAGTGGTCTGGTCAGTTCCGAAGTCGGAATGTGGGTGGTGCACACATGGTCTCCCTGTGCCAGCGAGGACAGCCGGCGCACGTCGACGCCGAGGTAGTCGGAGAACATCGCGAGTTCTGCTTCGCAGATCTCCGGGTACTCCGCCGCCACGGCCTGGATCGGACAGTGTCCCTGGCACAGCTGCATCGCTTCGAGCGGGGTTCCGGCCGCGACCGGTGTCGCCGAGGCGGCGTACCCCTCCCGTGTCAGTGCAGCAGCGAGTGCACGTGAGCGAGACGCCACTGTGGTGCCGCCGCGCTTGTCGAGCTCCGGTCCGAGTCGATCCCGCAGCCGGCCCACGAGGTCTTCGGTGAAATCCTCCACCGCCGACTTGCCGTGCTTGTCCTCCATGTAGCGCAGGATATTCACGGCCAACTCGTCGTAGGAATGACTGACCGAATCGTGTCCGGCCGTCGTGACCACATAGTGCCGGGCCGGTCGGCCCCTGCCAGCCTGTTTGCCGGCGAGTTCACGGACCTCGATGAGGCCCTCGCTCTCCAGCGCGTCCAGGTGACGACGGATCGCCGCGGGAGTCAGCTCGAGGGCTCTGGCCAAAGACGAAGCGGTGATCGGCCCTTCGTCGAGCACCGACTGGAAGACCTTCTGCCGGGTTCGGCGATCTTCCGTGTCGTTTGCAGCCATAATCCACCTCCTTGACTAACACAACAATATTGTTGCGTAATTTGTTTCGTAAAACTAGGTGAGCCTAACCACCTGCGGAATCGGCACCGGCCAATCGCCGTTTCGACACCGGTTTCGACGCGTCGTAGAATAGCCTGGTGTCAACTCCGGCCCTGACCATCCGCGGTCTCCAGTACTCCTACGGCACCCACCGTGTCGTCGACGGAATCGACCTCACGGCCGAGACCGGGTCCGTCCTCGGCGTCCTCGGGCCCAACGGCGCCGGCAAGTCCACGACCATCTCTCTGGCCGTCGGCACCCGCCGTCCGGACTCAGGCACGGTGGAGATCTTCGGGCACGATCCCGTCTCCGATCACGCCACGACGTCGCAGCTGGCCGGGGTCATGCTCCAGGACGGCGGACTGCCCATGAGTTCGAAGCCCCTGCAGGTCCTGCGCCACCTCTCCTCTCTCTATGAGAACCCCCTGCCGGTCGACGAGCTCGCCGAACCCTTGGGACTCCATGACTTCGCCGGTCGCACGATGCGCAGACTCTCCGGCGGGCAGAAGCAGCGCGTGGCCCTGGCCGCCGCGCTCATCGGCCGTCCCCGCCTGGTCTTCCTCGACGAACCCTGCGCTGGCCTCGATCCGCAGGCTCGCGAGGTCGTCCACAGCTTCATCGCCGATCTCGCCGAACGCGGAGTCGCCGTCGTCCTCACCACTCACGACCTCGCCGAGGCGGAGGAGCTCTCCGACGAGGTCGTCGTCATCGACCGCGGACGCATCATCGCTCAGGGAGCCCCGGAAGACCTGCGCAGCGCCTCCGCCGGGTCACGGTCGCTGACGATTCGTCTGGGCTCCCCAGTCCCCGCCGATCTCGTCCACCGGCTCGCCGAGCTCGGCCCCGCCTCGGCGCAGGACTCGCTGATCACCATCGAGGGTGCACCGACGGCGAGCCAGATCGCGGCCGCCTGCACAGCCATCGCCGAGGCGGGACTGCAGATCACGGACATCGGGATGCAGAGACAGTCACTGTCCGATGTGTTCTTCGAACTGACGGGGAGGCCGCTGCGATGACACTCACGCGCATCGTCTCGCAGACGAGGTTCGAGACCCTGTCCGTTCTGCGCAACGGCGAGCAGCTGCTGCTCTCGGTGATCTTCCCTCTCGGTCTGCTCGTCTTCCTCGCGAAGACTCCCCTGCTCACTGGACTCGGGGTCATCGATTCCGGGACCGATTCGCTGGCGATCGCCGTGCCCGGGGCGCTGAGCCTGAGCTTGGCCTCCAGCGCATTCACCGGTCAGGCTATCGCCACCGCCTTCGACCGCCGCTATGGCGTGCTGCGGCAGCTGGCGACGACTCCGCTGGGGACGAGCGGACTCATCCTCGGCAAACTCGGCGCCGTCATCGTCGTCATCGTCATCCAGTACGCACTCGTCCTCGCCGTGGCGGTCGCCCTCGGTTTCCGCGGACCCGTCGATGTTCTCGGGCTCGTGGTGACCACGCTGCTGGGCACCGCTGCGCTGCTCTCCCTCGGTCTGCTCATGGCCGGAACGGTCCGCGCCGAGGCGACGCTGGCGGCGACGAACCTCATCTGGGTTCTCATGGCCGGCGTCGGTGGCCTCACCATCGCGCATCCGGGAGAATGGGGAACAGTTGTGGGCTACCTGCCCTCCGGAGCTCTCGGCGACGCCATGCGGTCCGCCATCGGGGACGGCGGCACAGACATCAAGGCAATCATCGTGCTCCTGGTATGGGGGCTTGTGGGAACGCTTGCGGCACGCAGGTGGTTCCGTTTCGAATGAGGAGTGAAGTGGTCACGAAGAAGATCCGCATCGCCGCTTGGGCCATGCTCATCGCCCAGGCCGGGATCATCCTGACCGGCGGAATCGTCCGGCTCACCGGATCGGGACTCGGGTGCTCGGACTGGCCGAAGTGCACCCCCGATTCCCTCGTGGCCACCAGCGAGATGGGCATCCACGGCGCCATCGAGTTCGGCAACCGGCTCCTTGCCGTGGCGCTGGCGATCCTCGGCGTGTGCATCGCGCTCATGCTGTGGAGGCACCGGAAGAAGCGCCCGGATCTCTTCTGGCTCAATATCGGACTCCTGGCCATCGTCCCCGTCCAGGCCGTCGTCGGCGGAATCACCGTGTGGACGAAGCTCAATCCCTGGGTCGTCGCCGGCCACTTCGTCCCCTCGGCCGTCGCCGTCGGTGTCGCCGCCTACTTCGTCCGTCGCACCTACGACACGGGCGTGCGACTGAACACCAAGGCTCCGGCTCCCCTGCCGACACTCGGCTGGATCATCCTCGGCCTCACCGCGATCATCGTCGTATTCGGAGTGCTCACCACGGGTGCCGGACCACACTCGGGTTCGACGATCTCGACCCGCAACGACCTCGACAACATCTGGGTCACCCGCCTCCATGCCGCACCGGTGTGGCTGCTCGTCGTCGCCACGCTCTCCGCCCTGGTGGTCGCCCGGAAGAAGGCGCAGACCGCAATGGTCGCTCCGCTGGCCGTGCTCCTCGTCGTCGAGATCGCGCAGGGGGTCATCGGATACGTCCAGTACTTCCTCGGCGTTCCCGAAGCCCTGGTGGCCCTACACATGGTCGGGCTGTCCGCTACGATTGCGGCAAGCGTTGCCGTCCTCGACAGCGCATACCCGAGGAGCACCGATGCCAGTCCCGATCGTTCCGTGTCTGTGGTTTCCTGATCGCGCCGAGGAGGCCATGGAGTTCTACTGCTCCGTCTTCCCCGATTCGCGCATCCTCTCCATCGAACGCTATCCCGACGAATCCCTCGACGAACACTTCGCGGGGATGAGCGGGAAGTTCCTGGACGGCCGCTTCGTCCTCGACGGCACACCTTTCATCTGCCTCGACGGAGGACCGGCGTTCACATTCAACGAGGCGATCTCGCTGACCGTCGAATGTGCCGACCAGGCCGAGATCGATCACTACTGGTCGCATCTGTCGGCCTCACCCGAGCACGAGCAGTGCGGCTGGCTCAAGGACCGATTCGGGATCAGCTGGCAGATCGTCCCTGCGAACCTCGGTGAGCTGATGACCGGCCCGGCACAGACTCAGGCCCTCATGCAGATGAAGAAGATCGTCATCGACGACCTCGTGAGCGCCGGCTGAGGATCCGCCCTCCGGACCGAAAACCGGGGCACAAATGGGAAACGGCCCAGTCTGCGCTGAATAGCCCAGGTTCGGAACTGGGCTATTCAGCGCAGATTGGGCCGTATCTGACACCGGGCTCTCTGCGAGACTTCTCTGTGAACCCCCGGCGGCGAGTCTCAGCGCACCGGGTTCCGGCGACGACTCACCAGATGCCGGGGATCAGAGTGGGCACGAACGGGTCGATGGCCACTGCCAGGAAGAGCAGCGACAGGTAGGTGATCGAACCGTGGAAGACCTTCATCGCCTTGAGCGAGGTGCCGTCCTTGCCCTGCTTGGCGCGGGAGACCAGCGAGTAGCACGACCACAGGAACCAGGCTCCGGCGCCCACAGCCACGATCGTGTAGACCGGGCCCATCGGAGCGACGGGGATGAGTGCCAGCGAGCATGCGATCATCGCCCACGTGTAGAGGATCATCTGACGACCGACGGACGTCGGCGGAACCTTCGACGGCAGCATGGGCACTTCGGCGGCGTCGTAGTCGGCTTTGTATTTGATCGCCAGCGGCCAGTAGTGCGGCGGGGTCCAGAAGAAGACGACGAGGAAGAGCAGCACGGGCTCCCATGCGACTCCCCCAGTCACGGCCGACCAGCCGATGAGCACGGGCATGCAGCCCGCGGCGCCGCCCCAGACGATGTTCTGTGAGGTGCGGCGCTTGAGAACGAGAGTGTAGAAGACTGCGTAGAGCAGGATCGCCGAGGCGGTGAGCCCCGCCGTGACCCAGTTCGTGAATCCCCCGAGCCAGAAGATCGAACCGATGCCGAGCACGAAGGCGAAGATCAGTGCGGAGCGGGGGCTGACCTCACCGGTGACGAGGGGCCGGTCCTTCGTCCGCTCCATCTTCGCGTCGATGTCACGGTCGACATAGCAGTTGAAGACCGACGCCGAGGCCGCGGCCGCGGCTCCGCCTATGAGAGTGTTGATGACCAGCCAGATGTTCGGCAGGCCCTGAGCGGCCAGGAACATCACGGGCGCGGTCGTGACGAGAAGCAGTTCGATGACACGCGGTTTGGTCAGTGAGATATATGCGCTGATGATCGAACGCGGCCGGGCAGCGAGATTCTGCTCGTCGATGGCCCTCTGCAGAGGTCGTTCACTCTGCTCTTCCCGGTTCTGACGAAGTTTGCTCACGGCCTAGATTCTACCTGTTGTCGAAGTTTTTGCCAGTCGCGCGAAGGCGAGTCGACTCACTGACGATGCGGACGAGGAAGGCCACTGCGGCACACACGGGTGCAAGCACGATGACCTGCACGACGAGTGCCGAGACGAAGCTCAGCGAGGCGGACTGCGGATCCGTGCCGAGGACGCCTAAGTCGACACACAGACCGAGGGTGCCGGCGAGGACGGAATAGATGAGAGCCGTCGTCCACACCAGCCCGCCGCGTCGGGCGCCCAGCATCACAGCCAGCGCGGCTGCGAAGGGTGTGAGCAGAAGCAGAGTGCCCAGCGTCCAGAGCCCGAGCTCAACGAGGTCGACGCTTCCGCGCAGCGGCTGTCCGATCGCCGACGATACGGCGATGGTCACCACGGCGAAGAACACGGGGAAGGCCGCGCCGAACCGGGAGAGCGCACGACGCAGCGCTCTGGTCTGGTGGGCCACCTCGGCGAGGCCGGGACGCCTGCCCGCCGGCCATTCAGCTCGCCGGTCCGCGCCGTCTGCGCCAGCGACATCGAGCACGGGATCAGCACCTTCGCCCACCCTGCCACCTCTCCTGTCGACCACGGTCTGTTCTGAGTCTGTGCATCTCGCAGCAGTTGTCGATTGTCGAATCACAGCTGTGCTCGAGACCACACTCTACCCGTCAGTAGCCGGAAAGTCTCGGACCCCGACGGTGCGGCTGGCGAACAGGGGCGACGCTTCCGGTGTCCGACGGGTAGAGTTTGAATGCACGCTCTCAGACGAACGAAGGATCGCTCGACGACATGACAACTCTGTCCTGGACTGAACTCGACAATCGCGCAGTCGACACTGCCCGCCTCCTCGCCGCGGATGCGGTGCAGAAGACAGGGAACGGGCACCCGGGCACCGCCATGAGCCTGGCCCCCATCGCCCACTACCTGTATCAGCACGGACTCACTCACGACCCGGCCGACCCGACCTGGGTCGGCCGTGATCGCTTCGTCCTCTCCTGCGGTCACAGTTCGCTGACTCAGTACGTCCAGCTCTACCTGGCCGGATTCGGACTGGAACTCGACGATCTGAAGGCGCTGCGCACATGGGGTTCGCTGACTCCGGGCCATCCCGAGGTCGGGCACACCGCCGGCGTCGAGATCACTACGGGCCCGCTGGGCTCCGGACTGGCCTCGGCCGTGGGCATGGCCATGGCCGCTCGCCGCGAACGCGGACTCTTCGACCCCGAGGCGGCCCCCGGCACCTCGCCGTTCGATCACTCGATCATCGTGCTGGCCTCCGACGGCGACCTCGAAGAGGGCGTGTCCGGTGAAGCCTCCTCGCTGGCGGGCACACAGGAGCTGTCGAATCTGCTGGTCATCTGGGACGACAACAAGATCTCCATCGAAGACGACACCGCCATCGCCTTCGGTGAGGACACTGCCGCCCGTTACGCCGCCTACGGCTGGCACGTCCAGCACGTCGACTTCACCGCAGGCGATGACTACCACGAGGACATCGCCGCCTTCCACGCCGCCGTCGAGGCCGCGCGCGCCGATTCCAGCCCCTCATTCATCCGGCTGTCCACGATCATCGCCTGGCCGTCCCCGAACGCGCAGAACACCGGCGGGTCCCATGGCGCGGCCCTCGGTGAGGACGAGATCCGGGCGACCAAGGAGATCCTCGGCTTCGATCCCGAGCAGACCTTCGCCGTCGACGACGAGGTCCTCGCCCACACCCGTCAGGCCCTCGACCGCGGTCGTGCCGCTCACCTCGCATGGGACGACTCCTTCGCCGAATGGCGCAGCGCGAACCCGGACAACGCGGCTCTCTTCGACCGCCTGTCCAAACGGGAGCTGCCCGCCGGCCTCGATGCGGCTTTCCCGGTCTTCGCAGCCAGCGAGAAGGGCATCGCCACTCGTGCGGCCTCCGGTCAGGTGCTCAATGCGATCGCCGAGACCATGCCGGAGCTCTGGGGCGGTTCCGCCGATCTCGCGGGTTCGAACAACACGCTGATCAAGGGTGAGCCGAGCTTCCTGCCCACTCACCGCTCGACCGAGGCCTTCTCCGGTCACGCCTACGGACGCAATATCCACTTCGGCGTCCGGGAGTTCTCCGCCGGCCTCATCGGCAACGGCATCGCCCTGCACGGCGGAACCCGCCCGTACACCGGCACCTTCCTCGTCTTCAGCGACTACCAGCGCCCCGCCGTACGACTGGCCGCCCTCCAGCAGCTGCCGAACCTGTTCGTGTGGACTCACGATTCGATCGGCCTCGGCGAGGACGGTCCCACGCATCAGCCGATCGAGCACCTCTCGGCACTGCGCGCCATCCCCGGCCTCGACGTCGTCCGTCCCGCCGATGCGAACGAGACCGCGGTCGCCTGGCGGAAGATCCTCGACCGCACGGACGGACCCAGCGGGCTCGTGCTGACCCGTCAGGCCGTGCCGGTCCTCGATCGTGAGAAGTACGCACCCGCCTCCGAGGCGGCACGCGGCGGGTATGTGCTCACCGACACCGGCGACCGGCCCGAGGTGGCGATCATCGCCAGCGGATCCGAGGTCGCCATCGCTCTCGATGCCGCCGAGGCTCTCCAGGCATCGGGCACCGCTGCACGCGTGATCTCCATGCCTTGCCAGGAGTGGTTCGACGCTCAGCCGGAGGACTACCGGACCACGGTGCTCCCACGCTCCCTCAGGGCCCGTGTGAGCATCGAAGCCGCCTCGGCGATGAGCTGGCACAAGTACCTCGGCGATGCCGGTCGTGCCGTGTCCATCGAGCACTTCGGGGCGTCTGCGGACTACCAGACCCTGTACGAGAAGTTCGGCATCACGGCCTCGGCCGTCGTCGACGCAGCCAAGGAATCCATCAACGCAGCAAAGGCGGAAGCATGAGTGAACGTCTCCAGCAGCTCAGCGGAGCCGGGGTCTCGATCTGGCTCGACGACCTCTCCCGCACCCGGCTCGAATCCGGCGACCTCGCCCGACTCATCGAGGACTCCGCGGTCACGGGGGTGACGACGAATCCGACGATCTTCGCCAACGCGATCTCCGCTGCGAACGACTACGATTCCGCGGTCGCCGAGCTCGGTGCCTCGGGTGCCGATGTGGATTCGGCCATCGAGGCTCTGACCACGACGGATGTCGCCGAGGCGGCTCGTCTGTTCCGACCGGTCTTCGAGTCCACGGACGGTGAGGACGGTCGCGTGTCGATCGAGGTCGCACCCCCGCTGGCTCACGATGCAGAGGGCACCGTGGCCTCGGCGAAGGCCCTGTGGGAACGCGTCGGCGAGCCGAATGCGATGATCAAGATCCCCGCCACCGAGGAGGGGCTCCGGGCGATCTCCGAGACGATCGCGGCCGGGATCAGCGTCAACGTCACTCTCGTGTTCTCGCTGACCCGGTACCGTAACGTCGTCGAAGCCTTCCTGCAGGGTCTGGAGAAGGCCCGCGCCGCCGGCCATGACCTCTCGACGATCCGGTCGGTGGCTTCGGTGTTCGTCTCCCGTGTGGATTCGGAGATCGATTCCCGTCTCGACGCCGTCGAGGATCCGAAGGCCGCAGAGCTCAAGGGCAAGGCGGGCATCGCGAACTGCGTGCTCGCCCATGAGATCCACTCGCAGCTGTTCACCTCCGAACGCTTCCGGGTCCTCGAACTCGCCGGGGCCCGCCCGCAGCGCCTGCTGTGGGCCTCGACGGGGGTGAAGAATCCCGACTACTCCGACACGATGTATGTGACCGGTCTCGTCGCACCGAACACCGTGAACACGATGCCCGAACCCACTCTGGAGGCCTTCGCCGACCACGGTGAGGTCACCGGGCAGATCACGTCGGAGCACTACCGTGCCGCCGACGAGGTCTTCGATGCTCTGGCACGACTGGGCATCGACTACGCCGACGTCATGACCGTGCTCGAAGAGCAGGGTCTGGAGAAGTTCGACGTCAGCTGGACCGAACTCCAGGTTACGATCCGTACGGCTCTGGACCGCTCATGAAGCTCACACTCTCTGTTCCCGTCGGCGAAGAATTCGATGTCGAGGCCGCGCGTCTCATCGACGCCGGTCCGGCTTCGCGCCTCAGCCGCCAGGATGCCGAACTGTTCGACGGTGCTGCGGATGCCGCAGACCGGATGGGCTGGGTGGATCTGCCGCAGGAGGCCGCAGAGCTGCTCGATCAGATCGATTCCCTGCGGGCACGACTGCAGGAGCAGGGTCTGCGCACGATCAGCCTGGCCGGGATGGGCGGATCGTCGCTCGCCCCTGAGGTGATGACCCAGACCGCGGGCGTCCGGCTCGAGATCGTCGATTCGACGGATCCGAACCAGGTCGCCGAGGCGATCGGCACCGACCTCGAACGCACGGTCCTCATCATCGCCTCGAAGTCCGGAACCACGGTGGAGACGGATTCGATCCGACGCAGCTTCGCCGCGGCTTTCGAATCGATCGGCGTCGATCCGGCGTCCCGGATGATCGCGATCACCGACCCGGGGACGGCGCTCGAGGCGTTGGCCGCCGAGCAGGGCTTCCTCGCGACCTTCCTCGCCGAGCCCACGGTCGGTGGGCGGTTCAGTGCGCTCTCGGCCTTCGGACTCGTTCCCGCGGGTCTGGCCGGTGCGGATGTGCGCGGAATCGTCGCCGAGGCGGCTGAGGCAGTCCCGCACCTGTCCGCCGACAGTCTGGACAACCCGGCGCTGCGCTTCGGCACCTGGCTGAGCATCGCTCATGCCCGGACGACGGAGAAGCTCGTCCTCGCCGAAACCGCTCCGCAGCTGCGCGGCCTCGGTGCCTGGGTCGAGCAGCTCGTCGCCGAATCCCTCGGCAAGGACGGGCAGGGCATCCTTCCCGTCGTCGTCGACTCCCCCGCCGACATCGGGTTCTCCGACGCACGAGCGGACGCGCTGCTGTGCCTGCTCGGGCCCTCGGCCGGCGACGCGGAGCTGGGCGCACCGTCCGGTTTCGAAGCCACGATCACCGGAGGATTGGGTGAGCTGTTCCTGTTCTGGGAATACGCCACGGCCATCGCCGGATACAGCATCGGGGTCAATCCCTTCGACCAGCCCGATGTGGAAGCGGCGAAGGCGCAGGCCAAGCAGCTGCTCGACGGACCGGACTCCGGTCAGTCGGGGCAGCCGAAGTTCCGTGAGGGAGAGATCGACGTCCTCGACGTCGTCGACGAAGCCACGGATCTCATCGGTGCTCTGCAGGAGCTCTTCGCACAGGTCGACGAATACGGCTACGTCGGCGTTCAGGCCTACCTGGACCGGATCGCCGATGCCGAGGCGGCAGAGCTGCGTCCGCTCGTGTCCACTCATGCGGGCGTGCAGACGACGTTCGGCTTCGGTCCCCGCTACCTGCATTCGACCGGTCAGTATCACAAGGGCGGTCATCCGAACGGAGTATTCCTCCAGATCACCGGTGAGGCTCGCACGGATCTGCTGGTGCCGGGGCGAAGCTACGGCTTCGCTGAGCTGCAGCGTGCCCAGGCCGCAGGCGATGCGGCTGTGCTGGCCGAGAAGGGCCGGCCCGTGCTGCGCCTCCATCTGCTTGATCGTGCCCGTGGGCTCGAACAGCTGCGGACGGCGATCGCGTCGATCAGCCCGCTCCACCACTTCGGCCTCGACTGATGCGGACGAGCGTGGCTGCCTGCGCTCGATGATCGGCGCTCATCGCCGGGCACAGAGCGATGGGTAAGGAGAAGGACCCCGACCGAATCGGTCGGGGTCCTTCTCATCCGTCCACCGGCCAGCCGCCTCGGGGCCGGTGTCTCACGGTCTTCGCATCAGCCTCGAAAGACGCCTCAGGCGTTGAAGCGGGTGAGGACGCCCAGCAGGATGATGCAGGCGGCCCAGATGATCGCCATCAGCGTCGTGAACCGGTTGAGGTTGCGCTCGGCCACGCCCGAGGACCCCAGCGACGAGGACATTCCGCCGCCGAACATGTCGGACATGCCACCGCCCTTGCCCTTGTGCATGAGGATCAGCAGGGTGAGGAAAATGCTCGTGAGCACGAGCAGCGCGATGAGAATGATGTTCAGGATTTCCACGTCGGATTCAACCTATGTTTCGTCGAGGGTTTCGTCGAATGATGCGTCTGTCAGTCTACTTCGCGACCGCGGCCTTGCACAAAGCGGCGAAGTCGGGGCCGCTCAGACTCGCGCCTCCCACCAGTGCGCCGTCGACATCCGCGGAGGCGACGATCTCGGCCACATTGTCGGCCTTGACCGATCCGCCGTAGAGGATGCGGGTCGTCTGGGCCAGGCTGTCGCCGTACTTCTGTCCGATCCGCGCCCGGATGGCCGACGACATTTCGGCGGCATCGGCGGCGGTGGCGGTCTCACCGGTGCCGATCGCCCACACGGGTTCGTAGGCGATGACGAGCCCCTCGAGATCTGCGGCGTCGGATCCGGCCAGGGATTCGTCGAGCTGTCCGAGGGTGAACTCGACGTGGCTCTTCTCCTGGCGCTGTTCCAGCGACTCCCCCACGCAGAGGATCGGTGTGAGTTCGGCCGAGAGTGCGGCCTTGATCTTCGCGGCCACGACCTCGTTGGTCTCATGGTTGTCCGCTCGACGTTCGCTGTGGCCGATGACCACATAGCTGCAGCCGAGGCGGGAGAGGAACGATGCGGCGATCTCTCCGGTGTGTGCTCCGGGAGAGTGCTGGGAGACATCCTGGGCACCGTATTTCAGCCACAGCTTGTCGCCCTGGACGAGGGTCTGCACCGAACGGATGTCGGTGAAGGGCGGAATGACGACGACTTCGCAGCGGCTCTCGTCGAGTTTTGCGTCCTCGAGTGCCCAGGCGAGTTTCTGGACGGCGGAGATCGCCTCGAGGTGGTCGTGGTTCATCTTCCAGTTGCCTGCCAGCAGCAGGGTGCGGTCGCTCATGGTGTCTGTCTTCCTCATCCGAGTGCGTCGAGTCCGGGCAGGGCCTTGCCTTCGAGGTATTCGAGGCTGGCACCGCCGCCGGTGGAGATATGGCCGAAGGCGTCGTCGGCGAAGCCGAGGCTGCGCACGGCGGCCGCGGAGTCACCGCCGCCGACGACGGTCAGGCGCTTTCCTTCGCCGGTGCCGTCGCCGGTCAGTGCTTGGGCGACGGCCTTGGTGCCGGCGGCGAAGACCGGGAATTCGAAGACGCCCATCGGTCCGTTCCAGAACACGGTGGTGGAGCCTGCGATGATCTCGGCGTAGGCGTTTGCCGATTCGGGCCCGATGTCGAGGCCGAGACCGTTCGCTCCTGCCGGGGTGTCTTCGAGTTCGGCGACGGGGCGAACCCAGCTGTCGGCGTCGGCGGCGAAGGAGGCGGCCATGACGATATCGGTGGGCAGGACGATGCGTGCGCCGCCGGATCCGGATCGTTCGAGATAGCCCTTGACGTCCTCGACTCGGTCCTTCTCGACGAGGCTCGAACCGATGTCGTGGCCGAGGGCGGCGAGGAAGGTGAAGACCATTCCCCCGCCGATGAGCAGATTGTCGGCACGGTCGATGAGGTTGTCGATGACGCCGAGCTTGTCCGAGACCTTCGATCCGCCGAGAACGACTGTGAACGGTGAGGCCGGGTCATTGAGCAGCCGGTCGCTGACTTCGACCTCGGCACGCACCAGCGAACCGGCGAAGTGCGGGAGCAGTCCGGCGATGTCGAAGACCGAGGCCTGCTTGCGGTGGACGACGCCGAATCCGTCGGAGACGAAGTCATCGGCCAAGGCAGCCAGCTGGGCGGCGAATTCCTCCCGCTGCGCATCGTCCTTCGCCGTCTCGCCGGGGTTGAACCGCAGGTTCTCCAGCAGCAGCACGTCACCGTCGGACAGGGCGGCGGCCTTCGTCTTCGCATCGTCACCGACGGTGTCCGTGGCGAAGGCGACCGGACGGCCGATGGCCTCGGCGAGTTCGGGGACGATCGGAGCCAGCGAGAACTGCGGATCAGGTTCCCCCTTGGGACGACCCAGATGCGACATCACGATGACCTTGGCTCCCGCCTCGGCGAGGGACCTGATCGTTCCGGCCGAGGCCAGGATGCGCCCGCGGTCGGTGATCGTGCCATCGTCCATCGGCACGTTGAGATCGCTGCGGACGAGCACAGTGTGGCCGGCGAAGATGCCCGCATCGTCGAATGTCCTCATGAGTCCCTTTCGCTGAGAATATAGCTGACCATGTCTTTGAGTCGGTTCGTGTAGCCCCACTCGTTGTCGTACCACGCCACCACCTTGATCTGGTCTCCGAGCACCATCGTGAGCTTGGAATCGACGATCGCCGAGGCGGTCGTGCCGACGATGTCGCTGGAGACGAGTTCGTCGGCGGAGTAGTCGAGGTAGGCCGATCCGTCCGCTGCGGCGGCGAGGATCGCGTTGACCTCATCCCGATCGGCGTGCGTGCCGGTGGTGAAGGTGAAGTCGATGATCGATCCGGCAGGCACGGGCACGCGCACGGCCAGACCGTCGAGCTTGCCTTCGAGGTGGGGCATGACCCGGCCGACGGTGCGTGCGGCTCCCGTCGTGGTGGGCACGATGTTCACGGCGGCGGCGCGGGCGCGGCGCAGATCCCGGTGGGGTCCGTCGACGAGCATCTGGTCGCCGGTGTAGGCGTGGACGGTGTTGAGCAGCCCGGATTCGACGCCGAGGGCGTCATCGAGGGCTTTGACGACGGTGGCCATGCAGTTCGTCGTGCACGAGGCGTTCGAGACCACGGAGTGCGCGGACGGATCGAAGGTGTCTTCATTCACGCCCATGACGAGGGTGGCATCGACGTCTTTTCCCGGGGCGGAGAGCACGACCGTGTTCACGGTGCCGCCGAGGTGGGCCTCGGCCTGATCCCGGCGGGTGAAGCGTCCGGTGGCTTCGACGACGAGTTCGACGTTGTGCGAGCTCCAGTCGATGGACGCCGGGTCGGCCTGGCTGGTGACTGCGATTTCACGTCCGTCGACGGTGATCGCCTTCGCGGTGGCGTCGACGTCATGGTCGAATCGCGGCCACACGGAGTCGTGGGTGAGCAGATGGGCCAGGGTCGTCGTATCGGTGAGATCGTTGATGGCCACGACCTCGAAATCGGTATCGGGTTCGAGGGACAGACGGAACAGGGCACGGCCGATTCGGCCGAAGCCGTTGATGGCGATTCGTCTCATGCCTCGATCTTAGCGATCTTCGAGCATTTCCGGGGTCAGACTGGCTTCGGTGCCGGGAATTCCCAGTTCTTCCGCATGCTTGTCCGCCGTCGACAGCAGCCGCCGGATCCGTCCGGCCACTGCGTCCTTCGTCATCGGCGGGTCGGCGAGCTGACCGAGTTCTTCGAGGGACGCCTGTTTGTGGGTCACCCGCAGCTCTCCGGCGTAGCGGAGGTGCTCGGGGACCTCGTCGCCGAGGATCTCCAGGGCGCGTTCGACGCGGGCACCGGCGGCGACAGCGGCTCGGGCCGAGCGGCGCAGGTTCGCATCGTCGAAGTTCGCCAGACGGTTCGCTGTCGCCCGGACTTCCCGGCGCATCCGCCGTTCTTCCCAGACCAGCACGGCGCTGTGGGAGCCCATGCGGGTGAGCAGGGCGGCGATATCGTCGCCGTCGCGGATGACGACGCGGTCGACTCCGCGGACCTCGCGGGCCTTCGCACTCAGGCCGAGCCGACGGGCCGCACCGACGAGGGCGAGAGCCGCCTCGGGCCCGGGGCACGTGACTTCGAGGGCCGAGGAACGTCCCGGCTCGGTCAGGGATCCGTGAGCGAGGAAGGCACCGCGCCAGGCTGCTTCGGCATCGGCGACGGAGCCGTTGACGATGGCCGAGGGCAGTCCGCGCACGGGACGGCCGCGGTTGTCGACGAGCCCGGTCTGGCGGGCCAGCGCTCCGCCGTCGCGGCTCACGCGCAGCAGATAGCGGTTGGAGCGGCGGATGCCGGCAGCGTTGATGACGACGATATCGGCATGCTGACCGTAGAGGTCCTTGATCTCCGCGCGCAGTCGTTTGGCTGCCTGAGCAGTATCGAGTTCGGCTTCGAGGACAATCGAGCCGTTGACGAGGTGGAGAGCCGACGAGAACCGGAAGATCGAGGACACCTCGGCCTTGCGGGCGGAGGTGCGTGTGATCTTCACTCGCGCCAACTCGTCCTTGACCTGAGCGGTCAGTGCCATAGCTCGTCCTCCTGCACCTGAAGTTCTACCACTGCTCGGCGACGCCGATCCCGGCGTCCAACAACATGTCACGGTAGCATGCCGCGAGTTTGAGGCTGTCATGTTGGCCCTGCCTCCGTGAGCGCAGGGGGCGTTCCCAGAGTTTCGCGCCGAACATGTCCTCGGCCCGCTGCGACAGGTCGGGTTCGAGTTCGGTGGCGGCCTCGTCGACGAGGACGTAGTCCAAGGTCAGCGAGCGTGCATGCCGGTGCAGGGAGACGAGGTGTTCGCCGAGGCTCAGATCCTTCGTCTCACCGTCGGTGGAACTGAGGTTGAGCGTGAGGGATTTCACCGCTGTCGAGGCCACGATCGCCTCCGCCAGAGAGGGCACGAGCAGGTGGGGCATCACCGAGGTGTACCAGGAGCCGGGACCGAGGTTGAGGACGTCGGCTTCCTCCACAGCTTCGATCGTCTCGTAGCGGGCAGGTGGAGCTGCCGGGTCGAGACGCACGGTCTCGACGTGGCCGATGGTCGAGGCGAGCACGGACTGTCCGCGCACGACTTGGAATGAGCCGGGGAACTTCACATCGGCTTCGATCGTCAGCGGCACCGAGGACATCGGCAGCACCCGGCCGTGGGCGCGCAGCAGTCTGGCCATCCAGTCCAGACCGGCGACGTGATCGCCGTGGATCTGCCAGAGTGCGGCGATGAGCAGATTGCCCACCGCGTGACCGTGCAGCTCTCCTGCGGATTCGAAACGGTGCTGTATGACGTCACGCCAGGTCTGGCCCCAAGTGCCGTCATCACAGAGCGCGGCCAGAGCCATCCGCAGGTCTCCGGGAGGCAGACCGCCGAGTTCGTCGCGCAGACGCCCGGAGGAGCCTCCGTCGTCGGCGACGGTGACGACGGCGGTGAGGTCTTCCGTGAGCAGACGGAACGCCCTCAGTGCGGCGTAGAGTCCGTGGCCCCCGCCGAAGGAGACGATACTGGGACCATCGTTCTGTGCACCCGTGGTGATGACGGGCAGATCTTCGGTCTCCATGTCATTCTCTTCCCAGATCGCGGTGGCGCACGGTCACGGGAATCCCGGTCTGCGCCGACAGCAGCCGGCCGACACGTTCGCTGATGGCCACCGAACGGTGTTTGCCGCCGGTGCAGCCGATGCCGATCATCGCGTAGCCGCGGCCCTCGTGCAGGTAGCCTTCGGCGACCGTCGCCAGGGTTGCGGCATAGCGTTCGATGAACTCCTCGGCGCCGTTCTGTTCGAGGACGTACGCTGCGACGTCGGAGTCGAGTCCGTTGTGTCCGCGCAGGTGGGGTATCCAGTACGGATTGGGCAGGAAGCGGACGTCGGCGATGTGGTCGGCGTCCTTCGGCAGTCCGTACTTGAAGCCGAAGCTCATGACGGTCAGGCGCAGCGGCGGCGAGTCATCGTCGCTGAAGCGTTTGCGCACTTCCGCCGACAGCTGGTGCACGTTGAGATCGGAGGTGTCGACGATGATGTCGGCCCGGTGCCGCAGCGACTCGAGCTGGGAGCGTTCGGCTTCGATGCCTTCCAGCAGGGTCCCCTCCCCCTGCAGCGGGTGGGGTCGCCTCGTCGATTCGAAGCGTCGGACGAGGACTTCGTCGGAGGCGTCGAGGAAGACGATGCGCAGGGACAGTCCCTGATCGACGAAGTCGCTGATGGTCTCCTGCAGTTCGGTGTATTTAGTCCGGCCCTTGGCGTCGATGACGATCGCGATCTTCGGCAGGGCGCCGTCGGCGCGGGCGACGAGTTCGACGAGGGGACGCATCATCTGCGGCGGCAGGTTGTCGACGACGTACCAGTCCATGTCTTCGAGCACATTGGCCACAGTCGTGCGGCCGGCTCCCGACATTCCGGTGACGAGCACAACCTCGATCGGGTGGTCGGATCCGGTCGATTCGGCCTGTATGCTCACACGTCCTCCTCTGATCGTGCCCGTTCTGTCGGTGGGCACAATGTGTCTGGGCACTACTCTAGAGCAGATCCGCAGAGCTCAGTCGGCCAGAGCCGCGACGATCTTCGCAGCGAGGGCGGGACCGATTCCCTTGACCTCGCAGATCTCCTCGGCGGTGGCGGCGCGGACTTTCTTCACTGATCCGAAATGCCGCAGCAGCGCGGTCCGCTTCGACTCCCCCAGGCCGGCGATGTCGTCGAGCACCGAGCTCGTCATCGCCTTCGCCCGTTTGGATCGGTGGTAGGAGATGGCGAAGCGGTGAGCCTCATCGCGCAGCCGCTGCATGAGGAAGAGCCCTTCGGAGTTGCGCGGCAGGATGACGGGGAACGGATCGTCCGGGACCCAGATCTCTTCGAGGCGTTTGGCCAGACCGACGACGGAGATGTCGACGATGCCGAGATCGATCAGTGCTCTGGTGGCGGCGGCGACCTGCGGTCCGGCACCGTCGACGACGAGGAGACTGGGCCGGTAGCCGAAACGCTCATCGGGTTCTTCGGCGGTCATCTGTTCGAGGTAGCGGCTGAAGCGACGGGAGACGACGTCGTACATCGAGGCCGTGTCGTCGGCCGCGGCTTCCCCGTGGATGGCGAAGTGACGGTAGTCGCGCTTCTTCGCCATTCCGTCCTCGAACACGACGAGGGAGGCGACGACGTTCGATCCCTGTGTGTGGGAGATGTCGATGCATTCGATGCGCAGCGGCGCTTCCGGCAGGTCGAGGTGCTCCTGGATCTCCTTGAGCGCCTGGCTGCGGGTCGTCAGGTCGGAAGAGCGTTTGAGCTTGTGCTGGACGAGAGCTTCCTTCGCGTTCTTCTCCACGGTCTCCAGCGCAGCCTTCTTCTCGCCGCGTTCGGGCACCCGCACGGTCACGCGGGAGCCGCGCAGCTGACTCAGCCACGCTTCCAAGGAGTCCAGGTCCGCCGGCAGGCTGTCGACGAGGATCTCCTTCGGGATGGCTTCGGCGTCGAGACCGGAGTAGGCCTGTCGCAGGTAGTCGGTGGTCAGCTCCGCAGGAGTGTGGTCGTCGGAGCGTTCGATGATCCAGCCGCGCTGACCGCGGATGCGGCCCTGGCGCACATGGAAGACCTGGACGGAGGCTTCGAACTCCTCGGTGACGAGGGCGAAGATATCGCAGTCGGCGCTGACAGAAAGAACCACGGCAGACTTGTCGAGGACCTTCTGCAGAGCGGAGATCTCGTCGCGCAGACGGGCTGCCCGCTCGTAGTCGAGTTCGGCCGCGGCACTGGCCATCTCCTTCTGCCGGTGACTGATGAACCGACCGGTGTTGCCGGACATGAAATCGGAGATGCTGCGGGCCAGGTCCTTGTGGTCGTCCTTGCTGATCTGACCGACGCAGGGGGCAGCGCATTTGTCGATGTAGCCGAGCAGGCAGGGCCGGCCGCTGCGTTCGGCCCGCCTGTAGACACCGGGGGTGCAGGTGCGCATCGGGAAGGCCCTGAGCAGCAGGTCGAGGGTCTCCTTGATCGCCCACACCTGAGCGAAGGGGCCGAAGTAGCGGATGCCCTTTCGCCGTTTTCCGCGGGTGATATAAGCCCTGGGCACTTCGTCGTTCATCGTGATCGCGAGGTACGGGTAGGACTTGTCATCGCGGAACATGACGTTGAACCGCGGGTTGAACTCGTTGATCCACGTCCATTCGAGCTGCAGCGCTTCGACCTCGGTGTCGACGACGGTCCATTCCACGGAATTCGCGGTGTGGACCATCGTCGAGGTGCGGGGATGCAGCTGGGCGGGATTGGCGAAGTACGAGTTGAGCCGGTTGCGGAGGTTCTTCGCCTTTCCGACATAGATCACCCGCCGGTCGGGGTCACGGAATTTGTAGACCCCGGCCGAGGTCGGGATCGATCCCGTCGCCGGGCGGTAGCTGGATGGGTCGGGCATGGGGATCAGGCGTCGAGCATCGGTTTGAGGTACCGCCCCGTGTGGGACGAGGTCACCTCGGCGACTTCCTCGGGGGTGCCTTGGGCGATGATCTGTCCGCCGCCGCGACCGCCCTCGGGTCCGAGGTCGATGATGTGGTCGGCATTGCCGATGACATCGAGGTTGTGTTCGATGACGATGACCGTATTGCCCTTGTCGACGAGTCCCTGGAGGACCATGAGCAGCTTGGAGATGTCTTCGAAGTGCAGACCGGTCGTCGGTTCGTCGAGCACGTAGACGGTGCGTCCGCGCGAACGCTTCTGCAGTTCGGCAGCGAGCTTGACGCGCTGCGCCTCTCCACCGGACAGCGTCGTCGCCGGCTGTCCGAGACGGACGTAGCCGAGTCCCACCTCGACGAGGGTCTTCAGGTGCCGGGAGATCGCGGGGATCGCGGCGAAGAAGTCGTTGGCCTCTTCGATGGGCATGTCGAGGACTTCGGCGATGTTCTTGCCCTTGAAGGTGACTTCGAGGGTCTCACGGTTGTACCGGGCTCCCTGGCAGACCTCGCAGGGGACATAGACGTCGGGCAGGAAGTTCATCTCGATCTTGATGGTGCCGTCGCCGCTGCAGTTCTCGCAGCGACCGCCCTTGACGTTGAAGGAGAATCGGCCGGGCAGGTAGCCGCGGACCTTCGCCGACTCGGTTTCGGCGAAGAGTCTGCGCACATGGTCGAACACGCCGGTGTAGGTGGCGGGGTTCGACCGTGGGGTCCGGCCGATCGGTGACTGGTCGACGTGGACGACCTTGTCGAGGTTGTCCAGACCGGTCACCCGTTTGTGGCGTCCGGGCACGCGGGAGGCGCCGTTGAGGACATTCGCCATCTGCGTGTAGAGGATCTCGTTGACGAGTGTCGATTTGCCTGAGCCGGAGACACCCGTGACCGCGGTGAGCACACCGAGTGGGAAGGACACCGTGACATCGCGCAGGTTGTTCTCCACCGCCTTCTCGACGGTGACCATCCGGTCCTTGTCGGTGGGACGTCGAGTCGGCGGGATCTGGATCTCGCGACGACCGGCCAGGTAATCGCCGGTGATCGAGCCCGGAGCCTCTCTGAGGCCCGGCACCGGCCCCGAGTAGACGACCTCTCCCCCGTGCTCGCCGGCGCCGGGGCCGATGTCGACGATCCAATCGGCTGCTTCGATGGTGTCCTCGTCGTGTTCGACGACGATGAGGGTATTGCCCAGGTCCTTGAGCTTGTTGAGCGTTTCGATGAGTCGACGGTTGTCGCGCTGGTGCAGACCGATCGAGGGTTCGTCGAGGACGTAGAGGACGCCGACGAGTCCCGAGCCGATCTGCGTGGCCAGGCGGATGCGCTGGGCCTCGCCTCCGGACAGGGTGCCGGCGGCCCGATTGAGGCTGAGGTAGTCGAGGCCGACGTCGAGGAGGAAGCCGAGTCGCGCGTTGATCTCCTTCATCACCTGCGCCGCGACAGCCGCGTCACGGTCGCTGAGTTCGAGCGCGCCGAGGAACTGCGCGGCCTCGTCGAGGGCCAGTTCGGAGACTTCGGCGATCGACCTGTCGCCGACCTTGACCGCGAGGATCTCGGGCTTGAGCCGAGTCCCCTGGCAGCTGGCACAGGGGATCTCACGCATATACGACTCGTAGCGTTCCCGGGACCAATCGGATTCGGTCTCTTCGTGCTTGCGCTGAATGTATTGGTAGACGCCTTCGAAGCCGGTCGAATACGTGCGTTCACGGCCGAAGCGATTCTTGTATTTGACGTGGACCTTGTAGTCCTTGCCGGTGAGGATCGCGGTCTTCGCGGTCTTCGGCAGCTTCTTCCAGGGCGTCTTCATATCGAAGCCGAGTTCGTCGCCGAGACCCTTGAGCAGACGGTTGAAGTACTTCGCGACCTGCTTGCCGCCCGACCAGGGGGCGATCGCACCGGAGCCGAGGCTGAGGTCCTCGTCGGGAACGACGAGGTCTTCGTCGACCTGGAGGCGGGTGCCGATGCCGTCGCAGGTGGGGCAGGCGCCGAAGGGCGAGTTGAAGGAGAACGAGCGGGGTTCGATCTCGTCGATCGCCAGCGGGTGCTCGTTCGGGCACGACATGTGCTCGGAGAATGTGCGGGTCGTGCCCGCGTCGACGAGTTCGATGTCGATGCGGCCGTCGGCCAGCCCGAGGGCGGTCTCGACGGAATCGGTCAGTCGTGGGCGCATTCCCGGTTTGGCGACGAGGCGGTCGACGACCACGGAGATCGTGTGCTTGTACTGCTTCTCCAAGGTCGGCGGTTCGCTCAGGCTGATCTGCTCACCGTCGACGACTGCGCGGGAGAAGCCCTTGGTCTGCAGATCGGTGAAGAGGTCGACGAATTCGCCCTTGCGAGAGCGGACGACAGGGGCGAGGACGAGGAACTTCGTCCGCTCCTCGAGTTCGAGCAGCTGATCGACGATCTGCTGCGGGGTCTGCTTCGTGATCACTTCACCGCAGACCGGGCAGTGGGGGATGCCGATCCGTGCCCACAGCAGGCGGAGGAAGTCGTAGACCTCGGTGATCGTGCCGACGGTCGAACGCGGGTTGCGCGAGGTCGACTTCTGATCGATCGACACCGCCGGAGACAGCCCTTCGATGAAGTCGACATCGGGTTTGTCCATCTGCCCGAGGAACATCCGGGCATACGAGGACAGGGATTCGACGTAGCGTCGCTGTCCCTCGGCGAAGATCGTGTCGAAGGCCAGCGAGGATTTGCCGGAACCGGACAAGCCGGTGAACACGACCATCGAGTCGCGGGGCAGCGCGATCTCGACGTTCTTGAGATTGTGTGCTCGCGCGCCCTTGACCCACAGGGTGTCGAGATGGGAGACGCCTGTCACTTGCTCACCGTTATTGGTTTTCATCACCTGACCACTGTATTACTCGGCACTGACATTGCTGTATTCGCAGCGGTTTCCGGCTCATCTGCCGATCTCTCCGACGGAGAGGATGCGGAGCACGATGTCTCCGGATTCGTCGCTGGCGGCCACGTCCACCTCGGCGTCGATGGCCCAGTCCTTGTTGTCGTCGGGGTCGGCGAGGATCTGGCGGACGCTCCATGTGTCTGAACCGGGTGTGATGTCGATATATTCCCGACCGCGGGCCTTCTGGTCGACGAGCAGCTCCCCGTATTCGTCGTAGAAGTCCTCGATCGCGTCCTCCCAGGCGCGGGAGTCGAATCCGGATTCGGCGTCGAGGCGGCCGAGCTCGGTGTAGTTCGCGCGTTCGGCCAGCAGCACCCGGTGGAACATGGCGTTGCGGATCTCTGCGGTGAAGACCTTCGTGTTCTCGGAGAAGCGGCGGTCGGGTGCCGGCAGATCATCGGAGTGCTCGGTGGGGTCGAGGCCCTGCAGGGTCCGCCATTCGTCGAGCAGGGAGGAGTCCGTGCGGGCGATGGTCTCGCCGAGCCATTCGATGATGGTCCCGAGTTCCTCGGTCCGGTTCTCCGCCGGCACATTGTGCAGCAGCGCGCGGTAGACGTCGGTGAGATAGCGCAGCAGGCTGCCCTCGGCCCGGGCGAGGCTGTAGTAGCCGACGAACTGGGTGAAGCCCATGGCCTGCTCGCACATGTCGCGGACGACGGATTTGGGTTCGAAGCCGCCTCGGTCCAGCCAGGGATGGGTTTCGACGAAATGGTCGAAGGCCGGGTCGAGCACCTCGGCCAGGGGTGCGGGGCTTTCGATCTCGTCGAGGATCGTCATGCGTTCGGCGTATTCGAGGCCTTCGGCCTTGAGCTCGGCCAGCGTCTCCCCCTTGATCCGGTCGAGCTGGCCCTTGAGGATCTGGAACGGCACGGAGGTGGTCGCTTCGACGATGGAGACGACGTCGAGGGCGTAGGTGTCGTCGTCTTCGTCGAGGAGGTCGAGGGCGGCGAGGACGAACGGCGCCAGCGGCTGGTTGAGCGCGAACTGGGGACCGAGGTCCTGGGTGGCGACGAGCTCCTTCCCGCGGACCTCGATGAGGCCGGCGTCGCTGAGGGAGCGTCCGATGCTGATCGCGGTGAGTTTGAGGTCGAGTCGGCGGTCCCGGGTCTCGTGGGTCTTGTCGATGAAGTCGCTGATGGTGGACACATCGGAGCCGGGTCGGGCGACGAGGTTGAGGATCGTCGAATGGTCGATCTTCATCCGCGGCCGCAGGGTCTCGGATTCGCCGTCGATGAGCTTCGCGAAGGTCTCTTCCGACCAGCCGACGAATCCGACGGGGGCGGCCTTCTTCCTGACCTTCTTCTTTTTCTTCTTGTCGTCGTTCGCGGCCTTGGCCTCGGCCTTGAGATTGTCGATGACGTGTTCGGGGGCCTGGGCGATGACGTAGCCACGGGTGTCGAACCCGGCGCGGCCGGCACGTCCGGCGAGCTGTTGGAACTCGCGGACGCTGAGCCTGCGCATCTTCCGGCCGTCGAACTTCGTCAGTCCGGTCAGCAGCACGGAGCGGATGGGCACGTTGATGCCCACACCGAGGGTGTCGGTGCCGGAGATGACGAGCAGCAGGCCCTTGAGTGCGAGCTGTTCGATGAGTCGCCGGTACTTCGGCAGCATTCCTGCGTGGTGGACGCCGACGCCGTGGAGGAGCAGTTTGCGCAGGCTCTGTCCGAATCCCTTGCTGAAGGTGAAGCCCTTGAGGGCTGCGGCGATCGCGGCTTTCTGATCTTTGGAGGCGAGGTCGACCGAGAGCAGGTTGGTGGCAAGGTCGATGGCTCCGTTCTGGGAGTAGGAGACGACGTAGACCGGGGCTTTGTCGTTGCGGACGAGTCCGCGCAGGGTGTCGGAGAGAGTCTCGGTCGAATATTCGTAGTCGAGCGGGACGGGCCTGGTCGCCGAGGTGACCACGGAGGAGTCGCGTCCGGTCGTCTCGGTCATGGTCCGCCGGATATCGGTGGTGTCGCCCAAGGTCGCCGACATGAGGACGAACTGGGTCTGCGGCATCTCGAGGAGGGGCACTTGCCAGGCCCAGCCACGGGAGGGGTCGGCGACATAGTGGAATTCGTCCATGACGACCATTCCGGCGTCGAGCATTCCGCCTTCGCGCAGCGCCTGGTTGGCCAGGATCTCTGCCGTGGCGCAGATGACGGGAGCATCGGCGTTGACGGTGGAGTCGCCGGTGATCATCCCGACGTTCTCGGCGCCGAACGCGTCGATGAGGGAGAAGAACTTCTCGCTCACGAGCGCCTTGAGCGGGGCCGTGTAGTAGGACCGGATCCCACGGGTGAAGGACTGGTAGAGGGCGAAGAGCGCCACGAGCGACTTCCCCGAACCGGTCGGGGTCGCCATGATCGTATTGTCTCCGGCGAGGATCGTGAGGAACGCCTCGTCCTGAGCCGGGTACGGCTCTACGCCGATCTCTGCGCAGTATTCGGCGAAGGACTCATAGATCGTGTCGTCGTCCGCGAATTCCGCTGGGATCTCCTGCAATCTGGCCACGCTGATGCACAGACCTTTCCGATTAGACTGGTTCCATCCTATTGCTCGACACCGAGGAGTCACATATGCCGGTCTTCGCCGTCACCTATCACTATGGTCCCGATACGGATACGCGGATGGAACACCGCCCCGCGCATCGTCAATGGCAGGCGGAGATGAATGAGGCCGGGACGATCCTCGCCTCCGGTCCCCTGGACGATGATCCGCAGCCGGGAGGGCTGCTGATCCTCAGCGCAGCCGATCGTGCGGAGGTCGAAGGGCACCTCGCTCAGGATCCCTATGCGTCCCTCGGTGTCATCGAGTCGACGGTGATCCGCGAGTGGACTCCCGTGTTCGGATCCTTCGCCCAGGGCTGAGGGTCGCCGGCCGGCCCTGGCCGGACAGAGCAGAGAAGAGCGGGGTCCGTCTCGAGAGATCGAGACGGACCCCGCTTGTGCAGTCGCCGAGGCGGTGACTGCACGACCGATCGGCTCAGGCCTCTTCGGACTCTTCGGAGCCGATGTCCTTGAATGAGACGCCGTCCTTCTTCATCTTCATCAGTGAGGCGACCGTGGCCACCACCATGGCGAAGACGATGAAGGTCAGGGACAGCCACGTCGGCACTTCGGGGATCGAATGACCCCAGGAGAGGAACTCCCAATCGCTCGAGTGCAGAGCGTGGATGACGAGCTTCACACCGATGAATGCGAGGATCGCGGCGATTCCGTAGTGGAGGTACACGAGCTTGTCGACGAGTCCTCCGAGCAGGAAGTACAGCTGACGCAGTCCCATGAGTGCGAACACGTTCGCGGTGAACACGAGGAATGCGTTCTGCGTGACGCCGAAGATCGCGGGGATCGAGTCGAGCGCGAACATCACATCGGTCGAGCCGATGGCGATGAACACGATGAACATCGGGGTCCAGTACTTCTTGTTGTCATCGAGAGTGACACGCAGCTTGTTGCCGTGGTATTCGTCGACGACGTTGATCCGCTTCCGCAGGAGCCGGATGAGTCCGTTCTCTCCGTCTCCGTCGTCTTCGTTCCCGAAGGCCTGCCGGTAGGCGACGATGAGGAGGAAGATGCCGAAGATGAAGAAGACTTCGACGAAGGCGCTGATGATCGCCGCACCCGCGAGGATGAAGATGCCGCGGAAGATGATGGCGATGATGATGCCGACCATGAGCACTTCCTGCTGGTACTTCCGCGGTACCGAGAAGCTGCCCATGATGATGATGAAGACGAACAGGTTGTCGATGCTCAACGAGTACTCGAGCAGCCAGCCGGTGAGGAATTCGCTGCCGTGCTGGGCATCGCCGATGGCGAAGAGCGCACCGGCGAAGACGAGAGCCAGGGCGACGTAGAAGGCGACCCAGATGCTCGCTTCCCGCATCGACGGGGTGTGTGGTCGCTTGACGACCAGAAGAAGGTCGAAGACGAGGATCGCAACGACGATGATTCCCGAGGTGATCATGAACCAGACGGGGATCGGAGATTCGCTCGCTGCCGCAGCGTTGCCGCCGGCCGCGAGCGTGGAGGACAGGATATCCATGAAAGCCTTTCGTGGTGAACAGGATGTATCCGGGTCGAAAGTCTCTCCCACGCGGTGATTCTGCGTGCGCTCCGCGTCCGGACCCCTCGAAGGGTCGTGGTGACGACCGCGGATGGACGGGATACTCCCTTTCGCCAGCACACCAGTATAAACACGCGAACATCACTCGCGCGTCACAGGTGAGGTTCAGGCGTGCCCGGCCTCCTTCATCTGGCGCAGCTCCTGCTTGAGGTCGGAGAGCTCATCGCGCAGACGCGCGGCGAGTTCGAACTGCAGCTCCGCGGCAGCCGTGTGCATCTGCGAGGTCAGCGATTCGATGAGCTCGGTGAGGTCGGCTGCCGGCGGACGCAGCGACCCGGGCTTGCCGGCGGCTTCCCTCTGCTCGTCGGTCAGCGTCGAATTGTAACCGCGTCTGCCCTTGCCGTAGTCGAATTCGGTGAGCAGCTCGCGTGTGTCCTCGTCCTCACGCTGCAGACGTTCGGTGATGTCCGCGATCCTCTTGACCAGCGGGGCCGGGTCGATTCCGTGCTCTTCGTTGTAGGCGATCTGGATGGCACGTCTGCGGTCGGTCTCGTCGATGGCGGTGCGCATCGAATCCGTGATCGTATCGGCGTACATGTGCACTTGGCCGTTGAGGTTTCGAGCGGCACGACCGATCGTCTGGATGAGCGAGGTCGACGACCGGAGGAATCCTTCCTTGTCGGCGTCGAGGATCGCGACGAGGGAGACTTCGGGAAGGTCGAGGCCCTCACGCAGGAGGTTGATGCCGACGAGCACATCGAATTCGCCGGCGCGCAGCTCTGTGAGCAGCTCCACACGTCGCAGGGTGTCGACGTCGGAGTGGAGGTACTGGACGCGGATATCGTGTTCGAGCAGATAGTCGGTGAGATCTTCGGCCATCTTCTTCGTCAGCGTCGTCACGAGGACACGTTCGTTCGCGTCGACGCGGGTCTTGATCTCGTCGAGCAGGTCGTCGATCTGACCCTTCGTCGGTTTGACCTTGATCTCGGGATCGACGAGACCGGTCGGACGGATGATCTGCTGGACGTAGCCCTCGGCGTTGCCGAGTTCGAAGCTGCCGGGCGTGGCGGACAGGTACACGCTCTGTCCCACCCGCTCCCGGAACTCATCGAACTTCAGCGGCCGGTTGTCCATGGCACTGGGCAGGCGGAAACCGTGTTCGACGAGGGTGCGCTTGCGCGACATATCGCCTTCGTACATGCCGCCGATCTGCGGGACGGTGACATGGGATTCGTCGACGACGAGGAGGAAGTCCTCGGGGAAGTAGTCGAGCAGACAGTTCGGTGCCGAACCGGGTTCGCGACCGTCGATATGCCGGGAGTAGTTCTCGATGCCGGAGGTGAAGCCCATCGACTCCATCATCTCGAGGTCATAGGTCGTGCGCATCTTCAGCCGCTGGGCTTCGAGCAGTTTGTTCTGCGACTCGAACTCGCTCAGCCGCTTCTGCAGCTCCTCCTCGATGCCGCTGATCGCGGTGGCCATCCGGTTCTCACCGGCGACGTAGTGGCTGGCCGGGAACACGTGGATGGTGTCCTCGTCGCGGACGATCTCGCCCGTCAGCGGGTGAAGGGTCTGCAGCGATTCGATCTCGTCTCCGAAGAATTCGATCCGCAGCGCCAGCTCCTCGTACTGCGGGATGATCTCGACGGTGTCCCCGCGGACGCGGAAGGTGCCGCGGGTGAAGGCCATATCGTTGCGGGCGTACTGCATCGACACGAAGCGTTTGAGCAGTTCGTCCCGGTCGCATTCGTCTCCCTTGTGGAGGGTGACCATCCGGTCGACGTACTCTTCCGGCGTGCCGAGACCGTAGATGCACGACACCGTCGAAACCACCACGACATCGCGCCTGGTCAGCAGCGAGTTCGTGGCCGAATGCCGGAGCCGCTCGACCTCATCGTTGATCGACGAGTCCTTCTCGATGAACGTGTCCGTCTGCGGCACATAGGCTTCGGGCTGGTAGTAGTCGTAGTAGGAGACGAAGTACTCGACTGCGTTGTTGGGCAGCAGCTGTCGGAACTCGTTGGCCAGCTGCGCTGCGAGTGTCTTGTTCGGCGCCATGATCAGGGTGGGCCTCTGCACCTGCTCGATCAGCCACGCCGTCGTCGCCGATTTGCCCGTACCGGTGGCACCGAGGAGGACGATGTCCCGCTCCCCCGCGTCGAGCCGGTCGGAGATCTCTCTGATCGCCGTCGGCTGGTCACCGGAGGGCGAGTACTCGGAGACGACCTCGAAGGGCGCCACTTCCCGGGTGACGTCGGGGCGGTGGCCGATCGCTGGCAGGGGGCGTTCTGAGCTCATAGTCCAACCCTAGCCCCCGCCCCTGACATTGGGCACTGTGCTCCGGATGATCTCGGATTCAGCGGAAGCTGTCGGGCACCAGTCGGCGACGCATCTCCAGGAAGCAGTGTTCCTTCGACTCCTTGTAGGTCCGGATGATCTCCGAGTCGGTTCCGCCCAGCTCCTGTGCCCGTGTCATGAGTTCGCGCTTGACGCGGAGATACTCATCGCGCTCGGCGACCTCGGCCGTGAGCAGTTCCCGGAATGCGCGGGCGAAGCGCGCACCGACGGAATCCGCCGTCCGCACATGCAGGTTGACGGCCCGGCCGGGGTCCGTGTTCGCGTGGAACCATTTTCCTTCGGCCGCACCCTCGCCGAGGTGGTCGCTCATCTCTGTGCCCGGATAGCCGAGTTCGGCCAGGCGAGGGGCCAGCACTCGGGCGGTGTCGAGATCGGGGACGAGGAGCTGGAGATCGATGACGTCCTTGGCGGGCAGACCCGGCACCGAGGTGGATCCGATGTGTTCGACGGCGAACTCCTCGCCCGTGCCGTATCGCAGCTTCGCGATCACTCTCTGTGCGTCACCGGCCCAGTCCGCGTCCGCGGGGTCGACGAGGTCGAGGCTCGCCTTCGGGGCCCGCTGTTCGGCCGCAAGGTTGGCGGCGAAGGGCCGGATCCGCGATTCGATGAGCGAACTGACCGCGGCTGTCGTCTCCTCGACCGGGCCGGAGTTGTCGACGACGACGTCGCAGGCTGCCCGGCGGGTCTCGTCATCGGCCTGGCGGGAGATCCGTGCGGCGGCGTCATCGCGGTCCATTCCGCGGGAGTCCATGAGTCGTCGCAGCCGCACCTCGGCGGGAACGTCGACGAGCAGGTTGAGGTGGTAGGCGGGAGTCATGGAGTTCTCGACGAGCAGCGGCACATCGTGGACGACGATCTCGGCATCGGCGTGCCGGGCGAAGTGTTCGGCCGTGCGGTCGCGGATCGCCGGATGCATGAGTCCGTTGAGCTGCGCGGTGTGTTCTGCGTCGACGAAGGCGGCCGAGGCCAGGGCCGGTCGGTCGAGCGAACCGTCGGCGTGCAGCACCTGCGGTCCGAAGGCTTCGGACAGCCTCTCCAGCAGCGGCTGTCCTGGTGCGACGACCTCGCGGGCGATCTGGTCGGCGTCGACGAGCACTGCCCCGTGGTCGACGAGCATCGCGGACACCGTTGACTTTCCGGCACCGATTCCGCCGGTGAGACCGATTCTCAGCATGGGTTCATCCTACTGATCGAGGCGGTAGACTCGCACTCCCTCGTCGGCGAAGATCGGATCGCCGACGGCAGTGTCGAGGAATTCCTCGTATACGCCGTCGCCTCCGGGCAGGAGCGGGGCCTCGGGGGCGAGGACGATGAAGTCGACCCCGGAGTCCCGCAGCTCGGCGACCGCCGCGCCGACTTCCTGGCTCTCCGCGTCCGGCATGGGCTCCCCGTCGAACACGGACCCGTGCAGCAGTTCGTCGAGGACGTCCTCGGGGGCGGAATAGATCACCGGCGACTGCGGGCTGGAGCCGATGAAGTAGCCGCCGGTCTCTCGGTAGCGGAATCCGCTGACCGATTGCCACACCATGGCTTCGTCGGCGTGGGGTTCTGCCCAGGCCAGGGGGCGGGGGAAGGTCTTGACGACGGATCCGGCGGGAACCACCTCGGCGATGGATTCGGAGAAGAAGCCGGGAACGGTCACCTCGTGGGCGGTCTGCGGGGCAGGGACGACGGTGACGGCGGCGAGGACGAGCAGGATGATCAGGGACCGGGCGCCACGCGACTTCAAGCGGGTCGATGCCCATTGGAGGCCGATGCCGAGCACGGCGAACAGCGCGATCGTCGAGTGGAGGACGAGGCGCATGGGCAGGATGTTGTTGAGGACGGGGACGGCTTCGATGAGGGCGAACGGACCGGTTTCAAGGACGACACGACCGCCGAAAAGGATCGGGGAGCCCAGTGCCAGCAGGAACACGAGGAGGCCGGTTCCGGCGGCGATGCGCAGCGGCACCGCGTGTGCGGACCGGTGTGCGAGTCCGACGACGATGAGGACTGCCGCCAGCAGTGCGGGCGCACCGATGTACGCCCCGAGTTCGGCGGGGTCGATGTCCATGATTCGGGGCAGCGGGGAGACTCCGGAGCTCAGCCAGGCCGGAGCCGCGGGCAGGATCGGGTCGAGCAGGTCGGTGTTCCACACCCCGTGCGGGCGGATGGCGCCCTGTGGGGCGTTCGGACCGGCCATGGTCACCAGCAGCGGGACGGCGCACAGCAGAGCGATGAGCCCGGCAATGGCAGAGCCGAGGCCGAGAGTCAGCCAGGAACGGGCGCGGTAGAGGCGGCGGCCGAAGACGGCGAGGCTCGCCAGGAAGCACAGGGCGGCGAGGAATGTGCCGGCCAGGACTTCGGTGGACACGTAGAACTGGAAGCCGAGGAGGAGCCCGAAACCCCCTCCGAGCAGCCAGAGGCGGCGGCCGCGAACACAGGAGCGGCCGTGCTCCGCCTGTCTCCGCCCGAGGTCGAGGAGGGCGAGGATCGCCCAAGCAGTCAGCGGCGGGGTGACAATGTATGCCAGGTTCGGGTGGCCGCCGAGCTGGGCGATGACATAGCTGGAGAAGCCGACTCCGGCCGCGGCGATGAACGCGGGCAGACGGTCGAGGAAACGGCGGAAGAGCACCGCTGTGGCCAGGCTGCCCAGCACCGGGAAGGCGAGCACGAGCAGGTTGTAGCTCACGATGGGACCGGCCACCCAGGTCACGGGTGCGAGCAGGATCGCGAAGCCGGCCAGCGAGGTGTTCCAAGCGCCGTTGACTCCCCCGCCGAGGGCGTTCATCGACTCCGTGTACAGCAGACCGCCGGTCTCCCCCGGTCCGAACCCGAGAGCGCCGGCGAGCACCTGTGCGCCGTGTCCGAGCCACCAGATGAACAGGGAGGTGTCGTCGTTCGAGGCGACGACGCTGCCGCCGGGGTCTGCGGCGACGGAGCCGAAGATGGTCAGACTGCCGACGCACAGCAGCAGCGAGTACCACAGCCAGGGACGCAGGCGCGAGCGATATGTGGGGGCATACACAAAGGGCTCCCGATCTTCCGACCGGGAGCCCAAAGGGTAGCTGCTGTCAGCTGCCTGCAAGCTTCTCACGCAGAGCTGCGAGAGCTTCGTCGCTGGCCAGGGTGCCCTCGTCGTTCGCCTCTTCGGAGGAGAACGATCCGGTGGCCGGAGCGGCATCGGCAGAACCGACGGCATCGGCTGCGGAAGCCTCTGCGTCCGCTGCGATGGCCTTGGCGACCTGCTTCTTGTGCTCTTCCCAGCGTTCCTGAGCGGCGGCGTACTGCTGCTCCCAGGTCTCGCGCTGAGCCTCGTAGCCCTCGACCCATTCGTTGGTCTCGGGGTCGAAGCCCTCAGGGTACTTGTAGTTGCCGTCCTCGTCGTACTCCTGCGGCATGCCGTAGAGAGCGGGGTCGAGGAACTCTTCGGCCTCGGGGTCGACGCCCTCGTTCGCCTGCTTCAGCGACAGCGAGATGCGGCGGCGTTCGAGGTCGATGTCGATGACCTTGACGTAGATGGTCTCCTCGACCGAGACGACCTGCTCGGGCAGATCCACGTGGCGCACGGCCAGCTCGGAGATGTGGACGAGGCCTTCGATGCCGTCTTCGACGCGCACGAATGCACCGAACGGAACGAGCTTGGTGACCTTGCCCGGCACGATCTGTCCGATGACGTGCGTGCGAGCGAAGTGCTGCCACGGATCTTCCTGAGTGGCCTTGAGCGACAGCGAGACGCGCTCACGGTCCATGTCGACGTCGAGGACCTCGACGGTGACCTCGTCGCCCACGGTGACGACCTCACCCGGGTGATCGATGTGCTTCCAGGACAGTTCGGAGACGTGGACGAGTCCGTCGACACCACCGAGGTCGACGAACGCACCGAAGTTGACGATGGAGGACACGACACCAGGACGGACCTGGCCCTTCTGCAGGGTCTGCAGGAAGTCGTGACGGACGGCCGACTGGGTCTGCTCAAGCCAGGCACGGCGCGACAGGACCACGTTGTTGCGGTTCTTGTCGAGCTCGATGATCTTGGCTTCGACCTGCTGGCCGATGTAAGGGGCGAGGTCGCGGACGCGGCGCATCTCGACCAGGGACGCGGGCAGGAAGCCGCGCAGTCCGATGTCGACGATCAGGCCGCCCTTGACGACCTCGATGACGGTGCCGGTGACGACGCCGTCGTCTTCCTTGATCTTCTCGATGTCGCCCCAGGCACGCTCGTACTGAGCCCGCTTCTTGGACAGCATGAGACGGCCCTCTTTGTCTTCCTTCTGAAGAACGAGGGCTTCGATCTCGTCCCCGACCTCGACGACTTCGCCGGGATCGACATCGTGCTTGATGGAAAGCTCACGTGCGAGGATGACGCCTTCCGTCTTGTATCCGATGTCGACGAGGACTTCGTCACGGTCGACCTTGACGACTTCGCCCTCAACGATGTCGCCATCGTTGAAGTACTTGATGGTCTCATCGACGGCGGCGAGGAAATCCTCAGCGGTTCCGATGTCGTTGACAGCGACCTGCTTCGGCTGCACCGATTCCGGCGTGGTGGTGGTCATATAGGTAGGGACTCCGATGGAATATTGGTCCAGATCCGGTACCCTGGCGGCAGGTCGTGAATGTTGCCGCAAGAACCGAATCCGGTCTCGATTGCGAATTTGGACTTGTATGCACAGGCGCATACGGTTGTCAATGCTAGCACCTTCTTGGGCGTGAATGCACGCCGAAGAGTCGAATCATCACCACCTGGGGCCACGGAGGAACCATGAGCGAAGGAACTGACGGAGCCGAGGTCATCAGCGGTGGCTATCTCCCGATCGACGAAGAGGCTTCTGTCCGGGCCAATCGTAGCTACTGGGACAACTCGGCCGAGGAGTATCTGGCCGAGCACGGCACGTTCCTCGGCGCGTCGGATTTCATCTGGTGTCCGGAAGGAATTCACGAATCCGACGTGCGCCTCCTCGGCGATGTCGCCAGGAAGCAGGTGCTCGAGGTCGGCTGCGGTGCCGGTCAGTGCTCCCGGTGGCTGGCCGAGCAGGGAGCGATCACCACGGGCGTCGATGTCTCGGCCGGAATGCTCGAGCAGGCTTCGCGTCTGCAGCGCGAACATCCCCTGAGCGCCGAGGCGACTCCCCCGACGTTCCTCCTCGCCGATGCCCGGCAGCTGCCGTTCGCGTCGAACAGCTTCGACGGCGCGTTCTCCTCCTATGGCGCCCTGCCCTTCGTCAAGGACGCGGAGGTCGTCTTCGCCGAGGTGGCCCGGGTGCTGCGCAGCGGCGGACAGTGGATCTTCTCGACGACTCACCCGATGCGGTGGATGTTCCCCGATGTTCCGGGTGAAGCCGGGCTGACCGTCGAGTATTCGTATTTCGATCGCACCCCGTACGTCGAGCTGTCCTCGGACGGGCAGCCCGTCTACGCCGAACATCACCGGACGATGAGCGACTGGGTGCGACTGCTGGTCGAGGCAGGCTTCACGATCGATTCGGTGACCGAACCCGAATGGCCCGAGGAGAATCGGACCGCCTGGGGCGGCTGGTCGCCGCTGCGCGGAGCGCTCATGCCCGGCACCGTGATCTTCTCCACCACCCTGAACAAGGACTGACTCGCCCGAGCGCGAGGCGAGCTCACGCAGCGCGAAACGAGCTCAGGTCACGCGAAACTCGAAAAAGTCGTCTCCGGCGGCGACTTTTTCGAGTTTCGCGTGACTTGAGGCATCAAGTGGCGAGCTGCTCAGCTCAGTGGGCGGCGGCGTGCCAGGAACGGCCGGTGCCGACGTTGACGTCCAGCGGCACATCGAGTTCGAACGCCGAGCCCATCTCCTCCGTGACGACCGTCTTCACCTCGTCGATCTCATCGGGGCGAACGTCGACGACGATCTCGTCATGGACCTGCAGCAGCATCGGTGACCGCAGATCCTCCAGCCGCGAGGCGACCTTGAGCATGGCGATCTTCATGATGTCGGCGGCCGAACCCTGGATCGGCGCGTTGAGTGCGGCGCGCTCGGCCATGTCCCGCAGCTGACGGCGGTCGCTGTGCAGCGCCGGCAGATAACGACGACGACCCATGATGGTCTCCGTGAACCCCTTGGCGCGAGCCTGCTCGACGATGTCGTCGAGGTAGTCCTTGACGGCTCCGAAGCGTTCGAAGTACTGCTCCATCAGCGCCTTGGCCTCGTCGACGCCGATCGCCAGCTGCCGAGAGAGCCCATAGGCGGAGAGGCCGTAGACCAGCCCGTAGGACATCGCCTTGACCTTCGAACGCATCTCGGAGTCCACTTCGTCGATGCCGACTCCGAAGACCTTCGAACCGACATAGGAGTGGAGGTCCTCGCCCTCCTTGAACGCCTGGATGAGTGCGGCGTCACCGGACAGGTGGGCCATGATCCGCATTTCGATCTGCGAATAGTCCGCGGTGAGCAGGGTCCCGTCAGCCACCTCGGGATCGGCGATGAAGATATTGCGGATGCGGCGTCCCGACTCGGTCCGCACCGGGATGTTCTGCAGGTTCGGGTCGAGCGACGAGAGCCGGCCGGTGGCGGCCACTGTCTGCTGGTAGGTGGTGTGGATGCGCCCATCGTCGGCGACAGAACCCCGCAGACCGACGACGGTCTGTTTGAGCTTCGTCGAATCCCGGTAGGCCAGCAGATGCTGGAGGAAGGGATGTTCGGTCTTGACGAACAGCTCTGCCAAGGCGTCCGCGTCGGTCGTGTAACCGGTCTTCGTCCGCTTGGTCTTGGGCATATCGAGCTCGTCGAAGAGCACGGCCTGCAGCTGCTTGGGCGAACCGAGGTTCACCTCGTGGCCGATCGCGTCGTAGGCCTCCTGAGCGCTGGCTTCGGCCTGTTTCGTGAATTCGCCGATGAGGTTCGACAGGCCGTCCTCGTCGACGGCGATCCCGGTGGCTTCCATCCGCGCGAGCACGGGCACGAGCGGCAGTTCGATGTCGCGGTAGACCTGAGTCATGTTCGCGTCGTCGACCGCCTTGGCCAGCACATCATGGACTTCGAGCAGAGCGGCGGCCCGCTGACCGTGTGTGGTCACCGCGCTGTCCGAATCGAGGTCGAGGGCGAGCTGCCCGGAATCGGATTCGGGTTCGCTGAGGTCGATTCCGGCGCGGTCGGCGGCGATCTGCCCGAGTTCGTAGGAGCGGGCATCGGGGACGAGGAGGTAGGCGGCGAGAGCCGTGTCCCCGGCGATATCGGTCACCGACAGTCCCATCGACGCCCAGGCTTTGAGCTGCAGCTTCGAGCTGTGGAGGATGAGCGGATGTCCGCCCAGTGCGGAACCGAGATTGCTGACGGACGTCTGCCCCGCCTCGGCGAGGTCGACGACCCAGGCCTGACCTGGTTCGGCGGAGACGGCGAGGATCCGGGCCTGACCGTGGCCGAGCTCGAAGGACGCATCGGAATCGAGTGCCAGCACATCGTGGTCGGTGATCCTGGTCAGCAGAGTGTCGATGTCGACGGTCTCGATGGCCGTCTCCCGCGCCGGCACCGGTTCGGAATCGGCACCGGCTTCGGGGAAGATCGCGGCCAGGCGTCTGCCGAGAGCCTGGAACTCGAGCTGGTCGAACAGGCTCGACAGTTCCGCCGGGTCGCCGTCGCCCCAGGTCAGGTCGTCGAACTTCAACCCCAGATCGACGTCGTCGAGGAGGCGGTTGAGTCGATAGTTCCGCTCCACCTCGGCGATATGGTCGCGCAGCTTCTCCCCGACCTTGCCGCCGATCTTGTCGGCGTTCTCGATTACACCGGGCAGGTCACCGTGGGCGGTCAGCCATTTCGCGGCGGTCTTGTCGCCGACTCCGGGCACGCCGGGCAGGTTGTCGGCCTTCTCACCGACGAGCGCGGCCAGTCCGCGGTAGTTCGCAGGGCTCACCCCGTACTTCTCTTCGACCGCGGCCGGAGTCATCCGATTGAGATCGCTGACTCCGCGTTTGGGGTAGAGGATCGTCACCAGGTCGGAGGCGAGCTGGAACGAGTCCTTGTCACCGCTCATCACCTCGACTGCGGAGCCGGCCTCGGTGCCCATCTTCGCCATGGTGGCCAGGGCGTCGTCGGCTTCGAAGCCCTCCTTCGTCACGACCCTGATGCCCATCGCCGTGACGATGTCCTTGATGAGGTCGATCTGCGGGTGGAACTCGGGCGGAGTCTTCGCCCGGCCCGCCTTGTACTCGGGGTAGTCCTCGAGGCGGAAGGTCTGCCGTCCGAGGTCGAAGGCCACGGCCACATGGCTGGGCTCTTCGTCGCGGAGGACGTTGATGAGCATGGAGATGAAGCCGTAGATGGCGTTCGTCGTCTGGCCGGTGCTGGTGGAGAAGTTCTCCACCGGCAGGGCGTGGAAGGCCCGGTACGCCAGGGAGTGTCCGTCGATGAGCAGGAGGGATTCGTTTGAGTGACTCACATGGCATAGCCTATCGTTCGAAGCTGACTTGAAGGAGAACCGATGCTGCGTCCCGACGTGTCCCTGACCGCTCACACCACACCTGAGGAGATCGACACGCTGCTCGAGCAGCTGCGCTCGCCGGGCTCCGGGGGTGAGTTGGCCGAGAGGATGGGAATCGAGTTCGTCGGACTCGCCCCCGATCATGTCGTCGCCACGGCTCCGGTCATCGGCAATCGGCAGCCGATGGGTCTCTTCCACGGAGGCGGCCACGTCGTTCTCGCCGAGTCGCTGGCTTCGATGCATTCCTATCTGCTCTCCGGAGGCAAGAACGTCGTCGGCGTCGACCTCAACGCCACTCATCTGCGTGCCGCCCGTGACGGTGTGGTCACCGGTCGCGCCGAGGTGCTCCATCAGGGACGCACGATCGTCTCCCACGAGGTGAAGATGACCGACGAGGCGGGGCGGCTGCTCTCGATCGTGCGGATCACGAACATGATTTTGGGAACCAAGCCGAAGGGCTGAGGGCCGAGGTTCAGGCACCTGACCGCGTCGGATCAGCGACAGCGGCGAACCGCAGCGAGCAGAGGGCCGGCGAATCCATCTCGGATTCGCCGGCCCTCTCTCAGGTTCCGGGTCCGGACCTGCTCGGTCCGGGAGGTCGTTACTTCTTCGTGCCGATCTGCTTGAGCACGGTCTCAGCGACCTCACGCATCGTCAGGCGACGGTCCATCGAGGTCTTCTGGATCCAGCGGAAGGCTTCGGGCTCGCTCAGACCCATGGAGGTCTGCAGCAGGCTCTTCGCGCGCTCGACGAGCTTGCGGGTCTCGAAGCGTTCGGTGAGATCGGAGATCTCGGACTCGAGCGAGCTGATCTCGGCATGCCGCGAGAGGGCGATCTCCAGGGCCGGGATGAGGTCGGCCGAGGTGAACGGCTTGACGACATAGGCCATGGCACCGGCGTCGCGGGCACGCTCGACGAGCTCCTTCTGCGAGAAGGCGGTGAGCAGCACGACCGGGGCGATGCGGGCGCGGGCGATGCGCTCGGCCGCGGAGATTCCGTCGAGGATGGGCATCTTGATGTCCATGACGACAAGGTCCGGGCGCAGCTCCTCGGCCAGGCGGATGGCGGATTCGCCGTCCGCGGCCTCACCGACGACGTCGTAGCCGACCTCGCGGAGCATTTCTACGATATCGAGACGAATCACGGCCTCGTCTTCGGCCACGACTACGCGGCGGACCGGCACGGACTCATCTGAAGTTGATTCTTCGCTGTTTGAAAGCACGTCACCAGTCTAGACCAGGCGCTCAGCGTCGTGGCCAGCGGACCCGCAAGTTTCTTCTGTGAGGGTGGCCACCACCGGTGACGACGGCCACCGACGGGCGCTGTCGATGATCCGGGAGCGGGCCCCGGTCGGGCACAAGGACTGGTCGCGGGCCGGCGTCGATTGTGCAATCCGTTCGCGCGCACAGTAGAATCGACCCCGTCGCGCAGACGGCCCCTCGCGCCTGCTCGTGACGCGCCGGATTGGCGGAATCGGTAGACGCGGTGCACTCAAAATGCATTGTCGAAAGACGTGCGGGTTCGAGTCCCGCATCCGGTACGGACGAAGGCACTGTCGACTGTGATGTCGACAGTGCCTTCTTGCATCCCCTGGGACCAATGGGCGAATGACTCCAGGGTTATGCGCATCGACCCGGTGTGCATCGACCCGGTGTGCCAGCACCCGCGGGTTCAAAGTTCATACGCACTGATCAAGATCACCACATATGAATTCTGAAGCCGCTCAAACACACCATTCGGCCGATTCAGCGGCGGAGGTCCAGAGAGTACAGGAGCGTATCGAAGCGCTTCCGACCGACCGCCACGAAGTCCGGCAGCCGACCGTATCGGGTGAAGCCCAGGGACTCGTAGAGGCCGATGGCCGCCGCATTGTCACCGCGCAGATCGAGGGTGATGACCTCGGTGCCGTGACGACGCGCCGCCCGGATGAGCGCCTCCATCAGTCCTTTCCCCACGCCTCGGCCCTGAGCCTCCGGGGCGACCGCGACCTTTTCGATGTCGACATGGGGTCGGAAGGTGGGCCGGGAGTACCGGGTCCAGTACGCGAAGCCGGTGATCTCGTCGCCGCGGCGAGCAATAGCTGCAGCCGATTCCCCGGTACCTGCGCCAGCGGCCAGGCGCTCGACGAGTTCTTCGATCTCGGCGGTCACGGGGGCCGTGACCCAGCCGAGGGCCGCGCCTGCGTCGACGAGGCGGCCGAGCAGCGATGCCACCTGCTGGACATCGTGCTCGGCCAGCCCCTCGGCGGGGACGAGTTCGACACCGGCCCTCGACGGTGCGTCAGGGAGGTCAGTCGCGCTGGGCTCCGCTGACGGCCTCTCCGGCATTCGCTTGTGCGGGTTCCGAAGAGATCGCGTCTGCGGGTGCGGGTTCTCGGGATCCGGCATCCTCGGTGCGGGTCTCGTCGACATCTGCCTCCTCCGCGAGCGGAACGTAGCCGTTGACGCGCGGCGCATCAAAGCGTTCGACGTCCAGGATCTCATGCCGTTTGGCCACGATGGCCGGGACGAGCGCCTGACCGGAGACGTTGAGCGCGGTGCGGCCCATGTCGACGATCGGCTCGATGGCCAGCAGCAGACCCACACCCTCGAGCGGCAGGCCCAGGGTCGACAGGGTCAGGGTGAGCATCACGGTCGCACCGGTCGTGCCGGCCGTGGCGGCCGAACCGATGACGGCGACGAAGATGATGAGCAGGTACTGGATGAGGGAGAGATCGATGCCGAAGAACTGTGCGACGAACACCGCTGCGATCGCCGGGTAGATCGCAGCGCAGCCGTCCATCTTCGTCGTCGCACCGAAGGGCACGGCGAAGGCGGCGTAGGAGTGGGGCACTCCGAAGTTGTCAGTGGCGACCTTCTGCGTCACGGGCATGGTGCCGATCGAGGACCGGGAGACGAAGCCCATCTGGGTGGCCGGCCAGACGCCGGAGAAGTACTGGCGCACGGACAGTCCGTTGGCTCGGGCCAGGGCCGGGTAGACGATGAAGAACACGATCGCGAGCCCGATGTAGACGGCGACGACGAACCACAGCAGCGATCCCATCGTGGACCAGCCGTAGGAATTCACGGCGTTGCCGATGAGGCCGAGCGTGCCGATCGGGGCAATGCGCACGATCCACCAGACGACCTTCTGGACTACGGCCAGAGCCGCTTCGGTGAACTGGAGGAACGGTTCTGCGGCCTTGCCGACCTTGACCGCTGCGATGCCGATGGCTCCGGAGACGATGATGAGCTGGAGGATGTTGAAGTTGACCTCGGAGGTCAGGCCTCCGGCCTCATCCGGTGAGGTGGCGACCTCGAGTCCGAGGAAGTTCACCGGGACCAGTCCGGTGAGGAAGCCGAGCCAGCTGCCCTGAGAATCGGGCGCACCGGCGCTGAGCGAAGCGGCGTCGGCATGGGCGCCGGGCTGCATGACGACGCCGATGATGAGTCCGAGGACGACAGCGATGAGGGCGGTGAGGGCGAACCACAGCAGGGTCGACATGGCGAGCCTGGCGGCATTGGTGACCTTGCGCAGGTTGCCGATGCTCGCGATGATCGCGGTGATGACCAGCGGTACGACTGCGGCCTTGAGCAGGGTGACGTACGACGAGCCGATGGTGTCCAGGGTCTGGCCGAGCCAGTTGTCCGTGGTGTCGCTGACCGGTCCCCATGATCGGGCGATGAGCCCGAGGATGACACCGGCGATGAGTGCGATGGTCACCTGCACTCCGAAGGACTTGCTCCAGGCGGGCAGTCTCATTGTTTTCCTCTCCTAGCGGGACCTCCCCTGAGATCCGCAGGGAGGATTGAGCAACAGAGAGCACAACTGTTGAGCAATCTGCGATATTCCGTGATTCGATGTGACTTGCATCGCAGACGGGATTCCAGCGTCACACGGTCTCGCGACACACGGCCTCCCGGCACACGGTCTCGAGGCGCTCGATCTCGCGACACGACGACGCCGGCGGCGTCTGCTCCCGTGACAGGGGCGGACGCCGCCGGCGTTTCGGCAGGAGGTCAGTGGCGGGGCGCGTGGCCTTCGCGCACGATCGGCACCTCACGGGTGATCGGCGCCTCCGCGACGACTCCGTATCCGGCCAGCGGATCCTCCTCGGAGTCCGAGGAGTCCTGGTAGGCGGCCGTCACACCCTTCGCGGCATCACCGATGGTGTGGATGCGCAGGGCGTTCGTCGATCCGGGGATTCCGGGAGGCGAACCGGCCACGAGGATGCTCTGATCGCCTTCGGCGGCAGTGCCGTCGGCGAGCAGAACGGCATCGACCTGGCGGGCCATCTGGTCGGTGTGTCGCACCGTCTTCACCAGGTACGGGTGCACTCCCCAGGTCAGTGCCAGCTGGTGACGCACCTGCGGGTCCGGAGTGAATCCGAGGATCGGCCAGGCCGGGCGCAGACGCGACATGCGACGCACCGAGTCGCCGGTCTGCGAGAAGGTGCACAGGAGGTCGATATCGAGTTGCTGAGCAATCTGCACGGCTGCCGCGGTCACCGCCCCGCCCTTGGTATGTGGGACGGTGCCCAGTGCCGGGATCCGCTCGAGGCCGTGCTCCTCGGTCGAACTGATGATCCGGCTCATCGTCCTGATCGCCTCGACCCAGTGAGCGCCCACCGAGGTCTCCCCGGAGAGCATGAGTGCATCGGCACCGTCGAGGACGGCGTTTGCGCAGTCGCTGGCTTCGGCGCGGGTTGGCCGCGGTGCATCGATCATCGTCTCGAGCATCTGCGTGGCCACGATGACGGGCTTGGCCTGCTGGCGGGCGATCTCGATCGCCCGCTTCTGCACGATCGGCACCTGCTCGAGCGGCAGTTCGACGCCGAGGTCGCCGCGGGCGACCATGATGCCGTCGAAGGCGTCGATGACCTCGTCGAGCTGGTCGACTGCCTGCGGCTTCTCGAGCTTGGCGATGACGGGGGCGGTGATTCCGACCTCGTCCATGACCGCCCGCACGTCATTCATGTCCTCCGGGCTGCGGACGAAGGACAGGGCGACCCAGTCGAAGCCGAGCTGCAGACCCCATCTGAGGTCGTCGATGTCCTTCTCGGACAGAGCAGGGACGGACACCGGCACTCCGGGGAGGTTGATGCCCTTGTGGTTGGAGATGGTTCCGCCGATCTCGACCTCGGTGACCACGTCGGTGGCGGTCACCTCGGTGGCGCGCAGGCGCAGGCGACCGTCGTCGATGAGCAGCGGATCACCCACGGAGACGTCTTCCGCCAGGGTCGGCAGTGTCGTGCTCACGAGTTCTGCGGTGCCGGGGACGTCACGGCTGGTGATGGTGAAGGCGGCACCTTCGACGAGCTCTTCCTTGCCGTCCGCGAAAGTGCCCACGCGGATCTTCGGCCCCTGGAGGTCGAGGAGGGCGGCGACGGGCCGTCCGGTGTCGAGGGCGGCCTGGCGGACCCAGGCGAACTTCTCTTCGTGCTCTTCTCGTCTGCCGTGGCTCAGATTGAATCGGGCGACATCGACGCCTTCATCGACGAGTTCGCGGATCTCTTCATAGGAGTTCTGGTTCGGACCTAAAGTTGCGACTATCTTTGCACGCCTCATACGCTCCACCCTACCTAAAGTCTCAGCGGACGGCTGCCACCGCTCTGCGCTGGTCACGGGCGGTGTGGATGCGGCACTTCGCTGTGCCGCACCACCGCCGCTTCTCATTTTCTGACATGCACTATCTTAACATTTGAACCCGTCGTCGGTGGGTCGCACGGGCGCCGGCAGCCGGGTCGACCCGGTGAGGAACCGGTCGACCTCGGCGGCTGCGGCACGTCCTTCGGCGATGGCCCAGACGATGAGCGACTGTCCGCGCCCGGCATCGCCGGCGACGAAGACGCCCGGACGCGCGGAATAGCCCTCGTCTCGTGAGAACCCGCCCTTGGCCGCGGCTTCGAGGTCGATCGCCGCTGTCTCCGGGCCGCTGAATCCGAGGGCGAGCAGCACGAGATCGGCGGGGATGACGTGTTCGGTGCCCGGTGTCGGGATGCGGCGGCCGTCGACGAACTGCGTCTGCGCGACCTCGATTCCGCACACCCGACCCGAATCGTCTCCGACGAAGCGCGTCGTCGATGCCAGATAGCGTCTGGTGCCGCCTTCTTCGTGTGAGGATTGGACCTCGAAGATCCGCGGCACCGTCGGCCACGGTGAGTCCGCACCGCGCTCGAGCGGCGGCTGGCTGCCGATGGCCAGGGTCGTCACCGAGGCGGCCCCCTGGCGCAGAGCGGTGCCCAGGCAGTCCGCGCCGGTGTCTCCGCCGCCGATGATGACGACGTGCTTCCCGGCCGCATCGATGAGCCGTGCCGCGTCTGCGCCCGGGGTTCCGTCTGCCGCCTGTGCCCGGTTGGACGGCACGAGGTAGTCCATCGCGAATTCGATGCCGCCGAGTCCGCGTCCCGGCAGGTCCATCTCCCGGGGCACAGTGGCTCCGGTGGCCACGAGCACCGCATCGAAGCGAGTCTGCAGTGCGGCGAAGTCGATATCGCGGCCGATCTCGACGCCGGTCTCGAACCGGGTCCCTTCGGCACGCATCTGGGTCAGTCGGCGGTCGATATGGTGCTTCTCGAGTTTGAAGTCCGGGATCCCGTAGCGCAGCAGTCCGCCGAGGCGGTCCTCGCGTTCGAAGACGACGACGGTGTGTCCGGCTCGGGTCAGCTGTTGGGCGGCGGCGAGCCCGGCCGGTCCGGAGCCGATGACGGCGACGGTGTGACCGGTGATCCGGTCGGGGACGACGGGGGTGATGAGTCCGGCGGCGAATCCGTCGTCGACGATGGAGACTTCGACCTGTTTGATCGTCACGGCGGGTTGGTTGATGCCGAGCACGCAGGCGCTCTCACAGGGGGCCGGGCACGCCCGACCGGTGAATTCGGGGAAGTTGTTCGTCGCATGCAGCAGCTCTACGGCGCGCGCCAGCTCCCCGCGGTACATGGCGTCGTTGAACTCCGGGATCAGGTTGCCCAGGGGGCATCCTTGGTGGCAGAAGGGCACACCGCAGTCCATGCAGCGAGAGGCCTGTCGGCGCAGCTGTGCGGAGTCGCCCTTCTCGTAGACCTCCGAGAAGTCCATCAGCCGGATCGGCACGGGCCTGCGGGCAGGGAGTTCGCGTTCGGTGGTGGTGAGGAATCCTCGCGGATCAGCCATGAGCGGCCTCCAGAATGGTCTGCCAGGTCTGTTCGGAGTCAGTGGCTTCGCCGCTGTTCGCGATCTCGTCCTGGATGTCTTTGACCCGCGCGTAGGCGACGGGGATGATCTTGGTGAAGCGGGACAGGATGTCCTGGCCCCGGTCGAGGCCCGCCAGCAGTTCGCCGGCCAGCGGTGATCCGGTGGCCGCGACGTGGTCGGCCAGCAGTCTCTGCAGCACTGGGGCGTCGGAGTCTCCGATGCCGCCGAATCGGAAGACGCCTGCGGCCCGTTCCTTCGGGTTGAGGCGACTGGGATTGAAGTCGAGCACGAATGCGGTTCCCCCGGACATTCCGGCTGCGAAGTTGCGTCCGGTGGTTCCGAGGATGACCGCCACTCCCCCGGTCATGTACTCCAGTCCGTGGTCGCCGATGCCTTCGACGACGGCCTCGACGCCGGAATTGCGCACGAGGAATCTCTCCCCGACCATCCCCGACAGGAACATCGACCCGGATGTCGCCCCGTAGCCGATGACGTTTCCGGCGATGACGTTGTGTTCTGGCCGGGTGGGGTTCTCCGGGCGGGGTGCGATGCTGATCGTGCCTCCCGACAGCCCCTTCCCGACGTAGTCGTTGGCGTCTCCGCGCAGATCGATGCTCACCCCCCGCGGCAGGAACGCGCCGAGGGATTGGCCGGAAGTTCCGACGAGGGACACGCGCACGGTTCCTGCCGGCAGACCGTCCCCGCCGTGGGCCTGGGTCACCCGGTGGCCGAGCAGAGTGCCGACCGACCGGTCCGTGTTCGCCACCTTCGCGCTCAGGTGCACCGGGGCTCCCGCGGCGAGGTCGGCTCCGGCCTGCTCGAGCAGGCGCTCGTCGAGTTCGTCTGCGAAGTCGCGTGGGGTGCGCGGATCGCTCACCCTCGCCGAGGCGGGCCTGCCGTGGAGGTCGGTCGGGACGGTGAGGATCGGGGTCAGGTCCAGATCCAGTCCCGAGGCGGCCGCCCGGTCTGCGTCGATGCGCAGACGTTCGACCGCTCCGATCGCTTCGTCGAGGCTGCGCAGCCCCAGCTGGGCGAGGTAGCTGCGGACCTCCTCGGCGATGAAGGTGAAGAAGTTCACGACATGGTCGGCTTGGCCGTGGAACCGTTCGCGCAGCTTCGGGTTCTGTGTGGCCACACCGACCGGGCAGGTGTCCTGATGGCACACGCGCATCATGATGCATCCCGAGACGACGAGGGCGGTGGTGGCGAATCCGAACTCTTCGGCCCCGAGCAGGGCGGCGATGATGACGTCGCGCCCGGTCTTCAGCTGCCCGTCGACCTGGACGCTGATGCGTTCGCGCAGACCGTTGAGCACGAGCGTCTGCTGGGCTTCGGCCAGTCCCAGCTCCCACGGGGTGCCCGCGTGTTTGAGCGAGTTCAGCGGACTGGCGCCCGTTCCTCCGTCGTGGCCGGAGATGAGCACGACGTCGGCTCCGGCCTTCGCCACTCCCGCAGCCACCGTCCCGACCCCGATCCCGGAGACGAGTTTGACGTGGACACGCGCGGCCGCATTGGCCCGGCCGAGGTCGTGGATGAGCTGGGCGAGGTCTTCGATGGAGTAGATGTCATGGTGCGGAGGCGGTGAGATGAGTCCGACTCCGGGGGTGGCGTGGCGGGTCTTCGCGATCCACGGGTACACCTTCTCCCCCGGCAGCTGACCGCCCTCACCGGGCTTGGCGCCCTGGGCCATCTTGATCTGCAGGTCATCGGCAGCGGTGAGGTAGTGGCTGGTGACGCCGAACCGACCGGAGGCGATCTGCTTGATCGCCGACCGGCGCTGCGGGTCGAGCAGACGTTCGGCGTCCTCGCCGCCCTCTCCGGTATTCGACTTCCCACCGATCCGGTTCATCGCGATCGCCAGCGTCTCGTGGGCTTCGGCGGACAGGGAGCCGTAGCTCATCGCCCCGGTGGAGAAGCGGCGCATGATCGCCTCGGCGGGTTCGACCTCGGAGACGTCGATCGGACCCGATTCGGTCGGGACGAGGTCGAAGAGCCCGCGCAGAGTCATCAGCTCCGCGGACTGTTCGTCCACGGCACGCGTGTACTGCCGGAAGATGTCGAAGCGACCGGTCGCCGTCGAGTGCTGCAGTCTGAAGATCGTCTCCGGGTTGAACAGGTGCCCCGGACCTTCCCGCCGCCACTGGTACTCACCGCCGACGAGCAGGTTCCGGTGGGCCGGTCGCGGATGGTCCTCCCGGTAGGCATCGGCGTGTCGGGCCGTGGTCTCGGCCGCGATGTCGTCAAGCGTCTTGCCGCCGAGCTGATGCGGGGTCGAAGTGAAGTGTTCGTCGATGACCGACTCGGCCAGGCCGAGGGCTTCGAAGGTCTGCGCCCCGTGATAGGACTGGACGGTCGAGATGCCCATCTTCGACATGATCTTCAGCAGGCCCTTGTTCAGCGCGGTGAGCACATTGGCCACGGCCGCCTCGGCGCTGATGCCTCGGATCCGTTCGGACTTCACGAGGTCCTCGGCCGATTCCATCAGCAGGTACGGATTGACCGCGGAGGCTCCGAAGGACACGAGCGTGGCCGCATGGTGGACCTCGCGGACGTCTCCGGCCTCGACGATGATGCTCACTCGGGTCCGGGTCCGCTCCCGCACGAGGTGGTGGTGCAGAGCGGAGGTCAGCAGCAGGGACGGGATCGGCGCGTACTCCGAATTCGATTCCCGGTCCGTGAGGATGAGGAACACCGCACCGTCTGAGACCGCGGCGCTCGCCTCCGCGCACAGGTCCGCGAGACGACGGGCCATCGCGTCCTCTCCGGCGCCCACCGGGTACAGACCCGACAGCGTCACCGAGGGGCGGGTGATTCCCTCGCCGAGGTGGTGCCCGGCCAGGTGCGCGATCGCCGTGAGTTCGTCGTTGTCGATCACGGGCCGCTCGAGCAGGATATGGGCGGAGTCGGGCTGAGTGGAGCACAGGAGGTTGCCTTCGCGGCCGATTCCTGCCGACATGCTCGTGACGATGTCCTCGCGGATGGAGTCCAGCGGCGGGTTCGTCACTTGGGCGAAGTTCTGGTGGAAGTGGTCGAAGAGCAGTCGCGGACGGGTGCTCAGGGCCGCGATCGCGGTATCGCTGCCCATCGCGCCGAGGGGTTCGGCTCCGGTTTCGGCCATCGGGGCGATGAGCATGCGCAGCTCCTCCTCCGTGTAGCCGAATGTCCGCTGTCGGCGCCGGACGGAGGAGCTCGGGTGGCTGACGTGGACGCGGGTGGGCAGTTCGGCCAGTCGGGTGGCCGAGGCCTCGACCCATTCGCGGTAGGGATGCTCGGTCGCGAGGCTGTTCTTGATCTCCGTATCGGAGATGATGCGTCCGGCTTCCACATCGACGAGGAACATCCGGCCCGGAGTGAGTCGGCCGCGGGCGGTGACCTCGGCTTCGGGCAGGTCGACGACTCCGGCTTCGCTGGCGAGCACGACCGTGTCCTCGGTCATGACGTACCGGGCCGGGCGCAGTCCGTTGCGATCGAGCACGGCTCCGGCGAGGCGACCGTCGGTGAAGGCGACACAGGCGGGCCCGTCCCAGGGTTCCATGAGCAGCGAGTGGTATTCGTAGAAGGCCCGCCGTTCCTCGGACATGGCCGGGTTGTTCTCCCAAGCTTCGGGAATCATCATCAGCATCGCCTGCGTCAGGGATCGCCCGGAGGCGACCATGAGTTCGAGGACCGAGTTGAACGATGCGGAGTCCGAGGACCCGGCGGGAATGATCGGGGCGATGCGTTCGAGTCGCTTGTCCGTGTCCGCGACCGGCGATTCGAGCAGGTCGCTGGCCAGGGCCGATTCGCGTGCCTGCATCCAGTTGCGGTTGCCGCGCACGGTGTTGATCTCGCCGTTGTGGGCGATGGTGCCGAACGGCTGTGCGAGCTGCCAGGAGGGGAAGGTGTTCGTGGAGAATCGGGAGTGGACGAGCGCGATCGCCGAGGTGAGGCGTTCGTCGCCGAGTTCGGTGAAGAAGCGGTCGAGCTGCGCGGTCGAGAGCATGCCCTTGAACGTCAGCGTCGTCGGCGACAGCGAGGGGAAGTACAGGCCGGCGTGGTCGAGCCGTTTCCGCACGATGAAGGCCCGGCGGGCCAGATCGTTCTCGTCACGGGCCGGATGCTCGGCGCTGAGGCCGAAGAACACATAGCGCATGGACGGCATGGTCTCGGCGGCGATGCGGCCGAGCACTCCGGGGTCGACGGCCACGGGCTCCACATGGAGGACCTGCAGTCCTTCTTCCGCGGCCATTCGGGACACCAGCGCGTCCTGGTCCTTCCCGACGTTTTCGCGACTGAAGTCGGGCTGCGTCTCCGACGTCAGCGGGGCGGTGACCGCGTTGAGGTCGGTGGCGTAGTCCTGGGCGAAGAAGCCGATGCCCATGGCGTAGGTGCCGGGGGCCGGCAGAGAGATTCCGGAATCGGCGAGACGGGCGGCGAAGTAGTCGTGCGGGATCTGGATGGTCAGTCCGGCGCCGTCGCCGGTGCCGTCGTCGGAGCCGATTCCGCCGCGGTGTTCGAGCCTGCGCAGGGCATCGAGAGCCTGAGTGATGACCGCGTGGTCGGCTCCGCCCCGGTAGCGGGCGATGAGCGCCAGACCGCAGGCATCGTGTTCGAGCGCCGGATCGTAGAGCCCGATTCGACCTGGCGGGGCCGTGGTGTTGAGGGTCGGCTGAGCGCTGTGGTTCATGTTCTGCCTTCTCGGTGTTGAGTGTTTCCCGAAAAGACGGCGCTGTCCTCTGCGGTATGGACGAGTCCGGAAAGGGTTTTTCCGAACCCGGCTGTGAGATCACTCTCACAGCCGGAGTCTCAACTTACACCATGTGCAATTTCAGAAGAAGCAGAGAAAGGAACGAAGTGCGAACCTATTCGTCTTAGGTTTCGGACGAGCGGGGGCTGTCTTCGCGTGGTTCGGGGGCCGATGTTCCGCGTACATCGGGCACGATCGAGATCGCGGAGGTGACCGCACCGAAGAATCCGAAGCTGTGGCGGCCGTTGAGATCGATGCCCGGTTCGTCCGCGGTCTCCGCGTCGTTCGTGCCGGCGTCGTTCGCGGCGCCGCTCACCGTCGCAGACGCCGAATCGTCGGAGTCTGCCGGGCCCGCAGATGCCCCGGAAGCATCGGCAGAGGATGCGGTGGACGTCGAACGGCGACGGATCGGTGTCCCTGTGTCGTCGCGACCGTGCGGGCCGTCGGGGACGGCCACGCGCGCTACCGACGGCAGCGGGGCCCCGGACGTCTCGGCGATATTGGGCGCATTGACATCGAAGGTGTGCTTTCCGCGACGGTGGCGGCGCAGCAGGGTGCGGGATCCGTGGGTGTAGACACCGGTCTCATAGGTGCGATGGCGCAGACGGGAGACGATGAGCCAGCCGAGGCCGATGAGCAGGGCGAGGATGGCCGTCCACACGTTGACCGGCAGTCCGAGGAGGAGGCGCGCATCCTCGGCGGCGGGAGTGCCGATCCGCAGGGCCTCGAGCAGGATGCGGCCGAGGCCGAACAGGCACAGGTAGAGGGCGAAGACCTGACCGTAGCCGAGCCGGAGGCGTTTGGACACGGTGATGAGGACGACGCAGGCGATGAAGTTCCACACCGATTCGGTGAGCACCGTGACCAGTTCGAGGCGACCGTCGAACCAGTCGCTGAAGGCACCGGCGACGTGGCCGAGGATGAGCCCCGGGGCGACCGAGTCGAGCAGCGGTCGGAACCTGATGCCTTGGAAGCGGGTGAGCACCCAGACGGAGAGCAAGCCGAGGATGGTGGCTCCCCAGAAGCTGAATCCGCCGTCCCAGACGGCCAGCGTCCGCAGGGGACTGCCGTCGGGGCCGAAGTAGGTGTCCGGTGCCGAGAGCAGATGTCCGAGGCGTCCGCCGACGACGGCTGCCGGGAGACCGACGACCGTGATGGCCCACAGGTCTCCCTTGTGGCCGCCGCGGGCGCGCCATTGGATGCTCGTCATCCACAGGGCGAGGCCGATGCCGAGGACGGTGAAGACGACCCATGCCGGGCTGAAGCTCATGCACACCCTTCTGCGAGCTCGGCGGCGAGACGACCGACTCCGGCCACTCCGTCGGAGTCCAGCGCCCGGACGAGGGCGGAGCCGACGATGACGCCGTCGGCGTATTCGGCGACCTCGGCCGCCTGCTCGCGGTTCGACACGCCGAGGCCCACGCAGGCGCGTTCGGCTCCGGCTTCCTTCAGCCGGGCGACGAGGTCACGGGCGTGGTTGTCGACCTCGGAGCGGACACCGGTGACCCCCATGGTCGAGGCGGCGTAGACGAATCCGGAGCTGTGCTCGACGATCCGGGCCAGACGTTCGGGCGTCGACGATGGTGCGGCGAGGAAGATCCGGTCGAGGTCGTGCTTGGCCGACGCCGCCAGCCAGGGTCCGGCTTCGTCGGGGATGAGGTCGGGGGTGACGATTCCGGCGCCTCCGGCCGAGGCGAGGTCGCGGGCGAAGCTGTCGATGCCGTACTGGAGCACGAGGTTCCAGTAGCTCATGACGACAGCGGTCCCCCCGGCCTCGGCGATCGCTTCGACGGCGGTGAAGATGTCTGTGGTGCGCACCCCGTTCTCCAACGCCGCTTCGCCGGCGCGTTGGATGACGGGTCCGTCCATTCCGGGATCGGAGTACGGCATGCCGACCTCGATGATGTCGACGCCGTTGCGCACGAGTTCGACCATCGCTTCGGTCGATCCGGGCACCGTCGGGAATCCGACGGGCAGGTAGGCGATGAGCGCGGCCTTGCGGCCCGCCTCGGCGACGGCGTTGAGGGTGGTTCCTGTGCGTGGTCCTGAGTGCGTCATACCTGCACCGCTCCTTCGTCGATGTAGTCGAACCATTTCGCGGCGGTCGTCATGTCCTTGTCGCCGCGGCCGGAGAGATTGACCAGTAGGACCGCATCGGGCCCGAGCTCACGGCCGATGCGCATGGCTCCGGCCAGGGCGTGAGCGGATTCGATGGCGGGGATGATGCCTTCGGTGCGGGAGAGCAGCCGCATGGCCTCCATCGCCTCGTCGTCGACGACGGGTTCGTAGGTCACGCGCCCGATGTCGTGGAGGTGGGAGTGTTCGGGGCCGACCGAGGGGTAGTCGAGGCCGGCGGAGACCGAATGGGAGGCCTGCGTCTGTCCGTCGGAGTCCTGGAGGATGTAGGTGGCCGAGCCGTGGAGGACGCCGGGGCGTCCGCCGGAGAACCGGGCGGCATGGTGGCCGGAGTCGACTCCTTCACCGCCGGCTTCGAAGCCGAAGATCTTCACGTCGGCATCGCCGAGGAACGCGGCGAAGAGGCCCATGGCGTTCGAACCGCCGCCGACGCAGGCGCAGACGGCGTCGGGCAGACGGCCGACCATGTCCTGGATCTGTTCGCGGGCTTCGACGCCGATGACGTTCTGGAAGGAGCGGACCATCGCCGGGAACGGGTGGGGGCCGGCGACCGTGCCGATGACGTAGTGGGTGTCGTCGACATTGGCCACCCAGTCGCGCATGGCTTCGTTCATCGCGTCCTTGAGCGTGCGGGTGCCGTTGGTCACGGCATTGACCTCGGCTCCGAGCAGCCGCATGCGGGCGACGTTGAGAGCTTGACGCTGAGTGTCCTCCTCACCCATGTAGACCACGCAGGACATGTCGAGCAGGGCGGCGGCGGTCGCCGTGGCGACCCCGTGCTGTCCGGCTCCTGTCTCGGCGATGAGACGGGTCTTGCCCATTCGTTTGGCCAGCAGCGCCTGGGCCAGTGCATTGTTGATCTTGTGGCTGCCCGTGTGGTTGAGGTCTTCGCGTTTGAGGAAGACGCGGGCTCCGCCGCAGTGCTCGGCGAAGCGAGTGGCCTCGGTGAGCAGCGAGGGACGGCCGATGTAGCTGCGCTGCAGGGTGAGGAGTTCGTCGGTGAAGGCCGGGTCCACCTGGGATTTGCGCCAGGTCTCATCGATCTCGTCGAGTGCCGGGATCAGCGCTTCGGGGATGAACCTGCCTCCGAACTCGCCGAAGTACGGTCCGGTCTCCTGGCTCAAATCGGTCATTGCGGTCCTTCTCGATCTCCTCGTGGCGTCGGCGGGTGAGGCGAGGAGCCTCGGCCCTGCCGGACGACCGAATGGGTGCAGTATTGGCCCATCGTCGGCCAGTTGCGGCGGCCGTCGCGGGCGGGGTTCAGGATGCGGACAGAGAGCGGCGTTCCCGGCCGAGCGCGGTGTACTCCTCGACTGCGGCCTGCGGGGGGCCGCCGGTGACCAGGGCTTCGCCCACGAGCACGAGATCGGCTCCGGCATCCGCGTACTTCGCCACTTCGGCGGCGCCGGCCACCCCGGATTCGGCGACGAGGGTGCACCCGTCGGGGGCCAGGTCGGCCAAGGGCGCGAACCGGTCGGTGTCGACGCTGAGGTCTTTGAGGTTGCGGGTGTTGACCCCGATGAGCTCGGCACCGAGTTCGGCCGCGATGTCCAGCTCTTCGCGGTTGTGGGTCTCGACGAGCGCCGTCATCCCCAGCTCCGTGGCGAGGGCATGGAATTCGCCCAGCTGCACGGGGTCGAGGGCTGCGACGATGAGCAGGACGATATCGGCGCCGTGGGCGCGAGCCTCATGGAACTGGTATTCGTCGACCATGAAGTCCTTGCGCAGGACAGGGATGTCGACGGCGGCGCGCACCGAGTCGAGGTCGTCGAGGCTGCCGTTGAAGCGGCGGGCTTCGGTGAGCACGCTGATGGCGCGGGCACCGCCGGCGGCATACAGGCCGGCCAGCGTTCCGGGGTCGGGAATCCGGGCGAGGTCTCCGCGGGAGGGCGACTTCCGTTTGACCTCGGCGATGACACCGAAGTCGGCACGCAGGTCGAAGCGGCGGACAGGTTCGGCCGCCGCGGCACGAGCCGTGATCTCACTCAGCGGAACCTCGTTCCGGCGTGCCTGCAGGTCTTCCCGCACACCGGAGACGATGTCATTGAGAACCGTCATTTCTTCTTCGGCTTGTTGCCCAGTCCGACGGCACGCAGGATCAGGCCGACGACGACGCCGAGGGCGACGATGCCGATGGAGATGTAGGTGATCGTGGGGTTGTGGATCGTGAAGCCCACACAGCCGACGGACACGCCGAGGAGCATGATGATCACACCGGTCCATCCCGCCACCGAGTTGCCGTGACCGGGATCGGCGATCGCTGCGTAGTCGATCGTGGATTTGTCGAGATCTGCGGCCCCATTGCGGGCGATGGACTGCGACATGGCGCTCCTTAGAGTGACTGCGTGACACGCGTGTGAAAACTTTCCTCCATTGTGTCACGCTTCTTCGGTCGACCGGACACCGACCCGGTCACAAGGTCATTTCGAATCCGGTTCGGAGTCCGGTTCGCTCGGTTCCTCGCCGTCGGGTGCGTCTTCGACGTCTTCCCCGCGGGAGAGGGCATCCCAGGTCGCGGCCGAGTCGAATTCTCCGCCGGCGGCTTCGGCGCTGCGGGCGTAGCGGTTGGAGTTCGTCCACCCGTTCGAGGCGACGGCGACCCAGACGATGCCGATGACGCCGATTCCCGCAGCCACTGCCGCGATGATCGCCCATGAGGTGGCTCCCGGCGCCGAGGCGGCGGTCAGGGCGGTGATCCCGTAGCCGATTCCGGCGATCCCGGCCAGTCCCAGGACGACGAAGCGTCCGATCCGCCCGAGCATCGCGGCGAGCAGTCCCGAGACCGCGATGATCGCCACGCAGGAGGTGGCCACGGGTGAGGCCTGCGAACTCGCATCCTCGGTGACCTCTGCCACACCGCTGGGTCCGAGCGTGTCGCCGGCGGCGCCCACCTGCCAGGCGGAGATCGTCAGTGCCCACAGTGCTGCGGCGATGACGAGGACGATGAGGACTCCGCGTGATTTCGTCATGGCCTCACCTCTGGGTTCCTTCGGCTGTGTGCAGGGCGTTCGCTGCGGCGGCGGCGCGCAGCACGGCCGCGGCCTTGTTCTCGGATTCCTGGTATTCGGTCTCGGGCACGGAGTCGGCGACGAGCCCGCCTCCGGCGTAGACGCTCATCGTGCCGTGGCTGAGCACTCCGGTGCGGATGGCGATGGCCAGGTCGAGGTCGCCGGTGAAGGACATATAGCCGACCACTCCCCCGTAGATTCCGCGCCCGACGGGTTCGAGTTCGTCGATGATCTGCAGTGCCCGCGGTTTGGGTGCCCCGGACAGGGTGCCGGCGGGGAAGGTCGCCCGCAGCACGTCGACGGCGGTGGTTCCGGGTTCGAGTTCGCCGCGCACCGTGGAGCTGATGTGCATGATGTGGCTGTAGCGGACGATGTCCATGAACTCGCTGACGTCGATGGTTCCGGCCGCGCACACCTTCGCGAGGTCGTTGCGGGCGAGGTCGACGAGCATGAGGTGCTCGGCGCGTTCCTTCTCATCGGCCAGGAGCTCTCGGGCCAGGGAGTCATCGGCCTCCGGGGTGGTGCCGCGGGGTCGGGAACCGGCGATCGGGTGGGTGAGGACCTCTCCGGAGCGGACGGTGACGAGTGCCTCCGGCGAGGAGCCGATGATGCTCACCGGGTCGCCGCCGTCATCGTGGAGGTTGAGCAGGTACATGAATGGGCTGGGGTTCGCATGCCGCAGCATCCGGTACACGCTGAGCGGATCGGCATCGCACGGGGTGTCGAAGCGCTGGCCGACGACGACCTGGAAGATCTCCCCATCGACGATCTTCTGCTTCGCCGTCTCCACACCGTCGAGGTACACCTGCGGCTGGGTGCGGGTGGCCACCTCGGGGTCGGCCTTGCGGGGACGAAGGACATCGGCCGGGCTGGGCTGGTGCAGACGGTCGAGCATCGCCGTGATGCGCGCGACGCCTGAGGCGTGGGCCTCCTCGATGCCGGTGTCGGCGCCGTTGACGTTGAACACATTGGCCACGAGGGTGACCGTTCCCGAATAGTGGTCGAAGACGGCGATGTCGCCGGGGATCATCAGCTGCACGGTCGGCAGGTAATGTTCGTTGGGCCGCGGCGGGCCGAGCCGTTCGAAGCGGCGGACGATGTCCCACCCGAAGTAGCCGACGAAGCTCGAGACCATGGGCGGCAGCCCCGATTCCGCTTCGGCCACGGCGAGGAGGTCGAGGGCGGCGGTGACCGCGTCGAGGACGTCGCCGTCGGTGGGCACGCCCACCGGCGGAGTGCCGGTCCAGTGGAATCCGTCCTCGGAGGAGATGAGTGTGGCCACGGGTGCCGATCCGATGAAAGAGTACCTGGCCCAGGATCCGGCGACCGCGGATTCGAAGAGGAAGCTTCCCGGTCCGCCGTCGGTGAGTTTGCGGTAGAGGCTCAGCGGGGTCTCCGAGTCCGCGAGCACCTGGGTGTGGACCGGCACCAGCCGATGGTCGGCGCCGAGGGCGCGGAACTGGTCGAGGCTGGGTCGGATCGGCAGGTCGGTCGGGTTCGCCGCTGGGTCAGTCGACACTGATGGTCCTTCCGGTGAAGCAGGTCGGGGTGTTCGTATGGCAGGCGGGTCCGGTCTGGTCGACGAGCATGAGCAGGGCGTCGGCATCGCAGTCGAGGCTGAGCGAGCGGACATGTTGGACATGGCCCGAGGTCTCCCCCTTCACCCAGTATTCCCGCCGGGACCGCGACCAGTAGGTGGCCCGCCTCGTCTCCAGTGTGCGGGAGACGGCTTCGACGTCCATCCACGCGAGCATGAGCACCTCGCGGCTCGTGGCCTCTTGGACGATGACGGGGATGAGACCGTCGTCGCCCAGTCCGATGATCTCCCGCCAGTTGTGCGCAGTGGCGTCGATATCGCTGCTCATCGGACGTCGATTCCCTGCGAACGCAGTGCGTCCTTGACCTCGGCGATGCTCAGCGTGCCGAAGTGGAAGACGCTGGCGGCCAGCAGCGCATCGGCTCCTGCTTCCACCGCCGGAGCGAAGTGTTCGACCTTGCCGGCTCCGCCCGACGCGATGAGCGGCACGTCGACGGCGGCGCGGGCGGCACTGATGAGTTCGAGGTCGAAGCCCTCACGTGTGCCGTCGGCGTCGATGGAGTTGAGCAGGATCTCGCCGACCCCGCGCTCCGCGGCTTCCCGGACCCAGTCGATCGCGCATCGGCCCGTTCCTTCTCTGCCGCCGCGGGTGGTGACTTCGAATCCGGATTCCGTGCTCGTTCCCTGCGTGCGACGGGCGTCGAGGGACAGGACGAGGACCTGATTGCCGAAGTGTCGGGAGATCTCGCTGATGAGCTCCGGGTTCGCCACCGCCGAGGTGTTGACCGAGACCTTGTCGGCTCCGTCGCGCAGCAGACGGTCGACGTCGGCGACGCTGCGGATGCCGCCGCCGACGGTCAGCGGGATGAAGACCTCTTCGGCGCACGCGCGGACGACGTCATGGACGGTCTCCCGGTCACCGCTGCTGGCCGTGACATCGAGGAAGGTGAGTTCGTCGGCACCGGATTCGCCGTAGCGGCGGGCGAGCTCGACTGGGTCGCCGGCGTCCTTGAGGTCGGCGAACTTCACTCCCTTGACGACGCGTCCGCCGTCGACGTCCAGACAGGGGATGACTCTGACAGCTACCACGCAGTCCTCCTAGATTCCCAGGCCCCGGTAGCGATCCATTCGGCGGGCCAGGCGCCTGGCCGATGGTTCGCGCATGAGCGAGATGAGTTCGTATTCGAGTGTCTGTCCGACCCGGGCGACGAAGTCAAGAGGTTCGTCGCTGGCGTCGGGGTGTTCGGCGATGATCCGGTCGACGACTCCGCTGGCCTGCAGCATGGGCGCGTGCACGCCCTGACTCTGCGCCATCTCGGCGGCCCTCTCGGTGGTGCGATGCACGATCGCCGATGCGCCCTCGGGCGGCAGAGGCGAGAGCCAGCCGTGTTCGGCGCTGAGCACCCGGTCGGTGGGGATGAGTGCCAGTGCTCCGCCTCCGGAGCCCTCACCGAGGATGAGCGAGACGGACGGGGCGTCGAGGTTCGCGAGGTCGGCGAGGCTGCGGGCGATCTCGCCGGCGATTCCGCCTTCTTCGGCTTCTTTCGACAGGGCCGCACCGGGGGTGTCGATGACGGTCACGAGCGGCAGGTGCAGTTCCGCGGCCAACCGCATTCCGCGCCGGGCCTCACGCAGGGCCGCCGGCCCCATCGGGGCACGGGAGTCCTGCCGGAAGCGGTCCTGGCCGAGGACGATGCACGGCGCGGAACCGAATTTCGCCAGGGCCAGCAGCAGTCCGGGATCCTTCTCCCCTTCCCCGGTGCCGTTGAGCGGCAGGACGGTGTTCGCTGCGGTCCGCAGCAGGTCACGGACTCCGGGGCGTTCGGGGCGACGCGAGCTGGTGATCGCGGCCCAGGCATCGGAGTTCGGATCGACGGTGGCCGGTGCGGTGTCCGGATCCGGCACCTGGCCCGGAACCTCCTTGCCGCCCATGAGCACGTCGAGGACGCGGGAGACGGTGCCGGCGATGCGTTCGGGACCGATGACGGCGTCGACGATGCCCATCTTGTGCAGGTTCTCCCCGGTCTGCACGTTCTCCGGGAACTTCTCCCCGTAGATGGCCTCGAACACTCGGGGGCCGAGGAAACCGATGAGGGACCCGGGTTCGGCCACGGTGACATGTCCCAGCGATCCCCAGGAAGCGAAGACCCCTCCGGTGGTGGGGTGGCGCAGGTAGACGAGGTAGGGCAGTCCGGCCTTGCGGTGGGCGATGACGGCGTTGGTGATCTTCACCATCGACAGGAAGGCGATGGTGCCCTCCTGCATGCGGGTGCCTCCCGAGGCGGGTCCGGCCAGCAGGGGCAGTCCCTCGAGGGTGGCGCGTTCGATGGCGTCGACGAGGCGTTCGGCCGCGGCCACGCCGATGGAGCCGGCGAGGAACCGGAATTCGCCGGCGACCACGGCCACCCGGCGGCCGTCGATGGTGCCTTCACCGGTGATGATGGCTTCGTCGACTCCGGACTTCTGCGCCGCGGCATCGAGTTCCGCGGCATAGTCTGCGGAGATCCCGCCGGCCGGTCGGATGGGCGTGGAGTCCCAGGACAGGAAGGATCCTTGGTCGAGGACGATGTCGACGAGTTCGTATGCGTTCAGACGCGTCATGACGGTCCCGTTCAGTTTCCGTCGGCGAGCCACGCCACGATGGAGTCCGCGTCTTCGTCCAGCAGCGGCGGTGCGTCGTGGGCGGTGCGAGTGGTTTCGACCTCACCGGAGGCGCCGGCGTCGAAGAAGCGCAGCGGCGGTCCGGGCAGGTCGATGTCGCCGAGCACCGGGTGGTCGACGGAGACCTTGAGTCCCTGGCTGAGCGCCTGCTCCCACTGATAGACCTCGGGCAGGCTGCGGACCGTGCCGGACGGGATTCCCGCCTTGGTGAGCTTGGCGAGCAGATCGGCTGCGTCGAAGGCGGAGAAGCGGTCTTCGATGAGTTCGATGAGTGCCGGCCGGTTGGCCACGCGTGAGGCGTTGTCGGCCAGACCTTCGGTGGCGGGGTCGATGTCGAAGGCGGCGCAGAACTTCTGCCACAGGTTCTCGTTGCCCACGGAGATCTGCACGGCGCCGTCGCGGCAGTTGAAGAGGCCGTACGGCGACAGCGACGGGTGGTGGTTGCCGCCCGGCTGGGGTTCCTGCCCGGCCACGGTCGCCCGTGTTCCCTGGAAGGCGTGGACGCCGACCATTCCCGCGATGAGCGAGGTGCGCACGACCTTGCCCTGGCCGGTGCGTTCGCGCTCGAGCAGAGCGGCCAGCACGCCGAAGGAGCCGTAGATCCCGGCGAGCAGATCGGCGATCGGCACACCCACACGCTGCATGTCATCGGGTCCGGACCCGGTCAGCGACATCAGCCCGGCCTCGCCCTGGGCGATCTGGTCGTAGCCGGCGCGGGAGGCCTCCGGCCCGTCGTGGCCGAAGCCGGTGATGGAGAGGATGACCAGGCGCGGGTTGATCTCCATGCATCGGGCGGTGGAGAAGCCGAGCCGATCGAGGACGCCGGAGCGGAAGTTCTCGATGAGCACATCGGCACGTGCGATGAGTCCGGTCAGCGTGTTCGTGCCCGTCTCGGATTTGAGGTCGAGGGCGATGGATTCCTTGTTGCGGTTGCAGGAGAAGAAGTAGGTGGCCTGGGGGTTGTCCTCGGGGCCGACGAAGGGAGGGCCCCAGGACCGCGAATCATCGCCCTTGCCGGGGTTCTCGACCTTGATCACTCGCGCCCCGAGGTCGCCGAACATCATTCCCGCATGGGGGCCGGCCAGGGCTCGGGAGAGATCGACCACGGTGTATCCGGTCAGGGGCCCCGACTCGGTCTCGGGTGTCTCGTTCGCCATTCCTAATCCTCCTTGAAGTGGGTGCGTCTGCTGACGAGCATACGCAATCGTGCGACCTCCGCATGGGCGCGGGGACCGTCGGCATGCTGGATCGCCATCACCGCGTAGGTGGTGCCGTCGGTGAGGTCCAGCGAGGGCCAGGGGTCGTCACCGACGGGTGAGAACGTCACTCCGAGGATCTGCCCCCAGTCGAACCGGCGGGTGCGCACCATGTTCTTGACCACCAGTCCCTCCTCGGTGGGCCGAGCCTGGATATCCGAGATGCGCAGCAGGGCGGCTCCGAAGAGAATGCCCAGCAGGTTCATCCATACCATGTCGAGCACGGTCCACGGTTCCCAGTCCACGACGAACAGCGCCACGGACAGGACCGCGAACCCGGCGGTCACGGCGATGGCACCGACGATGCTGATGATGCGCACCTGTCGGGGCCGGAACACTGCGAGATCAGATTCGGCAGGCGCCAATGTTCGTCACCAGGATCGCACGGGCGCCGACTCCGTAGAGTCGGTCCATGACGTTGTTGACTTCCTTCGCTTCGACCATGACGCGCACGGCGACCCAACCGGTCTCCTGCAGCGGCGACACGGTCGGGGATTCGAGTCCCGGGGTCAGCGAGATCGCTTCGGGCACCAGTCGGTGTTCGATGTTGTAGTCGACGAGCACGTACTGGCGGGCGACCATGACCGATTCGAGGCGACGTTTGAGCACGCCGATGCGGGATTCGGCTCCGGCGCGCTGGATGAGCACGCCTTCGGATTCGAGCAGCGGCTCGCCGAAGGTCTCGAGACCCGCGGCGCGCAGGGTGGAACCGGTTTCGACGACATCGGCGATGGCGTCGGCGACTCCGAGCTGGATGGAGACCTCGATCGCTCCGTCGAGCTGCACGGTCGTCGCGGGGATTCCGCGTCGCTGCAGGTCGGCGTCCACGAGGTTCGGGAAGCTCGTGGCGATGCGGGCGCCGGCCAACTGGTCGGGTGAGGTGAAGGAGCCGGTGGTGCCGGCGTAGAAGAAGCGGGAGGCACCGAATCCGAGCCCGAGCACCTCGTCGGCTTCGGCCTGCGATTCGAGCAGCAGGTCACGGCCGGTGATTCCGGCGTCGAGGATGCCGGAGCCGACGTAGATGGCGATGTCGCGGGGGCGCAGGTAGAAGAACTCGACTCCGTTCACTTCGTCCTGATGGACCAGTGTCTTGGTTCCGCGTCGAGTGGAGTATCCGGCCTCGCTGAGCATGTCGGAGGCGGCTTCGGACAGTGCGCCCTTGTTGGGCACGGCTACACGCAGCATGGGGTCCCTTTGGAGTTCGATGGCGTCGGGTCGGTCGGGTTCGTGGGAGGGTCTCAGAGGTGGGTGTTGACGTCGTCGAGGGTCAGTCCCTTGGCGATCATCATCACCTGTACGTGGTAGAGCAGCTGCGAGATCTCCTCGGCGAGCTCTTCCTCGGTTTCGTATTCGGCGGCCATCCACACTTCAGCGGCCTCTTCCACGACCTTCTTGCCGATCGCATGGACTCCGGCGTCGAGTTCGGCCACGGTCTTCGAACCGGCCGGTCGATCGAGGGATTTCTGCTGGAGTTCGGCGTAGAGAGTCTCAAAGGTCTTCACTTCTCCAGCCTAATGCATCCTCATCGACCGCAGCATTCGGGGTCTCATGTTCCAAAACGCCGCGGGCCGGCTCGCACCGGCGCTGCGGTCGGTGAGTGTCAGTCCTCGGGGTCGCGGCCGATATCGGTGGCCGGACGGTGGGGCGCCGAGATCGTCTGGCGTGAGCGCTTCGACCAGTCGATGAGTCCGAGGACGACCATGACGAGGAAGAACAGGTACACGGCTCCGGAGAAGACGAGTCCGCCGGAGATCGCCAGGGGGATGCCGACGAGGTCGACGGCGAGCCAGACGAACCAGAATTCGACGATGGCCCGGCCCTGGGCGTACATGGCCACGATCGAGCCGATGAAGATGTACGCGTCGGGGTACGGGTTCCAGGACCACCCGCCCAGGGCGAGGACCCAGCCGAAGACTCCCGTGCCGATGACGAGAGCCGCGAGCAGGATCGCCCGTTCCTTCCAGGTGGCCCAACGGACGAGGACCTCACCGGCGGCGGCCTTGGACTTCTTCCACTGCGTCCACCCCCAGATCGCGGCGACGATGATGACGACCTGCCGGGAGGCGTTGCCGCCGAGGCCGGCGGACAGGCTGGCGGAGAAGAGGAGGATGGAGCCCAGAATCTGCACCGGCCAGGACAGGATGTTCCGGCGCAGCGCGAGGACGACCGTGGCCAGGGCACAGATGTTTCCGAACAGGTCGGAGTACGGCACGGGTTTGCCCAGCAGTTCGAACGCCGGGGTGTTCAACCAGTCGAACAGGTCCATCGCAGGCTCTCTTCAGGTGTGGGCCGCTGAGTTCATCCGGCCCGGATCGGTCAGTGGGTGTGAGCGGCTGCGAGGGTGCGCAGCTGACTGATGGCCGCTGCGGCATCCTCGGCGCCGTAGACGGCGGAGCCGGCCACGAGGACGTCGGCTCCGGCGTCGACGACTCGGTCGATCGTCGCTGCGGAGACTCCCCCGTCGACCTGCAGCCTGATCTCGAGTCCGGAGGCCGAGATGGCCTCGCGGGTCCGAGCGATCTTCGGCAGGCACACATCGAGGAACTTCTGACCGCCGAACCCGGGCTCGACGGTCATGATGAGGATCTGGTCGAACTCGCCGAGGAGGTCGATGAAGGGTTCGATCGGGGTGGCCGGTTTGAGTGCGAGGCTCGCCTTCGCTCCGAGGCGGCGCAGCTCCCGGGCCAGGCGGACGGGGGCGGCGACTGCCTCGGCGTGGAAGGTCACCGAGGCGCAGCCGATCTCGGCGTACACGGGTGCGTTGCGATCGGCGTCGGCGATCATGAGATGGGCGTCGAGCGGGATCGGAGAGATCGCCCGGATGCGTTCGACGACGGGCGGGCCGAAGGTGAGATTCGGGACGAAATGGTTGTCCATGACGTCGATATGGGCCATATCGGCGGTGCTGATCTTCTCGAGCTCACCACGCAGATCGGAGAAGTCCGAGGACAGGATGGAGGGGTTGATGTCGATGGGCATGGGTCATTTCGCCTTTCGCAGGAGGGCCAGGAACATTCCGTCGCTGTTGTGCACGTGGGGCCAGAGCTGAGCGTATCGTCCTCCGTCCCGGGTCACCGAGGCGAACGATTCCGCCTCGGTGCCGGTGATCGCCGACAGCACGGCCGGGGTGTCGAGGATCTCGATGTCCGCGGTCCCGGACTTGGTGCGCAGCCGCAGCACTTCGTCGACGATGAGCACGGTCTCGGCATAGTGCGGGGAGCAGGTCGAGTAGGCGACCACTCCCCCGGGCGCGCACGCGTCGAGGGCTGCGGCGAGCAGTTCGCGCTGCAGTCCGGTCAGGGCCGTGATGTCTTCGGGCCGTCTGCGGTAGCGGGCTTCGGGGCGACGGCGCAGCGCGCCGAGCCCGGAGCAGGGCACGTCGACGAGGATCTTCGAGTAGGGCCCGCGGGCCTCGCGTCCGTCGCGGATGGCGGCGGTGACGTTGGTCAGTGCCTGGGTGGAGTCGCGGACGAGGTCGACGCGGTGCTCGCTGGAGTCGAAGGCATCCAGCGTCGTCGCTTCGCCGGCGGCAGCGGCACCGAGGACGGCCGCCTTGCCGCCGGGTCCGGCGCACAGGTCGGCCCAGGTTCCGGTGGGCGCTTCGACCTCGGCCAGGGCGAGGGCGACGAGGGCCGATCCTTCGTCCTGGACGCGGGCGCGTCCGTCGGCCACGGCTGCGACGTCCCGCGGCACCGCGGTGTCCAGGGTGACGCCGATCGGTGACAGCGGGGTGGGCTCTCCCGGCAGTTCGCTGCGGTCGATGAGCCCGGGCAGGGCGGACACACCGACCTTCGCGGGTGCGTTGTCGGCTGCGAGGAGCGCTTCTAGTTCGGCGGCGTCGCGGCCGTGTCCCTTGAGTGCCTGGGTGAGGGAGCGCACGACCCATTCGGGATGGGAGTGTTCGATGGCCAGCCGCGTGGTCTCCGATGCCTCGGCGGTGACGCGGTCGAGCCAAACGGCGGGTTCGGCTTCCGAGATGCGCCGGAGCACGGCGTTGACGAATCCGGCGGTCTTCGCCGCGGAGCGTTTGACCACGGCCACGGTCTCGGACAGTGCCGCATGGTTCGGCACGCGCATCGACAGCAGCTGGTGGGCGCCGAGGCGCATCGCGGCCAGGGGTTCGGGATCGATCTTGTCGATGGCGCGGGACGAGGCGACCTCGATGACCGCATCGTAGAACTTCTGCCGGCGCAGGGCACCGTAGGTGAGTTCGGTCGTGAAGGCGGCGTCCTGAGCGCCCATATGGGTGCGGGCGAGTTTGGCAGGCAGCAGCAGGTTCGCGTAGGCGTCTTTCGTCGCCACATCGAGGAGGACCTCCCAGGCGATGCGCCGCGGCAGGTTCTTGCCCGCCCGTTCGGCATGCGGTGCTCCGCTATCCTGCCGTGGGCGGTCGCGATCGCCTCGTCCGCGGCCGGGCCCGCCGCGTCGGGCGGTGTCTCGGGGACCGCCTCGGCGCTGTCCGCGATTGCCGTCGTGTCCGCGGCTGCCGCCTCGGCGATCTCTGCCTGCTGACTCAGCCATGGCTCTTATGCTTTCTCTTCGGTATAGGGGTCGAAGGTCACGTCGCCGCGGCCGCGCAGGAAGTCGGCGGTGTTCATGCGGGCCTTGCCGAAGGGTTGGATCGCTTCGACGTGGACCCAGCCGTCACCGCAGCGCAGCACCGGCTGCTGTTTCCATGTGGTCAGTTCGCCGACCTCGCCGGCGGCTGTCACCTCGGGGGCGGGGGTGAGTCTGAAGAGCTTCGTTCTCCTGCCGTCGAGTTCCACCCATGGGCCCGGTGCGGGGCTGGTCCCGCGAGCCCGGTCGATGACGCGGGCTGCGGGTGCGGAGAGGTCGAGGTGGGCGTCGGTGACGGTGATCTTCTCAGCATGGCTGGACTCACCGGTCTGCGGGGTCTCGGTCGCGGTGCCGGCGGCCAGTTCGTCGAAGGCGGCGACGAGCTCGGGAGCGCCTCGGTGCGCATAGTCCTCGAGTGCGGCGGCGACGTCCGGGTGGTCGAGCGGCAGTTCGAGTCTGCGCAGCACGGGACCGCTGTCCATGCCCTCGTCGATGCGGAACACGCTGACTCCGCTCGTGGTCTCACCGCTTATGAGTGCGCGTTGGACGGGTGCGGCCCCGCGGTAGGCGGGAAGCAGGGAGAAGTGGAGGTTGAACCAGCCGAGCCTGGCGATGCCCAGCGCAGCGGGTCCGGCGATGGCGCCGAAGGCGACGACCGCGACGGCATCGACGTCGAGGTCCCGCAGCTGAGAGATGACGTCGCCACGCAGTCGGTCGGCTTCGATCACGGGCAGTCCGAGTTCGACGGCGCGGGTCTTCACCGGTGACGGGGTGAGGACTCGTCTGCGTCCTACGGGCGCATCGGGTCGGGTGAGCACCGCACGGATGCGGTGGTCCGATTCGGCGAGTGCCTCGAGGGCGGGAACTGCGACATCAGGGGTGCCGGCGAAGACGATATCCACGACTTGGATTCTACTGGTTCGTCGGTCCGTCACAGCGACCGGGGATCATCGATGCGCACTCGCACCTGCGGCTGCTTCTTCGCCGACCGGGAGGCGATGATCTCTGCCGCTCTCGTCCCGACGCGGTCTCCGGCGGAGAACGGGTAGGCGCTGACGCTGCGCTGGCCGCCCTCGGCGTCCTCGCGCAGCAGCTCCTCGACCTCGCCGATCTCGCCGAGCACCGTGTCGATGTCGACACCGGCTCCTGTGAGCTCGAGGATCCGTCGGTACGGCGGGAAGCCGAGGACCTTCCTGTCGCTCAGCTGCCGGGACATGAAGGTGGTGGGGTCGAAGGAGGTCAGGGTCTGCCGGATGAGTTCGTCCTCATCGCCGAGGTAGACGGCTCCGCCCTCATCGCGTGAGCGCACCAGGGAGGCGGCTCGCAGTCGGCGTGCCACGCTTTCGTCGATCGAACGCATCCACGGACCCGGCCACAGCGAATCCAAGAGGATCGCTGCGGCATAGCCGCCGAGCACATAGGGTTCGGCGCCCGTCGTGGCCACCACGAGGCGCGGTGTCTCGTCGAGCACCGTGGAGATGTGGTCACCTCCGGATTCGACGATCTCGATGTCCGGCAGCGCTCTGGCGAGCTCTTCGACGGTGCGGGCCCGGCCGCGCACGATCGACCTCACGCGGTTCGAGCGGCAGCGCAGACAGCTGAACGTCTCCGAGTGGTATCCGCAGGATCGGCAGGCGAACGGTCCGACTTCCGACTGCGTGGTCAGCGTCGCCTGGCATTGGGGACAGCGGGCGACTTCCTGGCAGCGGGCACAGGCGAAGACCGGATAGTAGCCCGACCGCGGCACCTGCACGAGAACCGGGCCCGGCACTCCCCCGTCACGGGCACGCGGGCGCAGGGCCGTGCGCATGATCTGCCAGGCCCGGCTCGGGATGCGCTGCCAGGCGAAGGGGTCTCGGTCCTCGTCGGGGACGAAGACGACGGGGGCGGCGTGCCGTCGTGCGGGGCCGATCGGCGTGACATCGGCGAGCCACCCGATTTCGACGAGGCGCTGGACTTCGGCGCTGCGATCGGTGGAGACGAAGAGCAGTTCGGCGTCCTCGATCGTCGACCGCAGCAGGCAGACTTCCCGAGCGTGCGGGTACGGGGCATGCTGGTCGAGGTAATTGAGGTTCGCATCATCGGTGCAGATGATGAGCCCGAGGTCCGCGACGGGAGCGAAGGCGGCGGCGCGGGTGCCGATCGTGATGCGCGTGTGACCGAGCAGCCCGCGCAGCCAGGCCTGCCACCGCAGCTCCGGTGACTGATCGGCGCTGAGCACCGAGACCTCCGCGATCCCGGCGGCGGCGAGACTCGATCGGAGCACGGTGAGTTCGCGATGGTCGGGCACGAGCCAGAGCACGGATCTGTCGGCCTCGAGGGTCGCCCGTGCGGCCTCGAGCCCGGCACGGATCCAGCTGAGTCCCGGTGTCGGCCCGGGTGTGCAGGCCAAGGCCCTGCGCCGAGGCGGCCCCGACGTTCCGTCGGCTTCCGGAGCCTGTGTCGCAGCCTCTCCCGTCGGTCCCGGAATCTCCCCCGCCGCTGCGAGAACCCATTCGCCGAGGCGGCCCAGCAGCCGCGGTTCCTCCGGGGAGTCGTCCGTTGTCGCCTGCTCCGGATCGTTCACCGGACCTGTCGCCTGAGCATCGGCCTGTTTCCCGGTTGCTTCGGCTGCCTTCTCCGCCTTGAGCACGGCCTTCTCCCCGCGGGCGTGTCGCGGTGGGATGGCCAGGCGCAGCACATCGGCCAGTGTGCCCCCGTAGCGGCGGGCGACGGCTTCGCTCAAGGCGAGCAGATCGTCACGGAGCACCCGGACGGGCCCGCTGATGCGTTGGATCGCGGCCAGCGGCCCGATGTGGTCCGAGGACCCGACGCGGTCGAGCAGATAGCCGTCGCGCAGCTTCCCTGCGAACTTCACCCTGACGCGCACACCGGGCAGGGCCGCCTCGGCGAGCTTTTCCGGGACCGCATAGTCGAAGGTCCGCGCCAGGTGCGGGACGGGATGGTCGATGAGCACTCGGGCGACCGGATCGGTCGCAGCCAGGGGCACCTGGCCTTCGGCCGAGGTGCCGGTGTCGATCGGGAGGGGTTCGTCCACGCCGACGGCAGACTAGCTGGAGGACACGGCGCGCAGCAGGTCCTCGGCGCGGTCCGTGACCTCCCAGGTGAAGTCGGGCAGTTCGCGACCGAAGTGGCCGTAGGTCGAGGTCTGCGAATAGATCGGGCGGAGCAGGTCGAGTTCGGCGATGATCATCGCCGGGCGGAGGTCGAAGACCTCGCGGATGGCTGCCGAAATCGCCGCCGGGTCGACCTTCTCCGTTCCGAAGGTCTCGACGTACAGACCCATCGGGTCGACACGTCCGATCGCATAGGACACCTGCACTTCGGCACGGTCGGCGAGTCCGGCGGCGACGACGTTCTTCGCCACCCAGCGCATTGCGTAGGCTGCCGAACGGTCGACCTTCGAGGGATCCTTGCCGGAGAACGCTCCGCCGCCGTGGCGGGAGAATCCGCCGTAGGTGTCGACGATGATCTTCCGTCCGGTCAGACCGGCATCACCCATCGGTCCGCCCGTGACGAAGGGGCCGGCGGGGTTGATGTGGATGTTCGTGCCCGACAGGTCGAGGCCGGAGGTCGCGATCACCGGGTCGATGACGAGTTCCCTGATCTCCGTGTGCAGCTGGGATTGGCTGGTCTCCGCCGAATGCTGGGTGGAGACGACGACGTTCTCGATCGATACGGCTTCGTCGCCGTCGTAGCCGAGGGTCAGCTGCGTCTTCCCGTCCGGGCGCAGGTAGTCGAGTCGGCCGGATCTGCGCACGGCTGAGAGCTGCTCTGCCATCCGGGAGGCAAGGTGGATGGGCAGCGGCATGAGCACATCGGTGGAGTTGTCGGCATAGCCGAACATCAGCCCCTGGTCTCCCGCGCCGAGGCTGGTGCCGTGGTCGGAGGATTCGACGGCTTCGCGGAAGTCCAGCGGGTTCGTCACACCGGAGTGGATGTCAGTGGACTGGCTGCCGATGGAGACGGAGACTCCGCAGGAGTGTCCGTCGAAGCCGGTGTCAGAGGAGTCGTAGCCGATTCCCGTGATGAGGCTGCGCACGATTCCGGCGACGTCGGCGTAGGCGGCCGTATTCACCTCACCGGCGACGTGGACGAGTCCGGTGGTGACCATGGTCTCCACGGCCACTTTGGCATTGGGGTCCTGCCGGAGCAGATCGTCGAGCACCGCATCGCTGATCTGGTCGCAGATCTTGTCGGGATGTCCCTCGGTGACGGACTCGGATGAGAAGAAACGCAGATTTGTTTGTGTCACGTCGTCGATTCTACGTGGGTGAACTGGTCGGACAGGGCCGCGATGACCTTTTGTGAAACATCGTCCTTCGACCCGTGGGATTCATCACCGACGACGACCTCGCCGTTCTCGGCGGAGATGATCTGGACCATGGTGTCGTCGTGACCGAAGGCACGGTCGTCGGAGACGTCGTTGAACACGAGCAGGTCGACGCCCTTGCGTCGGAACTTGGCCCGAGCGTAGTCGAGCGCGGCGGTGTCGGCGTCACCGGTCTCGGCGGCGAATCCGACGATGATCTGGCGGCCGAGGCGGGTCTGTCGGCTGCGTTCGTCGACGAGTCCGCGCAGGATGTCCGGGTTCTGCACGAGCCGCAGAGTCAGTCCGTCGTCTCCGGACTTCTTCATCTTCGAGTCGGTGGTCTCGGCGGGCCGGTAGTCGGCGACGGCCGCAGCCATGATGATCGCGTCGGCACCTGTCTGGGCTGTGTGCATCGCAGCCTGCAGCTCCAGCGTGGATTCGACCGGGGTGATAGTGATGCCCGCGGGCAGTCCGGTCAGCAGACCGGAGTCGATGTTCGCGGCGACGAGCTCGACGTGCGAGCCCGCGGCATGGGCGGCCTTGGCCAGGGCGATGCCCTGCTTGCCCGAAGACCGGTTGCCGAGGAATCGGACGGGGTCGAGTGCTTCCCGGGTGCCTCCGGCGCTGATGACGATGCGGCGGCCCGAGAGCGCCCGAGTCTCTTCGCCCGGCTGTTCGGCCGTCGTCCGGCCGGTCTCCACGGAGAGGGCGAAGTCGACGATGTCATCGGGTTCGGGCAGGCGTCCGGGACCGGAGTCGGGACCGGTGAGGCGACCGACGGCGGGGTCGAGGACATGGATGCCGCGGGAGCGCAGAGTCGCGATGTTCGCCACGGTGGCGGGATTGAGCCACATCTCCGTGTGCATGGCCGGAGCCACGACCACCTCGGCGGTGGTGGTGAGCACGGTGGCGGTGAGCAGATCATCGGCCATTCCGGCGGTGATCTTCGCGATCAGGTCGGCGGTCGCCGGGGCGATGATGACGAGGTCGGCTTCCTGTCCGATCCGGACATGGTTGACGGTGTCGACTTCGTCGAAGACGTCGGTGGTCACGGTCTGACCGGACAGGGCCTCGAGCGTGGGGGCGCCGATGAATTTCAGCGCGTTGGCCGTCGGAACGACCTTGACGCTGTGGTCGAGCTCCCGGAGTCGCCGGATGACGTGTGCCGCCTTATAGGCGGCGATCCCACCGGCGACGCCGAGTACGATTCTCACTGGTCGCTGAAGTCGATCGCGCCGTCGTTGCTCACAGGAGCGGTGGCTTCGGCCTCGGGTGCGGCCTGGATGAAGTCGGCTTCGGAGACCTCGCGGGCGACGATCTTCGACTCGTTGACCTCACGCAGAGCGATCGACAGAGGCTTCTCGTTGGTGCCGGGCGTGACAAGCGGACCGACGTTCTCGAGCAGTCCCTCCTGCAGCTGGGCGTAGTACGAGTTGATCTGACGGGCGCGCTTTGCCGCGATCGAGACCAGTTCGTACTTCGAACCGGTCACACTCAGCAGATCGTCGATCGGAGGATTAGTGATGCCTTCAGGCTGTGCGGGCAAGGAGATTCCCATCTAATCGGAGGTGGATATACCCATCAATGATAGGAGTTCTTCGGCCGCAGTGCGAACGTGGTCGTTCACGATGGTCACGTCGAACTCCGATTCTGCGGCCAATTCGCGTTTCGCGGTGGCCAGTCGTCGCTCCTGCTCCTCATCCGTTTCGGTCCCGCGACCGGTCAGTCGGGAGACGAGTTCGTCCCAGCTGGGCGGGGCGAGGAAGACGAAGCGGGCGTCGGGCATCTTCTCTTTGACCTGGCGGGCGCCCTGCAGGTCGATCTCGAGCAGAGCCGGAATCCCCTGTTCGAGCTTCTCCTCCACCGGGGCCGCGGGGGTGCCGTAGCGGTGGCGCCCGTGGACGACGGCGTATTCGAGCAGCCGACCATCGGAGATGAGGGCGTCGAAGGCGTCGTCGGTCAGGAAGTGATAATGGACACCATCGATCTCACCGGGGCGCCTGGGCCTGGTCGTGGCCGACACGGAGAACCATACCTCGGGGTGGTTCTGCCGGATATAGGTGCTGATTGTGCCTTTTCCGACGGCGGTCGGACCCGCGAGGACGGTGAGTCGATTATTCACAGATCTGAGGTTGTCACACTCAGGAATATTTCTCCAACAGGGCGGACTTCTGGTGGACGCCCAGCCCCTTGATCCGCCGAGAGGTGGCGATGCCGACCTCGTCCATGGCGGCTTCGGCTCGCCGGTCACCGACTCCGGGCAGAGCCCTCAGCAGATCGAGCACACGCATCTTCGCCAGTGCTTCGTCGTCTGCCGCCTTCTTGAGCACGGCCGCGAGATCGGTATCACCGTTCTTCAGCGCCGACTTCACTTCGGCTCGTGCCTGACGTGCCTTGAACGCTTTGTCCAGCGCAGCGGAACGCTGTTGCGGGGTCAACGGTTCGAGTGCCACATTATCTCCTCTGTCACCATGAACGGGCAGGTAGGGAAGTTGTCTCAGTCTAAGACAAAATCCCTGCCGAGAGGCGATATGGGCAGAATTAATGGCCCGGCGAGCCGGAATTCACCTATGGGCAGACCGGCGAATCCGGTGTCCGGACCGACCAGCGATCCGGACACCGGGGGTCAGTCGAGTGCCGTCAGCGCACGATTGAGTGCGGCCGCGGAGTCGGCCAGGCCGTCGGGCCCGGCACCGAGCACTGCCCGGGACGCCGTGGCGAGCACCTGTCCCGACGCCAGGGCCCGGTCACCGAAGACCTCGCGCAGCTCGGCCAGACCGGCTCCCTGCGCGCCGACGCCCGGAGCGAGGATCGGTCCCCCGCAGTCGCTGGGGTCGAACCCCAGGTCCTTCGCCGCACTGCCGATGGTCGCACCGACGACGAGTCCGAAGGGACCGAGACCATCGACGGAGCCGAGCGCGTGAGCATTGCGCTGCCGCACCCGGGTCACGATCGATCCCGCCACCGAACCGCCTCCGCCTCCGACGTGCTGGACCTCTGCGCCTTCCGGGTTCGAGGTCAGCGCGAGGACGAACACGCCCTTGCCGTGGGCGGCGGCGAGTTCGAATGCCGGTTCCAGAGCCCCGAATCCGAGGTAGGGCGAGACGGTGATCGAATCCGCCGCCAGCGCCGACGCGGGATCGAGATAGGCCTTCGCGTAGGCGCCCATGGTCGACCCGATGTCACCGCGTTTGATGTCGAGGACGGTGAGCAGCCCGGCTTCCCCGGCCGCGGCCAGGGTCTCTTCGAGAGCAGCGACCCCGGCGGAGCCGTACTGTTCGAAGAACGCCGACTGCGGTTTCACCGCGGCCACCGAACCCTTGAGCTCGGAGACCGCGCGGAGAGCGAACTCCCGCACTCCTGCGGCGCTGGCCGGCAGTCCCCAGGAGGCCAGGAGATGCTCATGCGGGTCGATGCCCACACACAGCGGTCCGTGCTCGGCCATGGCGGCTGCCAGCCGCGTGCCGAACATCAGGCGCTCCAGTCCTGCAGGCTGCGCACGTCGAACTTCGAGTCCCGGATGACCTCGAGCGAAGTCACGGCGGCGGCGAATTCGGCGAGAGTCGTGATCAGCGGCACGGAGTTCGCGGTCGCGGCGGCCCGGATCTCATAGCCGTCGGCACGTTCCTGTCGGCCCGAGGGAACGTTGATGACCATGCCGATGGTGCCCGCGGCGAGGTAGTCGATGACCGTACGGTCTTCGGCGTCGGCCTCGAAGTGCTTGTGCACCTGAGTGGTCTTGATCCCGTAGCGAGAGAGCACGGCCGCGGTGCCGGTGGTCGCGACGACGTCGAAGCCCATGTCGACGAGTTCCTTGACCGGCAGAACCATGGCCCGCTTGTCCCGATCGGCCACGGACACGAACACTGTGCCGGAGGTCGGCAGCTTCACGGATGCGCCGAGGAGGCCCTTCGCGAAGGCGGTCGGGAAGTTGTGGTCGATGCCCATGACCTCGCCGGTCGACCGCATCTCGGGGCCGAGGATCGAATCGACGATCTTGCCTTCGACGGTGGTGAACCGGCGGAACGGCAGGACCGCCTCCTTGACGGCGATCGGATGGGTCAGCGGCAGGGTCGAGCCATCGCCCTCTGCGGCCAGCAGGTCACCGCGCAGATCGTCGATCGTGCGGCCCACGGCGATGAGCGCCGCGGCCTTGGCCAGCTGGGTGGAGGTCGCCTTCGAGACGAAGGGCACGGTCCTGGAGGCCCGCGGGTTGGCTTCGATGACGTGGAGGACATCGGCGGCGATCGCGAACTGGATGTTGAGCAGTCCACGCACACCCACACCTTCGGCGATGGCCGACGTGGCCTGGCGGACCCGTTCGAGCACGTCGTCGCCCAGGGTCAGCGAGGGCAGCACGCAGGCGGAGTCGCCGGAGTGGATTCCGGCCTCCTCGATGTGTTCCATGATCCCGCCGATGTAGACCTCGTGGCCGTCGAAGAGGGCATCGACGTCGATCTCGATGGCGTCTTCGAGGAACCGGTCGACGAGGACCGGACGGTCGGTCGAGATCTCCGTGGCGCTGGCCATGTAGTCGAACAGCTGAGTGCGGTCGTAGACGATCTGCATTCCCCGTCCGCCGAGGACGTAGGAGGGACGCACGAGCACCGGGTAGCCGATGTTCTCGGCGATCGCGGCGGCCTCCGCAGCGGTCACCGCGGTGCCGTGCTTGGGTGCGGTGAGTCCGGCCCGGTCGAGGACGGTGCCGAACTCTCCGCGGTCCTCGGCCAGGTCGATGGCTTCGGGCTGGGTGCCGAGCACCGGCACGCCTGCGGCTTTGAGCTTGTCGGCCAGTCCCAGCGGAGTCTGTCCGCCGAGTGTGCACACGACGCCGAGGACCTCACCGGCGGCGAGCTCGGCGTGGTAGACCTCCATGACGTCTTCGAACGTCAGGGGTTCGAAGTACAGGCGATCGGCGGTGTCGTAGTCGGTCGACACGGTCTCGGGGTTGCAGTTGACCATGATCGTCTCGTATCCGGCCGAGCCGATCGCCATCGTGGCGTGGACGCATGAGTAGTCGAATTCGATGCCCTGGCCGATCCGGTTCGGTCCGGAGCCGAGGATGATCACTGCGGGCCGGTCGCGGGGAGCGACCTCGGTCTCGGCGTCGTAGCTCGAGTAGTGGTACGGGGTGTGTGCCTCGAATTCGCCGGCGCAGGTGTCGACGGTCTTGAACACCGGGCGCACGCGCAGGGCGTGGCGGATGCCGGTGACGACACCGGTGTCGAGGACGCGCAGGGCCGCGATCTGCTCGTCGGAGAAGCCGTGGTTCTTCGCGACCTGCAGCACCTGCTCGTCGAGTTCGTCGGCGTCGCGGATATAGGCGGCCACCTCGTTGATGAGCTGGATCTGGTCGAGATACCAGGGGTCGATCTCGCAGGCGTCGAAGACCTCTGCCGCACTCAGTCCGGCGGCGAGTCCGCGCTGGACCGAATGGATGCGGTCGGCGGTGGCATGCGAGATGGCTTCGAGGACGGATTCGCGGACATCCTCGTCGGAGACGTCGGGCAGGTCGGCCCAACTGAAGGAGGCGTCCTTCTGCTCGAGTGAGCGCATCGCCTTCTGCAGTGCGGTGGTGAAGTTGCGCCCCAGGGCCATGACTTCGCCGACGGATTTCATCGTCGTCGTCAGGGTCGGGTCCGCTGCCGGGAACTTCTCGAAGGTGAAGCGCGGGATCTTCACCACCACGTAGTCCAGGGTCGGTTCGAAGCTGGCCGGCGTGACCTTCGTGATGTCGTTGGGGATCTCGTCGAGCGAGTAGCCGACGGCGAGCTTCGCGGCCATCTTCGCGATCGGGAAGCCGGTGGCCTTGGAGGCCAGCGCCGAGGACCGGGACACGCGCGGGTTCATCTCGATGGTGATGATGCGTCCGGTCTTCGGGTCCACGGCGAACTGGATGTTGCAGCCGCCGGTGTCCACGCCGACGGCGCGGATGATGGCGATGCCGATATCGCGCATCGACTGGTATTCCCGGTCGGTCAGGGTCAGTGCCGGGGCCACGGTGATCGAGTCGCCGGTGTGCACACCGACGGGGTCGACGTTCTCGATCGAGCACACGACGACGACGTTGTCCTTGTTGTCGCGCATGAGTTCGAGTTCGTATTCCTTCCACCCGAGGATCGATTCCTCGAGCAGCACCTCGTGGGTGATGGAGTCGGAGAGTCCGGCACCGGCGATGCGACGCAGATCGGGTTCGTCATAGGCCATGCCCGAGCCCAGGCCGCCCATGGTGAAAGAGGGGCGGACGACGACCGGGTAGCTGAGCTCCTCGGCGGCGGCCAGCGCCTCGTCGAGGCTGTGGCAGATGGCGGACTTGGCCACCTCGGCACCGCAGGCCTCGGCGATGTCCTTGAACTTCTGACGGTCCTCACCGCGCTGGATGGCATCGACGTCGGCGCCGATGAGTTCGACGCCGTACTTCTCGAGCACTCCGGCGTCGTGGAGGGCGATGGCCGCATTGAGTGCGGTCTGTCCGCCGAGGGTGGGCAGGAGAGCATCGGGGCGCTCCTTCTCGATGATCGTCTCGATCACTTCCGGGTCGATGGGTTCGACGTAGGTGGCGTCGGCGATGTCCGGGTCGGTCATGATCGTCGCCGGGTTCGAGTTGATGAGGATGACACGCAGCCCTTCGGAGCGCAGCACGCGGCAGGCCTGGGTGCCCGAGTAGTCGAATTCGCAGGCTTGGCCGATGACGATCGGGCCGGAGCCGATGACGAGGACGGAGGTGAGGTCTTGTCTCAGTGGCATTGGGGGTTCTCCTTAGGCCTGGGCAGCCGAATCGGCCTGGGAAGCGGACATGAGGTCGACGAAGCGATCGAACAGGTAGCTCGAATCGTGCGGGCCCGCCGCAGCCTCGGGGTGGAATTGGACGGAGAAGGCGGGGATGTCGAGGCAGGCGAGTCCCTCGACGACATCGTCGTTGAGGCACACATGGGAGACGGTGACCCGGCCGTAGTCGGCCTTGTGCGGGGCGATGGTCTCTCCCTCGAGAGGTGCGTCGACGGCGAAGCCGTGGTTCTGCGAGGTGATCTCGACCTTGCCGGTGGTCCGATCCATCACGGGCACGTTGATGCCGCGGTGGCCGAACGGCAGCTTATAGGTGCCGAAGCCCAAGGCGCGACCGAGCAGCTGATTGCCGAAGCAGATGCCGAAGAACGGGAGTCCCGAGTCGAGCACGGCACGCAGCAGTTCGACCTGGTCGTCTGCGACGGCGGGATCGCCGGGGCCGTTGGAGAAGAAGACTCCGTCGACTCCCAGGGCACGGATCTCTTCGATGCTGATCGTCGACGGCAGCAGGTGGACGTCGATTCCGCGTTCGGTCAGTCTTTCCGGGGTCATCGATTTGATGCCGAGGTCGACGGCGGCGACACTGAATCTCTTATCCCCGCGGGCGGGGAAGAACGTGGGTTCGGTGACCGAGACTTCATCGACGAGGTTGGCTCCGGCCATCTGCGGGGAGGCCCGCACCCGGGCGAGGAGTTCGGACTCGGACGCCGCTGCGGCGGGGCCGGAGAAGATGCCCACTCGCATGGCGCCCTTGTCGCGCAGGTGTCGGGTCAGGGCCCGGGTGTCGACATCGGAGATGCCGACGATCCCGGACTCAGTCAGCCAGTCGACGAGGTCGCCTTCGGAACGCCAGTTCGAGGAGATCCGGGAGGCGTCACGGACGACGTAGCCGGCAGCCCAGATCCGGGCGGATTCGTCGTCGGTGCGGTTGACGCCGGTATTGCCGATGTGCGGAGCGGCCTGGATGACGATCTGCCGGTGGTAGGACGGGTCGGTCAGCGTCTCCTGGTAGCCGGACATGGCGGTGACGAACACGGCCTCACCGGTGGTCTCGCCGAGGTGTCCGTAGGCGGATCCGTGGAAGGTCCGGCCGTCTTCGAGGACGAGGACGGCGGGGGTGGTGGAAAAGCTCATTGTGCCTCTTCGATCATGTCGCGGATGCGGTCGACGGTGGGAGTGGTGGACGCGGCGTAGCGGGCGCGGAAGCCCGTGTCGACGAGGGTGTCGCCGAGGTGCCAGGTGATGCGGATGATGCCTCCGCGTTCGACGAATTTGCCGATCATCCCGTTCGTGGTGTCCACGGAGACGATGTCGCGGCGCGGGATGAGGAAGTCTTCGCGGCCGGCCAGGTCCATGATCACTCCCCCGTCGGTGACGACGAGTTCCCCGGTGGTGCGGATGCCCAGACCGTGGACGGCGACGCGTTCGAGCGGATGACCGGCCTTCGTCGTCGACACATAGGAGCCTTCGACGGGATCGGCCACGGGCTTGATCCCCAGATGGGGCTTCGGCGGAATCACGACTTGCGCCTGGGCCCGTTTGCGTCGGCTCCATCCCCATGCGATCGCGACGATCACGAGGAGGATGACTGCGGCGACGATGAATGTGCCTACTGTTCGGTCCATGTTGCTCCTGCCGGGTGGGGTGTGGTGAGAGCCCCTGCGGCCAGTACCCGGTGGCCGTAGAAGAAGGTGTCGGTGACCTGTGCGGTCACGGCAATGCCGGCGAAGGGATTGTTGCGTCCCTTCGTGGCGTGGTCGGCGGGTTCGATGCGGTGCGGTGCGGCCGGGTCGACGAGGACGATGTTCGCGCTCGCCCCGATCTCGAGGCTGCCGTGCCCGGAGGCTCCGGTGATGCGGGCCGGGGCCGAGGACATCACACGGGCCAGATCGCCGAAGTCGAAGTCGTGGTCGGCCATGGCGGCGACGACGATGGACAGGGCGGATTCCATACCGACCATGCCCATGGCTGCGGCGGTCCACTCGCTGCATTTGTGTTCGGAGGTTTGTGGGGCGTGGTCGGTGCCGACGACGTCGATCGTGCCGTCGGCCAGGGCAGCCCGGAGCGCCTGCACGTCCCGATCTGTGCGCAGCGGAGGATTGACCTTGAACACAGGGTCGAAGGTGCGCACGAGTTCGTCGGTGAGCATGAGGTGATGCGGAGTCACCTCGGCGGTCACGGCGATCCCCCGGGCCTTGGCCCAGCGGATCAGGTCGACGCTGCCGGCCGTGGAGACATGGCAGATGTGCAGTCGGGACCCGACGTGTTCGGCCAGGAGCACATCGCGGGCGATGATCGACTCCTCGGCGACGGCGGGCCAGCCGGGCAGTCCGAGTTCGGCCGAGACCGTTCCCTCGTTCATCTGCGCGCCTTCGGTCAGACGCGGTTCCTGTGCGTGCTGGGCGATGATCCCGTCGAAGGTCTTGACGTATTCGAGGGCGCGGCGCATGAGCAGCGGATCGGAGACGCAGATGCCGTCGTCGGAGAACATCCGCACGCGGGCACCCGAACGTGCCATGGCACCCAGTTCGGCCAGCTGCCGGCCTTCGAGCCCGGTGGTCACGGCACCGACGGGCACGACTTCGGTGAATCCGGCGGCGCGACCGAGGCGGTGCACCTGTTCGACGACTCCGGCGGTGTCGGCCACGGGCGCGGTGTTGGCCATGGCGTGGACGCAGGTGAATCCGCCCGACGCCGCCGACCGGGATCCGGTGAGGACGGTCTCGGCATCTTCCTTGCCCGGTTCGCGCAGGTGGGTGTGCATGTCGACGAGTCCCGGCAGGGCCACGAGGCCTGCGGCATCGACGGTCTCGCAGTCGCCTGAGCCCAGGAGTTCGGGGTCGACGATGCGTCCGTCGCGAATCGCGACATCGGCGACGCCGCGTCCGAGCACATCGGCACCGCGGATGAGGTAATCAGTCATTGGTCTCCTCCTGACCGGTCAGCAGACGGTAGAGGACCGCCATGCGCACGCTCACTCCGTTCTCGACTTGGTCGAGGACGAGGGCGCGGGGTGAGTCCGCTGCGGCAGCGGAGATTTCGAAACCGCGGTTCATGGGGCCCGGGTGCATGATGAAGGTCGACTCGGGCAGGGTGGCCAGTCGGGCCGCGCTCAGTCCCCACAGACGGGCGTACTCGCGTTCGTTGGGGAAGAAGGATTCGTGCATCCGCTCGTGCTGGACCCGCAGCATCATCACTGCCGCGAAGTCCTCGGAGCTCAGTGCCGAATCGAAGTCGAAGTGAACGCTCACCGGCCAGTCCTCCACTCCCCAGGGCAGCAGCGTGGGTGGGGCGATGAGGTGGACGTCTGCGCCGAGGCGGGCGAGCAGGTGTACGTTCGATCGTGCCACCCGGGAGTGCAGGACGTCTCCGACGATCGCGACCTTCGCGCCGTCGAGTCCCTGACCGCGCGGTCCTCCGGTCACCGGTCCCGAGGCGGGGACTCCGGCCAGTGCCCGGCGCAGGGTGAACGCGTCGAGCAGGGCCTGGGTGGGGTGCTCGTGGGTGCCGTCGCCGGCGTTGACGACGGGGACGTCGATCCACCCGGTGTGGGCGAGGCGATGGGCGGTGCCGGCTCCGGAGTGGCGGACGACGATGGCATCGGCGCCCATGGCCGAGATCGTCTGGATGGTGTCCTGGAGGCTCTCGCCCTTCGACACGGACGAGCCTTTGGCGGAGAAGTTGAGCACATCCGCCGACAGCCGTTTGGCCGCGGCCTCGAAGGACAGTCGTGTGCGGGTGGAGTCCTCGAAGAACAGGTTGACCACGGTGCGTCCGCGCAGCACGGGCAGCTTCTTGACTTCGCGTTCGGAGACGAGAGTCATCTCCTCGGCGATGTCGAGGACGGCGATGGCGTCCTCGCGGCTGAGTGAGGCGGTGTCGAGCAGATGCTTCATCCGCGGCCTCCCGAGATGGTCACGGCATCGTCTCCGTCGATTTCGATCAGGGAGACGTTGACGCGTTCGCTGCTCGACGTCGGCAGGTTCTTGCCCACATGGTCGGCGCGGATGGGCAGGTCCCGGTGCCCGCGGTCGACGAGGACGGCGAGGCGGACCTTGGCGGGACGGCCGACATCGGCGAGAGCATCGAGACCGGCGCGGATGGTGCGTCCGGAGAAGAGCACATCGTCGACGAGGACGACGGTCTTCGCATCGATGCCCGCGGTCGGGATGGATGTGGGTTCCGGTGCCCGGTACGAGCCGCCGCGCAGATCGTCGCGGTACATCGTGATGTCGAGGCTGCCGGCCAGTTCCGCTGCGGTCTCAGGTCTCCCGGAGATCGAGGCGATCGCCTCGGCGAGTCGGTGGGCCAGCGGTACTCCGCGGCGCGGGATGCCGAGGAGGACGAGATCGTCGCTGCCCTTGTTGGATTCGATGATCTCGTGAGCGATGCGGGTGATCGCCCGCGAGATATCGGGGGCGTCCAGCACTGTTCGCTGTGTCATATTTCCCCTTCTCCGCCTCTCTGGACGGTGGTTAAAGGAGTGGTTCGATTCGATTGTAGACCCGGTGGGATGCCCACCGGCGGGCGGGTCCGGAGTGCGGACCCGCCGACTCAGATGAGTGTCGGTTTGACGTCGAGGATGCGCGAGAGCAGCCCCGAGACGAAGCCGGGTGAGTCATCTGTGGAGAACTGCCTGGCCAGGGACACTGCTTCGTCGATGGCCACCTTGTCGGGGACCTCGTCGTTGAACAGCATCTCCCAGGTTCCGATCTCCAGCAGCGACCGGTCGACGGCCGGCATGCGGTCCAGGGTCCAGCCTTGCGCGTAGGTGGAGATGATCTCGTCGATCTCCGCCTGCTTCTCGGTGATGCCCCTGACGATCTCGACCGCGTATTCCTTCATCGGGTAGTCGGGATCGTTCGATCGCATGGTGACGAGTTCGTCCATGGCCATCCGACGCTGCCCGGCTTCGAAGAGCAGCTCAAGAGCCCGGCGGCGGGCTCGAGTACGTGCCGATGCCACTTACTTGACGCGTCCGAGGTAGTCGCCGCTGCGGGTGTCGACCTTGACCTTCACGCCTTCTTCGAGGAACAGGGGCACCTGGATCTCGTAGCCGGTCTCGAGAGTCGCCGGCTTCGAACCGCCGGTCGAACGGTCGCCTTGGAGTCCGGGTTCCGTGTGGGTGATGGTCAGCTCCACCGAGGGCGGCAGCTCCACCGACAGCGGGGTGCCTTCGTGGAAGGAGATCTGCAGCTGCTGGTTCTCGAGCATATAGTTCGCGGCATCGCCGACGAGCTCTGCGGAGATGTTGACCTGATCGTAGTCCTCGGAATCCATGAACACGTAGTCGGTGCCGTCATGGTAGAGGTACTGCATATCGCGGCGGTCGACGTTCGCGGTCTCGACCTTGGTGCCGGCGTTGAAGGTCCTGTCGATGATCTTGCCGCTCGTCACGCTCTTGAGCTTGGTGCGAACGAACGCCGGCCCCTTGCCGGGCTTGACGTGCTGGAACTCCAGCACCTGCCACAGCTGGTTGTCGAGGTTGAGCACAAGGCCGTTCTTCAGGTCGTTCGTTGTCGCCACTAATTCGTCCTTCTTCGATTCAGTCCTGATCACCGAACGGTGATCGCAGTCGGCAAGACGCGCCTGATCGCCCCGGGGTGCGGGGTCGACGAACGCGCCACTGGGCAAGTCTAGCAAGCTCAGCGGGAGGCTTCCATCCGAGTGGGCTCAGCCGAGGCCGATGCCGATGCCGAGGGGAACTGTCGGCGAATCCTCGCCGATCTCCTGGTAGGCAGTGAAGAGGATCGAGGCATCGGGGATCTCGACCGTGCTGGGTTCCCCGATGCCGCTCAGCAGGACCATCCGCAGCATCGCTCCGCGGGCCTTCTTGTCCCTCTTCATCGTGTCCAGCAGCTGGGGCCACACATCGGAGCGGTAGCCGACGGGCAGTCCGAGCTTGCCGAGCAGCTCACGGTGGAGGTCGACGACTTCGTAGGGCAGGCTCTTGATCATCGAGGCCACCTCGGCGGCGAAGACCATGCCCACGGATACGGCTGCGCCGTGGCGCCATTGGTAGCGCTCCTTGTGTTCGATCGCATGGCCGAGGGTGTGTCCGTAGTTGAGGATCTCCCGGCGTCCGGACTCCTTGAAGTCGCTGGAGACGACATCGGCCTTGACCCGGATGGAGCGTTCGATGAGTTCGCGCAGAACGGGACCGTGCACATCGGCGATCTCGTCCTTCGAATGGTTCGATACGAGATCGAGGATCGCGGGGTCGGCGATGAATCCGGTCTTGACCACCTCGGCGAGTCCGGTGAACAGTTCGTTCTCCGGCAGGGTTCCCAGCGTGTCGAGGTCGACGAGGACTCCGGCGGGAGCGTGGAAGGAGCCGACGAGATTCTTGCCTTCGGCGGTGTTGATTCCGGTCTTGCCGCCGATGGAGGCGTCGACCATTCCGAGGACGGTGGTGGGGATGTGGATGACCTTGAGTCCGCGCAGCCAGGTGGCGGCGACGAACCCGCCGAGGTCGCTCACGGCTCCCCCGCCGACGGTGACGATGGCATCGCTGCGGGTGAAGTCGGATTGGCCGAGGACCTGCCAGCAGAAGGCCGCGACCTGGACGTGCTTGGCCTCTTCGGCGTCGGGAATCTCCGCGGCCACGGCCTCGAGGCCGGCTGCGGCGAGGTCATCGCGGACGGTCTCGCCGGTGGTGCGCAGGGCGCGGGGGTGGATGACGAGGACCTTCTCGACGCGGTTTCCGAGCAGCTCCGGCAGTTCGCCGAGCAGTCCCTGGCCGACGAGGACGGGGTAGTTCCCGCCGGCGTCCACATTGATGCGTGTGAGGCTCATTCGTCCGTCTTCCTGATCGTTCATCGTCTTCTCTCAAGCGCTTGTCGGCCGGTGGGTGCACGGGGTCGAGGAACCGAATCCGCCGGCCGGACCCAGCCTAGCCCTCACAGGCACCCGGCGGCGAAATGCCTGACCAGTTTGGTCGGAAACGTCTCACCGCCGGGTCTGAGCTCAGTTCTCGGGTCGGAGTCCGTCCTCGTCCGGGCTGGCGTACTTCGCGTACTCCTCGGCCCGCTGCAGAGCGGTGAGGACGTCGACGACCCGGTTGACGACAGTCGACGGCGGTGAGTTCGAGGCCTGCACCCGGAAGGTCGCGACCTGTTCGTACAGCGGTTCGCGTTCGGTGACCAGCGCCAGCCAGTTCTCCACCGGGCTTCCGGCGCCGCGCAGCAGCGGCCGATGCGGGGCGGTGAGCCGCTGTGCCACGGTGTCGAGGTCGATATCGATGTGCACGACCTTGATCGCCGGATGCTTCAGCTGTGCCCGCGTGCCCGGGTTGAGGATCGCCCCTCCGCCGAGTGACACGATGCCCGGCCGATCGAGCAGACGACGCAGTGCTCTGCGCACGACCTCACGTTCGATGCGCCGGAAGTGGTCTTCGCCGCGATCGACGAAGATCTCCGAGATGACCCCGTACTTGTCGACGATATTCGCGTCCGTGTCCGTCAGCGGCAGGCCGAGGCGATCGGCGAGCAGCCGACCGATCGTCGACTTCCCTGCCGCCGGCGGGCCGGAGAGCACGATGCGCGACAGCGCGGCGGGGACCGGTTCCAGGGGTGGAACCGGTTTGGGCAGCGGGGTGTGGTTCATCGCCCGATGCGGAGGTTCTCCGGAATGGCCGCGACGTAGGCGTCCAGGTTCCGCTTCGTCTCGGCGACGGAGTCTCCGCCGAACTTCTCGACGACTGCCTCGGCGAGCACGAGAGCAACCATGGCTTCGGCGACGACTCCGGAGGCGGGCACCGCGCAGACGTCGGAGCGCTGGTGGTTCGCCTTCGCGGCTTCACCGGTTTCGACGTCGACGGTGGCCAGGGCGCGCGGGACGGTGGCGATCGGCTTCATTCCCGCCCGCACACGCAGCGGACCGCCCGTGGACATTCCGCCCTCGGTGCCGCCGGCACGATTGCTCGTGCGGCGGAGACCGTCCTCGCCGACGGCGAGTTCGTCATGAGCCTTCGAACCGGGACGCTTCGTGGTGAGGAACCCGTCCCCGACCTCGACTCCTTTGATCGCCTGGATGCCCATGAGGGCACCGGCCAGGCGGGAGTCGAGACGACGGTCCCAATGGACATGGGAGCCGAGTCCCGGAGGCAGATCGTACGCGAGGACTTCGACGACTCCGCCGAGGGTGTCCCCGGACTTCTTCGCCGCGTCGATCTCGGTCACCATCGCCGCCGAGAGTTCAGCGTCGAAGCAGCGGACCGGATCGGCGTCCAGAGCGTCGACATCGGCTGCGGTCGGCAGTTCGGGCAGCGCATCGGCGGCATGATCGGCTCCGCCGATGGCGACGGTGTGGGAGACGAGGGTGATGCCCAGTTCGCCGAGGAACTTCGCGGCCACCGTGCCCAGTGCCACGCGCATCGCGGTCTCCCGGGCCGAGGCCCGTTCGAGCACGGGGCGGGCTTCGTCGAAGCCGTACTTCTGCATGCCGACGATATCGGCATGGCCCGGGCGCGGACGGGTCAGTGGGGCGTTGCGCGCGAGTCCTTCGAGTTCGGACGCGTCGACGGGGTCCGGGCTCATCACGGATTCCCATTTCGGCCATTCGGTGTTGCCGACCTCGATCGCCACGGGTGAGCCCAAGGTCTCCCCGTGTCGGACGCCGCCGAGGAGGCGCACATCGTCGGCTTCGAACTTCATTCGTGCGCCGCGGCCATAGCCGAGTCGGCGGCGAGCCAGGCTCGCACGAATATCGTCCCTGGTGATCGGTACATGGGCGGGAAGCCCTTCAATGATCCCGGTCAGCGCTTCGCCGTGGGATTCGCCTGCAGTCAGCCATCTCAACATTCCACCGATTCTACAAAAGGATCGGTGCGAACAGGCACCCGAGCCACATGCCGGATAGCATCGCGGGTCCGAAGGCGATGGTCACCCCGCGCACCCGACCGGCCCGGATCGCGCCGATGAGCGCCCAGATCCCGCTGATGAGCATCATGGCCACGAGGACGAGGGCCGGTGCGAAAGGATCGAAGAGGGTGGCGGTGGAGAACACGACGAAGGCGAGTTTGACGTCGCCGAGCCCCATCGTCCGTGCGTTCATGGCCCGTCCCAGCAGGTGCAGACCGGCGAAGAGTAGTGCGGCAGTGACCCCGGCGAAGAGGACGAGGAACCAGACGCTCGAACCGCCCAGAACCGAGGCGACGACAGTGGTGACGAGACCGATGCCGATGAGGGGCCAGACGATCCGATCGGGCAGTCGCCGGACCAGGACGTCGGCGCGGACGAGGAACGGAGTGGCCCCGGCGACGGCACCCAGCAGGAGTGCTGCGCCGATGTGGTCGGCCGGAGTCTTCAGCGCCTCACCGACGGGCAGGGCGAGGCTGCCGATCGCCGCGATGAGGGTTCCGACGATGACGAGTCCGACGTTCCCGCGGGAGCCCTCGAGAACGGCGGCGTGAGCGTCATCGGCGATCCAGGTGCGCAGAGTCCGCGCCAGCACCAGGCCGACGACCACAGCGATGAGTACGGACACGCCGATGACCATCCCATGCATCACCCCGGTCTCCACCACTGTGACCGTCTCAGCCCTGGGCCGAAGGAGCGTGATCGTCGAGGGCCGAGTACATGGCGCGGGTGATGCGTTCGCGCAGCCCCGGATCCCGCATGTCGGTCGCGGATCCGTTCCCGGCGTCTCCCGCGACCGACTGTGCCGCACCGAGGAACATCTCGAACTGGGCGACGGCCTGTTCGACGAGCATGGCGGTTCCGGCGACAGGTCGCAGACCGTGGGCGGCGGCCGCGGCGAGGAAGGTCGAATCACCGGCGTAGGCGACGTCGAGGGCGATGCCGCCCGCGGTGAGGGAATCGTCCCAGACCGGGTCGGGGGCCGCCTCGGCGGGCAGGGTCGAGATGACGATCGCCGACGGGCCGATCCGGGTCAGATCCCCCACCGAGGCGGTCAGTCCGATCCGCTCGGCCAGGTCGAGGATCCGGCGGGCGCGGTCGGGGTTGCGGACGCGCAGGTCCACATGGGTGATCCCGAGATCGCGGCAGGCCACGAGCGCCGAGGCGGCCGTGGCTCCGGCCCCGAGGACCGTCGCCCGACCGTCTCCCGCACCTTCGACTTCCGCATCCGCGCGCGCAGAGATCGCACGCACGATGCCTTCGACGTCGGTATTCGCCACCTGCACCCGACCGCCGCGGCGGACCAGGGTATTGCCGGCTGCCGTCAGTGCGGCCGTCTCGTCGACCCTCCACCCGCGTTCGGCGGCGAGAGAGACGAGCCGGTCCTTCAACGGCATCGTCAGCGAGAACCCGGTGTGGTCGGGATGGGAGTCGAGGAACCCCTCGAGCTCATCTGCACCGAGCTCGAACCGGGAGTACTCGCTGGACTCCATGTTCAGGGCCGTGAAGGCGGCCCGGTGGAGCAGCGGGGACTTCGAATGTGCGATGGGCGAGCCGAGCACCGCGGCGAGAATCCTCACTGGCTATCCGTCGTCCTTGCTGTGCTCACGCAGCCACTTGCGGTAGATCTCGACGTTCTTCTTGTGGTCCTCGTAGGTGTCGGCGAACTTCGTCTCCCCCGTGTCTGGGTTCGTCGCGACGAAGAACTGCCAATCGCCGTCGGCGGGTTCGAGCGCTGCCTCGACAGCGCCTCGGCTCGGCGAATTGATCGGTCCGGGAGGCAGGCCCTTCTTCTTGTACGTGTTGTACGGCGAGTCCGACTGGCGTTCCTTCTTCGTCGTCGTCAGGTCGGAGCGGGCTCCGTGGATATAGGCCACTGTCGCATCCGATTGGAGCAGTCCCCCGGTCCGCGACTCATCGGAGATGCGGTTGAGAAAGGACCGGGCCACCTTCGACCGCACCTCGGGGTCTCCCGGGGACTCCTTCTCCACGAGGCTCGCCAGGGTGAGGATGCGGTTGGCGTCCTTGCTCTCGATTCCCAACTCGTCGAGCTCGGTCTCGGTCTTGTCGACCATCTCCTGGACGATGTCTTCGGCAGTCTTCTGCTTGTTCAGGTCGTACGTCGCCGGGTAGAGGTAGCCTTCGAGGCTCGGGGCCTCGATGTCGAGTCCGTAGTCCTTCGGGGTCTTGTCATCGATGGCTCTGTCGACCTCATCGGCGTTCATCCCCGACTCGATCATGATCGCCTTGATCTCTTCGACCTGCTTGCCTTCGGCGACTGTGATCTTCGGCGGGGCGATGGGGTTGATGAGCGCTTCGACCGCGGCCTTCGAGCTCATCTTCTCCCGCATCGTCCACGTTCCGGCTTGGATGGTCGCGTCACGGCTTTCGATCTCGTCGAGGAAGGGCTCGGAATTCATGATCACTCCGGCTTCGACGAGCTGGTTGGCCACAGTGCGGGCCGAGGAGCCGGGAGCGATTTCGATCGAGACCTCGTTCGTGCCCTGACCCTCATAGTCGCCTTTGGGTCCGAACAGGTCGTCGAAGACGCCCCCGGCGGCCCGCACGCCGAAGAATCCGCCGATGCCGAAGACGAGGACGCAGATGATCACGATCGTCGTCGTCCGTCGCCGGCGCATCATCCTGCGCCGCTTCTTCGCGCGGATCTCCGCCCGGGTCAGTCCTTCGTCGGACGAGAACTCTTCGGTGATGGGGCTCATACGTCGCTCTCCTCGTCGGGCATCTCACGACCGGCGGGAACACCGGTGTTGTGTTCGTACTCGAGGGCGTTCTGGAGGATGATCACGGCGGCTTGGGCATCGACGATCTCGCGTCGCTGGCGCGATGACTTTCCGGCTGCGGCGAGAGCCTGGTGGGCTTCGACCGTGGTGAATCGTTCGTCGACGAGCCGGACCGAGGTGCCGGTGGCCGCGGCGATCCGGTGGGCGAACTCCAGCGCCGAGGCGGCTGCCGCCCGGGCGGCCCCGTCGAGCGACTTCGGGTCCCCCACCAGGAGCTCGATGGGTTCGTACTCGTCGACGATGTCGCGCAGCTGTCCCAGCGCCGCCGGTTCGTCTCTGCGCCGGACGACGGTGAGCGGGGTGGCCAGAATCCCGTCGGGATCGCTGGAGGCGACACCGATCCGCACGGAACCGATGTCGAGACCCAGCCGGCGACCTCGGCGGAAACTCACTGGATGGCTGCCTTGACCGCCGCGATGGCGGACGGGATGGCGCCGGGGTTGCTGCCTCCGCCCTGCGCGAGGTCGGGCTTGCCGCCGCCTCCGCCGCCGAGTTCGCCGCAGGCCAGCGACACGAGCCTGCCGGCCTGCAGACCGGCGGCCCGGGCCGCCTCGGTGGTGGCGATGACGACGACGGGTTTGCCGTTGCTGACACCGATGCCGAAGATCACGGCCTGACGGTCCGAGACCCGGTTGCGCAGGTCGGTCACCAGTGTGCGGATGTCTCCGGCGTTGGCGATGTCGCCGAGTTCGGCCTGCACGAACAGGGTCTGGCCCACGGTCTGCGCCTCGTCGAGGAACCTCCCGGCCGAGGCCAGCAGCTGCTGGGCGTTCAGTCGGGCGATCTCCTTCTCCGCGTCCTTGAGCCTGCTCATCAGGTCGGAGACGCGTGAGGTGACATCGGTTCCGGGGACTTTGAGCATCTCCGAGAGCGAGGACACGATGGTCCGCTCGGCGGCCAGGGAACGGAAGGCGTCCATGCCGACGGCGGCCTCGATGCGGCGGACTCCGGAGCCGACGGAGGCTTCGGAGAGCACTGAGATCGGTCCGACTTCGGCGGAGGCTCCGACGTGGGTGCCGCCGCAGAGTTCGCGGGAGAAGGGGCCGCCGATGTCGACGACGCGCACGACGTTCGGGTACTTCTCCCCGAAGAGGGCCATGGCACCGGACCTCTTCGCGTCGTCGAAGGACATGTATTCGGTGCCGACTTCGTAGTTCGAGCGCACCGCGAGGTTCGCGACCTCTTCGATCTCGGCCCGCATCTGGGTGCTCGGGGCTTCGGGGAACGAGTAGTCGAAGCGCATGTATCCGGGCTGGTTGAGCGAACCGGCCTGCACGGCGTGGCTGCCGAGGATCTCCCGCAGCGCCGCGTGGACGAGGTGGGTGGCGGTATGGGCCTGTGCGCCCTGGAACCGGTGGTCGTGATCGACGGCGGCGAGGACTTCGTCACCGACGTGGAGCTCTCCGTCGAGGACTTCGACGCGGTGGGCGGGCAGACCCTTGACCGGGTTCTGCACGTCGGTGACGCGGGCGGTGAAGCCATGACCGGAGATGAGTCCGATATCGGCGCGCTGGCCGCCGGACTCGGCGTAGAACGGCGTCAGGTCGAGGACGACGTCCCCGCTCTGACCGGTGGTGAGCACCTCGGTTGCGACACCGTCCGTGACGATTCCCCGGACCCTGGAATCGGCTTCGAGCCGGTCGTAGCCGACGAATTCGCTGGCGCCGTCGTCGAGCAGCGCCGAATAGGCGGAGAGGTCGGTGTGACCGCCGCCCTTCTTCGCCTTGGCGTCGGCTTTGGCGCGCGTGCGCTGCTCACTCATGAGGTCACGGAATCCGGCCTCGTCGACGTTCAGCCCGGCCTCGGAGGCCATTTCGAGGGTGAGGTCGATGGGGAATCCGTGGGTGTCGTGGAGGGCGAAGGCGATGTCTCCGCTGATGGTCGTGTCTCCACCGCTCAGTGACTGTGCGGCGTTGGCGAACAGCTGGGTGCCGGATTCGAGGGTGCGCAGGAACGCCTTCTCCTCGGCGAAGGCCACCCGGGAGATCCGGTCGAAGTCGGTTTCGAGTTCGGGGTAGGACAGCTTCATGGCGTGCATGGATACGGGCAGCAGCTCGGGCAGGACTTCGTCCTTGACTCCGAGCAGACGCATGGCACGCACAGCACGGCGGAGCAGTCGGCGGAGGATGTATCCGCGGCCTTCGTTGCCGGGGCGGACTCCGTCGCCGATGATGATCAGGGCCGAGCGGACGTGGTCGGCGACGACGCGCAGCTGCACGTCGGTGTGCTCGTCCTCGCCGTAGGTCCGACCGGCCAAGCGGCTGGCGGCTTCGATGACGGGGTACACCTCGTCGATCTCGTACATGTTCTCCACGCCCTGGAGCAGGAAGGCGACACGTTCGAGCCCCATACCGGTATCGATGTTCTTCGCGGGCAGGTCGCCGGCGATGTCGAAATCGACCTTCGAGCGGACCTCGGAGAGTTCGAACTCCATGAACACGAGGTTCCAGATCTCGATATACCGGTCTTCGTCGGCCACCGGTCCGCCCTCAACGCCGTAGGCGGGGCCGCGGTCGTAGTAGATCTCGGAGCAGTAGCCTCCGGGGCCGGGCTGGCCGGTGTGCCAGAAGTTGTCTTCGTTGTCGCGCAGCTGGATGCGCTCACGGGGCACGGACGTCTCCTCGAGCCACATGTCGATGGTCTCGGCATCGTCCTCGTGCACCGTCGCCCACAGCAGTTCCGGGTCGAAGCCCAGTCCGCCCTCGGCGACGGGGTTCGTCAGCAGTCCCCAAGCGAATTTGATGGCGTCGCGCTTGAAGTAGTCGCCGAAGGAGAAATTGCCGTTCATCTGGAAGAACGTGCCGTGGCGGGTCGTCTTGCCGACCTCTTCGATGTCTCCGGTGCGCACGCACTTCTGCACGCTGGTGGCACGGTTGAACGGTGCCGGTTCACGGCCGGTGAGGTAGGGAATGAACTGCACCATTCCCGCGATGTTGAACAGGATGGACGGGTCGGAGCTGATCACCGACGCCGAGGGGACCACGGTGTGCCCGTTCGCTTCGAAGTAGTCCAACCAGCGTTGCTTGATCTCTGCCGTCTTCAATCCTGGGCCTTTCAGATATTGCCTGTGAGTCGCGTGACTGTTGCGCCCGGCACGACACTCACTCGTGTGCACCTGCACTCAACAGGGACCAGTTTAATGGCTCCGTCGCAATATGCGAGGCGGCGCGGCGAGCCGGGGACGCCGGTGCCGGACTCCGCCGCCCTTGCGCTTCCCGGCAGACCGCTCCCGTGTCGGCAAGTCATTCCCGGTCCTGTCCGGCGGTTCGGTACACCTTTCTCTGAAATGCTCAGGGAGGAAAGTGGTGATTTCAGAGGAGGATGTGACAACACAGCCTTCGCCGAGGCTGATGCGATGCGCCGTCGGCGTGCTTGAGGTGGCTGCACGACTGCCCAGTGCGAATGCACACTCGCCAGGGTGAATGCACGACTGCCCGGAACCTGTGGTCCCGGGCAGTCGTGGTGGCGCGATGCGCTGTATTCAGCCGATCAGCGCGAGTAGAACTCGACGACGAGCTGAACATCACAGGTGATCGGCACCTCTTCGCGCTTCGGGGTGCGCAGCAGGGTCGCCTGCAGGCCCTCGAGGTTCACGTTGAGGTAACCCGGCGTGGCGGGCAGGACGTCCTTGTGACCACCGGCGGCGGCGACCTGGAACGGATCCATCGAAGCCGAACGCTCGTGCACCTGGATGGTCTGGCCTTCCTTCACGCGGAAGGAGGGACGGTCCACGCGCTGTCCGTCGACCGTGATGTGACGGTGGACGACGAACTGACGAGCCTGGGCCATGGTGCGGGCGAAGCCGGCACGCAGGACGAGCGCGTCGAGACGCGATTCGAGGAGCTCGACCATGGTCTCACCGGTCAGGCCGGGCAGACGGCTGGCTTCCTTGTAGTTCTTGAGCATCTGTGCCTCGCGGATGCCGTACTGCGCGCGCAGGCGCTGCTTCTCCTTGAGGCGGACCGAGTAGTCGCTGTCGTTGCGACGGCGGGCGCGACCGTGCTCACCTGGAGGGTACGGGCGACGCTCGAAGTACTTCTCGGCCTTGGGTGTCAGAGCAATGCCGAGGGCGCGCGAGAGGCGCGTCATCCGGCGATTACGTGCTGGTGCTGGCACTGTATTACCTTTCATCAATGAGTTCTGTCACGAAGGGCCCATGAGGTTCTCGCCCCGAACGCGACTGTTGTTTCCCCGGATGGGAAAGAGGGGTTGAGCGTCGAGATCCGCTCGCACCGACCGCCTTTAGGGTGCAGGCACAACAGCTGTCTATCTTAGCGGGTGCAGGCGGACCGCCGCAAAGCGGATCGGCGGGCTCGCGGCTGTGATCTTCGCGACTGGGGCGTCGGCCCGACCTGCCCGACCGTACCGTCGGCTCGACCAGCCCGATCGTACCGTCGGCCCGACCTGCCCGACCGTACCGTCGGCTCGACCAGCCCGATCGTACCGTCGGCCCGACCTGCCCGACCGTACCGTCGGCTCGACCAGCCCGATCGTACCGTCGGCCCGACCTGCCCGACCGTACCGTCGGCACGACCAGCCGATTCGACTCGATCGCCCTCTCTTCTCACTGCCGACAGTCGTCTTCATGGCTGTCGATGGCGGCGTCGGCCACGGCCGCTCCGGAACCGCTGTAGATGTTGATCACCGCGTGGACTCCGGCGTGGGCGAAATGCTCGGCCTGGTCGGGACGCTGGACGACGGCGGCGATGGTTCCCGGGAAGCCGGCGATGCGAAGCTGTTCGAGGGCGAAAGTGTTCGAATCATGCAGCGCCATGGCCAGCACGACGGTGTGGGCGCTGCCGCCGACGACGAGGCGGTGCCAGAACTCGTGGTCGGTGGCATCGCCTTCGAGCACCGTGAAGTCGTCGGCGCGCAGGGCTTCGATGACATTGAGGTCGTTGTCGATGCCGATGACGCTGCGGTCTCCGCGCTCGACGAAACGCTCGTAGGCGCCTCGGCCGATGCGCCCCATGCCGAGGACGACGACTTCCGCATCTGCGGTGTCCAGCGGTCGGTCGTTGGCCCGCAGCCGGTCCTCGTTCTCGTCCGGCAGGATCGCGTCGAGCCTCGCCACGATCTGGAGACTGTAGGCATTGGCCAGGGAGGAGCCGATCATGCCCAGGGCCACGGCGAGGGCGATGACGGTCAGCCAATTGTCCTCGAAGAGCCCGTTGTCGACGCCGACCGCGACGACGATGAGGGCGAATTCGGAGAAGTTGCTCAGGGCCAGGCTGGTGCGCACGCTGGTGCGGTTGCGCAGCCCGAAGAGCCGGCCCATGAGGTAGAAGCTCGCGAAGTTGAATGGCAGCAGGATGACGCACAGCAGCAGCGCCATGAACAGATCCGACCAGGTGGGAACCGCCTGGAGTCCGATGACGACGAAGAATCCGACGAGGAAGAGCTCCTTGACGCTGAAGAGGGACTTCGACATCTCCACAGCCCGCGGGTGGGTGGAGAAGAGCAGTCCGAGCACCAAGGCACCGAGGTCGCCGTGGATGCCGACGGATTCGAAGGCGACATAGCCCGGGCCCAACGCCATGACGACGCCGAAGAGGACGAGCAGCTCACCACGTCCGACGCGGTCGAGGATCCGTCGCAGCACCCACACGGCGGGAATGAGCAGGACGAGAGCGAACGCCCACAGGCTCGGCGGCTCTTCCCCGGCGATCGTGATGAAGGCGACCGCTGCGAGGTCCTGGAGAACGAGGATCGCGATGGCGATCTGGCCGTAGTAGGACCCGTCGTCGGAGCGGTCTTCGAGCACCTTGACCACGAGCACCGTGGAGGAGAACGAGAGGGCGAAGCCGAGAAGTGCCAAGGTGCCCGCTCCCCCGCTGACGCTGACGATGCCGATGGCGGCGGCTGCGCCGATCGTCCCGGCGCCGAGGAGGACCACCGTGATCATGTGCAGGGCCGCCGTGCCGTGTGCTTCGGGTTGGAGGAGGGAGCGCAGGTCGAACTTCAGGCCGATGGTGAAGAGGAGCAGGACGACGCCGATGTCGGAGATCTGCTGCAGTCCTGCGAACGCGGTGAAGCCGACGACGTGCAGCAGGAAACCTGCCGCGAGAAATCCCACGAGGGGCGGGATGCGCAGCTCATGGGCGATGAGTCCCAGCGCCAGCGCGGCGGCGATGGTGATGACGATGTCTGCCATGCCGTCCTCCTCGCTCCGCGCCGTCAGCGACGGCTCAGCCCGTCACCGCGTCTCACTACAAAGCTATCAGGGGCGGAGCAGACGCCTGAGGTTCTCCAACCTCTCGGCCATGGACCGTTCCATCCCGTTCGTCGTCGGAGTGTAGTAGCGCTTTCCCCGCAGAGTCTCGGGCAGGTATTCCTGATCGGCGACTCCGTGCGGAAAGTCGTGCGAGTACTTGTAGCCCTCACCGTGGCCGAGTTCCTTCGCACCCGGGTAGTGGGCGTCGCGCAGATGCATCGGCACCTGTCCGGCGAGTCCGTTCTTCACATCGGCGATCGCGGCGTCCAGGGCCCGGTAGCTGGCGTTCGACTTCGGTGCCAGGGCGAGGTATGTGACCGCCTCAGCCAACGGGATCCGTCCTTCGGGCATGCCGATGTTCTGCACTGCCGTCGAGGCGGCCACCGCAATGGGCAGCGCCTGCGGGTCGGCCATGCCGATGTCTTCGGCGGCGGAGATGACGACTCGTCGAGCGATGAAGCGAGGGTCTTCACCGGCGACGATCATCCGCGCCAGATAGTGCAGTGCCGCGTCGACGTCTGAGCCGCGGATGGACTTGATGAACGCGGAGACCACGTCGTAGTGCTGGTCGCCGTTCTTGTCATAGCGCAGAACGGTCTCACTGCTCGCCTCGGCGCAGGCGGATTCGGTGATGAGGATCGGACCGGTCTTGCCGTCTCCGTCGTCATCCCCATCACCGTGGCTGTCGTCGGGCTGAGTGTCCTCGCTGGCATCCTCGGCGAGCTGAGCGGCATCGGCCTGGGCGGCGGCGATTCCGGCGGCGGCTTCGAGGACCGTCAGTGACCGGCGGGCGTCGGCTCCGGCGATGCGGACGATGAAGTTCCGGGCCTCCTCGGTGAGGGTGAACTGCCCGGCCAAACCGCGGTCGGAGTCGACGGCGCGGTCGAGCAGCTTGCCGACCGCTTCGTCGTCGAGCGGTCGCAGGGTGAGCATGAGCGACCGCGACAGCAGCGGTGAGATGACGGAGAACGACGGGTTCTCCGTGGTGGCGGCCACGAGCACGACGAGCCGGTTCTCCACTGCCGGCAGCAGGGCGTCCTGCTGGGCCTTGGAGAAGCGGTGGATCTCGTCGAGGAAGAGCACCGTCGTGCGTGAGTACATCTCCCGTTCACGGCGGGCGTTCTCGATCACCTGGCGCACGTCCTTGACTCCCGCGGTGATCGCGGAGAGCTCGACGAAGGTGCGGCCCGGGGCGTGGGAGATGACATGGGCCAGAGTCGTCTTCCCGACTCCAGGTGGGCCCCACAGGATCACCGAGGAGGCCCCCGCCCGGTCTCCCCCGCTGGCTTCGACGAGCTGGTTGAGCGGGGATCCGGGGAAGGTCAGGTGCTCCTGGCCGACGACCTCGTCCAATGTCCGCGGACGCATCCGCACCGCGAGCGGGTCCAGGGCCCGCCCCGAGGAGGCCCCGGAGGAACCGGCGAAGCCCGGACCAGGAGGTTCCTGGTCCGGGCCGGCGGAGAACAGATTCGGTTCCTGGCTCATCAGGCCTCGGCGTCGTCGTCTTCCGGTGCGAAGTCGACTCCGGCCTCGGCGCGCTGGGCGTCGGTGATCGGGGCCGGTGCCTGCGTCAGCGGATCGAAGCCGCCGCCGGACTTCGGGAAGGCGATGACCTCACGGATCGAGTCGACCCCGGCCAGCAGGGACACGATGCGGTCCCAGCCGAAGGCGATGCCGCCGTGCGGGGGTGCACCGAATTTGAAGGCTTCGAGGAGGAAGCCGAACTTCTCCTGGGCTTCATCCTCGGAGATGCCCATGATCTCGAAGACGCGTTCCTGCACGTCCTTGCGGTGGATGCGGATGGAGCCGCCGCCGATCTCGTTGCCGTTGCACACGATGTCGTAGGCGTAGGACAGAGCCGCACCGGGATCTTCTTCGAGGGTGTCGAGGAATTCGGGCTTCGGTGCGGTGAAGGCGTGGTGGACGGCCGTCCACTGACCACCGCCGACGGCGACGTCTCCGGCGGCCTGAGCGTCGGCAGCCGATTCGAACAGGGGCGCGTCGACGACCCACACGAAGGCCCAGTCGCCGTCCTTGATCAGACCGGTGCGGGCAGCGATCTCGTTGCGTGCGGCGCCGAGCAGGGCGCGGGAGGAGTTCGCCTCGCCGGCGGCGAAGAAGATGGCATCGCCCGGGCTCGCTCCGGCAGCGGCGACGAGTCCGGCCTTCTCCTCCTCGGAGATGTTCTTGGCCACGGGGCCGGACAGCGTGCCGTCTTCTGCCACGAGCACGTAGGCCAGTCCCTTGGCGCCGCGCTGCTTGGCCCAGTCCTGCCAGCCGTCGAGCTGACGGCGCGGCAGCGATCCGCCGCCGGGGTAGACGACGGAACCGACGTACGGCGACTGGAAGACGCGGAACGGGGTGTTCCGGAAGAACTCGGTGAGGTTGTGCAGTTCGAGTCCGAAGCGCAGATCCGGCTTGTCCGAACCGTACTTCTCCATCGCCTCGTGGTAGGTGATGTGCGGGATCGGGGTGGTGATCTCGTGTCCGATGAGCTTCCACAGTGCGGTGAGGATCTCTTCGGCCAGGGCGATGATGTCCTCCTGCTCGACGAAGGAGGCTTCGATGTCGAGCTGGGTGAACTCGGGCTGACGGTCGGCGCGGAAGTCCTCGTCGCGGTAGCAGCGGGCGATCTGGTAGTACCGTTCCATGCCGGCGACCTGCAGCAGCTGTTTGAACAGCTGCGGCGACTGCGGCAGGGCGTACCAGGAGCCGGGCTTGAGGCGGGCGGGCACGAGGAAGTCGCGGGCGCCTTCCGGAGTGGACTTCGTCAGGGTCGGGGTCTCGACCTCGACGAAGCTGTGGGCGTCGAGGACCGACCGCGCCGCCTTGTTGACGTCGGAGCGCAGGCGGATGGTCTTCGCCGGGCCGGAGCGGCGCAGATCGAGGTACCGGTAGCGCAGTCGGGTTTCTTCTCCCACGGCACCGGAGTCCTCGGCGTGATCGGAGACCTGGAACGGCAGCGCAGCCGCCTGCGAGAGCACTTCGACGCTGGTGTCGATGATCTCGATCTCACCGGTCGGCAGGTTCGGGTTCGTGTTGCCCTCCGGGCGGACCGACACGGTGCCGGTGGCCTTGACGACGGTCTCGTTGCGCAGCTGGTGGGCGTCGTCCTCGCGGACGACGACCTGCACGATTCCCGAAGCGTCACGCAGATCGATGAAGGCCACACCTCCGTGATCGCGACGACGATCGACCCACCCGGTGAGGGTGACGGTTTCTCCTGCGTTCGCGGCTCGCAGGCTTCCGGCTTCGTGGCTTCGCAGCACCTAGGGCTCCTTTGTGATGTTGTGGTCTAGCGCCTGAACAATGATAGTCGCCCTTCCGTCAGCTCCGGTACACGCGTGGCCAGAGGTCGTCCTCTGCAGGCGTCCACGCGGCCGGATCGGCCGTGGCCTGCTCTCCCGAGCGGATGTCCTTGACCTCGTGGCCGGACTCACCGTCGGTGAACCAGACGAACGGGATGTCGCGGCGTTCGGCGTAGCGGATCTGCTTGCCGAACTTCGCGGCGTTCGGCGACACCTCACAGGGGATGTCCCTGGACCGGAGAGTCGCGGCCACGGCGTCGGCCTCCCCGCGCCGGGCCTCCTCGGTGACGGCGATGACGACGGCCGAGGGGGTGCCGCGGGTGGCGCGGATCTCCGATGCTTCGCCGAGGATGAACGCCATGAGACGCGAGACGCCGATGGACATGCCCACCCCGGGATAGTTCCTCTTGCCCACGGTCACCAGCGAATCGTAGCGGCCGCCGGAGGACACGGAACCGAGCTCTTCGTGGCCGATCAGCTGGGTCTCGTAGACCGCTCCCGTGTAGTAGTCGAGGCCGCGGGCGATCTTGAGCTGGGCGACGACGACTCCCGGCGCCCGTTCGGCTGCGGCACGCAGCAGGGTCGTCAGCGATTCGAGTCCGGCGTCGAGCAGCGGGTGGTCGACGCCGAGGGCGCGCACCTGATCGGCGAAGTCCGGGGAGTCGGATTCGATGGCGGCCAGCGCCAGGCACAGACGCTGCTGTTCCTCGTCGGCGCCGGCTTCGGCGGCGAGCAGCTCACCGACCTCGGCGGGGCCGATCTTGTCGTACTTGTCGAGGCAGCGCAGCACGGCCTGGATGTCCGTCAGTCCGATTCCGCGGGCGAAGCCTTCGAGCAGCCTGCGATCGTTGACGAGGATCTTGATTCCGGGCACGCCGAGAGGGGCGAGCCGGGAGAATGCGTCGGCCACAGCCAGCGGGATCTCGACTTCGAAGTGTCCGGGCAGCTCACCATCGGCGATGACGTCGATATCGGCCTGGATGAACTCACGGTAGCGGCCGGCCTGCGGCCGTTCGCCTCGCCAGACCGGCTGGACGCGGGCGGCCTTGAACGGGAAGCTCAGTTCGTTGGCATTGTCGGCGATATAGCGGGCCAGGGGCACCGTGAGATCGAAGTGGAGGCCGAGCGGGTTGCGTTCGGTGCCGTCGGAGTGCAGGCGGGAGACGGCGAAGATCTCCTTGTCGATCTCTCCCTCCTTGGCCAGCTGGCTGATGGGTTCGACGGCGCGGTGGTTGAGGGCGGAGAACCCGTGCAGGGCGAAGGTGTGTTCGAGGGTGTCGATGATGGCCTTCTCGATCACGCGTTCGGCCGGGAGTCGTTCCGGGAATCCGGACAGACGGGCTGACTTCGCCATGGTGCTCCTTGCTTTCGGTGCTGATGCGGTGCCGTGGGGCACCGCTGAATCGGGTGGTCTCGGGTGAGTTCCGGTGGCTGGTCGGGCGGGTCGGACCGCTCGGTCGGATCCGCTCAGAAGAACGGGTTCGTCGCGAGTTCCGTGCTGACCCGTGTCGCCGGGCCGTGTCCAGGATAGATCGGCGCATCGGGCAGAGTCGTAAATGCCCGCAGCGACTCCTGCATCGCCTGCGGGTCTCCCCCGGGCAGGTCGACACGGCCGATGGCTCCGGCGAAGACGACGTCCCCGGTGAAGATGACCTCTTCCTCGCCGTCCACGACGCGCAGCAGCATGGAGCCTTCGGTATGGCCGGGTGCGGCGACCGCGGTGATGGTCAGCCCGGCGATCTCGAAGCTCTGCCCGTCGGTGATGTCCTCGGCCGCGGGTGCGTTCCAGTCTTCGACCAGCGGGGCGAGCATCGCCGCGAACTGCGGGTTGAGCGTCGTCGCCGGTGAGTCCAGTCGGTACCTGTCCGGGGCGCCGAGGTGGACGGGCACGTTCCAGCGGGCGAGCACGTTGGTCAGGCCCAGGATATGGTCGGGGTGACCGTGGGTGAGGAAGATCGCCTGCGGCTCCAGACCCTCCTCGCTCAGCAGCTTGTCGAGTCCGGGGGCGCAGTCGTATCCGGAGTCGATGAGAATGCAGTCGCTGCGCCCGGCAGCGCGCACGGCATAGCAGTTGACGTCGAGGAATTCGGCGTTGGTCGAGAACACATCCATGTGCAAAGTCTATCTACACGCGCGCCGATGGTTATGCTGGGATAACGTCTATCCCACAATCGAGTGATCGGCGGGTGTGAAGACCTGCCGGTTCGACCGATGGAAACAAGGTGAGAACCATGTCGACCCCGACACCGAAGCCGACCCCCCGTCCGTCGTCGCTGCCGCGTCCGCAGGCGGCGCAGGTGGTCAACGCCAGCCATATCGACCACGACGCCGAGGTGGCTCGCGCGGTGACTCATGGTCGGGCCGATGCACAAGGCAATGTGTTCGTCACCACCGCTGAGGGCGAGCGGGCCGTCGGTCAGTACCCGGATGCCACTCCCGATGAGGCGCTCGAGTACTTCGCGAAGAAGTACGTCGAACTCGCCGAGAGTGCGATCCTACTGCGCAATCGCCTCTCCGCCGGTGCTCCCGGCCGTGAGATCGTGGCGGCGGCGAAGACGCTGCAGGAGTCGCTGCCGGAGGCCAATGTCGTCGGTGATCTCAAAGGGCTGAGCGCCACCCTCGACACTCTCATCTCCGATGCCGAGGCCACGGAGTCCCGACAGGCCGCCCGCGCCCAGGCTGCGAAGCTCGCCGCCGCCGAGGACCGTGAGGCTCTCGTCGTCGAGGCCGAGTCCCTGGCCAAACAGGATCCGTCGAAGATCCAGTGGAAGCAGTCGGGTGCCCGTCTGCGCGAGCTCTTCGCACAGTGGAAGGACATGCAGCGCAGCGGACCGCGTCTGCCGCGTGCCGTCGATCAGGAGCTCTGGGGCCGGTTCTCGCAGGCCCGGAACAGCTTCGAACACAAGCGCAAGGAGTTCTTCGCCGAACTCGACAAGGTCAATGCCGAGGGCAAGCGGATCAAGGAGAAGATCGTCGCCGAGGCGGAGTCGCTGTCGGCCTCGACCGATTTCCGGACCGTGTCCCAGAAGTACAAGGACCTGATGAGCCAGTGGAAGCGTGCCCCGCGTGCGTCCCGCAAGGACGATGACGCTCTGTGGGCACGGTTCCGAGCCGCACAGGACGTGTTCTTCTCCGCTCGCGATGCGGAGAACGCTGCACTGGACGAGGAGTTCAAGGGCAACCTCGGCGTCAAGGAAGAGCTGTTGAAGAAGGCGCAGGCGCTGCTGCCGATCACCGATCCGGTGGCGGCCAAGCGTGATCTGCGCACCATCCAGGACCAGTGGGAGGAAGCCGGGAAGGTCCCCCGTGCCGATGTCTCCCGGATGGAGAACGGTCTGCGCGATGTCGAGCGTGCGCTCGCCGATGCCGAGGAAGCCGCTTGGCAGCGCAGCAACCCGGAGACGAAGGCCCGCACCTCGGGTGCGCTCAATCAGCTCGACGAGTCGATCGTCGAACTCGAGAAGAAGCTCGAGACCGCAAAGTCCGGTGGCGATGGGAAAGCCGTCGCGGAGGCGCAGGAAGCTCTAGACGCCCGCCGCGCCTGGAGGGATCAGCTCGCACAGACCGCCGCGGAGCTCGACTGAGGACTCTCCGCTCGTCCACAGGTTCGGGCGTTCGAGTCCCCAACTGTCCACAGGCGGCAGCCGACGTCTTGTCAACGCCTCCACACCCGACGATAGTGCGGGTATGGAGGCGTTGTTTCATCTGCGGGACTTCGGGTACGAGCAGCTCACCGAGCTCACCCTCGACGGTCTGCTCATCCGACTGACCGAATCGACGTGGGTGCGCAAGGGCGCGATCCTCTCCCCCGCGGAACGGATGGCCGCTCTGCATTCGCTCATCCCACCGGGGCTCGCAGTCTCCCATGACAGCGCCTGGTGGGTGCATCGCGGTCTCGGCCGGGCTCCCGCTCCGCTGAACTGCATCACTCTGCCCAGAAGACGGTGGATCGCCGATGACGGTTTCGACGTCCACGAGACGACGCTGGCGGACGACGAATGGTGCCTCATCGACGGACTGCCCATCACAACGGAGGAACGGACGCTCTACGATCTGCTCTTCCCGCATTTCCGGTTCCGCACCGCAGAGTCGCCGCAGGCGCTGCGGGGAATCATTGCGGAGATCCCCACCGGCCTGCGCCACCGTCTCCGGGACTACCTCTCTCAGGTGGCCCGTCGACCATTCGTCGCCCAGATGCGCGCGGCCTTGGACAGTGCCGCCGCAGACGGCCGTGCCCTCGGCGGGATCGGGATCGACCGGGAGGATCAGCCGCCGGAGATGCGGTAGACGTCGAAGACGCCTTCGACCTTGCGCACGGCAGAGAGCACCGTGTCCAGATGGCTGGCATCGCTCATCTCGAAGACGAACTTCGACTGGGCCACGCGTGCCCGGGACGTGCCGACCGTCGCCGACAGGATGTTCACGTGGGTCTCGGTGAGGACCTTCGTGATGTCGGAGAGCAGACCGGCACGGTCGAGGGCTTCGACCTGGATCTGGACGAGGTAGATTCCGCTCGTCTTCTCACCCCAGGACACCTCGACCATGCGTTCGGGTTCACGTCTGAGTGAGGCTACGTTCGGGCAGTCGACACGATGCACGGACACGCCCGAGCCGCGCGTGACGAAGCCGAGGATCTCGTCTCCCGGCACCGGGGTGCAGCAGCGGGCGAGTTTGACGAGCACGTCGTCGACGCCCTTGACGATCACGCCTTCGGACGACGAATGGTGCCCCGAGGACTGACCGGTGCGGTTGCGCGGCTCCGGAGGCAGCGCGACCGAGTCGTCGTCCTCCCCGACTTCCTTGGCCAGCAGGTCGACGACGTGCTGGGCCGAGGACACACCGTTGCCGATCGCGGCGTAGAGGGCGCTGACATCGGGCAGACGCATCTCTGTGGCGACGACCTGGAGGGCCTCCTGGCTCATCAGCGTGGCCGCGGAGAAGGTATGGCGGCGCATCGCTCTGGCGAGCTGTTCGCGGCCGTTCTCGATCGCCTCTTCGCGGCGCTCCTTCGAGAACCACTGACGGATCTTGCTCCGGGCCCGCGGGCTCTTGACGAAGCCGAGCCAGTCGCGGCTGGGCCCGGCGTTCTCGTCCTTCGAGGTGAAGACCTCGACGGAGTCCCCGTTCTTCAGCTCCGTGTCCAAAGCGACCAGGCGGCCGTTGACGCGGGCACCCATGGTCTTGTGCCCGACCTCGGTGTGCACGGCATAGGCGAAGTCGATGGGGGTGGCTCCCGATGGCAGGCTCATCACCTCGCCCTTCGGAGTGAAGACGTAGACCTCCTTCGAATTCACCTCATAGCGGAGGCTGTCGAGGAACTCATCGGGGTCGGAGACCTCACGCTGCCAGTCCAGCAGCTGCCGCAGCCAGGCCGCGTCGTCGACCTCGCCGGCGTCGGAGACCTTCACCGAGCGTGCGGTGTTCGAGGTCACGGCCTTCGACGACTTGTTCAGGTCCTTGTACTTCCAATGAGCGGCGACGCCGAATTCTGCGCGTCGATCCATCTCGTGGGTGCGGATCTGGATCTCGACGGGTTTGCCGGCCGGCCCGATCACCGTGGTGTGCAGGCTCTGGTACATGTTGTACTTCGGCATTGCGATATAGTCCTTGAACCGCCCGGGAACCGGGTTCCAGCGGGCGTGGACGATGCCGAGGGCGGCATAGCACTCGCGCACGGATTCGACGAGGACGCGGACTCCGACGAGATCGTAGATGTCGGCGAACTCGTGTCCGCGCACGACCATCTTCTGATAGATCGAGTAGTAGTGCTTGGGTCGTCCCGTGATGGAGGCTTCGATCCCGGATTCCTTGAGCTCGCCCTGGAGCTCCTCGGAGACCGTGGCCAGATACTTCTCGCGTTCGGGAGCCCGGTCCGCGACGAGCCGGACCACTTCGTCATAGACCTTGGGATGGAGGACCTGGAAGGACAGGTCTTCGAGTTCCCATTTGATCGTGTTCATGCCCAGCCGGTGTGCCAGCGGGGCGAAGATGTCGAGGGTCTCGCGGGCCTTCTTCGTGCTCGACGAGGCCGGGACGAAACGCCAGGTGCGCGCATTGTGGAGACGGTCGGCGAGCTTGATGACGAGCACGCGGATGTCCTTGGCCATCGCCACGATCATCTTGCGCACGGTCTCGGACTGCGCGGCCTGGCCGTAGGTGAGTTTGTCGAGCTTCGTCACCCCGTCGACCATGGCCGCGACTTCGGCCCCGAATTCCTCGGTGAGCTCTGCGAGCGAATACGAGGTGTCTTCGACGGTGTCGTGCAGCAGTGCGGCGGCGAGCGTGACCGGCAGCATGCCGATCTCAGCCAGGATCGTCGCGACCGCGATGGGGTGGGTGATATAGGCGTCACCGGATTTCCGGGTCTGCCCGCGGTGAGCCTCCTCGGCGACCTTATAGGCTCGGACGACGAGGTCGATGTCCGCTTTCGGATGGTTCGACTGCAGGGCCCGGATCATCGGACCGAGCACTCTCGGGTAGCCGGGGTTGTTCTGCGCCCTGGCCGCCCACCACGCTAAGCGGGAGATGCCTCGCGGACGGCGCGAATCGGCGGACGAAGCCATAACATCTCCTCTCTTGGGAATCAGACTTCGGCGTGCATCACCGGTGGGACGTCTGCTCCCCCGTTCTTCAAGCGTAATTCACGCACGGCCTCCTCCTGTTCCTTGACCGCCGGCTCGTTTGCCCGGAGGACGGCGTAGAGGGGGCTCGCGACGAACAGCGTCGAAGCGGCTGCCACTATCGTACCGATGAACAGGGACAGCGAGATATCGACCAGTGTTCCCGCGCCGAGCAGGAACACACCGATGAAGAGGATCGAGGCGATCGGCAGCACGGACACCACCGAGGTGTTGATCGAGCGCACGGTCGTCTGGTTCACACCGAGATTGACCAGCTCGGAGAACTTCAGGTTCCGTTTCTCCCCGAATCGGGTCGTGTTCTCTCGGATCTTGTCGAAGACGACCACCGTGTCATAGAGCGAGAAGCTGAGCACGGTGAGGAAGCCGATGATGGCCTCCGGAGTGACTTCGAAGCCGGTGGCCGAGTAGATGCCCATGGTCACGATCATCACGGCGAAGAGGCCCACGATCGCCGCGACCGACATCTTCCACGTGCGGAAGTACAGAGCCATGACGATGAGCGCGATGGCCACGAAGATGACGAGCGCGCGGATCATCTTCGACGTCACGTCCTGGCCCCATTCGGGGCCGACGAACGTCGAGGTGACGTCTTCGACCTTCACGTCGTAGCCGGCGACGAGACCGTCGCGGACTTCCTGCATCTGCGGGTCGGTGAGCTGGTTCGTCTCGATCTGGACGGCCGTGTCACTGGTCGGCGTCAGGCGCGGCTCGGACCCGGAGACGACGTCGTTGACGATGCCTTCGCCCTTGGCAGCGGAGGTGTCGGTGACATGGTCGACCTGGAACTGCGAACCGCCCTTGAAGGCGATGCCGAAGTTGAATCCGAAGATGAGGGGAACGAGCAGGGACAGGAGGACGAGGACTCCGGCGATGCTCAGCCACAGCTTCGCCTTGCCGACGAACGGGATAGATGATTCGCCGCTGTGCAGCCGGTTGCCCCAGGCAAAGAACCGTTTCACTTGTCAGCCTCCTTGCCGTCTTGAGCCGCCGAGTCTTCGGCGGCATCCTCTTCTTCGGCGCGTCTGGCCGCGGCCTTCCGCTCGGCGATGGTCATACCGCCCGTCGACGCTGCGGTCTTCGCGGATTTCGACTTCACGGGCTTCGACTTCGCGGCCTTCGGCTTCGCGGACTCGGCCTTGTCGGTCGTGGGCGTCGTCGTGGTCTCCTCTGAATCGGCCGCAGCCGTCGCCGCTGTGGTCGTGCCGGATGTGTCTTCGGCGGTCATTCCCGCCTTGCGCATCCGCGCCTTCTCCCGACGCTTGGCCTCAGGCGTCTTGTCCTGGTCATCGATGGACACGTTGAGGGCACCGCGATATGCGGCTGGTTTGACGCCGAGCAGACGCGGGTCCATACCCGACAGCGGGTGGCCTTCGCCGAAGAACTTCGTGCGGGCCAGGACCTGCAGCATCGGGTGGGTGAACAGGAAGACGATGAGTACGTCGATGATCACGGTCAGACCCAGGGTGAAGGCGAAGCCGCGCACCGAACCGACGGCCAGGATATAGAGGATGACCGCGGCGAGCATGTTCACGGCCTTCGAAGCGTAGATCGTGCGCTTGGCCCGGTCCCAGCCGACCTCGACTGCGGAGAGCAGATTTCGCCCGCTGCGCAGCTCGTCTCTCACACGTTCGAAGTAGACGATGAACGAGTCCGCCGCCATGCCGATGCCGATGATGATACCGGCGACACCGGCCAGGGACAGGCGGTAGCCGTATCTCCACGATGCCAGCAGCAGCAGAAGATAGGTGAGCACGCCGGCGACGACGAGGCTCGAGACCGTGACGAGGCCGAGCACTCGGTACTGCAGCAGTGAGTAGACGACGACGAGGATGAGTCCGACGAGTCCGGTGAGCAGACCGATCTTGAGGTAGTTCGAACCCAGGGTCGGCGAGATCTGGTCCTCGCTCTGGACCTGGAAGCTCAGCGGCAGCGAACCGTTCTTGAGCTGGTTGGCCAGAGTCTGCGCCTCGTCGAGGCTGAAGTCGCCCGTGATCTGGGCGTTGCCGTCGGTGATCACCGCGTTCGAGGACGGAGCCGAGAGCACGAGGCCGTCGAGCTCGATCGCGAACTGGTTGTACGGCTGCTGCTTGCCGGTGATGTCCGAGGTGATCTGCTTGAAGATCTCACGCCCGGTGGCATCGAAGGACAGGTTGACGGCAGGGTTGTTGGTCTGCACGCCATTTGCTCCTGAGGCATAGCCCGCGTTGGCATCGGCGAGGTGATCACCGGAGAGTTCGACGGGTCCGAGGATGTACTTCGCCTGTCCGTCTTGGGAGCACGAGACGACCGGTTTGTCCGAAGGCTGCTGTTCGCCTCCCGTCCGGTTCTTCTTGTTCGTGCAGTCGAGCTCCGTGTATTCCTTGATGATCCCTTCGGTCTGCCACTCGGAGGAGTCCTTCTCCGGATCGAAGAGAGGCCGCGGTGTCGAGTCGGTGACCTTCGTACCTTCGCTCGACCCGCTGCCTTCGCCGGACTTCTCCGCGTCCTTGCTCTCCGATTCCGAGTCCGATCCCGAGGTCTTCGTCTGCTCGGAGGCCTCATCGGCCTGCTTCTCGGTCGAGCCGCCGGCGTTGACGGCATCGCCGCCGCCGGACGGTGCCTGTTCCTCGCCCTGGCCATCGCCCTTCGAATCGGCACCGGTGAGATCCTCGAGGCGTTTGCGCTCTTCGTCGCTCAGTCCGTCATCGGATCCCGAGGAATCCCCGCTGTTTCCGCTTTCGCCGCTCTTCTCCTGCTCCTTCTGAATCTGCTCCTGCGAACGCGGGTCACCGACCAGCGCCACACGGCGGAACACGAGCTGAGCCGACGACCGGACGAGGTTACGGGTCTCCTCGTCGGGGTTTCCCGGAAGATTCACGACGATATTGCGGTCGCCCTGCGTCGTGATCTCTGCTTCGGAGACACCGGTCGAGTCGACACGCTGGCGGATGATCGCCACCGCCTGATCGAGCTGCTCCTTGCTGATATCCGTGCCCTCGGACACCTGCGGTTCCAGAATGATCGACGTTCCGCCCTCGAGGTCAAGTGCGAGTTTGGGAGTCGTCGTGGCATTCGACCAGATGACACCGCCGGCGATGATTGCGGCGAGAGCCACGGTGACGATAGTCAGCCACAGGAAGCGCAAACCAGGTCGTGGCTTTTCTTCGATATCGGACACGTTTCAGCTTTCAGTCGGGAGCAGAGTGCGAGAACGGATCAGTTCTTCTTGTCGGAATCCGAGTCCGTGGAGTCCGTGGAATCGTCGTCCGCATCGGCGGAATCGGCATCGATCTCAGCGGCGGTCTCGGCGTCGACGTCCTCGGCACCCGCAGCGGAGTCGTCCGCGACTGCTTCTTCAGCGGCGTCCTCGTCCGGAGCGTCCGTCTCGGCGCGCTTGCGTTCATTCATGGCGTCGAGCTCGGCATCGGTGATGGCCGGCTTCTCGTCGGCGGCGTCGGCGTCGATATCGGAATCGGCGGCGGGAGCAGCGGCACCGGGAGCGTCGACGGGTGCGGCCTGGTTGTTCTCGATCTGGCCGATGGCCTGGCGGTGGACGCGCAGAACCGTTCCGGGGCCCGATTCGATCGTCACCTGGTTTTTCTCTTCGTCGATGGAGAGCACGGTGCCGAAGACACCGAATGTCGTCATCACGGTTGCGCCGGGCACCAGCCCCGATTTGATCTGCTCCGCACGCGCTTTCTGCTTACGCCGAGAATTGAACAGGAAAAAGATCAGCAGCGCGGCAAGCGCAAGAGGGATCAGCAAATCCACAGATATCAGCCTTTCATATGAATGAATCAGTGAACCAGCTTAGTTCGTCCTCACCTCTCATAGCGAACTCAAATGCGGGGTTCAGAACTCATAGTTTGCTGGGATCTGCATTTTCAGGTGCTTCCAGGCCGCAGAGGTGGCCACGCGTCCGCGTGGAGTCCGACTGATCAGGCCCTCCCGCACGAGGTAGGGTTCGGACACGGTTTCGACCGTGTCGGCTTCTTCGCCGACGGAGACTGCGAGGGTCCCCAGGCCCACCGGTCCGCCGCCGAAACGCCGGCACAGCACCTGCAGAACCGATCTGTCGAGGCGGTCGAGACCGAGTTCGTCGACCTCGTAGACGCGCAGGGCCTTGGTGGCGGCTTCCTCGTCGATGATTCCGCTCCCGCGCACCTGCGCCCAGTCGCGGACGCGTCGCAGCAGTCGGTTCGCGATGCGCGGGGTGCCGCGGGAACGGGTGGAGATCTCTTCGAGCCCGGCGAGCTCGGAATCGATGCCGAGCATCCGGGCCGAGCGCTGCAGAACGGTGAGCAGGTCGGCACTCGAATAGAAATCGAGCAGGGCGGTGAAGCCGAAGCGGTCGCGCAGCGGTGCCGGCAGCAGACCGGACCGGGTGGTGGCGCCGACGAGGGTGAACTGCGGGAGGTCGAGCGGGATCGCGGTGGCACCTGGGCCCTTGCCGACGATGACGTCGACCCGGAAGTCCTCCATCGCCACATACAGCATCTCTTCGGCGGCGCGGGCCATCCGGTGGATCTCGTCGATGAAGAGGACTTCGCCCTCTTCGAGGGAGGACAGGATGGCCGCAAGGTCACCGGCATGCTGGACGGCCGGACCGGACGTCACCCGCAGACTCGAGTTCATCTCATGGGCGATGATCATCGCCAGAGTGGTCTTGCCGAGTCCGGGAGGACCGGAGAGCAGCACATGGTCGGGCGCCTTCTGCCGGGCCTTTGCCGCATCGAGGACGAGTGAGAGCTGTTCACGCACCTGCGGCTGGCCGATGAAGTCGACCAGGCCCTTCGGGCGCAGCGCCGCTTCGGCATCGCGCTCGGCGGTCTCGGCGCGGCCGGAGACGAGTCTGTCCTGTTCGGCCCCGGTCAGGTCCTGATCACCGAAGTCCATCTCGTAGGAGCCAGGATCGAAGGAGCTCGTCATCTCTTCGCACCCAGGACCTTCAGTGCGGCCTTGAGGACCACAGAAGTGTCGGCTTCGGCACCGGTCTCCCTGACGACCTCGGCGACGACCTCTTCGGCCTGCGGTTCCTTCCATCCGAGGCCCACGAGAGCGTCAACGACCTGCTGATTGCCGCCGCCGAAGGACAGAGTCGGTCCGGGAACGGACGCTGTGATTTTGGGCAGCTTGTTCTCGAGTTCGAGGATGATGCGCGAGGCGCCCTTCTTCCCGATTCCCGGCACCCGGGTGAGCGCATCGGCGTTCTGATTCGTGATCGCGGCGGCGAGTTCGTCGGGTCCCATGACCGACAGGATCGCCATCGCCAGACGGGGGCCGATCCCGGAGATCGACAGGAGCACGTCGAAAGTGTGGTTCTCGTCTTCGGTGGTGAAGCCGTAGAGAGTCATCGAGTCTTCGCGCACCACGAGGCTGGTGACCAGTTCGATCTCGGCGCCGTGCCGGGTTCCGGCCAGTGTATCGGGGGTGACGTGGACCTTGCGGCCGACACCGTAGGTGAGAACGACGAGGTGGTCAGCTGCGATCCGATGCACCGTACCGCTGAGGAAACTGATCACGAACAGCCTTTCTTAAGGGAACACGTGTACGAATCCAGGTTAGCAGGCACCCGCTCCCCCACACTCATTTGGCGCGCCGCATCGCCTCGGCCCACTGCTGCTGGGCCTTCGTCAGTCCGCTGCCCTGGCGGCCGCCGGCCTTGCGTTCGGTGAGGTCCTTGTTCATGCCCGGTGTCGATTGGGCCGACAGGGCCCCGCGCCAGGAATGGCAGATGGCGATCGCCAGAGCATCGGCGGCATCGGCGGGCTTCGGCGGTGCGTCGAGTCCGAGGATCCGCGTCACCATCGAGGTGATCTGCTTCTTGTCGGCACGACCGGAGCCGGTGATGGCTGCCTTGACCTCGGACGGGGTGTGCATGGCCACGGGCAGTCCGCGGCGGGCCGCCAGCCCCATGGTCAGTCCCGATGCCTGGGCCGTGCCCATGATCGTGGACACATCGTTGCGTGCGAAGACCCGTTCGATGGCCACGACGTCGGGACGGTACCTGTCCAACCAGGTGTCGAACGCCTCTGCGATGGATCCGAGACGCAGGTCGACGGAGTCGGCCGAGGGGGTGCGCAGAACGTCGACGGCGACCATTGTCGCCTTCCGGGCGGGCAGGGTGTCGATGACGCCCAGCCCGCACCGGGTCAGACCGGGATCAACGCCGAGGATGCGCATCAGGCATCGAGTTCGGCGAGGACCTCATCGCTGACATCGGCGTTCGAGTAGACGTTCTGCACCTCGTCGCTGTCTTCGAGCGCGTCGATGAGGGTGAAGACCTTCTGCGCGGTCTCCGCGTCGAGGCTGACCTCGAGCTCGGGAACGAATGAGGCTTCGGCCGAGTCGTAGTCGATTCCGGCGTCGACGAGGGCGGTGCGCACGGCCACGAGGTCGGTGGCCTCGCAGATGATCTCGAACTTCTCCCCGACCTCCTTGACCTCTTCGGCTCCGGCGTCCATGGTCGCCAGCAGGATGGCCTCTTCATCGGTCTCGTCCGCACCCACGGTGATGACGCCCCTGCGGTTGAAGTTGTACGTCACGGAGCCCGGATCGGCCATGCTCCCGCCGTTGCGGGTCACGGCCACGCGCACCTCGGAGGCCGCACGGTTGCGGTTGTCGGTGAGGCACTCGATGAGCAGCGCCACACCGCCGGCGGCGTAGCCTTCGTACATAATCGTCTCGTAGTTGACTCCGGAACCGTCGAGGCCGCCGCCGCGCTTGACCGCGCGGGTGATGTTGTCGGCGGGGACCGAGTTCTTCTTCGCCTTCTGGATCGCATCGAACAGAGTCGGGTTGCCGTCGGGGTCAGGTCCACCGTTGCGAGCGGCAACCTCGATGTTCTTGATCAGCTTGGCGAAGAGTTTGCCGCGCTTGGCATCGATGGCAGCTTTCTTGTGTTTAGTCGTTGCCCATTTGGAATGACCTGACACTGGTGTTCCTTCCTGTAGTTACAGCCTCTCAAGTCTATACGCTGACCGAGGAGACTTGTGCAGACGCCCGTTCGGAGGTCTGCGCCGGCCGGTATTCGGCCGCAGACGCGGGTTCAGTCGATGACCAGCGGCACTTCGGGAACGGACCCGGCGGTGGCCAGATCGATGAGGCCCAGCAGATTCTTCGGATAGATCGTCTCCGTCGTGTCCAGAAGCTCCTCGCGGGTCCACCAGCGGAATTCGAGCAGGCTGCGCTTCTCGATGTCCGTCCAGACCGCGTCTTCGAGTTCGATGTCCTCAGCGGTGCGGAACGCGAAGTACGTCTCGACTTGGCGCAGCGACTTCTCCGTGAACTCGAAGACCTCGTCACGAGTGGCCAGGGGGCCGATGAGTTCGTGCGGTTCGCATTCGATCCCGGTCTCCTCCGCCAGTTCCCGGGCCGCCGTCTGCGCAGCCGATTCGCCGAGTTCGGAGCCGCCGCCGCAGGTCATCCACCATTGGTGACTGGGTGTCAGCAGATCTTGGGCCCGGATCAGGAGAACCTCGTCGCGCTCATTGAGTAAAACGACCCTTGAGGCTTTACGAGGTTTCATGTTTCTCCAGTGGTCGGCGGCGAGAGGAGGCAAGTGTTTGCAGAATAATGATGCTGGGGGATTTCGGCAAGAGCGCGACAGCGGTCCAGAGAACGATATCGGCTCTGTGCTTTCCCGACCAACTCGACGCTCATGACGCGGAGTCGGGCGCTGCGGCGGCGCTCGGGTCAGCCGCTTCCGGGCGATGTCGCTCGCCCTCTGGCTGCGTCCGATTCCGGCCGCTCAGATGCCGATCCCACCAGTCGAGGATGGCTTCGAAGCGCTGCCTGCGGTGGCGAGGCTGGCCGGCCCGGGAGAGCTCGTGGTTCTCGCCTGGGAAGATGAGCATCTCGGTGTCGACTCCGGCTCGCTGCAGGGCCGCATAGTACTGCTGGGCCTGTTCCAGCGGGCAGCGGAAGTCGCGTTCCGAATGCATCACCAGCGTCGGTGTGCCGACCTGCGGGGCATGGGCCAGGGGCGATTGGCGCACGATCGCCTCACGGCTGCGGCTCGTGTACTCCTCGGTGAAGAAGCGGCCGATGTCGGAGGTTCCGACGAAGCTGTCGGGGTCGAGGTAGCCGCGTTCGACGATGGCTCCTCGGAAGCGCTGGTCCGCGGCGATCGTCATGGCTGTGAGATATCCCCCATACGATCCGCCCTGGATGCCCAGACGGCTGCTGTCGAGGGTGGGATCGGATTCGAGGGCGTGGTCGAGGACGGCGAGCACGTCGGCCATCGCCGGTGCCGCCATGTCGCCTTGGACTGCGGTCCCCCAGCTGCGGGTGCGCCCGCCGGAGCCGCGCGGGTTCGAGAACACGACTGCATATCCCGCGAAGCTGAGCACCTGGGTCTCGTCGAACCACGAGTGGGTGTACTGGGCGAAGGGTCCGCCGTGGATGTTGAGGATGACCGGGAATGGCCCCTCACCGTGCGGTTTGGCCAGCCAGCCGGTGATCGTCCCGGATTCGCCGGGCACACGCAGCACCTGGGGAAGGACGGAGTTCGCCGGCGCCGGATGTTCCTTGACGACGACAGCGTCGCCCGGCGCCGAGGCGGTCCCGGAATCCGGGCGGCCATCGAGGGGGATGCGGCCGAGCACCGCCGGGGACTGCGGGGTCGCCCCGGTGAAGACGAGAGCCGCGTCGTTGAGGTCGAAGCCGTTGACGACTGTGGTGTCGTCGGTGAGGAACTCGAGTTCGTCGAAGCCGATCTCTGCGGCGTCGAGGCCGATGCGAACGACACGGGTGGCTCCGTCGGTGTCGACGGCGGCGATGATCGCTCCCCCGTCGATTCGGGGCGGGATCGATGCCATGGCCACAGTCTCCGGGTCCGTCAGCCGCCTCGTGGAAGCCGTTGTCAGGTCGTGGACGAAGAGTCCGGGCATCTGCCCGACGAAGTCGAGTTCGTCTCGGGTCAGAGCGTTGCCGAGCAGCAGCACGGTGTCCTCGTCGAGCCACCGGTGCAGACCGACGTCCATGGAGGGCAGCTCGAGCGGGGTCGGGTCCTCACCCTCGAGCAACCATACCGTGGAGCGCAGATCGGGCTGTCCCTGGTCGGGGCGGAGAGCGGAGACCACGGACACGCGTGTGCCGTTCGGGGAGAACTGCGGATCGCGGACATCGGTGTCCGGGGTGGTCAGCAGAGTCGACAGCGGCACTTCGGAGGCTCCGCGAAGACCGACCGTGCCGAGACCGGGTTCGGAGAGGTCGACGAGGAAGGCACGTGCCGGTCGGTCGTTCGTATAGCCGAGGCCGTTGGCCAGGTAGGACGCCGAGGTGATCCGCCGTGGGGATTCTTCGGTCTCCGGGATGGACTCGTCGAGTCCGTAGCGGCCGGGTTCGGCGACCCGGGCGACGTAGAGAGCCCTGGCCCGGGAGTCGTCGAGGGCGAACTCGGAGACGCCGAGGTGGCTGTCCGTGATCTGGTGCGCCGTCTCCAGGCTGTCGCCGACGAAGAGCTGCGGGGCGGCGTTCCTCTCCGCACTCAGGTAGCCCGACCAGCTTCGGCCGCACTGCGGGGCCGAGTCCGACCATGAGTGGGTCAGCCGCCGGGAGCTGTCCTCGGTCAGGGAGAACAGCTGCGCGAGGTAGCTGTTGGTCTCCAAGTCGGGTCGCCGGATCGTGATGACGGTGTCAGCGCCGCGCAGCACGGGCGAGGAGTACTCGGCAAGAGTGCCGAGGTCTTCAGGATTCATCGGTTCCATTCCTTTGACAGGCGTGCCTGCACATCGCCGTGCACTTGCGGCAGGGCCTTCGTCTGGGCGATCACGGGCAGGAAGTTCGCGTCTCCGCCCCAGCGCGGGACGACGTGCTGGTGCAGGTGCGCGGCGATTCCGGCTCCGGCGACCGGTCCCTGGTTCATGCCCAGGTTGAATCCGTGGGGTCCGGACACGGCCCGGATGACGCGCATCGCCTGTTGGGTGAATTCGGCGAGTTCGACGGTCTCGTCGGCGGTCAGGTCCGTGTAGTCCGCCACGTGGCGGTAGGGGCAGATGAGCAGGTGCCCCGGGTTGTACGGATAGAGGTTGAGCACCGCGTACACGGTCTCACCACGGGCGACGATGAGTCCTTCGACATCGGACTTCCCCGGTGCCGTGCAGAACGGGCATTCGCCGGCACCGTCGTCCTTCGGTTTGTCCTGACCGTCGATGTAGACCATCCGGTGCGGGGTCCACAGGCGTTGGAATCCATCGGGTTCCCCGGGGAACCCCGCGGCGGCCTCGGGATAGGGAGTCCCCTCGCCGAGGCGACCGCCTCGGTGCTCCGACGCGGACCGGTCCTCGTCGCCTCCGCTCATACTTGGGCCTTGGTCTCAATCGCGTCGAGGATTCGTCGCACCGCCTCGGCGACGGGGACGCCGTTCTCCTGTTCGCCGCTGCGGAAGCGGAAGGACACGGCACCCGCGTCGCGGTCTTCTCCTCCGGCGATGAGGGTGAAGGGCACCTTCGACTTCGATGCGTTGCGAATCTTCTTCGGGAACCGGTCGTCGCTGTCGTCGATCTCCACGCGGACTCCGGCCCTGCGCAGCTGGTCGGCCACCTCGGCGAGGTAGTCGTCGAACTCATCGGCCACGGGGATGCAGGTCACCTGCACGGGCGCCAGCCACACGGGGAAGGCGCCGGCGTAGTGCTCGGTGAGCACGCCGAGGAAGCGTTCGATGGAGCCGAACTTCGCGGAGTGGATCATCACCGGCTGCTTGCGGGAGCCGTCGGCGGCGACGTATTCGAGTCCGAAGCGCTCGGGCTGGTTGAAGTCGAGCTGGACGGTCGACATCTGCCAGGTGCGGCCGATGGCGTCGCGGGCCTGGACGGAGATCTTCGGTCCATAGAAGGCCGCGCCGCCCGGGTCGGGGACGAGTTCGAGTCCGGTCTCCTGGGCGACCTCCTCGAGCACACTGGTGGCTTCGACCCACTGTTCGTCGGAGCCGATGAACTTGTCGGCCTTCTTCCCGTCCTCGTCTCGGGTGGAGAGCTCGAGGTAGAAGTCGTCGAGGCCGAAGTCGCGCAGCAGGCTGAGCACGAAGCCCAGCAGGTGGCGGATCTCCGCAGCGGCGTCTTCCTGGGCCACGTAGGAGTGCGAGTCGTCCTGAGTCAGGGCACGGACGCGGGTGAGGCCGTGGATGACTCCGGAGGCCTCGTCGCGGTAGACGGTGCCGAACTCGAACAGGCGCAGCGGCAGGTCGCGATAGGAGCGGCCGCGGGACCGGTAGATGAGGTTGTGCATCGGGCAGTTCATGGCCTTGAGCCGGTACGGAGTGCCCTCCTTGACGACCTCGCCGGATTCGTCGCGGACCTCATCGACGGCGATCGAGGGGAACATGTTCTCGCCGTAGTAGGGCAGGTGGCCCGAGGTAAAGTAGAGAGTCTCTTTCGAGATGTGCGGGGTGCCGACGTATTCGAAGCCCTCGTCGATGTGGCGGGCGCGGACGTAGTCCTCCATCTCCCGTTTGATCACACCGCCCTTGGGGTGGAAGACGGGCAGACCGGAGCCGAGCTCCTCGGGGAAGGAGAACAGATCCATTTCGGCACCGAGCTTGCGGTGGTCGCGGCGTTCGGCCTCGGCGATGCGGTCCTGGTAGGCCTTGAGGTCGTCCTTCGAGGCCCAGGCGGTTCCGTACACGCGCTGCAGGCTCGCATTCGCCTGGTCGCCGCGCCAGTAGGCGGCCGAGGATCGGGTGATGGCGAAGCCGTTGCCGATGAGCTTGGTGTTTGGCAGGTGAGGGCCGCGGCACAGGTCCTGCCACACGACTTCGCCCTTGCGGTCGACGTTTTCGTAGACGGTGAGCTCACCGCCGCCGACCTCCACGGAGGTCTCCTCGTCGGCGCCCTTGCCCTTGTCGTCGATGAGTTCGAGCTTGTAGGGCTCGTTCGCCATGCGCTCCCGTGCCTCATCCTCGGTGACGACGACGCGGTTGAAGGTCTGACCGGACTTGACGATCTGGGCGGCCTTCTTCTGAATCGCCTTGAGGTCTTCGGGAGTGAAGGGCTCGGCGACGTCGAAGTCGAAGTAGTACCCGTCGGTGATGTAGGGCCCGATGCCGAGCTTGGTGCCGGGGAAGAGCTCCTGGACGGCTTGAGCGGTGACGTGACCGGTGGAGTGGCGCAGGATGTCGAGTCCGGCGCCGGAGTCGATGGTGATCGGTGCGATCCGCTCACCTGGCTGCAGTTCGCGGCTGAGGTCGGCGGGTTCGCCGTTCAACCACATTGCAACGACCGTGCGGTCGGCGGAGAAGATCTCCGTTCCGGTCAGCCCCTCTTTCCAGGGAATGCTTTCGCCCGCGCAGTCAATGCTGTCTGCCACTGATCTTCTCCGTTCGTTGAGTGTTCATTCGAGCAGCCCGTCCGGTGGGCTGCTCACCCTGAGATTCTAGTACCGATTTCGCTGGGACAGATCAGTTGGGTGGCAGTCGTTCGACTGCCACCCATACCGATTCCGCTGATCCGTGCGTCCGCAGTGTCAGGACCTTGTGGGCCCTGTCACCTCGGCGTTCAGACCGTCACTGCTTGTAGAACTCGAAGTCCTTGCCCTTGCCGAGGTCGTCGATGAGCTCGAGCTTGAGGTGCATCCCATCGATCTCTGCGCTGGGAACGGCGTAGGCGAGTTCATAGGTCGTTTCGCCGCCGGCAGGCACGGGATCGGTGAAGGCCAGCGAGCCCTTGTAGTTCGAGCCGTCGAAGACCTCGTCGTATTCCTTGCTGCCTCCGTCGGTGGCAGCGAGATTCGTGAGAGTCATCTCCACGTCGGAGCTCGAATTGTTCTTCACGGTCATCGTCACGACGGCGATCTCACCATTCGTCGACTCGGCACCGGAAGCGGACGACGATGCGGTGCCCGGGCGGACATTGATCGCGGCGGTGACGTCGTCACCGATCTCGACCTCGCTTGCCTGCGCGGGTGCGGCCTCTCCGCCGTCCGATCCCGGGCTCGGGTCCTGACCGGCGCCCTGGCTCGTGCCGGGCGAAGCAGAGGAGCTGGCGGCTTCGTCGGCGGCCTTGAAGATGAACGCGCCGAACATGATGGTCGCAACGATCACGATGATCGAGATGACGACCGACACGATGCCGAGGATGATGCCGGTGATGTTGAGGCCCTTGTTGCTGGCGAGGCCCTTCTTGACCGCAGAGAGGCCGACGAAGCCGAAGATCACCGCGGCGATGCCGAAGAGTGCGCCGCCGCCGAAGACGAAGGCCCCGAGAATGCCGACGATGCCGCCGATGAGAGCGAGGATGCCCCAGATGTTCTTCGACGTGTTGCCGCCGCTGCCCGACGGGTACTGACCGTAGGCGGCGTTCGGGTTGGCCGGCATGAACTGATCGGAGGACCCCTCGGCGCCAGCGTAGGCCGGCTGCTGGCCGTACTGATTGGCGTCGTATCCCTGCGCGTTGGCGTCGTAGGGATTCTGGCCGTACAGGTTCTGGTCAGGCTGTCCCTGGCCGTACGGGTTCTGGCTGTTCGGATCCTGGCCGTACGGGTTCTGGCTGTTCGGGTCCTGGCCGTACGACGCNCGTATCCCTGCGCGTTGGCGTCGTAGGGATTCTGGCCGTACAGGTTCTGGTCAGGCTGTCCCTGGCCGTACGGGTTCTGGCTGTTCGGATCCTGGCCGTACGGGTTCTGGCTGTTCGGGTCCTGGCCGTACGACGCACCGTAGTTCGGCTGCGAGCCGTACTGGGGAGGCTGCTGCCCGTACTGCTGACCGGACTGCTCCGCGCCGTCGTTGCCGCCCTGACCGTAGTTCGGCTGCGAGCCGTACTGGGGAGGCTGCTGCCCGTACTGCTGACCGGACTGATCCGCGCCGTCGTTGCCGCCCTGACCGTAGTTCGGCTGCGAGCCGTAGGGCTGGCTGCCTGACGATCCGTACTGCTGACCGGACTGATCCGCACCGTACTGACCGGGCTGTTGTCCGGCGTTCTGATCGTTGCCGTAGTCGGGGGCGTTCGGCGGCTGGTTGTTCGGGTTCTGCCCGTTGGGGTTGTCGGGCGAACCGTCACCCGATCCGTACGGGTTCTGAGGAGTAGACATAGGTGCTCCGAAGTCATCGTCGTTCTGTACAACGCCTAGCGTACTAGCAAACCTGTGCGATGCCGCATGCCTACTGCGTTCCAGCCCTGGAACACGGTGAACAATTCGTACACAATCCGCATCAGCGACCTGAGCCCGCATCAGCGACCTGAGCTTCGAGAGTCATCCACTCATCGTTCGCAGACGGCGGAGGCACACAGCCCAGCTTCGTGCGTTCAGCACGCTCTGAGGTGAGCAGCCCATGTTCAAACTTGTGCTATTCGTCCAAAACTGGGCTGCGGCGAAAGAGCAGGCACTGACAGTGCCCCAGCACACCGACCGGCCACGGTCCTGACACTCTTCTCGGACAGTGACCCTGCACACCTACCGGACACAGTCCTGACACACTTCTTCGGCACGTCTGTGTGCATGGGACACCAGTGCGATTGCCTGGGGCCATGACCCACGCACCACGACATACTTTCGCCGGCCCTGGAGCCCACTTGAGTCACATCCGTTCGCGTCGGCGGGCCGAACCGCCGCATTTCGACCCTGGCATGGTCCCAGCGGCGTCGTGGCAACGGTACGATCCGGCGAATCGGTACACCTTCTTCCGAACTGCCCACCGAAGAACGTGATGAGTTCAGAGAAGACACGACCACAACAGGGACCCCTACTCACCCTCACGCAGGCTATTCATCCGAAACTGGGCTGCAGCCACATTTTGGCCTATAACCCGAAGAAGCAGGTACTGAGAGAGTACCCAAGTGTGAATGCACGAAGCCCCGAGTGGATCACTCGGGGCTTCTTGTGTGCGCGATACTGGGATCGAACCAGTGACCTCTTCCGTGTCAGGGAAGCGCGCTACCGCTGCGCCAATCGCGCTCTATTCATTTGTTGCACCGGAACCCGAGGGTCCCTGTGCGCGATACTGGGATCGAACCAGTGACCTCTTCCGTGTGAAGGAAGCGCGCTACCGCTGCGCCAATCGCGCTCTATTCATTTGTTGCACCGGAACCCGAGGGTCCCTGTGCGCGATACTGGGATCGAACCAGTGACCTCTTCCGTGTGAAGGAAGCGCGCTACCGCTGCGCCAATCGCGCTCTATTCATTTGTTGCACCGGAACCCGAGGGTCCCTGTGCGCGATACTGGGATCGAACCAGTGACCTCTTCCGTGTGAAGGAAGCGCGCTACCGCTGCGCCAATCGCGCTGGTCGATCAGCATTTCTGCTGACCTTCCGAGGTGGCGACGGGATTCGAACCCGTGTATACGGCTTTGCAGGCCGCTGCCTCGCCTCTCGGCCACGCCACCGCCAAGGCAGTGCCATGACGCCTCCGAGCGGATGACGGGACTCGAACCCGCGACCCTCACCTTGGCAAGGTGATGCTCTACCAACTGAGCCACATCCGCATTTCTCGCTGCCCGGTTTCCCTGGCAACGAGATATAACTCTATACGCAGGTGGAGGCATACGCAAAATCAGAATCGGGTGATCGTCGTCACAACCGTCGATCAAGCTTTCAGGGTCACCATCTTATAGTGGTTGGGTGAACCCAGAGAGTCCGCAGACCCGCCCCAAGGGCTGGTTGTCACGCCACCATCGACAAGGCCCCCGTCCGTGGCGCAAGCTGCGTCTGGGTTTCCTCCGCTGGCGTCGCACAGTGCTGGCCAATCCGCACACTGCGCGCATCTATCGCAGCATCGTCGGTGGTCTCGGCACGCTCATCGTGCTCATCGGCCTCGTGCTCGTTCCGCTGCCCGGCCCCGGCTGGCTCATCGTCATCATCGGTCTGTTCATCATCTCCAGCGAGTTCCGCTGGGCTCAGCGCCTTCTGCATTTCGTCCGGGTGAATGTCGAACGCTGGACGCATTGGATCATGGCGCAGCGGCTGTGGGTGCGGTGGACCGTCGGTGCGGTGACGGCGGCGTTCGTCGCCATCATCGTGTGGTTCGCTCTCAGATTCACCGGTCTGCCCGATTGGGTCCCGGACCTGCGCATCTTCGACGTGATCGGCCTGCGCTGACACGACCGACGCCCGTCACACCTCGATCGCAGGTGTGACGGGCGTCGGTCGTTCGGGCCGCCTCCTCCGGCAGAGGCAGGTGAGCGCCGACGATCACCTGTCTTCGCCACCGGGGTTCTGCAGAACCCCGGCCCGGCTCAGGACGACAGGGCGGTGAGGCGCGAGAGGCAGCGCATGTACTTCTTCTTGTACCCGCCGGCCAGCGACTCCTCGGTGAAGACAGCATCGAGGGCGGCTCCGGAATTGATGATGTGGACATTGCGGTCGTAGAGCCGGTCGACGAGAGCGACGAAGCGCAGAGCCACGCTCTCGTTGTCGATTGTGCGCACGTTCTCCCACACGGCGGCATCGATGCCGTCGACCATCCGCCCGTAGCGTGAGGGGTGGACGGTGGACAGGTGGCTCAGCAGCTCGGAGAAGTCATCCCGGGCGACGACTCCCTCCAACTGGCTCGCGGCCGCGTCGAGTTCGGACTCAGACAGCGGATCGGCCGGAGCGGTGAGCTCACGGGCACGGTAGTCCTTGCCGTCGATGCGGTAGACCTCGAACTGTTCGGCCAGCGCCTGAATCTCGCGCAGGAAATCCTGAGCGGCGAAGCGCCCCTCCCCCAGAGATCCGGGCAGAGTGTTCGATGTGGCGATGATCTTCACTCCCGCGTCGGTGAGTTCCCGCATCAGACGCGACATGAGCACGGTGTCGCCGGGATCGTCGAGTTCGAACTCGTCGACGCAGACGAGCTTCATCTTCGACAGGTCGTCGCGGGCCCGGGCGAAGCCCAAGGCTCCGACGAGATTCGTGTATTCGACGAAGGTGCCGAAGGTGGCCGGCTTCTCATTCGCGTGCCAGGCCGAGGCCAGCAGGTGGGTCTTGCCGACGCCGTAGCCGCCGTCGAGGTAGACGCCCTTGGCACCGGTTCGGCCCTTCGAGAAGAGTCTGCCGAAGAATCCCTTGCTCGTCGAGCGTTCGGTGAATTCCCGCAGCTTGTTCCGTGCCTCTTCCTGCGAGGGTTCGGCCGGATCGGTGCGATAGCTGTCGAAGGACACGTCCTCGAACTGAGGCGGCGGGACGAGACCTGCGATGAGCTCTTCGGGGGCAACCTGTGGGGAACGGTCGCTCAGTGCGACCAGAGTCTGCTCGGCATTCACTCGGCCTAGTCTAAGGCAGGCTGAAGGGCCCGGTTCAACTCGGCCCGGGCGAGGTGGCGCCCGTCACAGAGCGGACAGTGACGCACGGCGCAGACGGTCAGTTGTTGAAGTCGAAGCCCAGGCGGCCGAGCTGCTTGGGATCGCGCTGCCAGTCCTTGGCCACCTTGACGTGCAGGTCGAGGTAGACTTTCGTGCCGAGGAGCCGTTCGATGCCCTGACGGGATTCCGAACCGATGGCCTTGAGTCGGCTGCCGCGCTTGCCGATGATGATGGCCTTCTGGCTGGGACGTTCGACGTAGAGGTTGACGTGGACGTTCCACAGCGGGTTGTCCTCGCTGCGACCCTCACGCGGGTACATCTCCTCGACCTGCACGGCCAGGGAGTGCGGCAGTTCGTCACGCACCCCTTCGAGTGCCGCTTCGCGGACGAGCTCGGCGATCATCTTCTCCTCCGGCTCATCCGTGAGATCCCCGTCGGGATAGAGCGGAGGAGACTTCGGCAGATGGGCCGCCAGCACCGAATCGACGGTGTCGACCTGGAAGTCCTCGACCGCGGAGACGGGGACGACATCGGCGAAGTCGGCGAGTTCGCCGACAGCCAGCAGCGCCTCGGCGATCTTGTCCTTGGGCACCCGGTCGACCTTCGTCACGAGCGCCACGATCGGGGTCCGCCCGTCCAACAGCGCCAGCTGGGAGGCGATATAGCGGTCTCCCGGACCGATCGGCTCGTCGGCGGGCAGGCAGAAGCCGATGACATCGACCTCGCCCAGCGTGGAGGCCACGAGGTCGTTGAGCCGGGAGCCGAGCAGGGTGCGCGGTTTGTGCAGTCCGGGGGTGTCGATGAGGATGAGCTGGTGGTCGTCCTTGTGGACGATTCCACGGATCGTATGCCGGGTCGTCTGAGGCTTGGCCGAGGTGATCGCGACCTTCTCCCCCACCAGCGCATTCGTCAGCGTCGATTTGCCTGTGTTGGGCCGTCCTACGAAGCAGGCGAAGCCGGCCCGGTAGTCCTCGGGATAGTCCGTGCGAAATTCCATCTCAGTCCTCTTCCTTCGTCCCCGAACCATCGGCTGCGGCGGTCTGCGCGTCGTCTCTGCTGTCCTCGTGGGTGCGGGTGACCCGCACGTGGGTGATCCGGTGGCGGCGGCCCTGGCCCTCCATGGCTTCGATGTCGAGCCCTGCGATATGAGCGCGCGATCCGTCGATGGGCACCCGGTCGATGAGCTTCGAGAGCAGACCGCCGACGCTGTTGACATCGTCTTCGTCGATGCGCACGTCGAAGTACTCGGCGAAATCGGAGATCGACATGCGGGTGCTGATGACGAACGATCCGTCTGCGGCGGCGACGAGTTCGTCATCGCCGTTGTCGTATTCGTCTTCGATCTCACCGACGATCTCTTCGACGATGTCCTCGATGGTCACAAGTCCGGCGGTGCCGCCGTATTCGTCGATGAGGATCGCCAGATGGGTGGAGTCGACCTGCATCTGCCGCAGCAGGTCATCGGCCGGTTTCGTCTCCGGGACGAACAGAACGGTGCGGGCCAGGTTGCCCACGGGTCGGTCGGCCTCCTCGGGGTGGAGGTGGAGGCGGCGGGCGACGTCCTTGAGGTAGGCGACTCCGCGGACGTCATCGAGGTCCTCGCCGCAGACGGGGATGCGGGAGAAGCCGGAGCGGAAGAACAGGTTCATCGTCTTCTGCAGGCTCACCTCGGCGTCGACGGTGATGAGGTCGGTGCGCGGAACCATGACCTCGTTCGCCGAGGTGTCCGAAAGGTTGAACACCGACTGGATCATCTCGCGTTCGCCGTCTTCGATGATGTCGGATTCGCTGGCACGCTCCACGAGGTCGCGCAGCTGTTCAGAGGTCACGAAGGGACCGTCCTTGTACACCTGATCCGGGGTGAGCAGATTGCCGAGCACGACGAGGATGCGGGTCAGCGGTTTGAGCGCGACGAGGACGATGCGCACGACCCAGCTGAGGTTGAGGCTCACGGCCAGGGACCGGCGTTTGCCGATCGTGCGCGGGGAGACTCCGGCGATGATGAAGACCGCCACCGAGGCGGTGAGCACCGTGAGGAACACCATGAGCGGGCCAACGGAGTAGTAGGAGTCATAGGCCAGGGCGATGAACACCGTGGCGAGTGCTTCGAGGAAGTTGCGGACGAAGATGATGACGTTGATGTTCGTCGGCAGGTCCGCGAGGATCTTCTCCACGCGCACTGCCGCCCGTCTGCCTTCCTCCTTGGCCTCTTCGACCGCGTGGTGGGAGACGTTGAGCAGGGCGGCATCCACGGCCGAGAGAGTGGCGGCGATGATCAGGCACAGGGCCGCACCGAGGAAGTACGCGAACACGGTCAGACCTCGGTGGGGGTGGGGATGTCGGTGCGACCGTCATAGCGGGCCGCGAAGAAGGTCAGCAGCAGATGCCGCTGCAGGGCGAACATCTCTTCCCGCTCTTCGGGCTCACCGTGGTCGTAGCCGAGCAGGTGGAGGAATCCGTGGACGGTGAGCAGCAGGATTTCATCCATCGTCGAATGGCCGGCCGCTCGAGCCTGGGATTCGGCCACCTCGGGGCAGATGATGACATCGCCCATCTGGCCCTCGGACGGATCGTCCGGTTCTCCACGGTGGAGCTGATCCATGGGAAAGGACATGACATCGGTCGGGCCCTCGAGGTCCATCCAGGTGACGTGGAGTTCGGACATGGCGGCCGAGTCGACCATGGTCACGGCCAGTTCCGCACCGGGGTGCATGTGCAGAGCTTCGCCGAGGTATTCGGTCAGGGCCACGACCTCGTCGAGGTCCACCTCGGCTTCGGTCTCGTTGAGGATCTCGGTGTTCATTCGGCATTCCCCCACAGGTCGTAGGCATCGACGATCTTCGTCACCAGCGAATGCCGGACGACGTCCTTGCTGCCCAGTTCGCAGAACTGCAGGTCCTCGATCCCGTCGAGGATGTCGCGGACGACCTTGAGCCCGCTGCGGGTCTTGCCCGGCAGATCGATCTGGGAGATGTCGCCGGTCACGACCATGCGTGATCCGAATCCGAGGCGGGTGAGGAACATCTTCATCTGCTCGGCCGTCGTGTTCTGGGCTTCGTCGAGGATGATGAAGGCGTCGTTGAGGGTCCGACCGCGCATGTACGCCAAGGGAGCGACCTCGATCGTGCCGGTCTCGATGAGCAGCGGGATCGACTCGGGATCGACCATGTCGTGCAGGGCATCGTAGAGCGGACGCACGTACGGGTCGATCTTGTCGTTGAGAGTTCCCGGCAGGTAGCCCAGCGATTCCCCGGCTTCGACGGCGGGCCGGGTGAGGATGATCCGCGAGACCTCTTTGTGCTGGAGGGCGTTGACAGCCATGGCCATCGCCAGGTACGTCTTGCCGGTTCCGGCCGGGCCGATGCCGAAGGTGATCGTGTGATTGCGGATGGCCTTGACGTAGTCGTGCTGGCCCATCGTCTTCGGACGGATCGACTTGCCCCTGGTGGAGAGGATGTTCGTGCCCAGCACCGTCGAGGCGGCCGCACCTTCGGAAGAGAATGTCGCGACCCGGTCGATCGTCTCTTCGTTGATGCGATGGCCGGCGGTGTAGAGCTTCTTGAGTTCCCCGATGACGCTGACGAACGCTTCGACGCGTTTCGGGTCGCCGGTGACCTGGACCTGGTTGGCCCGGACGTGGATGTCGAGGTCGTCGAAGGTCTTCTCCAGAGCACGCAGGTTCGACTCTCCGGGGCCGAAGAAGGCGACGAGGTCGATGGAGTCGGGGATGACCAGGCGCACGGTGTCGCGTGCGGAGCCGCGTGTGTCCGTCGCGGTGTCATCCTCAGCGGCACCGTCGTTGTGGGCGGTGTCCGGGTCGGTGGGGTTCATGGGGTTCGAATTGGGTGGGGTGATGTCCAGAATGTTCCTTTGCGAGTGAGCGCACCGTCACCGGCGGCGCCTGAATGTGCTTCCATCCTAGTCCGACGCCTCACCAACGGCCCAATGAATTCTGGGCCAGGACCAGACCGGCCGATCCCGCCGATGATGAGCGCAGGATCGTGGGACCGAGGCACACCGGCAGCGCTCCGCGACCGGTCAGGGCGTCGAGTTCTCCGTCGCTGATGCCGCCTTCGGGTCCGACGACGAAGACGATGCGTGCCGGCAGCTGGGCGGGGTCACCTGCGGCCAGGTCGGCCAGGGCGTCGGAGAGTCTCCGCTGCGCGGTCTCGTGGAGGACGAAGACGGCATCGGTGTCGCCGACGGTCTGGGCCAGGGAGGATCCGCGGACGAGGTCGTGGAGGACCGGGAACCGTGAACGTCTGGCCTGGAGGGAGGCCGCAGCCAAGAGGTTCTCCCATTTTGCGGCCATCCTCTCCCGCTTCTTGGCCGGCCAGTCCGCGATCGAGCGTTCGGCGGCCCAGGGAATGACCTCGTCGACGCCGATCTCCGTGGCCGTCTCGATGGCCTGCAGGTCCCGGTCGCCCTTCGCCAGTGCCTGGACGAGGACGAGGCGCGGACCCGTGCTGTCCTCGTTCGTCACCGCGGTGACGTCGATCGTCATCTCATTCGCCGAGGCGGCCGTGACGGTTCCGCGGGCCCGTGTGCCTGCGCCGTCGACGATGTCGATCTCCTCGCCGGGACCGATCCGACGCACCCGCACCGCGTGCCCGGCCACGTCCTCACCGAGGGTGAGTGCGGAACCGACGGCAGCCTCGGCGGCCGTGGCGGAGCGGAAGACGGGACGACTCACCGACCGGCGAACCTCTCACGCATGCGGGAGAACATTCCCCGGTTCTCGGTCGATATCTGGGCGCGTGGTGTCTCTTCTCCGCGCAGCTGGGCGAGCTTCTCGAGCAGTTCCCGTTGGTCGTCGTCGAGTTTGTCCGGGGTGAGGACATCGATGGTGATGAGCAGGTCGCCCCGGGTCTCCGAACGTAGACGGGCGGCACCGAGTCCGGAGAGTTTGACGACAGTGCCGGACTGGGTGCCGGAGGCGATGTTGAGGTCCTGGGTGCCGTCGAAGGTCTCGAACGGAATGGTCGCGCCCAGGGTCGCGGCGGTCATCGGCACCGAGACGGCGGCGCGGAGGTTGTCGCCGTCGCGCTGGAAGACCTCGTGGCGGGTGACCATGACCTCGACGAAGAGGTCACCGGCGGGTCCGCCGCCGGGGCCGACCTCGCCCTGGCTGGACAGCTGGATGCGGGTGCCGTCGGAGACGCCCGCGGGGATGCGGATCTTCATGGTCCGCTGCTTGCGCACACGTCCGTCGCCCTGGCAGTTGAGGCAGGGGTTCGGGATGACGGTGCCGAAGCCGTGGCAGGAGTTGCAGGTCTGGTTCGTGACCATCTGTCCCAGCAGGGTCCGGGTCATGCGCTGGACGCTGCCGGCACCGTGGCACAGTGAGCAGGTCTCGATCTTGGTGCCCTCCTGAGTGCCGGCACCGGAGCAGGTGTCGCAGACGACCGCGGTGGTCACATCGAGGTCGACGGTGCCGCCGAAGGCTGCGGTCTTCAGGTCGATGTTGACGCCGACGAGGGCGTCCTTGCCACGCTGTGTGCGCGGGATCGGGCCGCCGGCCTGGCCGCCGCCACCGCCGAAGAAGGTTTCGAAGATGTCGCCGAATCCGCCGAATCCGCCGCCGCCGGCGGGGAAGCCCTGACCGTTCTCGCCGCCGCCCATATCGTAGTTGCGGCGCTTGTCCGGATCGGAGAGCACATCGTAGGCCAGTGAGATGGCTTTGAATTCGTCTTCGTGACCTGGATTGACGTCCGGGTGGTACTTGCGTGCCAGCTTCCGGTACGACGCCTTGATCTCAGCCGCGGAAGCATCTTTGGACACTCCGAGTGTTTCATAGTGATCGGCCACAGAAACTTCTCTCTCCCTGACGTAGTGGTGTTCTCTGTTCGTGGTGGTGGCGGCTGCGCTGCTGCGCGGTCCTCACCGATGTTGTGCTGCCCGGCTCCGGGCGCGTCTGGTCGTCGTCACTTCGGGCCCTACCCTCGATCCAGGATCGAGGACACGTATTTCGCGACGGCACGGACTGCCGAGATCGTCGTCGGATAGTCCATTCGGGTCGGGCCGAGCACTGCCAGTCTGGCCGAGGAACCCGCGTCATGACCATATTCGGCGGCGACGACGGAAGTCGAGCTGAACGATTCGTGAGTATTCTCACGCCCGATGCGCACGCTGATCTCCTCGTGGTCTTCGGCCATCGAGGTGAGCAGCCTGAGCAGGACCACCTGCTCCTCGAAGGCTTCGAGGATCGGGGCCATCTTCTCTCCGAATTCGCTTCCGGAGCGGGCGAGATTCGCAGTGCCGGCCATGATGATGCGCTCTTCACGGGTCGCGGCGACGAGGTCGACGACGGCGGCGCGGACCTGCTTGAGGCCGGAGTCGTCACGAGCAGCCGCCTCACTCGGTTCGGGGGCGGCCGCCTCGGCGGCGGAAGTCGATCCGAAGATCTGGGCGAGTGTGCGCCCCGCGAACTCGGCGTTGATCTGATCGCGCAGTCCGCGCACGGCGTCTTCGTCGACCGGGGTCGGGGTGATCACGGTCTTCTGTTCGACCTGTCCGGCATCGGTGATGAGGACGACGAGGATGCGGCCGGGACCGAGACCGACGATCTCGATGTGTTTGATGCGGGCCCGTGACACCGTCGGGTACTGGATGAGGGCCACCTGGCGGGTGAGGCCGGAGAGGACGCGGACGGTGCGGTCGAGCATCTCGTCGAGTTCGACGTCACCGTCGATGAGCTGGAGGATCGCGCGGCGTTCTGCGGTGGTCAGCGGTTTGAACTCGTCGATGCGATCGACGAACATCCGGTACCCCAGGTCGGTGGGGATCCGGCCGGCCGAGGTGTGGGGCTGGGCGATATAGCCCTCCAGTTCGAGCTGGGCCATATCGTTGCGGATCGTGGCCGGAGAGACGCCGAGGGTGTGGCGCTGCACGATCGCCTTCGATCCCACGGGTTCGTTGGTGGCGACGAAGTCCTCGACGATGGCGCGCAGCACCTGTGCTCGTCTGCTGTCGTTCATCGCGGGTCTCCTCTCCGTCTCGCCGGGCCGATCGCGGTTCCGCGCCTGCGCTTGGCACTCCTTGGGCCTGAGTGCCAATTCTACGCCTCTCGTTCCAGGAATTCATTTCTGGGGTGGCCTGCGGGTCTGCGCCCATGCGGGAGAGTCCTTGACTAGGGTGGTTGCCCGTGAATGCTTTTGATCGCTATGGCCCCGATGTGCTCTCCGGTTCCTCACCCTCGTCACACCGGCCGAAGAAGTCCCGCCAGGTCGAGCTCGGCCTGGGCATGGTCCTCGAGGATGCCGTGAGCGGCTATGTCGGCGCTGTCGTCGGTGCGGAGAAGACCACGGCCGGGGTCATCGTCAAGCTTGAGGACCGCGTCGGAAAGGTGCGCGCCTTCCCCCTGGGGCCGGGGTTCCTCCTCGAAGGGCAGCCGGTCGATGTGCAGCTGCCGAAGAAGCGGGCGCGAGAGCCCGGACGGACCGCTTCGGGCTCTCGCGCCGTGGCCGGTGCGAAGGCTCGGGTGGCACGCGGCTCGCGGATCTGGGTCGAAGGCAAGCACGATGCCGAACTCGTCGAGAAGATCTGGGGCGATGATCTGCGCATCGAGGGCGTCGTCGTCGAACCTCTGGGCGGTCTCGACGATGTCGCCGACAAGCTGGAGGCCTTCGGTCCGGACCAGGACCACCGGGTGGGTGTCCTCGCCGACCACCTGGTGAGCGGGACTAAGGAATCGAAGATCGCCGAGGCTGTCCGCGCCGATCCGCGCTATCGCGACGTCGTCCACATCATCGGTCACCCCTACGTCGATATCTGGCAGGCGGTGAAGCCCCATGTCGTCGGAATCCGCGAATGGCCGGTCGTCCCCCGGGGCGAGGACTGGAAGACGGGAATCCTGCGTCGCATCGGGTGGCCGCATGCCGACCATCGGGATGTCGCTCGCGGGTGGGTGCGCATCCTCGGGAAGGTCAGCACCATCGCCGATGTCGAACCGACGCTGTCGGGGCGGGTCGAGGAGCTCATCGATTTCGTCACCGTCGGCTGAGCGTCTCCGGTGGCCCGACGCGGTCGGCGTGTGCCGAAACTGTCACAGGAGTGAGGCTTTCCCGACATCCTCGGTGTGGGTCGCTCCGCTAGGGTGAATGGCAAGCGTTCGTCGAAAGGATCCCCATGTCGTTCACCCCCGAACAGCCCGGCAGCCGTCCGATGCCCCCGAACTACTCTCAGGCCTCCGGACCGCAGCAGCCCTACGCTCCGCAGAACCAGCAGTACTCTCAGCCGCAGAGCTACGGCGGCCAGTCCGCCTACGGCTCGCAACCCGCCTACGGCTCACAACCCGGGTACGGCGGTCAGCCCGGGTACGGCGCTCAACCGGGTTACGGCGCTCAGCCCGGGTACGGAATGCCGCAGATGCACAATCCGGCGATGTTCGACTCCCGCTCTCTGCCCGAGCAGGCCTACGGCCTTGGTTCCGAACAGTTCTGGATGGCTCACGAACCCGACCGGACCACGGCACTGTGGACCCACCTCGGCGCGATCATCTTCGGCTTCATGCCGCTCATCATGTTCCTCGTGAAGAAGGACGAATCGCCCTTCGTCCGGGAGCACTCCCGTCAGGGCCTCAACGCGCTGATCACGAACACGATCGTGACTTTCGGGGCCCTCTTCGTCTTCGGCATCCTCGGTTTCATGCTGGCACTTGTGACATTCGGTATCGGCATCCTCCTCGTGTATGCAGCGCTCATCGTCCCGCTCGTCTACGTCGTCCTCTACATCATCGCGGCCGTCGCGGCGAACAAGGGCGAAGGTTACAAGTTCCCGCTCACCATCAACTTCGTGAAGTGACCATTCCCCGTCACCCCGCACTCTCTGGGTTAGTGTGGGGTCATCGCAAACTCTGAAGGGACTCTCATGTCGGACAACCCGCAGCAGCCGAACAACGGACAGTCGCAGCCGATGCCGCCGAACTATTCGCCGCAGTCGGGCTCGCAGCAGCCGCACACTCAGCAGCCTCAACAGGGAAGCCAACCTCAGTACGGCTCCCAGCCGCAGGACCCGGCGTACGGTTCTCAGCCGCAGAACCCTCAGCAGGGCCATCCGGGGTACGGCTCGCAGCAGGCTTATGGCAGTCAGCCCGGTTACGGGCCTCAGCAGCCCTACGGCGCTCCGCAGGGTCAGCCTCAGGCCGGGTACGGATTCCAGGGAGCGTCGTCGGCGCACTCACCGGCGGCCGGTGTGCCCATGGGCTCCGAACTTCCTGATGCGGCCTATGGTCCGGGCTCTGTCGGGTTCTGGAACGCCGACCAGACCGAACGGACGACGGCCCTGTGGTCGCACCTCGCCCACGCGGCCACCTACGTCATCGGACTCGGCTGGATCGTCACTCTCATCCTCTTCATCATCAACAAGGACAAGTCGCCGTTCCTCCGCCATCATGGTGCGCAATCACTCAACCTGCTGATCATCGGTGTCATCGCCGGATTCGGCATCGGGCTGATCGGAGGGGTTCTCTCCATCGTCGGCATCGGACTGCTCATCCTGCTGCTCCTGCCGGTGCTCTCGATCTACATGATCATCATCGAGATCATCGCCGGACTGGCAGCCAACCGAGGTGAGGGCTACCGAATCCCGATGACTCCGAACTGGATCAAGTGATCTGACGCTCCCCGAGGGTCTCACCCCAGCAGAGTCGCTGAGCAGTTCGCCCCACCGCCCGAACCGGGTGGCGGGGCGAAACTCATTCACACGTATTCGGTGAGGACGCGGACCATGTGGTCGGCCAGCAGACGTCCCTGCAGAGTCGGCTGGAACCAGCCGGCCTCCACGCCATCGGCGTCGAGCAGTCCCTGTCTGACGAATGTTCTGATCGCCTGCTCGCTGCCTGGTGCCAGAGAATCCAGACGCAGCTCCCGGTCGATTCGGGCGGCCAGCATGATCCGTTCGATCTCCCGGGTCTGGTCGTCGAGGACCTCACGGCCGATCGACGGGGATTCCCCTGCCCCCAGCCTGTCGGCCCAGGCACGCGGGTGTTTGGCATTCCAGAACCGGACTCCCCCGACGTGTGAGTGAGCGCCGGGGCCGAAGCCCCACCAATCGGCATTGCGCCAATAGGCCATATTGTGCTCACAGCGCGTCTCGGGACCGGTCGACCAGTTGCTCACTTCGTACCAGTGCAGACCGGCAGCGGAGATCGCGGCGTCGGCGATCTCGTATTTGTCGGCCAGATCGTCCTCATCGGGCATGGGCAGCTGCCCGCGGCGTACCAGCGAGCCCATCTTCGTGCCCGGTTCGACGATGAGGGAATAGGCCGAAATGTGGTCGACGTCGTTTCCGAGTGCGACGTCGAGGGATCTGCGCCAATCGTCGATCGACTCCCCCGGGGTGCCGAAGATGAGGTCGAGGCTGAGCTCGAGGCCGGCTTCCTTGACCCAGCGAGCCACCTCGGGGATCTTCTCCGGATCGTGGGTGCGGTCCAAGGTCGCGAGCACATGCGGCACAGCCGACTGCATGCCCATGGAGATGCGGTTGAAACCGGCTCCGGCCAACGTCGCGATGTACGCGGGATCCAAGGTGTCGGGGTTGGCTTCGGTGGTGACTTCGACGTTCTCGGCCAGGCGGAAGCGAGCACGGATATCGTCCATCACCCCGGCGAGCACGTCGGCTGCGAGCAGCGTCGGGGTGCCTCCGCCGAAGAAGATCGTCGAGACCTCACGATCGCCCGCCCCCACCTCGGCGAGGGTGGACACGGACAGGTCGAGCTCGCGGGCGAGATTGCTGCGGTAGTCCTCCCGGGACGCCCCCGGCCCGAGGTCCTCGGCGGTATAGGTGTTGAAGTCGCAGTAGCCGCAGCGGACCCGGCAGTACGGGACGTGGACGTAGAGGCTCAGCCCCCGCTCGGCGGCGCCGATTCCTGCCGATGGCGGCAGGGAACCGTCGCGCGGAGGGACCTCGCCGGTCGGTTGTGCGGGCACTTACTTCTTGCTGTCCTTCGTCTCCGGCTCGTCCGAGGACAGGGCCGCGATGAATGCCTCCTGCGGCACCTCGACGGTGCCGACCATCTTCATCCGCTTCTTGCCTTCCTTCTGCTTCTCGAGCAGCTTGCGCTTACGGCTGATGTCGCCGCCGTAGCACTTCGACAGCACGTCCTTGCGGATGGCGCGGATGGTCTCACGGGCGATGATCCGGGATCCGATGGCCGCCTGGATGGGCACCTCGAACTGCTGGCGCGGGATGAGCTTGCGCAGCTTCCCGGCCATCGCCACCCCGTAGGAGTACGCCTTGTCACGGTGGACGATCGCGGAGAACGCGTCGACCTGGTCGCCGTGCAGCAGGATGTCGACCTTGACGAGGTCGGAGGCATCCTGACCGTCGTCGGAGTAGTCGAGAGAGGCGTAGCCCTTGGTCCGGGACTTCAGCTGGTCGAAGAAGTCGAAGACGATCTCTGCCAAAGGCAGCCGGTAGCGGATCTCCACCCGGTCCGAGGACAGGTAGTCCATGCCCTGAAGTTTGCCGCGACGGTCCTGGCACAGTTCCATCACCGCACCGATGTAATCGCTGGGGGTGAGGATGGTGGCCTGAACCATCGGTTCGCGGACTTCCCTGATCTTGCCGGTGGGGTATTCGCTCGGGTTCGTCACCACGGCCTCCGAGCCGTCTTCCATGGTCACGTCGTAGATCACCGACGGTGCGGTGGAGATGAGATCGAGGTCGAACTCGCGTTCCAGGCGGTCACGCAGGACTTCGAGGTGGAGCAGACCGAGGAATCCGCAGCGGAATCCGAAGCCCAGAGCCGTCGAGGTCTCGGGTTCGTAGGCCAGGGAGGCATCATTGAGTTTGAGTTTGTCGAGGGCGTCTCGCAGCACCGGATAGTCGGAGCCGTCGATCGGGAAGAGTCCGGAGAACACCATCGGCTTGGGTTCGCGGTAGCCGTCGAGAGGCTGATCGGCCGGGGTGGCCGCGGCGGTGACGGTGTCACCGACCTTCGACAGTCGCACGTCTTTGACCCCCGTGATGAGGTAGCCGACCTCGCCGACGCCCAGGCCCTTCGTCGCCTTGGGCTCGGGCATGGAGGCACCGATCTCCTGCAGCTCATGGGTGGTGCCGGTCGACATCATCTCGATCTTCTCGCGCGGGGCCAGCGAACCGTCGATGACGCGGACATAGGTGACCACACCGCGGTAGGTGTCGTAGACGGAGTCGAAGATCATCGCGCGTGCCGGTGCGTCGGCGTCGCCGACGGGGCCGGGGATATCGGTGATGATGCGGTCGAGGACCTCTTCGACGCCTTCGCCGGTCTTGCCCGACACGAGCAGGCAGTCCTCGGGTTCGCAGCCGATGAGGTTGGCGAGTTCTTCCGCGTACTTCTCCGGCTGCGCGGCGGGCAGGTCGATCTTGTTGAGCACGGGGATGATCGTCAGATCGTTCTCCATGGCCAGGTACAGGTTCGCCAGCGTCTGGGCTTCGATGCCCTGAGCCGAATCGACGAGCAGCAGCGCACCTTCACAGGCGGCCAGGGAACGCGAGACCTCATAGCTGAAGTCGACGTGGCCGGGAGTGTCGATCATGTTGAGCGCGTACGGGGTGTCCTCGTGTTCCCACGGCATGCGCACGGCCTGGGATTTGATGGTGATTCCGCGTTCGCGTTCGATGTCCATCCGGTCGAGGTACTGGGCACGCATATCGCGGTTCTCGACGACACCGGTCATCTGGAGCATGCGGTCGGCCAGGGTCGACTTGCCGTGGTCGATATGAGCGATGATGCAGAAATTGCGAATCAGCTCGGGTGAGGTGGCAGACGGTGAGATCCGCTGTGCAGCTTCCTTATTCACCTGAGGTGACATGAACGCCCTTCCTTCGACAGACCAGGTCCCCAGACAGACCCGATCTCCCATTGTTTCATGACTTGCGCACGGACTCGGAATCCGCGGCGTGCGCATCATGATCGTCCCTGACTTTCGCGGTTCGGACCCCTGCCGGGCGGCACAGATCGGGGAAGATGGTGTCATGAGCGATTTCCGGGTCATGAGCTTCAACCTCCGCTATCCCGCCATGGACGGTCATCCGGTGGCCGAGCGGCTGCCGATCGCCGCCGAGCTCATCCGGCGCGCCCATCCCCACATCATCGGCACCCAGGAGGGCGAACTCGACCAGCTCGAGACGCTCATCAGCCTCCTGCCCGAGGAGTACATCTGGCTCGGAGAGGGGCATTCCGGCGGCAATTCCGGTGAGTTCACCGCCGTGATCCTCGATTCGAAGCGCTTCGACGTCGAAGCCGTGGACATCAGCTGGCTCTCGGAACAGCCCGACACCGTGGCGTCGGAATCGTGGGGAGTCTCCCATGCGCGCACCCTGACGACGGTCGACGTCCGCGATATCGGCTCCGACCGGCGGCTGCGGGTGCTCAACACCCACCTCGATCACAAGTCCGAGCGCGCCCGACTCGAATCCGGTCGGCTCATGGCCGACACCATCGCCGAGGCGGCCCACCCCTGCGTGGTCACCGGTGACTTCAATGTCGCCACCGGGTCCCCGGTCTACGACTTCTTCTGCATCGAGCTCGGCCTCACCGACACCGCCGCCGAGATGCCAGGTGAGGACATCGGCACCTTCCACCGCTACAAGGGTCCGAAAGTCGGTGAACCGCGCATCGACTGGATCCTCACCACCCCGGGCCTGCGGACGGTGTCCACCCGCATCGACACGTTCGACGCCGACGGGAAGTATCCCTCCGACCATTTCCCCGTCGAGGCGGTTCTCGACTTCACGTGACCGTGTCGGCGCGCTGCAGCCCCCTGCCCGACCGGTTCGCTGTTCTTCGGGCTCGCTGTCCGACGGGTTCGCTGTTCTTCAGGTGCGTGGCAGCCGACTCGTTTAGGCTGGACGTATGAATTGGAGATCACTGGTCAATCGGGCCGCGAGAATCGGAGTCCGTGAGGGGCTGCGCTACCTGCGTCAGTCGCAGTCGAAGAAGAACTCCGGGGGTGCCTCGCAGCCCACGGATGCCCGCCGGCAGACTCCCGCGCAGTCGGACGGCGGAGGCGGTGCCGCCTCGGCGAGGCCTGCTGAGCGTTCCGTCTCGGGCGGGGCGGGTTCGTATCCCGGTGATTACACGGGTCCGCTCACGGTCAGCTACTCTCCCGATCTCGACGGCGACGCCGATCCGGGCGAGGTCGTCTGGGGGTGGATCCCCTTCGAGGAGGACCATTCGCAGGGCAAGGATCGGCCGTCCCTCGTCGTCGGTCGCGACGGCAGATGGGTGCTCGCGCTCATGCTCACCAGCCAAGATCACATTCCCGGCGGGGTCGGCGAGGTCCGTGAGGACCGGCATGCCACGTGGATGAACATCGGCACCGGGGACTGGGATTCGCAGGGTCGGCCCTCTGAGCTCCGCCTTGATCGGGTCATCCGACTCGACCCGGATTCGATCCGCCGGGAAGGTGCGATCATGCCCCGTGAAGTGTTCGATCATGTGGCCGAGAACCTCGCCGGCTGAGACCCGGCAGAGCATCTGGATCGCGCCCCTGCATCCGCGGCAGGGCAGGGCAGGACAGAGATTTCCGGCCCGGGGCCCGAGCCTGTATCATGGGTGATTGTGTCTTCATCAAGGCGTGTGTCTCGCCGAGGTCGGGTGAAGATGCCGTCGGATTCGATGTCGTCGATGTGTTTCCCCGCGGAGATGATCATGTCGGTTCGATGCGCCCTCACGACCATGTACCACTAACACGGAAGAGTGTTGAAATTGGCTAATATCAAGTCCCAGATCAAGCGGAACAAGACCAACGAGAAGGCTCGTCAGCGCAACAAGGCTGTCCGGTCCGAGGTTCGGTCCTACATCCGCGTCGTTCGCGAGAACATCGCTGCCGGCAACAAGGAAGAGGCACAGCAGGCTTATGCTGTGGCTGCCCGCAGGCTCGACAAGGCTGTTTCGAAGGGTGTTCTGCACAAGAACAACGCTGCGAACCGCAAGTCGCGCCTGGCCACGCAGATCAACGCTCTCTGAGCAGACGACTGAGGCTGTAGCTTCTCAGGGCTCGATCCGAAAGGGTCGGGCCCTGATTCATTCCCCCAATTACTACCTGACGGCGGC
>NZ_VIGO01000019.1:0-1422 GCF_009299785.1 Brevibacterium sp. CFH 10365 | reverse complement strand
GCCGATCCTTCTATGTCTGTCAAGCCGGCGTGGGAATTGTTTCTAGCCCGTTAAGAATCTTGAAAACTCGACGCGCGAGATACCATTTGAGCTTGCGCTTGAGCTCCCTCTTCGACTTCTTCGTCGGGTCCTCACCAAAGCGCTGGGCAACATAAGCCCTGGTCGTCTCATCGTGGATCATCCGGTTCGTGATCACCGTGTGCAAGGCCCGGTTCAACTGCCGATCCCCACCCCTGTTCAACCGGTGTCGGTGCGTGTTGCCCGACGAAGCAGGGATCGGATTCGCCCCCGCCAGGGCTGCGAACGCAGCCGCGTTACGGACTCGTCCCGGATGCGACCAAGCGGTGAAGAACACCGCGGCAGTGAACGTACCGATCCCGGGTTCGGCCAGCAAGACTGCCGCCGGACTGGCCTCAACAAGTTCAGCGAGCTTGTCATGGTTGTCCTGCAGATCGTCGTCAAGATCGAGGACGCGTTTAGCTAAACGGACCGCTTCGTCCCGGGACGTGGCCAGGCCGATGTCTTCCTTCCTCGACCGCCATTTCGAGATCTCGACGAACTGGGCATCGGTCAACGAGTTACGGGCATCAATTCCCAGATCGACAGTGCGCACCAACGCAGTCAGGGAGTTGATCATCCGGGTACGTTCCTTGGACATCGCGTCCCGGGCTGCCAGCAGCACGCGCAGGCCCTGGCGGACGCCTTCGCCTTGGCGTGGCCACCGCAGCTGGTCGGTGTGTAGCGCCAGCACGGATTTCGCGATCCGGTAGGAGTCGAGCTCATCGCTCTTACCCACGCCGTACCGGGCTTTGGCATCCATGCGCCCGGCTTCGACAACGGAGTACCCGTCGGCGGTGATGTGTCCGGTCAGCACCGCCCCGTAGGAGGCGGTTCCTTCCACGACCCAGAGGGTGTCGAGGTCACCGTCAGTGCGCCGGCCAACCCAGGTCAGGGCTCGTTTGATCCCGGCCCTAGACGCCGGGAAACTGCGGGTAGCGACGAGGAGACCGGTGTTGGTGATGATCGTGTAGACGTGGTTCCTGGCGTGGGTATCAACGCCGATGAAGAAGTTGTATAAGTGCGCGACAATGGACATGGCGGTTCGAAGCTTCCTGATTGACCGATAGGTTGACCGGCCGCTTGCGGCCGGTACCGGTCCGGGATGAGGTCACTTCGGAACAACACTGTGATGAGTCACGCCCCCGGTTATCCGGGGGCGGACAGCCTTCTGATCAAGTCACCGAGGTGGGCCGGGCTGGTGCCGGCCGCACCACCCATGTGATCGGACAAATCGGCCCGAGGACACCACACGGGGTGGGTCACCGCCAGGTTGAGTCACGATCACGGGATGGGTACGGCCAACACCTACTCTGCCAGCCGGTCCCAGACCAGCCACTACCAAGACTCACAGCCGTCAGGTAG
>NZ_VIGO01000018.1:0-1910 GCF_009299785.1 Brevibacterium sp. CFH 10365 | reverse complement strand
GACGGGGGTCCTGCTACCTCGCGCGAGGTTGCTGGCACCGCATTCATCCATAGATCTTGTGTGGCCTCGTTCAGCTCCCTTTCTGGGGGTGGACGGGGCCATCAGTGCATTCATGCCGGTGCGGTGTATCAGGTGGGTCGCATCCGCTCAGGGATAGTGAACTCGGCGAGCCCGTCAAGGCAGCTGCCGGGAGCTCATCAACCGAAACCATGGTTGCCCGTTCACTTAATGGCGCGTATCATAGTCGTTAAATCATTATATGGCTGGTATTGCACTCGTAAGGAGCTTGGGTGAGCGTGACTCGCCAGGTGGACCGCCGCCTCGCTGAGATCGGAGCATCAATTCGACGATGGAGACTCATGCAATCGCTCAAGGCTGTCGAGGTCGCAGAGCGGGCAGGCATCTCTCGATCGACGCTGCAGAAGGTCGAACGCGGAGACGCCGGCGTCTCGATCGGCGCAGTGATGTCGGTCATGCAGGCGCTGGGGCAGCTCGAGCATGTGTCCGCTTCATTCGATCCACTGAGCACCGACGTCGGCAGACTTCGTTCGACTGAGGCGCTTCCCGGCCGAGTCCGTCGATGAGTGAGCAGATCCGTGTCGAGATCGAACACCGAGGATCACCGGTGGTCGTCGGCACCGCGTACTTCCATATCGCAAGGGGGCACGTCTCGACGACCTTCAAATATTCGGACGAATACGCAGGTTCTCGATGGGCCTATGCCATCGACCCGGAGCTCCCGCTGTCAACGGCCCCATTCAGCGTTCCTGGTCTGCCGGGAGCCTTCTCCGACTGCGCTCCTGACCGATGGGGCCGCAATCTCGTCGCGAAGGAGCACCGTCGGCAGGTCGCCAACGGAATCGTCCGCGACCGACGCCTGACGGACATCGACTTCCTGCTCGGAGTCAGCGACCACACCCGGCAGGGAGCTCTGCGGTTTCGTCGCGCTGCTGACGACCACTTCCTCAGCCCCACGAGCCGCGTGCCGAAGCTTCTGTCCCTGCCGGAACTGCAACGGGCTGCAGATGGTGCCGCAGAAGGGTCCGGCGCAGCTGTGAAACGACTCCTTGAAGCAGGGACAGGGTCTCTGGGAGGTGCTCGGCCCAAAGCGTCCGTGGCTGACGATGAGGGGCGATTGCTTATCGCGAAGTTCTCCCGTCCCGACGACGACAGGGACGTCATCGCATGGGAGAGTGTGGCCCTCTCACTCGCCCGCAAGGCGGGAATCGAAACCTCCGAGTCCGAGCTGTTGAGCATCGACCAGAGGCCAGTGCTTCTTCTGCACAGGTTCGACCGCAATGCCGATGAGCGCATCGGATATATGAGCGCAATGACGGCAACGGGACGTCGAGACGGAGAAGCAGGCGACTACCTCGATATCGTCGAAGCCATCGAAGACCACAGTCGGCGTTGGCGTCACGACTGCGCCGAACTCTTTCGCCGGGTGGCATTCTCAGTTGCGATGCACAATACGGATGATCACCTGCGTAACCATGGCTTCATCCGTTCGGACGCAGGGTGGCAGCTGAGCCCAGCTTTCGATATCAACCCAGAACCGGAAGGCGCAGTCGAGCGCCAGACTGCGATCAACGGCGTCGTGGCGGCAGAGAGTGAAGCCGAGGCGCTGCTCGAATTCGCTTCCCTCTGCCATCTGACGAAACCGACTGTCGTTTCAGTGCTCAACGAGGTTGTGAGCGCGGTTGCCGGGTGGAGGTCGGTGGCTGCCGGCCACGGGATACGACGTTCAGAGATCGCCGAGATGGGTTCCGTCATCGACGCTCAGCTCGGTCGCTTGCAGACTGCTATCCGTCAGAGCCGTTGAGTCGCGTGGGATTCGGGCACCTGGAATGACCCGGTGGCCCGGCTTCACAAGGGATGGAATCATGCCCGGTGGGTCGTGTGGTGGGTGT
>NZ_VIGO01000017.1:0-18112 GCF_009299785.1 Brevibacterium sp. CFH 10365 | reverse complement strand
TGAGCCACACCGTGAAAAATCGAGGTTAGGGCCGAAGGGGCATCGGGCAACAACCGCTCTGCAATGATGAACATACTGTGAATAACTAATTGCGGTGATGTATGTATTTTTGGGCCACTGCATTAAGACGGCTTGGTGACTCCGGACCGCTACCGCGAATGGCATTGACGTACGCAATTTATCTAACGATTGATTAGCGGTTGTGGAGCCCGGGAATTGGTTGTTCGCTGGTGAGCGGTAGCGGGCGTGGCAGATAGTACAATTGACGAGTTAAGCCTGAGGTGTGACTGCTCAGGCACGTGAAAGTCGGACGAAAAGAGGACAGTGGGAAGCAATTCTGGGCCCATTCCCTCACAGACCCCAATGAGGCGGCACGGCAGAGCGATGGCGCTGTCACTCATCGATGGTCTCGTCTTCGCGTTCCTCGTCGTGGCGATGACGCTTGTGCGCTACGACTTCCACACTCATCTCGTCAATGCCCTGGGTATGTTCGTCTGTTCGGCGATCGCCATGGTCGTATTCCTCATCGGAGGGCCGGTGGCGATCTACCGGGGACGGTACCGTCGCGGTTCGACCGACCAGTTCGCTGCGATCGTCGGCACCGTCGCCCTGGGTGTCGGGATCATGTGGGTCGTCGAGTTCGCCTTCGCCAGCAGACTGCTCATTCCCACCAGTGTGCCGATCGCCGCGGGTGCGCTCATGGTAGTCGTCAAGAGCCTCGAGAACTGGGTGCGTCGCAACTTGCGGCAGCGCAGCCTCACAGCCTCCGGCGCATCGCGCCCTACCCTCGTCGTCGGTGCCGGAAACCAGGGGATGCTCGCTCTCGACATGATCGCCCAGGATTCGATGAGCGAATACGTCGCCGTCGGGATCCTCGATGACGATCCGGCCAAACGACACCTGCGCTACAACGGGACCAGAGTGCTTGGGCCGATCGCCGACATCGCGACCCATGTCGACCGCACAGGTGCCGGGGTCGTCATCATCGCCATTGCTGACCTGCCGCCTGACGAGCTCTCCCGGATCGCATCGAATCTCGAATCCCGGCCGGTCGAGATCAAGATCATGCCGAAGCTGTCGGACTCCGCATTGGCACGTCCGGAGCCGGACGCCCATGATGTCGCCGCTCTGCGGCATCGCAGCTTCCGGGATGTCAGCCTCGAAGACCTCATCGGACGCCAACCGATCTCGACCAATATCGACGACATCGCCTCGGCGATCACCGGCAGGGTCGTCCTCGTCACCGGGGCGGGCGGTTCCATCGGCTCACAGCTGTGCCGTCAGGTCTCACGCTTCGACCCGGCCCGACTTATCATGACCGACCGAGACGAATCCGGCTTGCACGCCACCGAGCTCGGTCTCGAAGGTTCAGCACTGCTGACCAGTGACGATCTCGTCCTCGGGGACCTGCGAGATCCGGCATTCATCGATGCCCTCGTCGCCGAGGCGAAGCCCGACATCATCTTCCACGCCGCAGCGCTCAAACATCTGACCTTCCTCGAGCGCTTCCCTGAGCAGGCTGTGCGCACCAATGTCGGCGCCAGCCTCGATCTGCTCAACGCCGCCGTAGCTAACGACGTCGATGCTTTCGTCCACATCTCCACCGACAAAGCCGCCGGGGCGACCTCGGTGCTGGGGCGAACGAAATTCTCCATCGAACGGGCGATTGCCTCCGTGGCCGCGGCAACCGGGCGGCGTTACATGTCGGTGCGTTTCGGCAACGTGCTCGGTTCGCGGGGCTCCGTGCTCGAGACTTTCGTGGCTCAGGTGGCGGCGGGCGACCCCGTCACGGTCACCGATCCCGAAGTCACTCGGTATTTCATGACCGCCGATGAGGCGTGTGAACTCGTTTTGCAGGCGGCGGCGATCGGTGGCCCCGGTGAGACCTTGGTCCTCGACATGGGCGAGCCGATCCGCATCGATGACCTCGCCAAACGTGTGATCGCGCTGTCGGGCCGCAGCGATGCGCAGATCGTCTACACAGGTCTGCGGCCCGGGGAGAAGCTCACTGAAGCACTTCTGTCGCCGGGTGAGGTCGACAGCCGACCCAATCATCCGCTGATCACTCAGGTGCCGATCACCCCGATCGACCTGGAGAAGCTCGGAGCCTTGGTCGACGAATCCCGTGACCCTCAGGTCTTCACTCACCGACCGAGTCTCGAGGGGCACCTGACGGGCCTCCTCGATTCCGAGGAGATCCCGGCCACCGATGACGCTATGGTTGCCATCGATCCGGCCCCGACGACATCAGGGCTCCCTGAACCCGGAGCAACAGATTCGCATGACACCGGAGCCGGCCTCTGATGGGTCTGCAGTCGCTGGTGATCCTCGTTGTGGCCGCTGTGGTCACGGCGCTCAGCGCCCTCATCGCCTTTCCGCTGCTGCGTCGAGCTGGGGTCGTCGATGTCCCCTCTCATCGCTCGTCGCATACTCTGTCGACCGTGCGCGGCGGAGGAATCGCCATCGGCTGCGGGATCACGGTAGCCACAATTCTCGCCATGGTCTGGAGCGTCAGCGAAGACGGGGTGTTCGGGCTCGGCGGCACCCTCCTGCCCATCGGTTTCCTGGTGCTGACCTGGTGCTATTCGGCCATCGGAATGAGCGACGATCTCGACTCCCTGCGCCCCGCCGGCCGACTCATCGGGCAGGTCATCCTGGCGCTGCTGTTCAGCGCGATCATCGCGATGTTCTCAACACAGGGAATTGCCCACGTCATCGCCTTCGCGGTCCTCGGAGTGACCACCGTCAACGCCGTGAACTTCGTCGACGGACTCAACGGCTATGTCACCGAGTGGACCATCGTCACCGCAGGATGGTTCGCCTTCGTCAGTTCCTGGGTGGGCGAGAACGATATCGCTCTGCTTGCTCTGGCGCTGGCCGGTGCTGCTGTCGGGTTCCTCCCGTTCAACCTCGGTCGGGCCAAAGCGTTCCTCGGGGACACAGGAAGCTATGGAATCGGAGCGGCCGTTTTCGCTCTCGCGGTCTGGCTGTTCGTCCAAGGCGTACCGATCGTTGTCATCATCGCACCGATGATCTTCGTGTTCTTCGACGTCGGACTCACTTTGGTCCTGCGCCTGTTCAGAGGAGAGAATATCCTCTTGCCTCACCGTGAACATATCTACCAGCGGATCCAGCAGGCGGGCTGGCCACACAGCTCCGTCTCACTCTTCCACGCCGCATTGAGTGTCCTTGCCTGCATCATGGCCGTTCCGACCCTCATCAGCGGAAATACGGCAACGACCTACCCTGCCCATGTGTTCTGGGTCGGATTGCTCGCCCTCTACGCGCTGTTGCCTGTGTGGTTGAACCGTCGTGCCCGTACGGAGGCGGTGACCGCATGAGAATCGTTCTGCTCAGCCATTACTACTATCCCGAGGTCGGTGCACCGCAGCGACGGTGGCGAATCCTCGTCGACCACCTGCGAGCTGTCGGGCACGAGGTCATCACGGTGGCACCGCACCCGCATTATCCGTATTCCGACCGGAACGGATTCTTCGGATCTAAGGTCGGACGGGGACGCCGCCGAGTCGACGTGCGCCTCGGCGGCACGTGGGACACAGGTGTGGACGGCGAACGGATCCTCCGCGTGCCATACCTGCACAGCGGATCGTCCATTGCCCGTCAGCTGCTCGACCAGACGGTGTCTGCGACGGGCGCGATGTCGGCAGTCATCGACCGGCTGCGGGGCAGAATGCGCCCCGACGTCATCGTCTCCACGACTCCGGCGCTGCCTTTTCTGCTGGCCGGTGACACCCTGTCGCGACTCTTGCGCGTGCCGCATATCGCTGAGGTGCGCGACGCGTGGCCGGACCTCATCTCGGAGATGAACCTGGTCACGGGTGCTGTTGGGAAATATCTTCCCGGGAAGCTGGCAAAGAGCCTCGAACATCGCCTCCTGCCGGACCTGCTCACTCGTGCTCAACGGCGTGCAGCGGTCGTCGTCGTCACGACGGAGGGTTTCAAACGTCGCTTGGAACAGCGTGGGGTCACCGCCGAGGTCGTCCGCAGCGGAGTCTCACCGGCAGAGCTGGAGGGCGCGTCCGGGCTGACTGCCACGGGGGCGATTCCACTCATCCCTCCCGCCGAAGAGGCCGGTGCAGTCGAGGACAAGGGCAGCCGCAGGACGGCTCCCGAACACGGTGGGCTCAACTTACTGTATGTGGGCACAGTCGGGCGTTCCCAGGATCTCGCAACCTCGATCCGTGCTTTGGCTCTCACCGACGGTGTGCGACTGCGCATTGTCGGCGGCGGGGTCGACACCGCCGAACTCAAAGCCGTAGCGGCTGCGCATGGGGCGCCGGTCGAATTCCATCCCCAGACTTCAGGTGCCGAACTCGCCGCTCACTGGGAATGGGCAGACGCCGGGCTCGTCAGCCTGAGCTCACTCGAATCCTATGAATGGACAGTGCCGTCGAAGCTCTATTCTCTGATGGCCCGTCGAATTCCAGTCCTCGGCGTAGTCGCCGGCGAGGCCGCCGACATCATCACGCACACCGCGGCAGGAGAGGTTGCGACTCCAGGCGACATGGATTCGGTAGCAGCGGCGATGGAGCGGATGAGAGCACGAGTCGAAGCCGGTGAAGAATTCGGAGCGAATCCGCCCGCGGGCCAGAATCCGCGCGACTGGGTGATTCGCCACGCTTCGGCAGCCGCAATGGGGTACACCTACGAACATGTCCTCAGGCAGGTGGTCTCGTGAACCTGCGCTTCCTCGCCCGGCAGCTCACAAACGTGGTCGTGACCACGGCCGGTCATATCAACGACGACCGCGTGTTCTTCGGCATGCAGCTGGCACGCCGCCTGCCCGGCCCGGCTTCGCGCTTCGTCGGGCACGCACTCGGATACCTGCCGGGGGACGCCAGTCGGGCGGCCTCTGCGTGGCTTCTCGGAGAAGAGACGACAGCGAAGTCACTGGTCTCCGGTGCCTCCGCGTCCTCACATCTGCTCGGTGAAATCGCACTGAATCTCGGGCTGCTCGACGAAGCCGAGTCGATCGCAACCGCTGTTCCCGGAGCTCACTCGCTGAGATCACGTATCGAGTGGACCAAGGGGCACATCGACGAAGCCATCGCAGTTCTGCCTGACGGCGCACGCCGGACACGACTGATCGATGAGCGACAGTGTCTTCAGCCTGAATGGTGGCCGGAGGTTTCGAGCCACATCACGGCTCGTCGGGCACGCGGCAATGCGAAACATGACCGAGGTCAACATCCGGCGGCTCTGCATGTGCTGACGAACTCCTTGCCGCATACCCGCTCCGGTTACGCGTACCGCTCACATGCCATCCTCACTACTCTGCAGGAAGCGGGCCATCAATCGGCTGCGGTCACACGCCCGTCGTATCCCGTGACCGTCGGACGACTGAGTCGGGGACCGGTCGAGGTCGTCGACGGTGTCGAGTACATCCGTGACGTGCCGCTGAGACCGTGTCCCACGCCATCCGAACGGCTGAGTGAGCAGGCGAATCACATCGCCTCTGAAGCGCATCAACGTGGAGCTCAGATCCTTCACACGACAACGCACTACGTCAACGGCCTGGCTACTGGCGCGGCCGCGGCGGCGGCGGGCCTGCCGTGGGTCTACGAAGTCCGCGGTGTCTTGGAAGAGACATGGGCGGCTGCAGGAAGCAGCTCGGAAGAGCGCTCCGCACGTAGGAACAGCCAGCGCTTCGCACTCATGCGGGCCAAGGAAATTGAAGTCGCCTCGGCGGCTGACGCCGTCATCACCTTGGGCGAGACGATGCGTGAGCATCTCATCGGCGGGGGAGTGCCGGCAGAATCCATCACCCTCATTCCGAACTCGGTGTCTGAGGCCGTCGTCGACGCCGATGTCACGCGAGCTCCGACCGATGTGAGAAAGAGCCTCGGCCTGCCCGAAGGCGGAATCTGGGTCGGAACAGCGGCGTCCATCGTCGGATATGAAGGGCTCGACGACCTCGTCGACTCCGTCATCCTCGCCCGCCGCCAGGGCACGGACCTGCGGCTGCTAATCGCGGGCGACGGCGTCGCCCTTCCGGAACTGCGGGAACGCGCCGCGGTCCTGGGAGAGAACGCGATCTTCACCGGGCGGGTCTCCCCAACGCAGGCAATTAACTACCAACTCGCTCTTGACACTATCGTCGTGCCGCGCAAGGACGAACCGGTCTGCCGCTTGGTCACTCCGATCAAACCGATCGAGGCGATGGGGCTTGCGAAGCCTGTTGTCATCTCCGACCTGCCAGCACTGCGTGAACTGGTCCCGGGCAGTGCAGGCTTGTGGTCGCCGCCGGCGGACCCGCAGAAACTCGCGGAACGGCTGTCCGAGCTCGCTGGCGATGACACAGCGAGGGCAAGATTCGGAGACAATGGACGTGCACACGTTCTCGCAACGCGCAGGTGGAAGGAAATCGGACGACGATATGGGCAGGTCTATTCTCAACTCATTGGGAGTGACGCGCGATGAGTGAGACGAAGAATCCCCTAGGGCTGAGTTCGATCCCGTCAGTGTCGAGTGAAGGCCTCGTACCCGTCGGACGACGGACGAGTCTGAGCAGCTACCTCGCCGCGCTGTGGAACCGCCGGCACTTTATCATCGCCGAGTCCCGCGCCAAGATGTCGAGCTCGACGAGGAAGAACCTGCTCGGCTACGGCTGGCTGTTCCTCAACCCGCTGCTTTCAGTGCTGGCCTTCTGGTTCATCTTCGGATTCATCCTGCAGACGTCTCGAGGCGTTCCGAACTTCCTCGGGTTCCTAGTCGTCGGAGTTTTCTTCTTCGGCTACACAGGTAAGTGCATGAACGGCGGAACCGGGGCGATTCGCTCTGGCGCGTCGATGATCAAAGGATTCCAATTCCCGCGCGCCGCACTTCCGATCTCAACTGTGGTCCGCAATTTCCTTGATTTTATGCCGACCCTGCTCGTTATGGTGATTGTCCTCGCAGTTGTCCCACCGCTGGAAGTGATCACGTGGCGAATCCTTCTCGTGATCCCCGTGATCGTCCTACAGACGATCTTCAACGTCGGTCTCGCCTGTTTTCTGGCGCGCCTCGGTCACAAAATTCCCGACCTCACGAACTTCATGTCGATTGTCAGCCGATTCTGGCTCTACGGCTCGGGTGTGTTCTTCTCCATCGAAGATCGATTGGGAAAGCATCCGGCTCTCTTGGAAGCGATGCAGTACAACCCGATGCACGCTTATCTGACACTGGTGCGCAACTCGCTGCTCTACGGAGTCGATTCTGATCCGAAGATGTGGATCGTCGGCACAGTCTGGGCGTTCGGACTGCTCATCTTCGGATTCCTGTTCTTCTGGAGAGGGGAGGAGAACTATGGACGACTCTGAGCTGCAGGATCCGAACATCATTGCTGAGAATGTTCAGGTTCGTTACACCGTCAACACCAACGATCCAGGCTATAAGGCGAAAGGAATCCGACGCTTGACGAACGCGGTCGCTGGCCGTCAGGGCCAGACCACGGTTCGTGCGCTGCGTGGGGTCAACTTCGTTGCCCGCGAAGGAGAGATGGTGGGCATTGTCGGGGCTAACGGCTCCGGAAAATCTACTTTCCTGCGCAATGTCGCTGGGGTCGAGCAGCCGGATCGAGGACGCATCCTCGTCCGCTATCAGCCACTTCTGCTCGGTGTCAGCGCTGCTCTGCAGCCAGCGCTGTCCGGAAGCGAGAACGTGCGCCTCGGCTGTCTGGCGATGGGATTGTCTCCCGAGGAGGCGGCCGAAGCGTTTGACTATGTCGTCGAACTTTCGGCATTGGGCTCGGCTATCCACCGGCCGATGGGAACCTATTCCTCGGGTATGGGGGCCAGACTTCGATTTGCCATCGCCTTGGCTGCACGACCGAAGATTCTGCTCATCGATGAGGCATTGTCGACTGGTGACGCAACCTTTGCCGAACGCAGTGAACGTGCGATGGATGAGCTGCTCGCCGAAGCAGGAACGGTTCTGCTGGTCAACCACGCAGCCAAAGTGATTCAGGAACTGTGCACCCGCGCAGTGTGGATGCACCGAGGCGAGATCCTCATGAACGGCCCTGCCGAGGCGGTCGCCGAGAAATACCGGTGGTGGGCGTGGAATGTGGCGAAGGGTAAAGAAGATATCGCTGACAAACTCCTCGCCGATGTGGTGAGCAATGCGGTCAAAGAGGAGATCAATATCCTCGAACCCGAACTCATCCAGAACCCTATCCCGCGCCATGCGGCGCGCCCGTCCAAGAAAAAGGCCGCCGCGGCACGGCATGTGAAGAGACAACACACGGTCGAAGAAGTCGAAGAGACACCGACTCCGATGTTGGCTGCCGCCGAAGAACAGTTCTGGCCGAAATCCTTCGATGCCGAGATGCCGAAGGCCAAATTCCCGACACTGCCCAAACCTGCCTCACAGGCAGTGAGCGCACCACGAATCACCGATGCCCCACCGTTGCGACTGAATCCCAGCAAGACACGGGTCGTTTTGCGAGCGGCCAACCCGAATGACCGTGCTTCGTCGGTCGCCGCCGCGGACGACTTCACAGGCCGGAGACTTGCCTCTCGCGCTCGAAAACTCGCCGATGAACGATATGATGAGCGACAGCGCTTGCGGCAGGAAGAAGATGCGTCTGCCGTCCACCAGGATTCGAACCGATGAAGATCGCAATCTTCGGTTCCTGCGTGAGCCGTGATACTGCTGAGTTCATGCCGGAAGCTGAGGTCGTAGCCTATGTGGCCAGACATTCGGTGACGAGCTTGGAATCTCCGCATGGTGCAGACAGAATCGACTTCAGCGCACTGAGTTCAGCCTTCCAACAGCGAATGGTCACCAGTGACCTAGAGGGCATAGGTTTCGAACGAATCGTCAAAAACTCGAAGGACCTCGACGCTGTTCTTATCGACTTGGTCGATGAACGACGGGGATTCTGGAAGTTTCCTGATAGCTCCACAATGACGAATTCGATTGAGGTCGAATCCTGTGGCGCCGCCCGCGCAGCACGTCGCGAAGGAGCTCGATTGATCGAATTCGGCATGGATGAGCACTTTTCTCTTTGGAAAGCTGGCTTCGCGACACTCATCAAAGGGCTCAAAGCGGCAGGACTGTGGGAGAAGACCATCCTCCTCGACATCGAGTGGGCAGGGGCCGTCGACGGGGCTCAGCATCCTCAGAGCGATAGTTTCGCGAAATTAGGTCGCAGCTGGCGACGAATGCAACGCGGCAGCCGCGAAGCAAGTCGCAGGCTGACACGTGGGCAAGGGATTGCCGAAGCATTGGCAAGCCTGCGAAACGTTCGTCCGACTGAAGCAGAAGAGTATGCGGACAGGGCGGCTGCCGCCAACGCAGACTACGTCCGCTACCGCAGATTTGCTCAGTCTATGGTGGCTTCAACAGTCACTAGGACGAGCAGCCAAGTCCGGATAAGCAGAGATCACAAATGGGGTCCGCAGCCGTTTCATTACCGGGATGAGGACTACCGATCGATAGTGCAAAGCATTCTCGAATTGGTGGAAAACAGAGGCACGTCTAGGACAAACGTCAAGTGAAAGAGCGGAGGTGCTTGCCTTCGCCGGCCTCAGTACCCCAGCGACACGAGGTGGCGGAAGAAACCTGCGAGGTCGTTGCCGGCGAGAGAGCTCTTGAGGGCAGGCATCGCTTCGGGATCGAAGTCGATGATGACCGTGCCGTCTTCCTCGCGACGAGAGTTCGTCGGCACAGTGACCACCGCGATGTCATCCGCCTGCAGGGTGCGGAGACTATTGGCGATCTTGCCGAGTTCGACCGTGGTCAGCTCGGCGTTGTGCTGAATCCCCGAAGCGAAATGTCCGAGCACGGCCGCGCCCTTATTCGGGTCTTTCACCAGCCCGCCTGATTTGAGTGCTTGGACTAGCGCACGCAAGACCGCACGCTGATTGCGGGTTCGCGTCTGGCCGGCATCATCGACCGGGTCGGCTGCGGTGAAGATCGCCGACGTCGTTCCGTCGAGGTTGTTCGTCCCCTCCACGAAGTCGGTGCCGCCGGCGTTGAACGCAGCGCGGCTGTAGACCTGAAGACCGCTGAGCTCGTCGATGACGCGGCCGAGCGCGTCTGATTCCAGCTGTGCGATGTGATCGATGCGGATGCCGAGGAACTCCTCGGCCATGGCGACGACGACTGGCCATCCGCCCTCGTCGGCGATCGTGCCGAACGCCTGACCCGACTCGATCTGTGTCGACGGATTGAACACGAGCACGGCAGCGAAATCGCCGGCGGCGGGAACGTGGATGACCGCGAAAGTGTCACCTTGACTCGATGACTGTGGAGCCACCTCGGCGAGGTGTCCGGGATTCGTCACCCGCAGCATCAGCGTACGGGCGTCACCAGCGGCAGGGCGGATGTCTGCGGGTGGGAAGGCCGCCTCGGCGGGAATGGTCTTCGAAGCGTCATCGAACTCGGCGCGGGCGGAATTGAGGTCCTTGAGAGAACCGATGGCAGAGACCATCTTCGTCAGCTTGGCCATGGCAGTCCCACTTCCTCTGTCTGGTCACACGGTGATGGTCCCAATAGTAACCGCGGGCGGGATCGGCACGTGCACCGGTTTCATCGAAGAGACTGCTTCGGTGTTCATTATCCATAGCTCTTCTGCCTAGTTCTCACCGAAAGCTGAATCCTTCAACCACAATGGTTCGCCCTCGACAATCAACTCTGTAACCCCCCAAGTTCGCCAAGCTGCCTGAGCCGCCAGAAGCGGTACGGCGACATATCGAACCTGAGCTTTATCGAGAGCCAAAATGTCTCTGGGTCGTTGGTTACTCTCGCTTGCGGCGAAGAGGCCAGACTGCTGGCTAAGGGTTCAACGAACGGTGAGATCGGGAGGCTCTGGGAGGAGGTCCTGAAGGTTCGTCCTGAGTGACTGACTAATGGCCAGAATCGTCGCGAGCCGAGGATTGGTTGCGGATCCTTGGCCGCTCATCGTGCGGCCTCGCTCATACTGCTGATACGCGTAGAGCGAGATGCCAGCTATCGCAGCGGTCTCTTCTTGGGTGAGATCTATCGCGGCCCTTGCCCTGCGCAGATTGATACCGAGCTGACGCGCGAACTCTGCCCATTCTGGGCTGCTCGCGGGCTTGTCGGTCATTTCTCCATTCTGGAGCCAATAAAACTTGGCAAGACCAATAATAATTGGTAATCTGAGAGCGCTGGATCACCAATGGAGGATGACCGAAGATGCTTGTCTGTAGTCTGATTTGCAAGAGTAGAGACCCGCCGCGCGTTCATGTGCCATCGGCTTCGATCATCTGGACGGTGCGCATCTCTAGGGCTTCGCCAAAACCGGACTAGGGCGCCTGACAAAGGTCCGGCGAACTCTAATTGATTCTTCGTCGCCCTCGTTCGGAACTCCAGGACTTCGGCGAATGCCGACTCTCGAGCCGGAGCTTTCGCAAGTCACGTCCGACCCTCAGACTTCTTAGAGGTCCAAAAGCGCAGGCCCATCGGACGATCCGGTAGCGGGAGACAAAGAGATAGATGCCTTGCGTGCAGGGCCGCGTAGACAGAGCCCTCCCCGTGAGTTGCTTCAGCCTGATCGCGCTTAGAAGATCCGTCACACCGTTGCGATGGATGAGAACGGGAGTTCTACCGAGCGCCCTGCCTGTTTCACCGGCACGAAGCCCCTTGCCCGTCACCACGGGGAGGAAACCGCGGACGGTCGCGCAAACATTCAGAAGTTCCAAGATTGAAAAGACTCGGCTGCGATTCTGCTGCAGCGCCGCAGCGGGCACGTTACTCGACAGCCGTAATCGTGCACCCCGCGCTCCTGCGCCCCACTAACCGGTTCGGAAACTTCACGACTATCGATAGCGAGATGCACCCTCTCGCGCGTCGAATTACCAGATCCCGCGGGCAGCAACATGCCCAGGAAGATCGATTAGCTGGCCGTTGCGCATCCCGCGCGGCACCACCTCTGCATGACCGACCACAGGAACACACACCCACCTCACGAAAGCTCATTCGACAATGCCATCAGTAGACAACGCACGTACGGAAGATCTCGGTGCCATGAAGGCCATGGAGGCGAAGCTCGCCTCCGTGATGGACAGTATGAAGTTCACCAAGGCCCACAAGATCCTCTTCCTGCTCACCACCTCCGGGGTGTTCTTCGACATCCTCGAACAGGACACGATCGGGATCATCGGCCCGGTCCTCCAAGAGGACTGGGGAATCAGCACCAGCCAGATCGCACTACTCACCTCGACGACGTTCTTCACGATGATGATCGGCGGGCTGCTCTCGGGAGTCCTCGCTGACCGCTACGGGCGTAAAACGATGCTGACGATCAACTTCTTCATCTACGGCGCGGGCGCACTTCTCTGCGCACTCGCACCGAACTACGGCCTCCTGCTGGCGGCACGCGCCCTCGTCGGATTCGGCCTCGGCGGGGAGCTGAGCTCCGCGATCACGATCATGTCGGAATACAGTCCGACGAAGCACCGAGGCAGCGCGGTCGCCGGGATGAACATCGCGGGAGGGGGACTGGGCAATCTCCTCGCCCCGCTCTACGGGATGCTCGTGCTCGGACCCTGGGCGATGCTCATCGCAGCAGGCACCGACAGCTGGCGCTGGGTGTTCGCATTCCTCGTCCTCCCAGTCCTCCTCGTCGCGGTGTTCCGCCGCTACATGCCCGAAACACCGCGCTTCCTCCTCTCTCGAGGGCGCATCGACGAATGCAACCGATCGCTCACCCTGCTCAAACAAGGCAGGCTCGTTCCCCGCACCAAGGAGATCGAGTCCGAACAGTTCTTCGACACGGACGCGCGCATGAGCCTTCGCCGCGAACGAATCCGACTCTCGGAGCTCCTCGCCCGCCCCTGGCGCTCCCGCGCAATCGCCCTGACGATCATGACCTTTGCGCAGATCGGCGGCCAGACCTCGATCCTCGTCCTCATGCCCACCATCCTCGTCCACCAGGGCTACACCGTCATCGGAAGCATCGGCTACACGGCGGTCATGCAGTCCGGCAGTGTCCTCGGCGCTGTGGCCGCGACCGTGCTCGGCCGCTATGTCAATCGACGGACGGTCATCGGCATCGCCCTTCTCGGAGCGGCACTCTCCGCGATCGCCTTCGGCACACTGTTCGGAACGCTCACCCTGGTCCTCATCTTCGGCAGTGTCCTGCAGTTCTTCATGATCCTGCTCAGCACCACCCTCTACGCCTGGTATCCCGAGGTGTTCCCCACCCGGATCCGCGCCTTCGGCGTCGGTGCGGCGAAATCGGTGGGCACGCTCGGGGCAGTGATCATGCCGCCCGTGGCCGGTGCGATCTTCGACGCGGCAGGACTCGTCCCGATCTTCGTGATGATCTCCGTATTCCTTGCGATCGCCTTCATCGCTTCCCGCACGATGCCGGAGACCCGAGGCCGGTCCCTCGAGGAGGTCAACGAGCTGAAAGGAGAAACCATGAGCTGACAATTCTCAAAGCTCCGCTCCCCGCCGGCAGGCGAGGGAGAAGAGCGACAGTGACGACGAACTACCGTGCCAACAAACAACATTGACGACATGACAGTCCCCGACTAGGAAGGACCCGCTGGTGAACTCAGCACGCTACGAAAATCTCTTGACCGGATTCGAACCCGACTTCGACTTCGAACCGGCTCCACCGATCGCCGAAGACGAATTCGCCGACCGTTTGCGCCGCATCCGTCGTGAGGCAATGGTCGCCGGTGACGATCTCGTGCTCATCCACGCCGGCGGAGCCGGACGATACACGACCACCAACGGCTTCCTCCGCTACGCCTGCGACTGGCCCCGCGAGGGCGTCCTCGTCATCCCCACTGACCCCGCGCAGGGCATCCACCTGCTCTCATTCTTCACGGAATCCGTTCTGCTGCCGCCCCCGGGAGAGCCGATCGGCGTCGAAGCGATTTGGCAGGTCGGCGCCTTCGGCCGCGAATACGCCGGACGCCCCGGGCGTTCGAGTGCGCAACTCGTCGCAGACACCATCGGTCTGCTCAAGGACCTCGGCTTCGAACGCGCGCAATGTGGAACGATCGGCGATGCCTCCTCCGGTGGACTCTGGGCGAGCTTGAGTGCGGGCCTGCCAGGGGCGGGCTTCCGTGACTGCACCGATGTCATTCTGCGCATGCAGCGGGTGAGGACCGAGGCGGAACAGGCCCAGATTCGCACCTCCGCGCAGCTCATCGACATCGGCTACCAGGCCGCCTGCCACGTCGCCGCACGTGGTGTCAGCGACTTCGAGCTCTACGCCGCCGTGACCTTCGCACAATTGGCTCGAGGCGGGGAATCCGGCGACGGGTATCAGATCGGTGTCAACCAGTGGGGCACCCACTGCGGTAAGCCCTACGGACACCACCTGAGAGACGGCGACCTCGTGAATTTCTACTTCTCCGCCATCCCCTACCACGGATACACCGCTCAGACGGCGCGCATGATGGCGGTGGGGGAGGTGGCCTCCGTGCAGGAGGAGACTCTGGCCATGTGCACCGAGGCGGTCGAACGTGCATCCGCACTCATCGCCCCGGGAGTGCAGGTGAGCGAACTTCACGAAGCCGCCTTCGGCACTTACCTTGAGCATGGTTACCTGCAGAGCACCGAGACGGCGACGATGCCGTACAACTGGGCACCGATGGACGATGGTTCGGCTCGCCGGATCCCCGATGAATACGTTGAGGACGTCGACTACGAGCAGCAGGGTCGCCGCCTCATGCACGTCTACCCGCCTGTCGCAGGTCCGCACAACCCGAACCTCGGCCATTCGATCGGGAAAGACGGAATCGCCGCTTTCAAGTTCAACGTCACCTCACACAACACCGATGTCCTCGAACCGGGCATGGTGATGGTCCTCCACGCTCAATGGCTCGATCCTCTCAAGTCCGGTGCGAACATCGGCGACTGCTATCTCGTCACCGAGGACGGGTTCGAGAACCTCAGCTGCCACACCCCGCTCGAAACCTTCCGAATCACCGACTGAGGCTCATCCGCCGAGCCCTGCCGGCTGGGGCGCACGACCAGCGGATGTGCGCCCCAGCCCTCCCGAGAGAGGCACAGCCGCCTCCTTCACCCTCTGCAGATCGGAGAGCAACAATGACGTTCACCTCCTCACAACCCGACCGAAGCAAGCCCGAAGGGCTTCGCGCCAGCCGCACACTCGCGGACACCATCGACACCATGGGATTCACACGCTCCCATAAACTCATCCTCCTCCTCGTCGTGTTCGGTGTCTTCTTCGACGTCATCGAACAGAACGCTGTCGGACTCGTCGGTCCTGCGCTGCAGGAGAGCTGGGGCATCGGAGCCGGACAGATCGGCCTCCTCAACTCGGCGACCTTCTTCGCGATGACCGTCGGCGGAATCGTCTCCGGAGCGCTGGCCGATCGCTTCGGGCGCAGAAATGTCCTCGCCATCAACCTCCTCGTCTACGCCTGCGGAGCCCTGCTCTGCGCATTGGCACCGAATTTCGGTCTCCTGCTCGTCTTCCGCACAATCGTTGGTGTGGGGCTCGGCGGGGAACTGGCCACGGCGATCACGATGCTCGCCGAGTTCAGCCCGACCCGTTTCCGTGCCGCCGCAGTCTCCACCCTCAACGTAGCCGGAGGTGGCATCGGCAACTTCCTCGCCCCGCTCTACGGGATGCTCATCTTCGGAAGCCTCGCTCATCTGCTCGGCTCCTCGGAGAACACCTGGAGATGGCTGTTCGGGTTCCTCGTGCTGCCAGTCGTGCTCATCGTCGTCTTCCGGCGCTACCTGCCCGAAACCCCGCGCTATCTCCTGGCGAAGGGCCGCATAGACGAATGCAACCGGACCCTGACCATTCTCAAAAACGGACGACTCGTTCCACGGGGCAGGTCAATACCGGTGACGCGCTTCATCGAGAAGCCTGGGGCCATCGGGCTGAGCCCGGAGAAAGTGCGTATCTCCGAGATCTTCTCCGCCCGACTGCGCCGTCGTTCGATCGCGGTTTCCACCACCTATTTCATGCTCACGGCCGGGCAGATCTCGATCCTCACCCTCATGCCCACGATCCTCGTGTCTCAAGGCTTCAGCATCGTCGCCGGCGTCGGTTACACGGCGGTGATGCAGGCCGGCAGCCTCCTCGGCGCGCTCACTGCCGCAGTCATCGGTTCGAGGTTCAAACGGAGGTCCGTGATCGCGTTGAGCACAATCGGTGCTGCCTGTTCAGCAATCGCCTTCGGCATCTTTGCGACGACGACACCCGCGGTGCTGGGGCTGGGTGCGCTGTTCCAGTTCTTCATCCTCATGCTCAACACCACTGTCTGGGCGTGGCTTCCCGAATTGTTTCCCACCCGTATCCGTGGCTTCGGCACCGGGGTCGTCAAATCCATCGGCGGACTCGGAGCCGTGATCATGACGCCCGTCGCCGGGTTCATCTTCGACGCCTGGGGACTTTCGGCTATCTTCGCCACCGTCGGCGCGCTCTATCTCCTCGCCCTGCTGGCCTCCCGGTTCGGCCCGGAAACGGCCGGGCTGAGTCTCGAAGAACTCAATGAGGAGGCGGACAACCCGGCCGGTGAACCCCGTACCGAAGACCAACACTGATCTCACCGCCGACGGGCCCACCGTCGGGGACCATATCGCTGACGAGTCCCTCGCGGACAAACTCAGCAACCACACCACAGAAGATAAGGAGAAACACCCATGGAGAAATTCCGAATCGCAGCCACCGGTCATAGCGTCAACTACCTGCCCGAGTACCTCGGGGTGGAGTTCGGATACTTCGAGGAGGAGGGGTTGAGCGTCGATGCGATCGTCCCTGATCCCTGGACACTCGTCCTCGATGAGATCAACAGCGGTGATTCGCAGGCGGCTTTGGGCGGCATCTGGGTGCCCTCGATGTACCGCGACCGCGGGCACGTCTACGAACCCTTCGCGCAGGTGTCCGCCCGTTGCCCACTCGTGCTCATGGCCCATGTGCCTGACCAAGAATTCGACTACATGAAGACCGAAGGGACGACGGTCCTCATGCCCGGCAGCAACGGTTCGAGCCCCGGGATCTTCCTCAAGTTCGTCATGCGTGAGGCCGGAGTCGACGTCGACGCCGTGGATTTCGTCCAGGATCTCTCCGGAGCGATGCTTGCTGAGCTCTTCACCGGAGGGATGGGAGACTACCTTCTCATCGATCCGGTGACTGCAACCCGACTCAAACGTCAAGGGGCCGGGCATATCGTCACTTGCCTTGCAGAGTCCGGTAGTCCCGTTCCCTGGAGCGTGTACTACAGTGACCCGGCGAACGGCCCCTCGGCCGACGCCAAGGTGGGTTTCGTTCGTGCACTCGACCGGGCTACCCAATGGTTGAAGGCGCACGAGGCCTCCGAGATCTCCGGATTCCTCGAAAGAACGTTCCCGAAGGCGAATCCGGCCGATCTCGTTGCCCACGTCGATGAGCTGCGAGCCTGGGGCATGTGGGAGACCGCCCGGATCAATCCGGAATCCTATGCACGGTGGCAGCAGGGAATCGTCGCGGGCCACCTCATCGAGGGGCCTTTGAACTATACCGAGTTCGTCGATGGGTCGATCGCCGATCGGGCCGGGATCTGATCGGAACAGCTCGCGCGGATCAATGCTGTCGCCTCGGTGCGGGCCGAGACGAGATCGAGGGAGGGGCGGAACGAAGGCGGAGACCGCAGCTGTCGGGTGATGTGTATGGTCCCTTTGCATCACCCGGCGGCCTGCCCGCGCAGGCGCACCGGCGCGACCGTTACCAATGAGCGGCAGGCTGGGAGTGCGCCCATCAGGTCACCAAGGTCTATGATCGACAACCGCTCTTGCTTTCTGGATTGGTCCGTGCGTCTCCCGGGGCTCCGGACGGTTGTTTCGGGTGTCCGCATGCTCCAACCCCGTGGATAAGGGGGTGCCCCTATGTTTTAAGTCAAGGGGTGANGGTCCGGGGTCCTTCTCCCAGACTGATCAGGTACTTCGCTACGGACGGTTCAGGCCGCAGTCACCTGCTCGGGTGCGTGGAAGTAGGCGCCATCGCGAAGCATCGCGTACAGCACGTTGCAGCGCCTTCTGGCTAATGCGATCAGTGCTTGATTGTGTTTCTTATGCTCGGCACGTTTCTTGTCGTAATAGGCCTTCGACAACGGGTCCTTCAACGCAGCGAACGCGGACAAGAACAGTGCTCGTTTGAGGATCTTGTTGCCCC